>NZ_JACHYG010000003.1:0-667779 GCF_014192635.1 Pseudomonas sp. Tn43
CCACGCTGACCTGCGAAGCGTTGCGGATGGCGGTCGACCTACGAGGCCGGCCAAAAGAGGTGCTGTTTCACTCTGACCAGGGCTGCCAATACACCAGTCATAAATTCAGGAAAGAAATGCGCAAACATGGCCTCCTGCAGAGCATGAGTCGCAAAGGTGAGTGCTGGGACAACGCTCCGATGGAGCGTTTCTTTGGAAGCCTCAAGTCAGAGTGGGTGCCAGAAGATGGCTACCGCTCGGAACATGAGGCGCGGGTGGATGTGCAGCGTTATGTGATGCGTTACAACAACGTCAAGCTCCATAGCTACAACGACTACCGGTCGCCGGTAGCTATGGAGAAACTGGCAGCATAAAACCGTAACTGGTGTCCAAAATTAGTTGACCAGTTCAGCCTCGCTCCTACAAGGGCGGGCGATAACCGCCGGCCGGCGCTACCGCAGAAACGGATATGTACACGATCAGAACCCGATACCCCCCAATAAAAAATGCCCCAATCTCTCGACCGGGGCATTTTGTGTGGCTCAGCTTATATATAGAAACTCAAAGCCTTAGTGCGAAACCGCCCCGCTCGCCCCCAACCCGGTCTGCGAACGGACAAACTGCGGGAAGAACAGCGCGCGTTCGTTCACACCCTCGGCCGACTTATCGGTGATCGAGAAGAACCAGATACCGACAAAGGCAATGATCATCGAAAACAGCGCCGGGTATTCATACGGGAAGATCGCCTTCTCGTGACCCAGGATCTGCACCCAGATGGTTGGCCCCAACACCATCAAGCCAACGGCACTGACCAGCCCCAGCCAGCCGCCGACCATCGCACCACGCGTCGTCAGCTTCTTCCAGTACATGGAAAGCAGCAGCACCGGGAAGTTGCAGCTCGCCGCGATGGAGAACGCCAGGCCCACCATGAACGCGATGTTCTGCTTCTCGAACAGAATGCCCAGGCCGATCGCCAGCACCGCCAGAGCGATGGTGGTGATTTTCGAGACGCGGATCTCGTCCTTCTCATTGGCCTTGCCCTTCTTTATCACACTGGCGTACAGGTCATGGGACACCGCCGAAGCACCCGCCAGGGTCAGACCCGCCACCACCGCCAGGATGGTTGCGAACGCCACCGCCGAGATGAAGCCCAGGAACACACTGCCACCCACCGCGTTGGCCAAGTGCACCGCCGCCATGTTGTTGCCGCCCATCAGCGCGCCAGCCGCATCTTTAAAGGCCGGGTTGGTGCTGACCAGCAGGATCGCGCCGAAACCGATGATGAAGGTCAGGATGTAGAAGTAGCCAATGAAGCCAGTTGCATACAGCACGCTTTTACGCGCTTCTTTAGCATCGCTCACGGTGAAGAAGCGCATCAGGATGTGCGGCAGGCCAGCGGTACCGAACATCAGCGCCAGGCCGAGGGAGAACGCCGAGATCGGATCCTTCACCAAGCCGCCCGGGCTCATGATCGCCTCACCTTTAGGGTGAACCTTGATCGCCTCGGAGAACAGCGCATTGAAGTCGAAGTTGACGTGCTTCATTACCATCAGCGCCATGAACGAGGCACCGGACAGCAACAGCACCGCCTTGATGATCTGTACCCAGGTGGTCGCCAGCATGCCGCCGAACAGCACGTAGGCGCACATCAGGATCCCCACCAGGATCACCGCAACGTGGTAGTCCAGGCCAAACAGCAGCTGAATCAGCTTGCCGGCACCCACCATTTGCGCAATCAGGTAGAACGCCACCACCACCAGCGAACCACAGGCCGACAGCGAGCGGATCTGTGTTTGCCCCAGGCGGTAGGACGCCACGTCGGCAAAGGTGTACTTGCCCAGGTTACGCAGGCGCTCGGCGATCAGAAACAGAATGATCGGCCAGCCCACCAGGAAGCCGATCGAGTAGATCAGGCCGTCGTAGCCGGAGGTGAACACCAGCGCGGAAATACCCAGGAAGGACGCCGCGGACATGTAGTCACCGGCGATCGCCAAGCCGTTCTGGAAACCGGTGATCTTGCCGCCCGCCGCATAGTAGTCGGCCGCCGAGTTGTTACGCTTGGATGCCCAATAAGTGATGCACAGGGTTGCACCCACGAATGCCACGAACATCAGGATCGCGGAAACGTTGAGGGGTTGTTTCTGTACCGCACCCGTCAGGGCTTCAGCCGCCCAGGCGCCAGGTGCAAAGGCTGCGATGCTCAATAGAGCCATTAGACGCCGGATCATTGCTGAGCCTCCTTGAGAATTGCATTGTTCAAGTCGTCGAATTCGCCGTTGGCACGTCGCACGTAGATGCCTGTCAGGATAAAGGCCGAAACGATCAGCCCGACCCCGATTGGAATGCCCCAGGTAATTGAGGACTCGGGGCTGATTTTTGCGCCCAGGATATGCGGTCCGTAAGCAATCAAAAGAATGAATCCGGAGTACAGCCCAAGCATGATCGCTGAAAGAATCCAGGCGAATCGTTCTCTCTTGCTGACCAGCTCTTTGAAACGCGAGCTGTTTTGAATCGAGAGGTAAATGCTGTCGTTCATTGTTTTTATCCTCGCAGCACAGATTAAGTTGGAACGTGATCCACTTTATGCGGCTGCCGGACAGGTTCCAGACGACCTTAGTATTAGAACGACATGACCGAGTCTTCATTTCTCCCGCATGTATCAAACACATGAAAAAGCAAAAGGCCCCTTGGCAAAAATGCCAAGGGGCCTTGGGAGGTGCTGACTAGACGTTTCAGATCAAATTATTTGACCCAGTCGGCAACGCGATCCGGGTGTTTGGCTACCCAATCCTTCGCTGCGGCTTCAGGCTTGGCACCCTCCTGAATCGCCAGCATGACTTCGCCGATTTCGTCTTTCGAAGACCACTGGAAGTTCTTCAGGAACTTCGCGACTTCAGGTGCCTTGGCTTCCAGGCCCTTGCTACCGATGTTATTGACGGTTTCAGCCGCACCGTAAACGCCTTTCGGATCTTCCAGGAAACGCAGTTTCCACTTGGCGAACATCCAGTGTGGCACCCAACCGGTGACGGCAATGGATTCGTTTTTCTTCTCGGCACGGGTCAACTCGGCAATCATGCCGGCGCCAGAACTGGCCTTGAGGGTGTAGTTGTCCAGACCGTAGTCCTTGATGGCCTGATCGGTTTTGAGCATTACGCCTGAACCGGCATCGATACCGACGATACGATTTTTGAAGCTGTCGTCGGTTTTCAGATCGGCAATAGACTTGGCCTTGACGTACTCCGGCACGATCAGGCCGATTTTTGCATCCTTGAAGTTCGGGCCGTAATCGACGACCTGATCCTTGTTCTTGGTCCAGTATTCACCGTGAGTCACGGGCAGCCACGCCGACAGCATGGCGTCGAGTTTGCCAGTGGCTACACCTTGCCACATGATCCCGGTGGCAACCGCTTGCAGCTTCACGTCATAACCGAGTTTCTGTCTGATCACTTCCGCGGCCACGTTGGTCGTGGCGACGCTGTCCGACCAGCCGTCTACATAACCGATCGTCACTGCCTTGCCTTCAGCACTGGCCATCGTAGAACTGATCGCCAGCACCAAAGCGGCACCTGCGCCCAAGAGTCGTCGCATCTTCATCGTTACTTCCCCGAAAGTGCTGCGCTCGACGGATGCCGAGCCGCTCAACGTATTGTTATGGTGCACAGCGCCCCATCACGCCTCACCGCAAACCGTCCGACCATCAGCGCGATTTTATATGAGAGCACTGACGCGTCGATAATCAACCCCCCGCCCACTGCGACCTGCTCTGCCAGCGACCTCAAGGCATCGAGAAACGACATCAGAAGGCCATTAACTGCAACCGGCGCAAATCCGTCCGCCAGCCCGCCTGAACTTTGCATGTCAAAATTATGCGGGCCACCAAGCGCGGAACAAATGCAGGTAACATGCGCGGCTTTGTTCCCAGACGGCCTGACCATGCCCGCGACATCCCGCTTTCCTTTTTTTGCTTATTTATTTGCTTGCCTGCTGGGGCTTTTTGCCCTCGGTGGCTTCTGGTATGGACTTGGCAAACCGGTGACTCTGCCGGACGTGGCCAGCGCGACGCACAAGCTGCAATGCGCCTCCTACACCCCGTTCGACAAAGACCAATCGCCGTTCGATGTGCCGTTCAAACTGCGCCCCGAGCGCATGGACGCCGATCTCGCCTTGCTGGCAACCCGTTTCGAATGCATCCGCACCTATTCCATGACCGGCCTGGAAGCCCTGCCTGACCTTGCACGCAAGCACGGCTTGAAGCTGATGATCGGCGCCTGGGTCAACAGCAACCCGGTGGACACCGCAAAAGAGGTTGACCTGCTGATCGCCTCGGCCAATGCCAACCCCGATGTAGTGACCTCAGTGATCGTAGGTAACGAAACCCTGCTGCGCAAGGAAGTCACCGGGGCACAGTTGGCGACGCTGATTAACAAGGTCAAAAGCCAGGTCAAACAACCGGTGACCTACGCCGACGTCTGGGAGTTCTGGCTCCAGCATCCCGAAATCGCTCCGGCGGTGGACTTCCTGACCATCCATTTACTGCCGTACTGGGAAGATGATCCGTCGAACATCGACGCCGCGCTGCAGCATGTGGCCGAAGTGCGTCAGGTGTTCGGCAACAAATTCGCCCCCAAAGACGTAATGATTGGCGAAACCGGTTGGCCGAGCGAAGGCCGTCAGCGCGAAACCGCTTTGCCGAGCCGGGTCAACGAAGCCAGGTTCATTCGCAGCTTTGTGAGCATGGCCGAACAGCAAGGCTGGCATTACAACCTGATCGAGGCATTCGACCAGCCCTGGAAACGCGCCAGCGAAGGAGCAGTCGGGGGTTATTGGGGATTGTTCGACGCCAATCGCCAGGATAAAGGCGTACTTGCCGGACCGGTCTCGAACGTACCGTACTGGCCGCATTGGCTGGCGGTGGGTGGCTTGATCTTCATCGGTACGCTGATCCTCGGCGGTCGCGTTCGCAGCACCCGCGCGGCGCTGGTGTTGCCGCTGCTCGGCGCACTGGCCGCCTGTTCGATGGGTGCCTGGGGAGATCTGGCGCGCGTGACCACACGGTTCGCCAGTGAATGGCTATGGGTCGCTTTGCTGACGGGGTTGAATCTGTTGGTGCTGGCCCATGCCGCGCTGACCTTGAGCGCCCGGACCGGCTGGCGTGGACGGGCCTTCAATGCACTGGAGCGTCGCGCCGGCTGGTGGCTGGCAACGGCAGGTTTTGCCGCGGCGGTGATGATGCTGGAACTGGTGTTCGACCCGCGTTATCGCAGCTTCCCGAGTGTCGCGTTCATCCTGCCGGCGCTGGTGTACCTGTGCCGTCCGGTCAGTGTGCCGCGTCGGGAAATTGCCCTGCTGACCTTCATCATCGGCGCCGGCATTGCGCCGCAACTGTATCAAGAAGGTGTGCACAACCAGCAGGCCTGGGGTTGGGCGCTGGTGAGTGTGTTGATGGTGGCGGCGTTGTGGCGCAGCTTGCGGGTTCGCAAGGGCTGATCTTCAGCGTGCTTGCGGGTCTCTTCGCGGGCAAGCCTCGCTCCTACAGATTGATGTCGACCGTGATAGTTGCGAACGACTCTAAACTGTAGGAGCAAGGCTTGCCCGCGAAGGCTGCCGATCAGGCGCTACGAGATGCCCGGACCAGACGCAAAGCCGCAATCACCACCGCAAACACCGCCAAGGTAGTGTTGTACAACGCCAGCGCCGGCAACCCGAACACCAGCGCCAGTACCGCCAGCCACCACCCTGCCCGTCCCGGCAGGATGAAGCCGATCAGCGCCGCGCCGAGCGCTGTCCAGCCCAGTACCTTGAAATGAATCATCAGCCCGAGGTTTGAGCGCACCACGCATTCCCAGCGACTGGCTTCATCAGCGCAGATGCCGACCCATTGCGCATCCTCCATGAAGCCATAACGCGCGCCATAACTGGCAACCAGCCACAATGGCAGAAGAACGAGCAACAGCATCACAGGCAAACGGCGGGACATGAAGCACTCCAATCAATGAAATCGGCGGCCAGCTTAATCCCCTGCCCGCAGTAAGCAAGTGACATCAACCGTCATCAATGACATCAACAGATAACTGTTCATCGGATGGCTGCAAAGTGTATCGTCCAGCTACCATTGCTCC
This sequence comes from Pseudomonas sp. Tn43, assembly GCF_014192635.1. Classification (NCBI taxonomy): domain Bacteria; kingdom Pseudomonadati; phylum Pseudomonadota; class Gammaproteobacteria; order Pseudomonadales; family Pseudomonadaceae; genus Pseudomonas; species Pseudomonas sp. Tn43. The sequence continues at coordinate 6,099 of NZ_JACHYG010000003.1, forward strand.
GAAATCAGGCCTGTTTGGTGCCGACGCATGGCACTTTGACGCACATCCGATGGTCATAGCCTGCGAACTTCATCCGGCACCTTCCTCTAAGGGATCTAGTCATGCTCCGTTCCTTGCGCTGCGCCGCCTTGTTTGGCGGCTTGATTTTAAGTGCGTCCGCCCTGGCGGCCGACATTGATGCCGCCAGTTACGGCTACCCCCTGACCAACCCGTTCGAGGCAACCATCGCCACGACACCGCCGGAGTTACGCCCGGAACTGCCGCTAGACGACGACATCAATCAGGAGGATCGCAGCGTCACGTTGCGCCCCGAGCGTGAGTTCAGCCTGCCGGACAACTTCTGGCCGGTAAAGAAACTCACCTACCGCATCGCCACGCAGGATCAACCCGCACCACTGATTTTCCTGATCTCCGGCACAGGTGCGCGCTATGACAGCACTCTCAATGAGTACTTGAAAAAGCTCTATTACAAGGCCGGCTATCACGTGGTCCAGTTGTCGTCGCCCACCAGCTTCGATTTCATGACCGCCGCCTCGCGCTTCGCCACCCCCGGCGTGACCAAGGAAGATGCCGAAGACATGTATCGGGTGATGCAGGCCGTGCGGGCGCAAAACCCGAAACTGCCGATCACCGAGTATTACCTGAGCGGCTACAGCCTCGGTGCCCTGGATGCGGCTTTTGTGGCGCACCTGGATGAAACCCGCCGCAGTTTCAATTTCAAGAAAGTCTTGCTGCTCAACCCACCGGTCAACCTTTACACCTCGGTCACTAACCTGGACAAGCTGGTACAGACAGAGGTGAAAGGCATCAACAACACCACCACCTTCTATGAACTGGTGCTGGACAAACTGACCCGCTACTTCCAACAGAAGGGTTACATCGACCTCAACGATGCCCTGCTCTATGACTTCCAGCAGTCCAAGCAGCACTTGAGCAACGAGCAGATGGCCATGCTGATTGGCACTTCGTTCCGTTTCTCGGCGGCCGACATCGCCTTCACCTCGGACCTGATCAACCGTCGTGGCCTGATCACGCCACCGAAATACCCGATCACCGAAGGCACCACGCTTACGCCGTTCCTAAAACGCGCACTGCAATGCGACTTCGATTGCTACCTCACCGAACAGGTCATCCCGATGTGGCGTGCCCGCACCGATGGCGGCAGCCTGCTGCAACTGATTGATCAAGTCAGTCTGTATGCACTCAAGGATTATCTGCACGACAGCCCGAAAATCTCCGTCATGCACAATGCCGACGACGTGATTCTCGGCCCTGGCGACCTGGGGTTTCTGCGTCGCACCTTCGGCGACCGTTTGACTGTTTATCCATTGGGCGGCCATTGCGGCAACCTCAACTATCGCGTCAACAGCGATGCCATGCTGGAGTTTTTCCGTGGCTAAATACCTTCTGCTGATCGCAGCGTTACTCTGTGCAGGCGTCGCCAACGCCGACAACAGCAAAGCCAATGCACCTGTGGTGGTCGATAGTGACGGCTTCAAGCAACCGCTGAGCAAACTCAAATTCAACCCGGGGCTGGATCAACGGGAATTCGAACGTTCGACGCTCAATGCATTGAACGTTTACGACCCGCTGGAAGAGTGGAACCGCCGCGTTTACCACTTCAACTACCGTTTCGATCAATGGGTGTTCCTGCCCGTGGTCAACGGCTATCGCTACATCACCCCAAGCTTCCTGCGCACCGGCGTCAGCAACTTCTTCAATAACGTTGGTGATGTGCCAAACCTGATGAACAGCCTGCTGCAATTCAAAGGGCAGCGTTCGATGGAAACCACCGCGCGCCTGTTGCTCAACACCACCATCGGGGTTGCCGGCCTGTGGGATCCGGCTACCGCCATGGGGCTGCCGCGCCAGAGCGAAGACTTCGGTCAGACATTGGGCTTCTACGGCGTACCGGGTGGCGCCTATTTCGTGCTGCCGATCCTCGGTCCGTCGAACCTGCGCGACACTGCAGGCCTGGTGGTGGATTACACCGGCGAGTCGGCGATCAACTTCCTGAACGTAGCCGAAGTCAGCTCCAACCATCCGGAAGTCCTGGCACTGCGCACCATCGACAGGCGCTATCAGAACAGCTTCCGCTACGGCCAGCTGAACACACCGTTCGAGTATGAAAAAGTGCGTTACGTATACACCGAATCGCGCAAGCTGCAGGTCGCCGAGTAATTCCAACGGCAACAAAAAAGGCCATTCGATTTGGGTCGAATGGCCTTTTTTTCTTTGTCGCTCATCAGCTACACGTTAAAAAACGATCAAGCATGAACAACCTGCGACTCCAATGGATCCGGGCCGTAGTCATTTTCTCCTTTGGTGCCGCTAGCCGCCAACATGATAAGAAGAACGAACGGTCCAACAAGGGGTACAGCCACCCAGAAGAAATTAACCCCGCTTTTGTTCATGTCGTGATACCTGCGCCAAATCAGCGCTAACCGAGGGCAAGCGGTCAGAACTCCATAGATTGGAAGTATCAGTAAAAAATAGGGTTCTTTGTTCAATTCGGTGGCGAAACCTACTGCGAAAAATAGAACTTGGAAACAAGTTTCCACAAGAAAAAACATCCAGAACTCTTTTCTGCTGGCACGCCCCTTGAACGTTGCATACTTTTTCAATGCGTACAAATACCACTTCATCCCAAAATCCTTTAGCGACCAGAAATCTATTTGGACTATTACCGGCCAAATAGCGGAGCGGATTTTACGAGAGCGCCCAAGAAACTCCTGTAGGAACAGTCTGATAGGGATGTGGGCGCAGAGAGTTTCTTATCTTTTCAGCGTTTTCCAGATTTTGCTCACGAGCATAACCCCAACCAACACCGCCGCACCCGCCACAATCCCGGCCACGGCATTGAGCAACGTCGGCACGATAAACCCGCCACTGCCAGCCCCCGCGCTGACACTCTCGATCCAGTGATGAACCACCGGCACGCCATGGGTCAGAATCCCGCCGCCGACCAAAAACATCGCCGCGGTGCCGATCACCGACAGGCTTTTCATCATGTACGGTGCCGCACGCAGAATTCCGCCGCCGATGCTTTTGGCCATTTGCCCGGGCTTGAGGGCCAGCCACTGACCGAGGTCGTCGAGTTTGACGATGCCGGCCACCAGGCCGTAGACGCCGATGGTCATGACGATGGCGATGCCCGAGAGCACGATCACTTGCTGGGTCAGCGAAGCGTCAGCCACGGTGCCCAGGGTGATGGCAATGATTTCTGCCGAGAGAATGAAGTCGGTACGGATCGCGCCCTTGATCTTGTCCTTTTCGAACGCCACCAGATCGACCGCCGGGTTGGCCACAGCCTCGACCAGTTCTGCGTGTTCGGCCTGATCTTCAGCTTTGCTGTGGAGGAATTTGTGGGCGAGTTTCTCGAAGCCTTCAAAGCACAGGTAAGCGCCACCGACCATCAACAACGGCGTGACCAGCCACGGAATGAACGCACTGATGGCCAAGGCCGAGGGCACCAGGATCAGTTTGTTGAGGAACGAACCCTTGGCCACCGCCCACACCACCGGGATTTCCCGTTCGGCACGCACGCCGGAAACCTGCTGGGCGTTGAGCGCCAGATCGTCGCCAAGCACGCCGGCGGTCTTCTTCGCGGCCATTTTGGTCATCAACGCCACATCGTCCAGTACGGTGGCGATGTCGTCGATCAGCACCAGCAAACTGCTTCCCGCCATGAATCAGGTTTCCTTCTTGAATGAATGGTGCGCAGCATAGCGCGACCCGAGGCCAGACGGGGCATTCTTGAGCGCCGCGCGAGGCCGGTGCTACCATGCGCAACCGCCAGAACAGGCAAGGAACTCCTTGGTTTATGAGCACCATCCGCGAGCGCAACAAAGAACTGATCCTGCGTGCCGCCAGTGAAGAATTTGCCGACAAGGGCTTCGCTGCGACCAAAACCAGTGATATCGCGGCCAAGGCCGGGCTCCCCAAGCCTAACGTCTACTATTACTTCAAATCCAAGGAAAATCTCTACCGCGAGGTTCTGGAAAGCATCATCGAGCCCATCCTGCAGGCCTCGACGCCATTCAACGCCGATGGCGTGCCCAGCGAAGTGCTGAGCGGCTACATTCGCTCGAAAATCCGCATCTCCCGTGACCTGCCCTTCGCCTCCAAAGTGTTCGCCAGCGAAATCATGCACGGCGCCCCGCACCTGAGCCCCGACCTGGTCGAGCAGCTCAACGGCCAGGCCCGGCACAACATCGACTGCATCCAGACCTGGATCGACCGCGGCCAGATCGCCCCCATCGACCCCAACCACCTGATGTTCAGCATCTGGGCCGCGACCCAGACCTACGCCGACTTTGACTGGCAGATCACTGCGGTTACCGGCAAGGCCAAACTGGATGAGGCCGACTATGAAGCGGCGGCGCAGACGATTATCCGGTTGGTGCTTAAGGGGTGTGAGTTGGACTGATAGCGGCCCAGGATCAATGCCGACTCGGCAGTCTATGAAAACTGCCGGTCGGGATTGCATGTTTGCGCCCTCTAAACCTTCGGCAGCGGATTCAACGCCACGGCTGCCCTGGGTTTTCTGAAGAAGATCCAGTAGACAACCGTGAGGATCAGCAGGAAAGGCACACCGAATACCAAGGTCATTTTGAAGGCATCGGTGAAGTAGGTGGTGATCATCACCGCGCCCATCAGCAGCAGCCCCAATAGCGTGGTGTACGGGAACAGGCGCATGCGGAAAGACAGTTTCCGTCCGCCGTTGCGCTCGTGGTAGCGACGGAAGCAGTAGTGGGTCAGGAAGATCATGAACCAGGTGAAGATCGCGCCGAACATCGAGATCGCCATCATCAAGGTGAAGGAGCTTTCCGGGTACAGCACATTGAGCAACGTTGCCAGGGCAATGCCCGAGCTCGACAGCAACAAGGCATTCAGCGGGATCCCGGTCTTACTCAACAACCCCATGGACTTGGGTGCATAACCGCCGCGGGACAGGCTGAACATCATTCGGGTGGTGATGTAGAGCTGACTGTTCATCGCCGACAACGCCGCAATCAGGATCACGAAGTTCATCACGCCAGTTGCGCCGGGAATACCGATGGTCTGCATGACGGTGACGAACGGGCTCTGCGCTTGACCGGCCTGGACCCACGGTACAATCGCCAACATCAGGGCCAGGGTCAGCAGGTAGAACACCACCAGCCGCACGATGGTCGCGCGAAAGGCCTTCTTCACCGCCCGCTCCGGGTCCTGCGCCTCGCCGGCAGCCACTGCGATCATTTCCACGCTCAGATAACTGAAGATAGAGACGATCACCGCAATCCACATCCCTTGCAGACCATTGGGAAAAAAGCCGCCGTGGGCGGTGTAATTGTGCACGCCGTAATCCGCGTTGCCGGAACCGAACACCACATACACCGCGAGGATGATGAAGCCGACAATCGCACCGATCTTGATGGTCGAGAACCAGTACTCGAAGGTGCCGAAGGTTTTCACGCTGATGGCGTTGAGCACGATCAACATGCTCGAGAACGAAACAATCCAGATCCATTCAGGCACGTTGGCGAACCAGTACTTCATGTACATCGCCACCGCCGTCACTTCCGTGCCCACTGCCAGCACAATCGCCGCCCAATAGGCATAGCGCACCAGGAACCCGGCCAATGGGCTGACATAGAATTCGGCATAGGCGCCGAACGAGCCGGAGGTCGAATGGGCCACCGTCATTTCCGCCAGACAGCCCATCAACAGCAGGGTGATGATCGCGCCAATGGCGTAGCTGAGCAGCACGCTCGGCCCTGCATAACCAATGGCGTAGGCACTGCCCATGAACAGCCCGGTGCCAATCGCACCGCCAATAGCGATCATGCTCATTTGACCCGAGGTGAGCTGGCGCCTGAGGCCCTGCTCACGCTTGGAGATGTTTTCAAAACCGGCGTTATCGGTCATTTTTCTGTCCTCTGAATATTGTCTTTCTTGAAGAGAGCAAATCTTTTGGGGGTTACCGGATTAGAAAATATTCAGCGGATACTCGACGATCACCCGGACTTCATTGTTGTCGGTGGTGTCCGCTCGGGCGACCTGGCCGGTGGAGCGCACACTGGCCTGACGCACACGTATCGACAGGTCCTTGGCCTTGCCCTCCTGCACCACGTAGCGCGCTTCAAGGTCGCGCTCCCAGCGCTTGCCGTCACTGCCGTAACGTCCATAGGCACCATTGGGGCCGCCGTCGTAGTGGCTGTCGTCAATATGGTCACCGCTCACATAGCGCGACATGAAGCTCAGGCCCGGCACGCCGAAAGGCGCCATGTCCAGGTCATAACGCAGCTGCCAGGAGCGTTCATTGGGCGCGTTGAAATCGAGGATCTGTACCGAGTTAGCAAGGAATATCGAGGTGCCCGGCTGCTGATCGAAGCCGAGATAATCGAACGGTTCATCGCCATCGACCCGTTGGTAAGCCAGGGTCAAGCGGTGCGCACCCACCTTATAAGCGGCGGCCAGCGACCAGGTGGTGTTGTCGATCTTGCCGGCCAGGCTCTGGCCAGAGTCGTTGGTGCGATAGAGGTTGAAATCCAGGTTCAGTGACTGGCTTTCGCTCAGGGCATAGCTGTAGTTGGCGTTGGCGTAGTACTGCCGCCAGATATCAGCGAACTGCGAACCGTACAGGCTGACGCTCAATTGATCGCTCAGGGCATAACTGCCGCCCAGATAATCGACGCTACGGGTTTCCATCCCGGCATACAGCGCCTTGAGGGCGCCATCGTCGTTGGTCGAAGCACTGTCATTGCCCGAGGTGAAGTGCCCGACATCGAGTTGCAGTCCTTTCAACTCGCTGCTGGTCAGCTGGAAACCATTGGCGTAGGTCGTGAACAGGCGCGCCGAGCCGGTGCCGAACACCGGGTTGAGCGGTGTCAAGTTGCCGTATTTGAGTTCGGTCTTCGAGATCCGCGCCTTGAGTGCACCACCCGCTTCGGAATACTCATCCTCGGCGCGCCCATCGGAATCGACCGGCAATAATCCGGTGCCGGTACGGCCCCTGCCGCTATCGAGCTTGAGCCCCAACTGCGCGTAGGCGTCGACTCCCAAGCCCACAGTGCCCTGGGTATAGCCGGAACGGTAATCAAGCATGATCCCGTGGGCCCACTCCTCCCGATAGTTCTGACCACCCGGATTGTTGAGATTGTTGCGGTAGAAATAGAAATTGCGATTGGTCAGGGTCAGGCTGCTGTCTCCAACGAATCCATTGTCGGGTGCGGCATAGGCCACTTGGCCGAGACAGCTGGTAACGGCGAGCGGCAAGGCGGGCCAAAGGGACTGTTTCATTCTGCGTGTTCCTTATTATTGTGTTTTCACAGAAGTGCTTATCGGAGGTGACCGAAGCCCTGCTGCCGGGAAATTCGCGGCAGCAAGACAAAGGCGTCGAGGGGTATCAGGTGACGCTGTGGCGGATCTGGAATTGCTCTTGCGCCCAGGTTTTCTGATCGAGAATCTCGCCGAGGATCTGCACCGCATCCCAGACCTCGGTGAAGCTGGTGTACAGCGGGGTGAAGCCGAACCGCATGATCCGCGGCTCGCGGTAATCGCCGATCACGCCACGGGCTATCAAGGCCTGGATCACCGCATACCCCTGGGGATGTTCGAAGCTGACATGGCTGCCACGTTTGGCGTGTTCGCGTGGAGTGACCAATGTCAGTTCGTGAGCGGCGCAGCGCTGCTCGACCAACTGGATGAACAGGTCCGTCAGCGCCAGGGACTTGCTGCGCAGGCTGGCCATGTCGGTCTGGGCGAAGACATCCAGACCACACTCGACCATCGCCAATGAAGTGATGGGTTGGGTGCCGCACAAATAGCGGGCGATTCCGCTGCGCGGCTGGTAATGCGACTCCATGGCGAACTGCCGCGAATGACCGAACCAGCCGGACAGCGGTTGCGCCACCAGATCGCACAGCTCAGGGGAAACCCAGACGAAAGCTTGCGAGCCCGGACCGCCATTGAGGTATTTGTAGGTGCAACCGATGGCGTAGTCGGCGCGCGCCTGATGCAGGTCGACCGGCACCGCCCCGGCGGAATGCGCCAGGTCCCAGATGGCCAGCGCGCCACATTCATGGGTCAGCGCGGTCAGGGCCTGCATGTCGTGCATGTAGCCGGTCTTGTAGTTGACGTGGGTGAGCATGACCACCGCGGTGTCCTGGTCAATCACTTGCGGCAGCTCTTGCGGGCTGTCGACCAGACGCAGGGTGTAGCCCTGCTGCAGCATGTCCGCCAGACCTTCGGCGATGTACAGGTCTGTCGGGAAGTTGCTGGTCTCGGTGACGATCACCCGCCGCGTCGGCGCTCGCGTGGCCTGCACGCGCAGGGCGGCGCTGAGCACCTTGAACAGGTTGATCGAGGTGGTGTCGGTCACCACCACTTCGCCGTCACCGGCGCCAATCAGCCCTGCCAGTCGATTGCCCAGACGTTCAGGCAGGTCGCGCCAGCCAGCGATGTTCCAACTGCGGATCAGGCCATTGCCCCATTCCTCGGCGATCACCGCTTGAGCACGCGCCAGCGCTGCGACCGGGCGCGCGCCCAGGGAGTTGCCGTCGAGATAGATCACGCCTTCAGGGAGCGCAAACTGCTGACGCAGAGGGGCCAGAGCATCCTGCGCATCAAGCGCCAGACAATCGTTTCTTGTAGTCATTGGGTGTCCTGCTTTTTTGAAAGAAGTGCCGTCCGGGCAGATCGCGATAGTCGGGTGTGAGTGTCGTGTGTCAGGCGTTATTTAGGCCTTCACGGTGAAGAGATAATGAACGAAGCTTTAGAGAATTTTCGTGCAAAGTAGGCGGCCATCTAGTATTTACTTCGAAGAAAATTCGAATCTCTCTCCAAATATCGCGGATTTATTCTAGCCATGACTCTCGACTCGACAGACCTGCGGATCTTGCACCTTTTGCAACGGGACGGCCGTATCAGCAATCACGAAATGGCAGAGAAGGTCGCACTGTCACCGTCGGCCTGTTTGCGCCGTTTACGCCTGCTGGAAAGTGAAGGAATCATCACTGGCTATCGCGCGATGCTGAACGCAGAGAAGCTGGGAGTCGAACTGGAAGCCATCGTCCATGTGTCATTGCGACAGGACGTGGAGGACTGGCACGAGACCTTCATCAAGAAGGTCCAGTTGTGGCCGGAAGTGGTCACCGCCTACGTGATTACCGGGGCGAGCAACTATGTGCTGCGGGTCCAGGCGCGTAACGTCAAACACTTCTCCGACTTCATCGTCAACCAACTGAACCGAACAGCGGGGGTGACGGATATCCGCTCGGAAATCGTGTTGCAGAAAATCAAGGAGCGGGAGACGTTGCTTGATTTGGTGGTGCGTAAGTGAGCGCCAATTAATGGATATCGGCCAGGTGATGAATTGTGGCGAGGGCGCTTGCTCCCTCGCCACAAATAGCGCTTCATCAGGCTGTCGCAGGTCTGATTCAATCCTGGATGCCGGGATATTCAGACCCCGCGCATGCGCCGGGCTTCGTTACGCTGCAAGGTCATGCTGGGGGACTCGTCGAATAACTTACGGTATTCGGCAGAAAAACGTCCCAGATGTGTAAAGCCCCAGCCCATGGCGATCGCGGAAATATTGCGCACCGAGTCGTGTTCGAGGATTTCCTGGCGCACAGCGTTCAACCGGTACTTTTTCAGGTAAACCATCGGCGACAGGGCGAAGTACTTCTTGAACGCCTCCAACAGCTTGAAACGCGAGACCCCGGCTGCGACCTCGATATCCTCCAAGTGCAAGGCTTCGCGAGCATTGTCGTGAATGTATTGTTTGGCTCTGATCAGGTAGTGCGGCAGTTTCACGCCGAGCACGTTGCGCAATTCTTCGGAGTAGTTGTTCGGCTGGGCGAGGATCAAGCCTTTGATCAATGAGCTTTCGATGTCCCGAGTGAAGGCCACCTGTTTGTACAATTCATTGCTGTGTTCCAGCTCCGCGATGAAATAGCGCGCCATGCGCCACCACGAGGCCGACGCGCCGTCTACCGCATCCATCACCGGTTCGAAACGCAGCGGCATATCCAGCGGTCGCTGCAGCATGCTTTCCAGCGACACTCTCATGGCGGCGCGGGTGATCACCACCTGGACTTTGCGACAGTCGCCGGAGATCGCCAGCATCTGGTTCTCGTTCGGGGAAATGATCACCCCTTGATCGCGGTTGGATTTCACCACGCTGCCGTTCTTGCTCAGCTCCTGTTCGCCCACCAAAGGCAAACTCAGGCTGTAACTGCTGAAATGCTCGGCGTCTTCGATATCGATGGTGACATCGGTGCCGTATGAGAGCGTGCCCAGAGTCGTGGCCATCGACTTGAACACATTGGCGCTGTGATGAAAGCGGACCCGCTCTGGCGTCGAAGTCTGGAGGCGGTGCGGCCCGCAGATACCGGACATCCAGTTCCTTGCACCCTCGAGGTCATAGTGATCGATACGAATGTCTCGAAACTGCGGATCAGCGTTGCTACTCATTACGGCGCACCCACGGCAATATTTTTCAGCGCGTTCTGATGGCGCGTATCAGGCTTGAAAATAGCAAGTCCCACGCCACAACACGGCTGTATCCGTTTAAAAGCCCCGTCACTCATTGAGTGTCGGGGCTTTTATCGGGAGAAGGCTATTGAACAACCGACAAGGCCCGATCCTTGGCCATACGCATCCGGTAAAAACCGAAGATGATCAACACCCACACCGGTATGGCGAAGACTGAAGCGCGTATCCCTGGAATCATCAGCATGACGCAGACGATCATGGCCATGAAGGCCAGGCACAGGTAATTGCTGTAGGGGAACCAAAACGCCTTGAAACCCGGCACGATGCCTCGCTGGCCCATGATTTTGCGAAATTTCAGGTGCGTCAGGCTGATCATCGCCCAGTTGATCATCAGCGATGCGACCACCAGTGCAAAGAGCAACTCAAGCGCTTCATGCGGGGCGAGGTAGTTAACCAGCACGGAAAGCATGGTGATCAACGCAGATACGCCCAGCGCCAGTAGAGGCACGCCCTGTTTGTTCAGTTTCATCAGCGCCTTGGGCGCGTCGCCCTGTTCGGCCAGGCCATAAAGCATGCGGCTGTTGCAGTAGACGCCACTGTTATAGACAGAAAGCGCCGCAGTGAGCACCACGAAATTGAGGATGTGCGCTGCGGTGTCGCTGCCGATCAAGGAGAAGATCTGCACGAACGGGCTGCCGCTATAGGCATCGCCCGAAGCGCCCAGTGTCTGTAGCAGTTGATCCCACGGATACAGTGACAGCAACACGGTGAGTGCGCCTACGTAAAAAATCAGCACGCGATAAACCACCTGGTTGATCGCCTTGGGAATCACCTTACCCGGCTCGCTGGCTTCAGCGGCGGTGATGCCAACCAGCTCAAGACCGCCAAAGGAGAACATGATGAACGCCATGGACATCAGCAAGCCAGTGGTGCCGTTGGGAAAGAAGCCGCCGTGACTCCACAGATTGCTGACCGAGGCCTGCGGGCCGCCCGTTCCGCTGAACAACATGTAGCACCCCAGGGCGATCATGCCAATGATCGCTACGACCTTGATGATTGCGAACCAGAACTCCATCTCGCCGAAGACTTTGACGTTCATCATATTGATCAAATTGACCAGGACGAAGAACACCGCCGCACTGACCCAGGAGGGGACTTCCGGCCACCAGAACTGCACGTACTTGCCGACAGCCGTCAACTCAGCCATGCCCACCAGCACATACAGCACCCAATAGTTCCAGCCGGACAGAAAGCCGGCATAGCCGCCCCAGTACTTGTGGGCAAAATGACTGAAGGAGCCAGCCACCGGTTCCTCGACAATCATCTCGCCCAGCTGGCGCATGATCAGAAAGGCGATGAAGCCGGCAATCGCATAGCCGAGGATCATCGACGGCCCGGCCGATTTTAGTACTCCGGCAGAGCCTAGAAACAACCCGGTACCTATCGCTCCGCCCAAGGCGATCAGCTGAATATGACGATTTTTCAGCCCTCGCTTGAGCTCGCCTTGTCGCAAGATTTCATCCGCCATCTGGTTACCTTCTAATTGTTATGGTCAGGCATGGTTTGAATGCGTCAATTTATTCAATTGCCGCTCGGTCTAAGCGTTCAGACATTACTCTCGGTAATTAGAGCGTTGAGCGCACTCGCCACAACTCCGGGAACAGCACGGTATCGAGCATCTTGCGCAGATAACCGACACCTTCTGTGCCGCCGGTCCCTGGTTGAAAGCCGATGATCCGCTCAACCGTGGTCACATGCCGGAAGCGCCATTGACGGAAAGAATCCTCAAGATCGATGAGTTTCTCCGCCAGCTGATAGAGATCCCAATAACGCGAAGGGTCGGTATAGACCTCGCGCCAGGCTGCTTCGACCGACGCGTCATGCGCCGTCGGACTGGTCGGATCACGCTCGAAACGCTGTGGGTCGATGGTCAAGCCTGTGCTGACCATCAAGCGAATCGCCTCGTCATACAGCGACGGTGTGGCGATCGCCTTTTCAAGCGCCTGCAACAGTTCCGGCCGATGCGCATGGGGGCGCAACAGGGTCGCGCTTTTGTTGCCCAGAATGAATTCGATCTCGCGGTACTGGAACGACTGAAAGCCCGAAGACTGCCCCAGAAAGGGCCGTATCGCGTGGTACTCGGTGGGTGTCATGGTGGCCAGCACCGTCCAGGCATGCACCAGCTGATCAAAAATCCGCGAGACCCGCGCCAGCATCTTGAAAGCGGGCGGCAACTCTCCCAGTCGAATGTGTTCACGGGCGGCTTTGAGCTCGTGCAGCATCAGCTTCATCCACAGCTCTGACGTCTGATGCTGGATGATGAACAGCATCTCGTTATGGTCCGGAGATAACGGGTGCTGTGCGCTGAGAATGCGCCCCAGATCCAGGTAGTCGCCGTAGCTCATGGAGTCGGAAAAATTCAGCTCGGCGTTATGCCATTCCCCAGTCTGGTTTGGATGTGAATAGGGGCATTGGTTCATTGAGTCGGCTCCTCAAGTTGCGATTTATTCAGTGGACGTAAAATTGCCCTGACCGGACTGGCGTCCAGATGGGCAAAACGCAGCGGCAGCGCAATCAATTCATAGTCCCCTTCCGGGACGTCATCGAGCACGATGCCCTCGAGGATGGCCATGCCATGTCGGGCTACGGCATTGTGCGAATCCATGGTTTTGGATTGCTGAGGATCCAGCGACGGCGTATCGATACCGATCAAGCGCACACCGAGGCTCGCCAGCAGGTTGACGGTTTCTTTGGCGACTGCGGTGAAATCCGGATCCCAGGAGCTCAACGGTGCTTGTCGCCAAGTGCGCAGCAGCACCCGTTCAGGCAGGTCTCGCAAGCGACCTTCAAGCTGCTCGGGGTATACCAGCCGGCCGCTATTCAGGCAATGCAGCACACGGCAAGGCCCCATATAGACATCGAGTGACACATCGCCAATGGCCGCACCATCAGCGCTGTAATGCAACGGCGCGTCGACATGGGCACCCGTGTGGGGCGACAGGGTGATACGCCCGACATTCACTGGACACTCTGGTCCGAACGTCCAAACGCGCTCTTCCTGAAAAGGTGTGTCACCCGGCCAGGTAGGTGTAGCGGTGCTCAAAGGCGGGCTGATATCCCACCAAGACAGTGTTGTTTTCATTGCAAAGCTCTCGGCCTGTTCCGAGAGAATGATACGAGTGATACCTGTGAATATTCTTGCGAAAATCTTCGGCGACGCCCAAATGTTTCGCACAAAATTCTAAAAATCTGGAATTTACCGGATGGAAATTTCAACGAAAAAAGCAGGCAGCTAAAAAGCTGTTTTCATCCGCAAGGCATTGCGCAAATGCAGGCCGACCGCTGCATTTCTGGATGCCTTGGGCGAAAGTATGGAGGACAGTAGTTCGCGAATGGCTGCGCGAAATGGCGCAGACTTTTAGCTGCATGAGTCTGGGAAATTGCTTTCGCGAGCAAGCTCGCGAAAGCGGTAAATTAGACGCCGAAGATCAACCAACCACCCCCGCATCCGCCCTCAATCCCACCCCCTCGATCGCCCTGATCGCACACTGTTCATCCACATCAGACAAATCACCGCTGATGCCCACCGCTCCCAACACAGTCCCGTCTTGATCCCGAATCAACACGCCGCCCGGCACCGGCACGACACTGCCCTGCCCCAGGCTATTCAGCGCGGCGAAGAACGCCGGGCGTTGTTGGGCGTCCTGGGCCAGCAGGCGTGAGCCCTTGCCCAGGGCGATCGCGCCCCAGGCTTTGCCGATGGCGATTTGCGGGCGCAGCAGGCTGGCGCCGTCTTCGCGTTGCAGCGTTATCAGGTGCCCGCCGGCATCCAGTACTGCAACGGTCAATGGCGCGGCAGAGATTGCACGGCCTGCGGTGATGGCCTGGCTGGCCAGGTTAACTGCAACGTTCAAGGTTAAAGCGCTCATGGTGCCGTCCTCATTTTGTTATTGGGAAAGCCGTTGGATTGCTTTCTGTTGCGCAATCCGATGCAACAAATAGAACACAATGAGTTATTTTTTTGTATACAATAATTTTCGAAAAGCACCACATGCGACGAAAAGCCACACTGCTTTAGGCTTCCGACGAATGAAACAGCTGCTTGATAAAATGGATTGACCTGCGCCGTCCGCCGTGAATACACTCTGCGCAAAGCCACTTGTATACAATTACAAAACGTAAGAGGCACAAAACAATGAGCAAAATGAGAGCAATCGAAGCCGCCGTTCTGGTGATGCGCCGTGAAGGGGTGGATACCGCTTTTGGCATCCCGGGCGCCGCGATCAACCCGCTGTACTCCGCCTTGCAGAAGGTCGGTGGCATCGATCACGTCCTCGCTCGCCACGTTGAAGGCGCCTCGCACATGGCCGAGGGCTACACCCGCACCAAAGCCGGCAACATCGGCGTGTGCATCGGCACCTCCGGCCCGGCCGGCACCGACATGGTCACCGGGCTCTACAGCGCCTCGGCCGACTCGATCCCGATCTTGTGCATCACCGGCCAGGCACCGCGGGCCCGGATGCACAAGGAAGACTTCCAGGCTGTCGACATCACCAGCATCGTCAAGCCGGTCACCAAGTGGTCGACCACCGTCATGGAACCGGGCCAGGTGCCTTACGCGTTTCAGAAAGCCTTCTATGAAATGCGCTCCGGTCGTCCTGGCCCAGTGCTGATCGACCTGCCGTTCGACGTGCAGATGGCCGAAATCGAATTCGACATCGACGCCTATCAGCCACTGCCCTTGGCCAAGCCGAGCGCGACCCGCGTTCAAGTTGAAAAAGCCCTGACCATGCTCGACCAGGCTGAGCGCCCGTTGCTGGTGGCCGGTGGTGGCATCATCAATGCCGACGCCAGCGAATTGCTGGTGGAGTTCGCCGAGCTGACCGGTATTCCAGTGATCCCGACCCTGATGGGCTGGGGCACCATCCCGGACGATCACCCGCTGATGGTGGGCATGGTCGGTCTGCAAACCTCGCACCGCTACGGCAACGCCACGATGCTGAAGTCGGATGTGGTACTGGGCGTCGGTAACCGCTGGGCCAACCGTCACACCGGTTCGGTCGATGTTTACACCGAAGGCCGCAAATTCATTCATGTAGACATCGAACCGACCCAGATCGGCCGCGTGTTCACGCCAGACCTGGGCATCGTGTCCGACGCCGCAGCCGCGTTGACCGTGTTCATCGAAGTCGCCCGCGAATGGCAAGCCGCCGGCAAACTGAAAAACCGCAGCGCCTGGTTGCAAGACTGCCAGCAACGCAAAGCCAGCCTGCAGCGCAAGACGCACTTCGACAACGTGCCGGTCAAGCCGCAGCGGGTTTACGAAGAAATGAACCAGGTGTTTGGCAAGGACACCTGCTACGTCAGCACCATCGGTCTGTCGCAGATTGCCGGCGCGCAGTTCCTGCACGTGTACAAACCGCGTCACTGGATCAACTGCGGTCAGGCCGGTCCCTTGGGCTGGACCATTCCGGCGGCGCTCGGTGTGGTCAAGGCTGATCCGACCCGCAAGGTGGTGGCGCTTTCGGGCGACTACGACTTCCAGTTCATGATCGAAGAACTGGCGGTGGGCGCGCAGTTCAAGCTGCCATACATCCACGTGGTCGTGAACAACTCGTATTTGGGGCTGATCCGCCAGGCTCAGCGCGGTTTCGATATGGACTACTGCGTGCAGCTGTCCTTCGACAACCTCAACGCTCCGGAACTCAACGGCTACGGTGTCGACCACGTCGCGGTCGCTGAAGGCCTGGGTTGCAAGGCGCTGCGGGTGTTCGAACCGGCTCAGATCCAGCCTGCCCTGCGCAAGGCTCAGGAACTGATCGAAGAGTTCAAAGTGCCGGTGATCGTCGAAATCATTCTGGAGCGCGTGACCAACATTTCCATGGGCACCGAGATCAACGCCGTCAACGAATTCGAAGACCTGGCGCTGGTCGGCAACGATGCGCCAACGGCGATTTCGCTGCTCGATTAAGAACCTGACACCTGTAGCAGCTGCCGAGGTACGAGGCTGCGTTGCGTGTCCGCAGGACCGCCGTGGGGGGCCGCTTCGCGACCCAACGCAGCCTCGTGCCTCGGCAGCTGCTACAGGGATTTATATTTACGGGAGACCACCATGCCGCGTTTCGCAGCCAACCTGTCCATGCTGTTCACCGAGCAGGATTTTCTTGCCCGGTTCGACGCTGCCGCCAAGGCCGGCTTCAGTGGTGTCGAATACTTGTTTCCCTACGATTTCAGCTCCGCCGAAATCAAGGCCAAGCTCGATGCCAATGGCTTGACCCAGGTGCTGTTCAACCTGCCAGCCGGTGACTGGGCCAAGGGCGAGCGCGGAATTGCGTGCTTGCCGGATCGGGTCGAAGAATTCCGCGCCGGTGTCGATCTGGCCATCGCTTACGCCAAAGTGCTGGGCAACACCCAGATCAACTGCCTGGCGGGAATTCGTCCACAAGGCATCGACGATGCCACCGTGGAAAAGACCTTCGTCGCCAACCTCAAATACGCGGCCGACAAGCTGCAAGCGGCGGGCATCAAACTGGTGATGGAAGCGATCAATACCCGGGACATCCCCGGCTTCTATCTGAACAACACGGCGCAAGCCCTGTCGATTCGCGAACAGGTCGGCAGCACCAACCTGTTCCTGCAATACGACATCTATCACATGCAAATCATGGAGGGCGACCTGGCCCGCACCATGGCTGCGCATTTGGACGAGATCAACCACATCCAGTTGGCCGACAACCCAGGGCGCAACGAACCGGGCACCGGTGAAATCAATTACCGCTTCCTGTTCGAATACCTGGACCGCATTGGTTATCAGGGTTGGGTTGGCTGCGAGTACAAGCCGCTGACCACCACTGAAGCGGGCCTGGGCTGGCTTAAAACCCATAACGCGATTTGATCTGACACCGCGTTATCGTTCTTCGCGGGCAAGCCTCGCTCCTACGGGGGCCAGAATTGTCTTGCCCGCGAAGGCGTCCTCGCTGTCACCCCACGAATTTGCGAACAGAGCAATAAAAACAAGAGGATTTTCTCATGGCTAAAATCGGATTTATCGGCACCGGCATCATGGGCCACCCAATGGCGTTGAACCTGCAGAAAGCCGGTCACAGCCTGTTCCTGTCGGCGCACCACGACCCGGCGCCTGCCGATCTGGTCGCCGCTGGCGCCATCGCCCTGGCGAACCCGAAAGAAGTAGCCCAGGAAGCCGAGTTCATCATCGTCATGGTCCCGGATACTCCGCAGGTCGATGACGTGCTGTTCCGCGCCGATGGCGTTGCGGCTGGCGTGAGCAAGGGCAAAGTGGTGGTCGACATGAGTTCGATCTCGCCGACCGCTACTAAAGCTTTCGCTGCGAAAATCAACGAGAAAGGCGCACAGTACCTCGACGCGCCGGTGTCCGGCGGTGAAGTCGGCGCCAAGGCGGCGACCCTGAGCATCATGGTCGGTGGCGATGCCGAGGCGTTCGAACGCGCCCTGCCGCTGTTCCAGGCCATGGGCAAGAACATCACGCTGGTGGGCGGTAATGGCGACGGTCAAACCGCGAAAGTGGCGAACCAGATCATCGTCGCGCTGAACATCCAGGCCGTGGCCGAAGCGCTGCTGTTTGCCTCGAAAAACGGTGCTGATCCGGCCAAGGTGCGCGAAGCGCTGATGGGCGGTTTCGCGTCGTCGAAGATTCTTGAAGTGCACGGCGAACGCATGATCAAGGGCACCTTCGATCCGGGCTTCCGCATCAGCCTGCACCAGAAGGACCTCAACCTGGCCCTGGCCGGCGCTCGCGAATTGGGCATCAACCTGCCGAACACCGCCAATACCCAACAAGTGTTCAGCACCTGCGCGGCCATTGGTGGCAGCAACTGGGACCATTCGGCGCTGATCAAAGGCCTGGAACACATGGCGAATTTCTCGATTCGCGATAAGTAAAACCTGCACAAAACCCTGTGCTGATCGTTCCCACGCTCCGCGTGGGAATGCAGCCCGGGACGCTCCGCGTCCTGCCGAAGCGGACGCGGAGCGTCCATTGAGGCATTCCCACGCAGAGCGTGGGAACGATCATCTGCGTAAACCAAGAACAATAAGATTGGGAGCCCGCCATGTCGGCTGATCCGCAACAACTGCTGCGCGAGCTGTTTGCCACAGCCATCGACGCGGCCCATCCGCAGCACGTCCTCGAAGCGCATTTGCCCAAAGATCGCAGCGGTCGGGTGATCGTCATCGGCGCCGGTAAAGCCGCAGCGGCCATGGCCCAGGTGGTCGAGCGCTGCTGGCAAGGCGAAGTGTCCGGCCTGGTGGTGACCCGTTACGGCCACGGCGCCCCGTGCGAAAAAATCGAAGTGGTCGAAGCCGCGCACCCGGTGCCGGATGCGGCGGGTTTGGCTGTGGCGAAACGGGTGCTGGAACTGGTCAGCGACCTGAGCAAAGACGACCGCGTGATCTTTCTGCTTTCGGGTGGTGGCTCTGCCCTCCTCGCCTTACCCGCAGCCGGCATCACCCTGGCCGACAAACAATCGATCAACAAAGCCCTGCTCAAATCCGGCGCGACCATCGGCGAGATGAATTGCGTGCGCAAGCACCTCTCGGCCATCAAGGGCGGTCGTCTGGGCAAAGCCTGCTGGCCGGCCACGGTTTATACCTATGCGATTTCCGATGTGCCGGGCGATCTTGCGACGGTCATTGCCTCCGGCCCCACCGTGGCCGATCCGAGCACCTCGGCTGAAGCGCTGGCGATCCTCAAGCGTTATGGCATCGACGTCCCGGCCTCAGTGCGTAACTGGCTGCAAAGCCCGGAATCGGAAACGGTCAAACCCGGCGATCCGAGCCTGGCCCGCAGTCATTTCCAGTTGATCGCACGCCCACAGCAATCGCTGGAAGCGGCCGCGGTGAAAGCCCGCCAGGCCGGTTTCAGTCCGTTGATTCTCGGCGACCTGGAAGGTGAATCCCGGGACGTGGCAAAAGTCCACGCCGGAATTGCGCGGCAGATCGTCCAGCACGGCCAGCCGCTGGCAGCGCCGTGCGTGATTCTGTCCGGCGGCGAAACCACCGTCACCGTGCGCGGCAATGGCCGTGGCGGGCGCAACGCCGAATTTCTGCTGAGCCTGACCGACAGCCTCAAAGGCCTGCCCGGCGTCTACGCCCTGGCGGGTGACACCGACGGCATCGACGGCTCCGAAGACAATGCCGGCGCCATCATGACCCCGGACAGTTACGCCCGCGCCACCGCCCTCGGCCTCGCTGCCTGCGATGAACTGGACAACAACAATGGCTATGGCTATTTCGCCGCGCTTGAGTCGCTGATCGTCACTGAGCCGACCCGCACCAACGTCAACGATTTCCGCGCCATTCTGATTCTCGAGAGCCCTGAACATGACGCCTGATAAAAAGGTCAAAATCCTCGCCACCCTTGGCCCTGCCATTCACGGAATCGACGACATCCGTGAACTGGTGCAGGCCGGGGTCAATATCTTTCGCTTGAACTTCAGCCACGGTGATCACGCCGACCATGCCCAGCGCTATCAATGGATTCGTGAAGTCGAGCGCCAGCTGAATTACCCGCTGGGGATTCTGATGGACCTGCAAGGCCCGAAATTGCGGGTCGGCAAATTCGCCCAAGGCAAAGTGCAGTTGCATCGCGGTCAGGCCTTGCGTCTGGACCTGGACCCGACGCCGGGCGACGAGCGCAGGGTCAACTTGCCTCACCCGGAAATCATTGCAGCCTTGGAACCAGGCATGGACTTGCTGCTGGACGACGGCAAGCTGCGCCTGCGGGTGATGACCAAATATGCCGACGCCATCGACACCACGGTGCTCAATGGTGGCGAGCTGTCGGATCGCAAAGGGGTCAACGTGCCGCAAGCGGTGCTGGATCTGAGCCCATTGACTGCCAAGGATCGTCGCGACTTGAGCTTCGGACTGGAGCTGGGGGTGGATTGGGTCGCGCTGTCGTTCGTGCAACGCCCGCAAGACATTCGCGAAGCCCGCGCACTGATCGGCGACAAGGCGTTTTTGATGGCGAAGATCGAGAAGCCATCGGCCGTGACTCAACTGCGGGAAATCGCTGAGTTGAGCGATGCGATCATGGTCGCTCGCGGTGACCTGGGCGTGGAAGTGCCGGCCGAAAGCGTGCCGCAAATCCAGAAAAACATCATCAGCACCTGCCGCCAACTCGGCAAACCGGTGGTGGTGGCGACGCAGATGCTGGAGTCGATGCGCTTCTCCCCGGCCCCGACCCGCGCCGAAGTCACCGACGTCGCCAACGCAGTGGCCGAAGGCGCGGATGCGGTGATGCTGTCGGCGGAAACCGCGTCCGGCGAGTACCCGCTGGAAGCTGTGCAGATGATGAGCAAGATCATCCGTCAGGTGGAAAACGGCCCGGACTATCAGGCCCAACTGGACGTGAGCCGACCGAAAGCCGAGGCCACGGTGTCGGACGCGATCAGCTGCGCGATCCGCCGCATCAGCAACGTGCTGCCGGTGGCGGTACTGGTGAATTACAGCGAATCCGGCACATCGAGCCTGCGGGCGGCGCGGGAACGGCCGACTGTGCCGATTCTCAACCTGACACCAAATCTGCAAACCGCGCGACGCTTGACGGTGGCGTGGGGCGTGCACTCGGTGGTCAATGATCGGCTGCGCCAGGTGGATGAAGTGTGCTCGACAGCGCTGGAGATTGCGCAGGCACAGGGCATGGCTCAACGCGGCGATACGTTGTTGATCACGGCGGGCGTGCCGTTCGGGCAGCCGGGGTCGACCAATTCGTTGCGTATCGAAACCCTGATTTAACCCCTACACGATGATCGTTCCCACGCTCTGCGTGGGAGTGCAGCCCGGGACGCTCTGCGTCCCAAGAGCAGACGCAGAGCGTCCATTGAGGCATTCCCACGCAGAGCGTGGGAACGATCCGTACTGAACGACCCTTAACATGCCTGCCCACCACTTCAACAACCACTGCCCCGACTGGGCCACTGCCCTGCTCAATGGCTTCAGCCAAATCTTTCTCCAGCGTCATCCGCTGTGCGGGCTGCTGTGTCTGTTGGCAATTATGTTCTGCGCCCCGGCCCAGCTCGGCGGTGCGTTGCTGGGAGGAATCGCCGGGTTGCTCACCGCGCAGCGTCGCGGTTACACCAAGGCTGATCGCCAGGCCGGGCTGTTCAGTTACAACGGTATCCTGCTCGGTCTGCTGCTGAGCCTTTATTTCCCGTGGTCAGCATTATTGCCGCCGCTGATCATTGCCGCTGGCGGCCTGAGTGCGATGCTCACCCAGCAATGGCTCAAGCGTTCGCGCGCTCATGATTGCCTTCCCGCCTACACCGCGCCCTTCGTCGGGATAAGCTGGTTGCTGCTGTCGTTTGCCGCGCCCCAGCAACCCGCGCCGCTGATCGAAATGACCACACTCAATGTGCTCGCCGCGTCATTAAAAGGGTTGGGGCAGGTGCTGTTTCTCGGTCATCCGCTGGCCGGCGCCCTGATTGCTACGGGTTTGCTGGTCGCTGACCGTCGTGCCTTCCTGTGGGCGTTGTTCGGCTCCGCCACCGGCCTCGGTTTCGCCCTTGTGCATCACGAAACAGCAACCGCGCTGCTGGGATTGAGCGGTTACAACGCCGTGCTCGCCGCCCTGGCTTTCAGCCAAAATCGCCGCCAGCCTTGGCTGCCATTGTTGGGAATCCTGCTGGCGGTGTTGCTCACGCCGGGGTTCGCCGCACTGGGGCTGGCGACACTGACGGCGCCCTTCATCCTTGCCTGCTGGCTGATTCGCGCAGGCATTCGGGTGTTGCATCAGGCCGCCAGGGACAGCGCGCCTTGCGCAACCGGGGAGAATCAACCTAGGCTTCGTTGATTCCTGGCTCAGGCGTTCTCCATGGACAGCAATAAAAACTGGCGTGAAGACCTTTACGTCATCATTTTCCAATCCGATACCCCCGCCGGTCGCCGCTTCGACAGCATTCTGCTGCTGATCATCCTGGCAAGCCTGGTGATCGTGGTTCTGGACAGTATCGACAGCATCCACCAGAACTACGCCGACATACTGGCGTACATCGAATGGGGCTTCACCGTCGTTTTCGCCATCGAATACGCTCTGCGCCTGTATTGCTCGCCCAAGCCGCTGCGCTATGCATTCAGCTTCTATGGGTTGGTGGACTTGCTGGCGATCGTGCCCGGCATTCTTGCGCTGTATTACACCGATGCGCAGTACCTGCTGATTATCCGGATCATTCGGATGCTGCGGATTTTCCGCGTGCTCAAGCTCAGCCCGTACCTGAAACAAGCCAACTATTTGATGACCGCGTTGCAGGGCAGCAAGCAGAAGATCGTGGTATTTCTGCTCAGCGTCAGCACCCTGGTGACGGTATTCGGCACGCTGATGTACGTGATCGAAGGCCCGGAACACGGCTTCACCAGCATCCCCAAAGGCATCTATTGGGCCATCGTCACACTGACCACCGTGGGCTTCGGCGATATCGTGCCCAAGACGCCGCTGGGTCAGGTGGTTTCGTCGCTGGTGATGATCACCGGTTACTCGATCATCGCCGTGCCCACAGGCATCTTTACCGCGGAACTGGCCAACGCCATGCGCGGCGAACAACTGCAACACGATTGCCCGACTTGCAAAAAAAACAGCCACGAACACGGCGCCGCATTTTGCTCGCGTTGCGGCAATGCACTGTTCAAAAAACTGGAATAAGCAAAGTGCTTTTTAATCTTTAAAGGACTATGCGAGCCCGGCTATAGTCGCGGGCAAATTGCCAACTCTTTTCATAGAACATGTTTGATAAAACAAGGAATGCGCAGTGAAAAAACTCTTTGGCGCCTCACTTCTGGCCGCTGGCCTGGCCCTGGGCAGCGTGGCACAGGCTGCACCGACCCTGCTTAACGTTTCCTACGACGTGATGCGAGATTTCTACAAGGACTACAACGCTGCCTTCCAGAAACACTGGCAAGCCGAGCATAACGAAAAAATCACGGTGCAAATGTCCTTCGGCGGCTCCAGCAAACAGGCGCGTTCAGTGATCGATGGTCTGCCGGCTGACGTCATCACCATGAACATGGCCACCGATATCAATGCCCTGGCGGACAACGGCAAACTGGTCCCGGACAACTGGGTCACGCGCCTGCCGAACAACAGCGCGCCGTTCACATCGGCCACCGTGTTCATCGTGCGCAAAGGCAACCCGAAAGCCCTGAAAGACTGGCCGGACCTGCTCAAGGACGGCGTACAAGTGATCGTCCCCAACCCGAAAACCTCGGGCAACGGCCGCTACACCTACCTCTCGGCCTGGGGCTATGTACTGAAAAACGGCGGCGACGAAAACAAGGCCAAGGCCTTCGTCGGCAAACTGTTCAAACAAGCGCCAGTACTGGATACCGGCGGCCGTGCGGCGACTACCACGTTCATGACCAACCAGATCGGCGACGTGCTGGTGACCTTCGAAAACGAAGCGGAGATGATTGCGCGTGAGTTTGGTCGTGATCAGTTTGAAGTGATTTACCCCAGTGTTTCCGCTGAGGCAGAACCGCCGGTGTCCGTGGTCGACAAAGTGGTCGAGAAAAAAGGCACTCGCGCTGCAGCCGAGGAATACCTGAAGTACCTGTGGTCGCCGGAAGGTCAGGAGATTGCGGCGGCCAACTACCTGCGTCCGCGTGATCCGGCGGTATTGGCCAAGTACACCGATCGCTTCCCGAAAGTTGATTTCCTTTCGGTGGAGAAGACCTTTGGTGACTGGCGCACTGTGCAGAAAACCCACTTCAATGATGGTGGGGTTTTTGATCAGATTTACAGCGGTCAGTAATTCCTCAGGCCCATGAAAAGGCGACCTTCATAGGTCGCCTTTTTTGTGGGAGCTTGAAGACCCAATGACCGGTCTCTTTCAATCATTCTTCAGAGGCATGATGACTATCATCCAGTACCCTCTTCCGCCGCTCTAGCCAGCCCATTAGCCTCTGCGCACTTCTTCTTGTTCAACGAGACCCGTTATGAATCCAACGACTCAGGCGCCCGTCAGTGCCGCGACAATGACCCCGGGGATGGTGTTGCTCTTTGCCTTCTGTTGCGGCGCCATCGTGGCCAACATCTACTACGCCCAGCCAATCATCGGCCTGATCGCGCCGGACATCGGCCTGACCGACACCATGGCCAGCCTGATCGTTTCGCTGACGCAGATTGGTTATGCGTTGGGTCTGTTTTTCCTGGTGCCATTGGGTGATCTGCTGGAAAACCGCCGCTTGATGATCATCACCACCGTGGTCGCGATTGCCAGTTTGCTGGGCGCGGCGTTCACCGATCAGCCGAACGTGTTTCTGCTCATCTCGTTGCTGGTGGGGTTCAGCTCGGTGTCGGTGCAGATCCTGATTCCACTGGCCGCCCATCTGGCGCCCGAAGAATCACGCGGTCGCGTGGTCGGCGGCATCATGGGTGGTCTGTTGCTGGGGATTCTGCTGGCTCGACCGGTATCCAGCGTAATAGCCGACCACTTCGGCTGGCGCGCGATGTTCATCATCGCTGCGGTATTGATGGCGGCCATCAGCATGGTGCTGGCCCTGACCATTCCCAAGCGCCAGCCTGATCACAGCGCTTCTTATGGTCAGTTGTTGGGTTCGCTCTGGACGCTGTTGCGCCAGCAGCCGGTGTTGCGTCAGCGTGCGTTTTACCAAGCGTGCATGTTCGCCACATTCAGCCTGTTCTGGACTGCAGTGCCGCTGGAACTGTCGCGCAATCATGGCTTGTCGCAAACACAGATCGCGATCTTCGCCCTGGTCGGCGCCATTGGCGCGATTGCCGCCCCCATCGCCGGTCGACTGGCGGACGCCGGCCATACCCGCATCGCCTCGCTGCTGGCCTTACTGTTCGCCAGCCTGAGCTTCCTGCCCGCCTTCATCCACCCGGTCTACAGCGTTATCGGCCTGGCCGTGACAGGGGTGGTGCTGGATTTCTGCGTGCAAATGAACATGGTCCTCGGCCAACGAGCGGTCTACGCCCTCGACGCCAAGAGCCGCGGCCGTCTGAATGCGCTGTACATGACCAGCATCTTCATCGGCGGCGCGTTTGGTTCTTCGGTGGCCAGCGCGGTGTATGAGCATGGCGGCTGGCTGTGGATCGTGATTGTGGGTAGCGCGTTTGCGTTGTTGGCGTTGTTGCGGTTTTTGAGCGTTTCGCCGAGGCGTTCGTTGGCAACGGCTTAGGACGCTAAAAGCTTCGCGGGCAAGCCTCGCTCCTACATTGAGGGGTAATGGTTTGAGGCTTGCCCGCGAAGGCGATTCGACTGATACCACTCAATGCCGAACCAGCTTCTCCATCGCCGCATCCGCGAGAAAGGAGGAGCGGCTTTTGACATTGTGCTCTCGCACATAGCGGTCAATGCGCTGGATCACGTAGCCAGGCAGCGTCACGTTGACCTTCTCGGTCTTGCCCAGATACGGCGAGATGTCGAGTTCCAGCATTCCCCACCCCATGCCGGCAAATTCCGGGTTCACGCGGTGCGCAGCCGCTGAGGTCGGCATCGGAATGGACTCCCCGCCTGCCATAACCTCCTGCAGCATGATGTGGGCAATTTCGACCGCCGCGTTGTAAGCCTCTTCAAACGTATCCCCGGCCGTTACGGCACCCGGAATATCGGGGATCTGAATACCGATGGCGGTGTTCTCGTCGCCCCACTCGATACAGATTGGGTATTGCATTATGGATCTCCTGCCAAACTGGCTCCCGGGCAATAAAGCCCGGCTCGCCTCCTGATACTTTTGACCGTCCCGACCGGCAAATCCTTCTTCGGATGAGGGACGGGTATCGTGTAAGGGTTGTAACGGTGAGTGAAGAGGTGATGACTGCCGGTGACACGGTCCAATGTCCAGCCCGCTTCTATCAGTTCCTTGATCAATAACCTGCTCTGCACCACCAGCCTCCTTGCTCCGGCCTGACAAAAAATAACCCTAGAGTTACTTTTACTCAAGCACAAAAACCCGGATCGCGACGCTCGGTGTTTTAGTGCACACGCCGTTCATCGTCGTACGCGATCCTGTAGGAGCTGGCGAAGCCTGCGATCTTTTCAGCCCCCAAAAAGCAAAACGGCGATCCTCAGATCGCCGTTTCCAATCACTGCCCGAATTTTCTGCCCAACCCACCCGGAACACCACGGATGTCCGTCTCTTCCCACGGCCCGTTCGGGCTGATCGAGCGGCTCCAGCCGTTGTTCCAGCGGTAGTAGGTGCGCTGGCGGTAGAAGGTGTTGGTTTGATCATCGAGAACGTAAACACCGAGTTTCGCGTCCCAATGGCTGTTGCCACCCGGTGGCGGGGCGAAGCTGGCGGAAGTGCGTGGAATTGGCTTCGAAGGTTTGACCGGGGTACTCGGTTTGCTCGGTGTCGTTGGAGCCGGTTTGGTGCTCGGCTGCGAAGGCGGGATTGGCGGCAGCCGTGTGGGCTCGGGCTGCTGGACCGCACAAGCGCTTAACCCCAAAACCATGCTGAGGAGAGTGATGCGAGCGATGGCGGTCATGGTGGCGTTTCCTGTTATTTATCCGGGGTGTCGATGGTCAGTTTTTGTTGCGCGGTGGTGCTGGTGGCCAAGGGTTGGCTGCGACCGATCCATTCGCCGGCAGTCGGTTGGCCGGCGCGGGAGATGCGCGCAACCAGTTGGACTTCAGGGAAGTTCGACAGTTTCAACTGCGGCATCATGGCATCGGCATCACCCAGTTCGACGGTTGCCGGCAAGTCGGCAACGGTCAGACGCTTGGCGGCCAGCGGCGCGGGCGGGCCGGAAATGGCGCGGGCAAAAATGAACACGCTGTCACCCGGCAGGACTTTGGCTTTGAGCTCTGGCGCCAGATCGACATGCACTTTGAGCACTGCAGCTTTAACCGCAGGCGCCTGGGCAACCTTGCCACCACTGGCTTCCAGCTTCTCGGCGGCCCGAGTAATGCCGCCTTGCAGCGCGACGCGGGATTTATCATCCGGCGGTAATTGCGCCAGCAGGCGATTCCAGTAGTCGATGGCGTCCTGATAACGCTCGCCTTCGAAGGCCGCAATGCCCAGCAGACCGAGGCTGGTGACTTCTTTCGGATCAGCTTTCAGCGCTTCGTCGGTCAGGGCCTGGACCTTGTCCGACCACTTCTTGCCATCGGCGAAATATTGCGCCTGGGCCCACTGCCCGAGCAGTTCGGGCTGCCGCCCGGCCAACGCCACGGTGCGTTCGAAGATCTTCGCCGCATCCCCCGGACGATCCTGAGCCATGTAGGTGCGGCCGAGGAAGTACAGGCCCTCGGCCGAATCCGGTTGGGCGGCGACCGCACGCTCCAGGCGACGGGTCATTTCTTCCATCGACTGCGGCGCCTGGGCGAATTCGCGGGTCAGCTCGACTTTGTCGCTGGCGCCGAAATGCAGGTACAACCCAAGGCCCAACACCGGCACCAGAATGGCCGCCAGCAATGGCAGCGGCTTGCCCAGACGCGACACCCGCGGTGCCTCGACGCCTTCGGTGTCGGCGAGCAGTTCACGGGCGGCTTCGGCGCGGCCGGTGTCCATTTGTTCGGCGTTGAGCACGCCCTCTTCCTGCTGAGTCTGCAACTCAGCCACGCGCTCCTGATAAAGCGCGACGTTCAGTGCCGTGCGGTCTTCTTCCAGCTGAGCGCGGCGACCCCGCAGAACCGGGATCAGCAGAAAACTCAGGGCAACCAGGAGCAGCAGGCCTGCAGCGAGCCAGAAATCAATCATTCTTGGTTTTATCCAACAGGTGGTCGAGGCGCTCGCGCTCCTCGGCAGAAAGCGTGTCCGGGCTGTCAGTGCGTTGCACGCGACGACGGCGGACGATCACGGCGATGATTACAAAACCGCCCAGCAACAGGCCGGCGGGGCCGAACCAGAGCAGCGCGGTTTTGGCGTTGAGGGCAGGTTTGTAGCGGACGAAGTCACCGTAGCGGTCGACCATGAAATCGATGATTTGCTGGTTGTCCTTGCCCTCGCCGAGCATGCGAAAAATCTCTTTGCGCAGGTCGGCGGCGATCGGGGCATTGGAATCGGCGATGTCCTGATTCTGGCACTTGGGGCAACGCAGCTCTTTGGTCAGCTCGCGAAAACGCTCACGGTCGCCTTCTTTGGCGAACTCATAGGTGTCGATGGCCGCATGGGCCACCCCGGCCATGCTCAAACCCAGCACGGCAGCGGCAATCCAGCGCTTCATGGCTTCGCCTCGTCGACCAGCGCCTGATACTTGGCCGCCAGTTTTTCGCGCCAGACTTGTTCGTCGATCACACCGACGAATTTGTCGCGGATGATGCCCTTGGCGTCGATGAAGAACGTTTCCGGTGCGCCGTATACGCCGAGGTTCAGGCCCAGGGTGCCGGCATCGTCACGGATGTCCAGTTGATACGGGTTGTGGAACTCGGCCAGCCACTTCAAGGCATCGGCATTGACGTCCTTGTAGTTGACGCCGTAGATCACCACGCCTTGCTGCGCCAGTTTGTTCAACACCGGGTGCTCGACCCGGCAGGAAATGCACCACGTGCCCCAGACGTTGACCAGTGCCGGTTTACCCAGAAGATCGGCTTTGGTCAGGGTTTTGTCACCCTGCACCGAGGGCAGCGAAAATTCCGGGAACGGTTTGTTGATCATCGCCGAAGGCAATTCGGCCGGGTTCAAATACAGCCCCCGATACAGAAAAACAGCAACCACCAAAAAAATCGCCAGTGGCAACAACATTAACCAACGTCTCATGCGGTGGCTCCCGTCATGCCGAGTGCTTCACGCACGCGGCTTTTCACCTTGACCCGATAACGACGATCCAGCGCCGCCAGCAAACCGCCAATACCTGTGAGCAACCCGCCGAACCAGATCCAGCGCACAAACGGTTTGACGTGCACCCGAACCGCCCAGGCGCCCTCGCCCAGTGGCTCGCCCAGCGCGACATAAAGGTCACGGGTGAAACCGGCGTCGATCCCGGCTTCGGTCATCACTGAGTTCTGCACGGTGTAGAGGCGTTTTTCCGGGTGCAGCACACTGATGACCTTGCCATCGCGGATCACCCGCACGGTGCCCTTGTCGGAGGTGAAGTTCGGCCCTTCGAAGTGTTTGGCGCCTTCGAACACAAACTGATAACCGGCCAGGCTCATGGACTCACCCGGCGCCAGGCGCAAATCGCGTTCGGCGCTGTTCTGGCTCGACAACACGACACCCAGCGCGCACACGGCAATGCCCAAATGCGCGATCTGCATGCCCCAATAGCTGCGGGTCAGGGTTGGCAGACCTTTGATCAAACCCTTGTGACGGGTCTTGTCGAAAATATCCCGCACACCGGCCAGCAACACCCAGGCAGCGAGCATGAAGGTCGCCAGCACCGCCCAGTTGAAATCGCCATAAGCGACACCCGCGACGACGGCCAGCGCAGCGCTGCCGAGCAACACCGGGGTCAACATGCTCATCAGCCATTTGACCGGCGTGTCTTTCCAGCGCACCAGCATGCCGACCGCCATCACCACCATCAGTATGGCCATCAACGGAATGAACAGCGCGTTGAAGTACGGCGGGCCAACCGACAGTTTGGCGCCGGTCATTGCATCGAGAATCAATGGATACAAGGTGCCCAGCAGGATCATCGAGGCAGCCACCACCAGCACCAGGTTATTGCCCAGCAACAGGGTTTCCCGGGACCAGAGGTTGAAGCCGACGTGGCTCTTGACCACTGGGGCGCGCAGGGCAAACAGCGTCAGCGAACCACCGACCACGAACAGCAGGAAGATCAGGATGAACACACCGCGCTCAGGATCGGAGGCAAAGGCGTGAACCGACGTCAGTACGCCGGAACGCACGAGGAAGGTGCCGAGCAAACTCAATGAGAACGCGGCGATCGCCAGCAACACGGTCCAGCTCTTGAACACGCCACGCTTTTCCGTGACCGCCAATGAGTGAATCAGCGCCGTACCCACCAGCCAAGGCATGAAGGATGCGTTCTCCACCGGGTCCCAGAACCACCAGCCGCCCCAGCCGAGTTCGTAATAGGCCCACCAGGAGCCCAACGTAATACCGATACCGAGGAAGGCCCAGGCAACGATGGTCCATGGACGGGACCAGCGCGCCCACGCCGCATCAAGACGACCGCCCAGCAACGCGGCAATGGCGAAGGCGAAAGCCACGGAGAAACCGACGTAACCCATGTACAACATCGGTGGGTGAACGATCAGGCCGATGTCTTGCAGCAAGGGATTGAGGTCACGCCCATCCGTCGGCATCTGCGGCAGGATTCGGGCGAAAGGGTTGGAGGTCAGGATCAGGAACAGCAAGAAACCGGTGCTGATCATGCCCATCACGGCCAATACGCGGGCCAGCATCACTTGCGGCAACTGCCGGGAGAACACCGACACCGCGAAGGTCCAACCGCCGAGGATCAATGCCCACAGCAGCAAGGAACCTTCATGGGCGCCCCAGACCGCGCTGAATTTGTAGTACCACGGCAAGGCGCTGTTGGAGTTGCTGGCCACGTAAGCAACGGAGAAGTCGTCCGCCATGAAGGCATACGTCAGGCAACCGAAAGCGAACAGCAAAAACGCGAACTGCCCCCATGCCGCGGGCTGAGCCAGGCTCATCCACAGACGGTCACCGCGCCAGGCGCCGAGCAACGGCACCACGGCCTGGACCAGGGCAAAACACAGCGCCAGGATCATGGCCAGGTGGCCAAGCTCCGGGATAAAGATGCCGGAAGTCATGGATCAACCCTCCTTCGCAGGTGTCGGAGCGGATTGACCGCTGTCTTTCAGGGCCTTGGTCACTTCCGGCGGCATGTACTTTTCATCGTGCTTGGCCAGCACTTCGTCGGCCACCACCACGCCGTCAGCGTTGAGCTTGCCAAGAGCGACGATGCCCTGCCCTTCACGGAACAGGTCCGGCAGGATGCCGCGATAGCTGATGGTCACGGACTTGTTGAAGTCGGTGACGATGAATTTCACATCCAGGGAATCGCCGGAACGCTGCAGCGAGCCCGCCTCGACCATGCCGCCCGCACGGATGCGCGTGTCTTTCGGCGCTTCGCCGTTGGCAATCTGGGTCGGGGTGTAAAACAGATTGATGTTCTGCTGCAGGGCGCTCAGGGCCAGGCCGACGGCAGCGCCGACACCGACCAGGATCGCGAGAATGATGATAAGACGCTTTTTACGCAGCGGATTCACTTGCCGTTCTCCCGGCGCAGACGACGCGCCTCTTGTTGCAGATACCGCTTGCGGGCCAGGATCGGCGCCGCCACGTTGAGGGCCAGCACCGCCAGGCTTATGCCATAGGCTGACCAGACATACAGGCCGTGATGGCCCATGGCGAGAAAGTCGCCGAATGAAGCGAAACTCATCGAGCAGCCTCCAGACTGTTCTGCACTTCGGTTTTCACCCAGCTTGCCCGGGCTTCGCGCTTGAGCACTTCAAGGCGCATGCGCAGCAACAGCACTGCGCCGAAGAAACAGTAGAAACCCAGCACCGACAACAGCAGCGGCAGCCACATCTCGGCGGGCATCGCCGGTTTCTCGGTGAGGGTGAAAGTCGCGCCCTGGTGCAGGGTGTTCCACCACTCCACCGAGTACTTGATGATCGGGATGTTGATCACGCCAACGATTGCCAGCACCGCGCAGGCCTTGGCCGCACTGTCACGATTGCTGATGGCGTTGCCCAGTGCAATAAGACCGAAGTACAGAAACAGCAGAATAAGCATGGACGTAAGTCGCGCATCCCAGACCCACCACGAACCCCAGGTCGGTTTGCCCCAGATCGCGCCAGTGACCAGCGCCACGGCGGTCATCCAGGCACCGATCGGGGCGGCGCATTGCAGGGCGACGTCGGCCAGTTTCATCTTCCAGACCAGCCCGACAATGCCGCACACGGCCAGCATCACGTAAATGGATTGCGCCAGCATGGCGGCCGGAACGTGGATATAGATGATGCGAAAGCTGTTGCCTTGCTGGTAGTCGGGAGGCGCGAAGGCCAGCCCCCAAACCACGCCGATGCTGATTAGCAACAACGCCGCAACGCTCAGCCATGGCAGCAGTTTGCCACTGATCGCGTAAAACCATTTGGGTGAGCCGAGCTTATGAAACCAGGTCCAGTTCATTGCTGTTTCCATCACGGGTGCTCTTCGCTATGAAGAGCGGGTCTGCCTTTCTTCAAAAAGAAGTGGTTAAAAAACAACCAGGCCTCATTATTATTCGCCGACGCTGATCTTCAGGCCAGCAGCTATTGCAAAAGGTGTCAGGGTTATCGCCAGGGCGGTCAGGCTACCAAGCCACAAGAGATAACCGGTCGCCGGCATGCCCTGCAATGCCGCCTGCAAGGCGCCGCTGCCGAGAATCAACACCGGGATGTACAGCGGCAGAATCAGCAGCGCCAATAACAGGCCACCGCGCTTCAATCCCACCGTCAATGCCGCGCCCACCGCACCGAGCAGGCTCAGCACCGGTGTACCCAGCAATAGAGAAAGCAGCAACACCGGCAGACAGGCGGCAGGCAAACCCAGCATCAACGCCAGCAAGGGTGCGAGCAAAACCAGTGCCAGGCCGGAAAACGCCCAGTGTGCCAGCACCTTGGCCAAAACCAGAATAGGCAGAGGGTGCGGCGAAAGGACCCACTGCTCAAGCGATCCGTCTTCGAAATCACTGCGAAAGAGCCCGTCCAGCGAGAGCAAGACCGATAAAAGCGCCGCTACCCAGACCAGTCCCGGGGACAAGGTTTGCAACAATTGAGGCCCTGCGCCGACCGCCAACGGGAACAAAGAGACGACGATAGCGAAGAACACCAGCGGATTCGCCAGTTCGGCAGGACGACGGAACAGCAAACGTGCCTCGCGGGCGACCAACAGGCCGAAAACACTCATACGGCCCAGTTCCCCAAATCAATGTCACGATAGCCGGCAGGCATCCGGGTGAGCGTGTGGTGAGTGGTCAGCACCACCATGCCACCTCGCTCGCAGTGCGCAGCCAGGTGTTCTTCGAGTTGTGCCACCCCTTGTTTGTCGAGCGCGGTAAACGGCTCATCGAGGATCCACAGCGGTGGGCTGTCCAGATACAACCGCGCCAACGCGACCCGGCGTTGTTGCCCGGCGGAGAGCGTGTGGCAGGGAACATCCTCGAAACCGCGCAGCCCCACAGCCTCCAGCGCCTGCCCGATCGCCTCATGGGAGGCCGGTTGATGCAAGGCGCAGAGCCAACTGAGGTTTTCCTCGGGGGTCAGCAAGTCCTTGATGCCGGCGGCATGGCCGATCCACAACAGGTTGCGCGCCAGTTCGCTGCGCTGTTCGCTCAGTGGCAAGCCGTTGAGCAGCACTTGCCCGGCAGTGGGGTGCATCAAACCGCAAAGCAAACGTAAAAGGCTGGTCTTGCCGCTGCCGTTGGGGCCGCTGATCTGCAACATTTCGCCACTGGCCAGTCTCAATTCGAGATTTTCGAAGAGCAGCCGAAGGTCTCGCTCACAGGCAAGGGCAACGGTTTGCAGAACAGGACTGGTCAAGAGATCACGGGCCTTTTGCGGTTCAAGTCGGCGGCAGAGCGGCCGCTAAAGAGAATGCAGCATAGATGCATTGGCGGCTTGTTCTAGAGAGCCAGGTCAAACAAATGCAATGTTTTCGCCACGCCCCGAAGACGGGCGGCATTATACATGCCATGCCCGACTCTAAAGAGCGCAATTTCCACAGGTTGTGACCGCATATGACAGGCGAAATGAACATCCTCCCGCTGCCGCCGAGCACGCCCGTGACTTCGCGGCCGCTGGTGGTGAGTGGTGAACTACTCAAGTTACTGACGCCGATGGAGGGTCTGATCAGTGCCGGTCAGACTGCCAGGGCCGAAGTGCTGTCGCTCAAGCAGGCGGATCAGACTTTTCAATTGTTGCTCAAGGTGACCCTCGACAACGGTCGCCAGACCACGGTTCAGGCCACCAGTACTCAGCCGTTGCCCCAGGGCACCAGCCTGGCAATCACTCAACCATCGGCGAGCAACCTGGCGGTCACGGTGCAACAGGCCATCGCCTCCAGCGTCGCCACCCTCACTCGCATCGACACGGCGCAACTGCCGGTCGGCACCTTGCTGCAAGGCAAAGTACTGACCTCTCAGGTCATGCCGCAGGTACCGGGCCAACCGATGGTGTTTCGCTCGATGGTGAGCTTGCTTAACACCGCGTTGAGCGGCAGTACGCTGAGCATCGACAGCCCGACGCCGCTGCGCATCGGCACCTTGCTGAGCGCCTTGGTGCAAGACACACAGACCCTGACATTCGTCCCGTTGAGCAGCCGTCAGGAACAGTTGGCGGTGACCCAGCAATTGGTCAGCCAGCAAAGTCGCCAGGGCTCTCTGGATGGCTTGCTCAAAGTCCTGCAAAACCTGCCGCCATCGGATCAGACCTCCAGCGACCTGCGCGCTGTCGTGGACAAATTGCTCGCCGGGCTGCCGGACGTTCAGCAATTGAGTACACCCAAAGGCCTGGCCCAGGCATTGGCCAACAGCGGTCTGTTTCTTGAAGCGAAACTGCTGACCGGGCAAAACCCGACGCTGACACCAGACATGAAGGGCGACCTGCTCAAACTGATCGCGCAACTGACGCCGGGCCTGCCAGCCAATACCAACCTTCACGCGATCATCGCCGCCAATACACTGGCGCAAGCATTACCCGGTTTCGTGCGTAGCGCTCTCGGCATGCTCGGCCAGGTCAGCGCCAAACCGTTACCGACCAGTTTCCCGCTCCCCGAGCGCCTGCTGCAACATCAGGACGGTGAAGGCGATCTGGAACATTTGCTGCGCCTGGCGGCAGCCGCTGTCTCGCGCCTGCAAAGCCATCAGCTGTCGAGCCTGGAACAGACCGGCCTCACCGACGACGGTCGGCTGCTCAGTACCTGGCAACTGGAAATCCCCATGCGCAACCTGCAGGACATCGTGCCGTTGCAGGTCAAATTCCAGCGCGAAGAAGCACCCGAGAAAGAACACCCGCACGACCGCCGCGACGAACACGAACCCCGGCAACAGCTGTGGCGCGTTGAGCTGGCATTCGACATGGAACCGCTGGGGCCGTTGCAGATTCAGGCGCAGCTGATCAGAGGCAGCCTCTCCAGTCAGTTGTGGGCTGAACGGCCATACACCGCCAGCCTGATCGAAAGCAATCTGGCCGGGCTGCGCGAACGCCTCTTGGCCTCAGGCCTGAACGTCGGCGATCTGGATTGTCACCTCGGCACACCGCCCCAAGGCCCTCAAACCCGTCTCGAACAACGCTGGGTCGACGAAACCGCATGAACGAATCCACCGCACCGCGCCAGGCCATCGCCCTCAAATACGACGGCACCCACGCCCCTACCCTCACGGCCAAAGGTGACGAGGAATTAGCGGAAGAAATTCTGCGGATCGCCCGGGATTACGAAGTGCCGATCTACGAAAACGCCGAGCTGGTGAAATTGCTGGCGCGGATGGAATTGGGAGAGAGTATTCCAGAGGCGTTGTACCGCACGATTGCGGAGATCATTGCGTTTGCGTGGAATTTGAAGGGCAAGTTTCCTCAGGGGCATGATCCGCATGCGGTGATGCTGGAGAAGGATGTCACCGATCGAGGGGATGACTACTGATCGTTCCCATGCTCTGCGTGAGAATGCAGCCCGTGACGCTTTGCGTCACACAACAGCGGAACGCAGAGCGTCCCAAGAAACATTCCCACGCAGAGCGTGGGAACGATCTCCATCGGTGTACATCCTGTAGGAGCTGTCGAATGCAACGAGGCTGCGATCTTTTGATTTTCTCAGTTCTTGTGCAACTTGCTCATCAACTCCGCCTCAGCCTGGGTCAACCCGCAGGACTGCGTCAGCTCACTGACGCTGGCACCCATCCCCACCAGGCGTGCCGCCTGGGCGAATGAAAGGCTCGACGGATCACGCTGTTCCAGCTGCGCCAGTTTGTCCGGCAACGGGCTGACGACGGCGCGCAGTTCGTGCAGGTCTTCCCCCATGCGCACGTTGCCGTTCTGGTAGTCATCCACGCGTTTGGCCAGGTCCTTGATGCGCTGATCACGCAGCGCATCGCCCACGGCCTGTTGCGCGGCGATCTGCCGCTGAGCGCGGACGTACGCCAGGAACATCGCCAGCGTGCCTGCCCAGAACAGAAACAGGACAATGACAGCCACCTCAAGAATCAATCAGATATTCTCCAGTTCCGACCATTCTTCTTCGCTCATCATCTTGTCCAGCTCGACCAGGATCAGCAGTTCGTTGTTCTTGTTGCACACGCCTTGTATGAACTTGGCGGACTCTTCGTTACCGACGTTCGGCGCCGTCTCGATTTCCGACTGACGCAGGTAAACCACTTCAGCCACGCTGTCGACCATGATTCCGACCACTTGCTTGTCGGCTTCGATGATGACGATACGGGTGTTGTCGCTGATCTCGGCATTCATCAGGCCGAAGCGCTGACGGGTGTCGATCACGGTGACCACGTTACCGCGCAGGTTGATGATGCCCAGCACGTAGCTCGGAGCACCCGGGACCGGGGCGATTTCGGTGTAGCGCAGGACTTCCTGAACGCGCATCACGTTGATGCCGTAGGTTTCGTTGTCCAGTTTGAAGGTTACCCATTGCAGGATCGGATCTTCAGAACCTTTTGCATTCGTCGCTTGATTACTCATACCTGACCCCTCGAAAAACCGCTTCTGGCGGTGTGTGTTCTGTAGGCGGCATTCAACAATGCCGTCGCATACTTGTTATGTCGGCAGCTATGTCGGTTTGTGTAGCGGCTTGCCGCCGCCCATGTGCTTTGCCCCACCGCTGGCGATCAGCTCGGCCAGTGCCGAAACGTCGAGCAAGGCACACATGTGTTCAATGACCGTACCCGCCAGCCACGGCCGTTGACCCCGGTGACTGCGCCATTTGATTTCGTTCGGGTCCAGGCGCAATGAGCGGCTGACCTGATGCACCGCCAGCCCCCACTCGTAGCCCTGAACCGAAATAACGTATTGCAGACCCTGGCGGAAATCATCGCGATAACGATCCGGCATGACCCAACGCGCGGTATCCAAAACTTTCAGGTTGCCGGCCTGGCTCGGCAGGATCCCGAGGAACCATTCCGGCTGACCGAACAATGGCGTCAGCTCATGACCGGCTAAAGAATAAATCGAGCCCAGGCACACCAGCGGCACCGCCAGGGTCAACCCGGCGACGTCGAACAACAGGCACTCGAACGGCTCGGCAGCCCATGCCGGACGACCGTCGGTTTCCACCGGTGGCGGCGTGTTGCCGGGCGGCAGATGAACTTCAACCAACGGCGGCACCAACGC
This sequence comes from Pseudomonas sp. Tn43, assembly GCF_014192635.1. Taxonomy (NCBI): domain Bacteria; kingdom Pseudomonadati; phylum Pseudomonadota; class Gammaproteobacteria; order Pseudomonadales; family Pseudomonadaceae; genus Pseudomonas; species Pseudomonas sp. Tn43. The sequence goes on from NZ_JACHYG010000003.1 coordinate 43,826, forward strand.
TTGCAACAAGGGTGCAATCGTCGATACGGGCATCAGGATCGGTGCCGGTGACTCAATCACGGCCACCGGAGCTTTCACCACTGGCGCAACGATGGGGGCAGCGGCCACGGCCGGTTTCTGCGCATCACGGGCCTGCTCTTCAAGCACGGCAGCCTGGAACTCATCCAGCGCGGCCTCAACCTCGATAACCTCGACAACCTCGGGCAGCGCCTCGACTTCTGGCAACAACTCTTCGGTCGCGTCTTGCAGCAAGCTGTCCAGATAAGACTGGAGGGCCAGTTGCGGACGCGAGGTGATTTTCACCGGCCGAGTCATGCGCCCACCATCGTAGGAGCTGCCGAAGGCTGCGATCTTTTGGCGGATTCGAAGGTGTCACAAAGCAAGATCAAAAGATCGCAGCCTGCGGCAGCTCCTACAGGAATTGGGTTCATCAGGCCACCGCCGGGACAAGTTGTGCGGCCAACAGGTGCTTGAGCAGTGCACGATAAGCGAGAACGCCACGGCTCTTGCCGTCGAATTGCGAAGGCGTCAGCCCTGCCCGGCTCGCGTCACGCAAGCGGGTGTCGATCGGGATATAGCCTTGCCAGATTTCTTCCGGGTACTTGTCGCGCAGCACGCGAAGGGTGCCGAGAGAGGCTTGGGTGCGACGGTCGAACAGGGTCGGGACGATGCTGAAGGGCAACGCCTGTTTGCGCGAGCGGTTGATCATCGCCAGGGTGTTGACCATGCGTTCCAGGCCTTTGACGGCCAAGTGTTCGGTCTGCACCGGAATCACCAACTGCTGGCTGGCCGCCAAGGCATTGACCATCAGCACACCGAGCAACGGCGGGCTGTCGATCAACGCGTAATCGAAGTCTTGCCACAACTGCGCCAGGCTCTTGGCGATCACCAGGCCCAGTCCACTCTGGCCCGGTGACTGACGCTCAAGGGTTGCCAGCGCGGTGCTCGATGGCAACAGGGAAATGCGTTCGTCACTGGTGGGCATCAGCAACTGGCCGGGCAAGCCTTGCGGCACGCTGCCCTTGTGCAGAAACAAGTCGTAACTGCTGTGTTCCAGGCTGTCGGGGTCGTAACCGAAGTAGCTGGTCATGGAGCCGTGAGGGTCGAGATCGACCACAACCACGCGCTTGCCCGCCTCGGCCAGCAAACCGGCTAAAGCGATGGAGGAAGTGGTTTTACCGACACCACCCTTTTGATTGGCGACTGCCCAGACTCTCATTCGGATTGTTCCTCCCGCTCGAACAGGTCGACCGAGAAATAGCTCAACGTATTAATGCGGGTGACGGAGAATTGACGGAGCTCTCTCGTCCCGGCGACTTGACCGCAGCCGGTGCAGTTTGTGTGCCAGCCCGCTTCAACGCGGCATCCGGCTGTGCATGAGCCGTTCCGGTACCGGTGAGGCTGCGGCGGACATCGAGGTTTCGGGAAACCACCAACACCACCCGACGATTGCGCGCCCGGCCTTCGGCGGTGGCATTGTTGGCCACCGGCTGGAACTCGCCGTAACCCACCGACGCCAGACGACCGGGGTTCACGCCCTGCATCGCCAGCATGCGCACGATGCTTGCCGAACGGGCCGAGGACAGCTCCCAGTTGGTCGGGTATTGCGCGGTGCGAATCGGCTGATCGTCGGTAAAGCCTTCGACGTGGATCGGGTTGTCGAACGGCCTCAGGATCGCCGCGACCTTATCGATAATGTTGAAGGCGATGTCGCTGGGCATCGCATCGCCGCTGCCGAACAACAGGCTGGAATTGAGCTCGATCTCGACCCACAACTCATTGCCGCGCACGGTCATCTGGTTGGAACTGATCAAGTCGCCAAACGCCGCGCTGATGTCATCGGCAATGCTTTTGAGCGGATCGTTGGCAGCCTGGGCGATGCCAGCGTCAATCTGTTCGCTGTCCTTGACCAGCGGCTTGGCCGGGGTCACGGTCTTCGGTCGCTCGTCACCAATCGGGATCGGCTTGAGGGCGCGATCAGAGTCGGTAAACACCCCGATCAACGCCTCGGAAATGACCTTGTACTTGCCTTCGTTGATCGAAGAAATCGAGTACATCACCACGAAGAAAGCGAACAGCAACGTAATGAAGTCGGCGTAGGAAACGAGCCAGCGTTCATGGTTTACGTGTTCTTCAGGTTGCCGACGACGAGCCATGAGGTTATTCCCTTAATCCATGAAGCCCTGAAGCTTCAACTCGATTGAACGAGGGTTCTCACCTTCGGCGATCGACAGGATCCCTTCCAGCAACATCTCGCGATAACGCGACTGCCGCAACGCGATGGACTTGAGCTTGGCGGCAACCGGCAGCAGTATCAGGTTGGCACTGGCCACGCCATAGATAGTGGCAACGAACGCGACGGCAATGCCGCTGCCCAGTTGCGACGGATCGGCCAGGTTGCCCATGACGTGGATCAGGCCCATTACCGCACCGATGATGCCGATGGTTGGCGCGTAGCCGCCCATGCTTTCAAAAACTTTGGCGGCTTCGATGTCGCGGCTTTCCTGGGTGTAGAAATCCACTTCCAGAATGCTGCGAATCGCTTCCGGCTCGGCGCCGTCCACCAGCAGTTGCAGGCCTTTGCGCGAGTAGCTGTCAGGTTCGGCATCGGCCACCCCTTCCAGACCGAGCAAACCTTCCTTGCGGGCAGTCAGGCTCCAGTTCACGACACGATCGATGCCGCCAGCCAGGTCCACGCGCGGTGGAAACAGGATCCAGGCGAGAATCTGCATGGCGCGCTTGAAGGCGCTCATCGGTGATTGCAGCAGCGCCGCACCGATGGTCCCACCCAGTACGATCAACGCTGCCGGGCCGTTGGCCAACGCGCCGAGGTGACCGCCTTCAAGGTAGTTGCCGCCAATGATGGCGACGAACGCCATGATGATTCCGATAAGGCTGAGCACATCCATCACAGACACGCCTCGACCAGGTGACGGCCGATGTCGTCCAGGCTATACACCGCGTCCGCGAGTTCGGCTTTGACGATCGCCATTGGCATCCCATAGATCACGCAGCTGGCTTCATCCTGAGCCCAGATCGCACTGCCGCCCTGCTTGAGCAGACGCGCGCCTTCGCGACCATCGGCGCCCATGCCGGTGAGTACCACCGCCAGAACTTTGTCGCCGTAGGATTTGGCCGCGGAACCGAAGGTGATGTCCACGCACGGCTTGTAGTTCAGACGCTCGTCGCCCGGCAGGATTTTCACCGCGCCGCGGCCGTCGATCATCATTTGCTTGCCACCCGGCGCCAGCAGCGCCAGGCCCGGACGCAGGATGTCGCCGTCCTCGGCTTCCTTGACGCTGATGCGGCACAGCTTGTCCAGACGCTCGGCGAAGGCCTTGGTGAAGGCGGCCGGCATGTGCTGGATCAACACGATCGGTGCCGGGAAGTTGCCCGGCAACTGTGTCAGCACCCGTTGCAAGGCAACCGGGCCACCGGTCGAAGTACCGATGGCGACCAGTTTGTAGGCTTTGCGTTTGGGTGCCGGGGACGACGGCGTCGCTGCATGGCTGCGAGGCGGAATCGGTGCCGGGGCCGGACGCGCAGGCGCACTGCTGCTGCCATGGCTGCTGATGCTCGAAGGCGCCGGCGTCGGGACTGGTGCGGCCACTGGAGCCGGGGCACTGTAGGCGCTGACACGACGGTTACTGCGCGAGATGCTGAGAATTTTCTCGCACAGCAGTTGCTTGACCTTCTCCGGGTTACGCGAGATGTCTTCGAAATTCTTCGGCAGGAAGTCCACCGCGCCGGCGTCCAGCGCATCGAGGGTGACCCGCGCGCCTTCATGAGTCAGCGAGGAGAACATCAACACCGGGGTCGGGCAGCGTTGCATGATGTGCCGCACGGCCGTGATGCCATCCATCATCGGCATCTCGTAGTCCATGGTGATCACGTCTGGCTTGAGCGCCAGCGCCTGATCGATCGCCTCTTTGCCGTTGGTCGCCGTACCGATGACCTGGATATTGGAATCCGCTGAAAGAATTTCCGAGACGCGGCGGCGGAAAAACCCCGAATCGTCCACCACCAGGACTTTGACTGCCATAAACACTCCGTTAGACGGGGCGAGGCTCCGTCGCCCCGCTCCCGCAGAATCAAATACGCCGTGCGGCGTAACGCTTGAGCATGCTCGGCACATCGAGAATCAGTGCAATGCGGCCGTCACCGGTAATGGTGGCGCCTGACATGCCCGGTGTTCCCTGGAGCATTTTGCCCAATGGCTTGATGACCACTTCTTCCTGACCCACCAGCTGATCGACGACAAAGCCGATCCGCTGGGTGCCCACCGAAAGGATCACCACATGGCCTTCGCGCTGCTCTTCGTGAGCCGCGGAGCTGACCAGCCAGCGCTTGAGGTAGAACAATGGCAGCGCCTTGTCCCGCACGATCACCACTTCCTGGCCGTCCACCACGTTGGTGCGCGACAGGTCGAGGTGGAAGATCTCATTGACGTTCACCAGCGGGAACGCGAACGCCTGGTTGCCGAGCATGACCATCAGCGTCGGCATGATCGCCAGGGTCAGCGGGACCTTGATGACGATCTTCGAGCCTTTGCCCTTGGTCGAGTAGATATTGATGGTGCCGTTGAGCTGGGCGATCTTGGTTTTCACCACGTCCATGCCCACGCCGCGCCCGGAGACGTCGGAAATCTCGGTCTTGGTCGAGAAGCCCGGCGCAAAGATCAGGTTGAAGCAATCCGACTCGCTGAGACGGTCCGCCGCATCCTTGTCCATCAGGCCTTTCTTCACGGCGATACCGCGCAGGACATCGGCGTCCATGCCCTTGCCGTCATCGGAGATGGACAGCAGGATGTGGTCGCCTTCCTGTTCCGCGGACAGGATCACCTTGCCGCTGCGGGGCTTGCCCATCGCTTCGCGCTCAGCCGGCTCTTCGATACCGTGGTCGACCGAGTTGCGCACCAAGTGGACCAGCGGGTCGGCCAGGGCCTCGACGAGGTTCTTGTCGAGGTCGGTTTCTTCGCCCACCAGTTCCAGGTTGATCTCTTTCTTGAGCTGGCGAGCCAGGTCGCGAACCAGACGCGGGAAGCGCCCGAAAACTTTCTTGATCGGCTGCATCCGGGTCTTCATGACCGCGGTTTGCAGGTCGGCCGTGACCACATCGAGGTTCGACACGGCCTTGGACATGGCTTCGTCGCCGCTGTTGAGGCCCAGGCGGACCAGGCGGTTACGCACCAGTACCAACTCGCCGACCATGTTCATGATCTCGTCGAGACGCGCGGTATCGACCCGCACGGTGGTCTCGGCTTCGCTGGCCGGTTTTTCCGGTGGCGGCGCGGCCGGGGCACGAGCAGGTGCCGGTGCGGCAGCGGCGGCCGGTTTCGGCGCTTCGGCTTTTGGCTCGGGCGATTTGGCCACAGGTGTCACAACCGGTGTGAGCGCCTTGGCGACAGGAGCAGAAACCACTGCGCCAGTGCCCACCTCGGTGAACTTGCCCTTGCCATGCAATTCGTCGAGCAGCGATTCGAACTCGTGATCGGAGATCAGATCGTCGCCGGCCGCTTTAGCGGTTGGCGCAGCCGGGGCCGGGGCCGCAGCAATCGCCGACTCCAATGCATCGACCGCAAAGTTGCCTTTGCCGTGCAACTGGTCGAGCAGTGCTTCGAACTCGTCGTCGGTGATGTCGGAGCTGTCGCCTGCGGCTTTCGGGGCAGATGGTGCTGCGGGCGCCGGGACCACGGCATCGACGGCGAACTGGCCTTTGCCGTGCAATTGATCGAGCAACGACTCGAACTCGGCATCGGTGATTTCGTCACTGGGCGCCGCATCGCTGGTCGGCACTGGCGCAGCCGCCGGAGCCTCGGCTTGAGCCTTGACGGCATTCAGTGAGTCCAGCAGTTGTTCGAATTCGTTATCGGTAATGTCGCCTGAGTCGCTTTCGGCGGCAGGCTCTTCCATCATTTGCGCGACAGGTGCCGCTTCATCGGCGGTTTGCGGCTCGGCCAGACGGGCCAACGCTGCAAGCAACTCAGGCGTGGCAGCCGTAATCGGGCTGCGTTCGCGAACTTCGCTGAACATGCCGTTCACCGCGTCCAGTGCCTCGAGAACCACGTCCATCAGTTCCGAGTCAACGCGTCGCTCTCCCTTGCGCAGGATGTCGAACACGTTCTCGGCGATGTGACAGCACTCCACCAACTCGTTGAGCTGGAGGAAGCCGGCGCCCCCTTTTACAGTGTGAAAACCGCGAAAAATTGCATTGAGCAAATCCGCATCATCCGGTCGGCTTTCAAGCTCGACCAGCTGTTCGGACAGTTGCTCTAGAATCTCGCCGGCCTCAACCAGGAAATCCTGAAGGATCTCTTCATCGGCGCCGAAGCTCATTAAGGGGGTGCTCCTAAAGGTCTAACCTAAAATCCAAGACTGGATAGCAAATCGTCCACATCGTCCTGACCGGACACAACGTCTTCTCTTTTATCGGCATGAATCTGCGGACCTTCACCCTGAGAGAGATGTTTTTGCGGATCTTTTTCAGCCAGCATCGCTTCACGGTCATGTTCGATACCCGCAAAGCGATCGACCTGACTGGCCATTAGCACGAGCTTGAGCAGGTTGCTTTCCACTTCGGTGACCAACTGGGTCACGCGCTTGATCACCTGGCCGGTGAGGTCCTGGTAATCCTGGGCCAGCAGAATGTCGTTGAGATTGCTCGACACGACGCGATTGTCTTCACTGCTGCGTGCCAGGAAACCCTCGACCCGCCGGGCCAGTTCACGGAACTCTTCAGCCCCGACTTCGCGACGCATGAACCGTCCCCAATCCGCGCTCAGCGCCTGGGCTTCATCGCTCAGGCTGTTGATCAGCGGCGTGGCGTTTTCCACCAGGTCCATGGTGCGGTTGGCTGCGGCCTCGGTCAGCTTGACCACATAACCCAGGCGCTCGGTGGCATCCGTGATCTGAGACACTTCCTCGGCTTGCGGCATGTGCGGGTCAATCTGGAAATTGACGATCGCGCTATGCAGCTCGCGGGTGAGCTTGCCCACTTCCTGGTACAGGCCGCGGTCACGGGTCTGGTTGAGCTCATGGATCAGTTGCACAGCGTCGCCGAACCTGCCTTTTTCAAGGCTCTCGACCAGTTCGACCGCGTGTTTTTTCAGAGTCGATTCAAAATCGCCCTGCGAAGATTCGTTATGCCCCATAGCTCCCCCGTGACGGACTGGCTTTGCACATCAACCGATGCGTTCGAAGATCTTTTCAATCTTGTCTTTCAACGCCTGAGCCGTGAATGGCTTGACCACATAACCGTTCACACCCGCCTGAGCGGCTTCGATGATTTGCTCGCGCTTGGCTTCGGCCGTGACCATCAACACCGGCAGGTGTTTGAGCTTTTCATCGGCACGCACATGGCGCAGCAGATCAATACCGGTCATGCCGGGCATGTTCCAGTCCGTTACCAGAAAGTCGATGCTCCCGCTGTTGAGGACCGGAATGGCGGTGGTGCCATCGTCAGCCTCGACCGTGTTGGTGAACCCAAGGTCACGCAACAGGTTTTTTATGATTCGCCGCATCGTTGAGAAGTCATCAACGATGAGGATTTTCATATTCTTGTCCAATTCGACCTCCAAGCAGTCTTAAAACGCGCGCAGCACCTGAACGCGCCGTTCAATCAATTCGGCGTAACACTCAACAGTTGCATGGATTACAACGGGCCGTGGCAGATGCAGCAAAATGCCGTACCCACCTCGTTCGCAGTGTCCCCACACTGCCTGTCAGCGCGCTCGCCACTCCCCCAAACGCCCCCGCAAACGGGCCGCGCACTGGCTGTGTAACTGGCTGACCCGCGATTCGCTGACCCCCAGGACCTCACCGATTTCCTTGAGGTTCAACTCTTCGTCGTAGTACAGCGCCAACACCAGTCGCTCACGCTCCGGCAAATTGGCAATCGCGTCCGCCAGCGCTGCCTGGAAGCGTTCATCTTCCAGATCGCGTGACGGCTCGAGATGAGCACTGGCGCCATCCTCGTGCAGCCCTTCGTGTTCGCCGTCCTGCAACAGATCGTCGAAACTGAATAACCGGCTGCCCAGGGTGTCGTTCAAAATCCCGTAGTAATCGTCGAGACTCAATTGGAGTTCGGCCGCAACTTCGTGATCTTTAGCGTCACGGCCGGTTTTAGCTTCAATCGAGCGAATGGCGTCGCTGACCATGCGGGTATTACGGTGAACCGAACGTGGCGCCCAGTCCCCCTTGCGCACTTCATCGAGCATCGCGCCACGGATTCGAATGCCCGCGTACGTCTCGAAGCTCGCGCCTTTGCTGGCGTCGTATTTGGTTGATACTTCAAGCAGGCCGATCATCCCGGCCTGGATCAGGTCTTCGACCTGGACACTGGCCGGCAGACGCGCCAGCAAGTGGTAGGCAATGCGTTTGACCAGTGGCGCGTAACGCTCGATCAGCTCGTACTGCGCGTCACGCGCCGACTTCTTGTAGAGGTTGTAGCCACTGGCTGTCATAGGACGGGTCCTGCGGTCTGTTGCACGAGGCGCTCGACGAAAAACTCCAGGTGCCCGCGTGGGTTGGCCGGCAGTGGCCAGGTGTCGACCTTTTGCGCAATGGCCTTGAACGCCAGGGCACATTTGGAGCGCGGGAAGGCTTCGTAGACAGCACGCTGCTTCTGCACGGCCTTGCGCACGCTTTCGTCGTAAGGCACGGCACCGACGTATTGTAAGGCGACGTCGAGGAAACGATCCGTGACCTTGGTCAACTTGGCGAACAGGTTGCGACCTTCCTGCGGGCTCTGCGCCATGTTGGCCAGGACGCGGAAACGATTCATGCCGTAGTCGCGATTCAGCAATTTGATCAGCGCGTAGGCGTCGGTAATTGACGTCGGCTCATCGCACACCACCAGCAGCACTTCCTGAGCGGCGCGAACGAAACTGACCACCGAGTCACCGATACCCGCAGCAGTGTCGATCACCAATACGTCAAGGTTGTCGCCAATGTCGCTGAACGCCTGGATCAGGCCGGCATGCTGGGCCGGGCTCAGATGAACCATGCTCTGGGTTCCGGACGCCGCCGGCACGATGCGAATACCGCCGGGCCCTTGCAACAGGACGTCGCGCAGCTCACAGCGGCCTTCAATCACGTCGGCCAACGTGCGTTTGGGTGTCAGTCCCAGCAGGACGTCGACGTTCGCCAGCCCCAGATCGGCGTCCAGCAGCATGACGCGCCGGCCGAGCTCCGCTAGAGCCAGGGACAAGTTCACTGACACGTTAGTCTTGCCGACGCCACCTTTGCCGCCGGTCACCGCGATCACCTGTACGGGATGCATGCTGCCCATGTTATTTCTTTACCTTGTCTTACTTAGACGGAGGCCACATTACTGGCTGCGCGTTCACCAACTGAACAATGCATGGCAGACCATCGATGTAGGTACAAAAACTGTTCATTAGCACCTCAGCCAACCTGCTTGGTCGGGCTGTGGTAAATATCAGCGAACATGTCAGCCATGGCTTCTTCGCTGGGTTCTTCCTGCATTTGCACGCTAACGGCGCGACTGACCAGCTGATGACGACGCGGCAGATGCAAATCATCCGGGATCCGCGGGCCATCGGTGAGGTAAGCCACCGGCAGTTCATGACTGATGGCCAGGCTCAACACCTCGCCCAAGCTTGCCGTTTCATCCAGTTTAGTCAGGATGCAGCCGGCGAGGCCGCAACGTTTGTAACTGTGATAAGCGGCGGTTAGAACCTGTTTCTGGCTGGTGGTTGCCAAGACCAGATAATTTTTTGATTTGATGCCCCGTCCGGCCAGACTTTCGAGCTGCATGCGCAGTGCCGGGTCGCTGGCCTGAAGGCCGGCGGTATCGATCAGCACCACGCGTTTGCGCAGCAAAGGCTCCAGCGCCTGCACCAGCGATTGGCCCGGGTCGACGTGGGTCACCGACACATTGAGGATGCGGCCCAGGGTCTTGAGCTGTTCCTGAGCGCCGATGCGATAGCTGTCCATGCTCACCAGCGCGATGTTTTGCGCGCCGTACTTGAGCACATAACGCGCTGCGAGCTTGGCCAGTGTGGTGGTCTTGCCCATGCCGGCCGGGCCAACCATGGCAATCACACCCCCCTCCTCCAACGGCTCGACTTCCGGCGTGGCGATCATCCGCGCCAGGTGCGCGAGCAACATGCGCCAGGCCTGCCGAGGCTCTTCGATATCGGTGATCAGTGCCAGCAGATCGCGCGACAACGGGCCGGACAGACCGATGCGTTGCAGGCGACGCCAGAGATTGGCCTGGGCCGGACGGCTGCCTTGCAGCTGATTCCAGGCCAGCGAGCCGAGTTGCACTTCCATCAGCTCACGCAAGCTGTTGAGCTCGAAACGCATCGAATCGAAGGCTCGCGGATCAACTGCGCCGGAGGCTGGCGCGGGGGCGGGTGCAGCACGACGAGGTTCAGCGTAAGTCGGTTCGATCAGCGGCTCGGCGGCGGTCAGCGGCAGGCCGGCGAACAATTGGCGATTGGTGCTGTTGTCGCTCTCGCCATCGCTACGCAGGCTCAGTTCGGCCTGGGCGGTCACGATCCGCGACTGGGTCTTGCGCAGCTCATCCTCCAGTTCCATGTTCGGAACACGCGGGGCCAGCGCCGACAATTTGTAATCCAGGGCAGCCGTCAGCTCGACACCGCCGGCGATCCGGCGATTGCCAATGATGGCGGCATCAGCGCCCAGCTCATCACGAACCAGCTTCATGGCCTGACGCATATCGGCGGCGAAAAAACGCTTAACTTGCATAAACCACTACCTCAGCCGTTGGGCCCTACTGTCGCAACGATGGTCACTTGCTTGTTGTCAGGAATTTCCTGGTAAGCCAACACATGCAAACCCGGTACTGCCAGCCGACCGAATCGCGAGAGCATCGCGCGAACCGGACCGGCCACCAGCAGAATCACCGGTTGACCTTGCATCTCTTGACGCTGCGCCGCTTCGATCAACGAACGTTGCAGCTTCTCTGCCATGCTTGGCTCCAGCAGAACGCCCTCTTCCGAGCCTTGTCCTGCTTTCTGAAGACTATTGAGCAATATTTGTTCCAACCTTGGCTCCAAGGTGATCACAGGCAGCTGCGACTCAGTGCCTACAATGCTTTGCACGATTGCACGGGATACGCCGACGCGCACCGCGGCCACCAAAGCGGCAGTATCTTGACTCTTGGCGGCGTTGTTCGCGATGGCTTCGGCGATGCTGCGAATGTCCCGTACCGGCACCTGTTCGGCCAGCAATGCCTGCAAGACCTTGAGCAACTGCGACAGCGAAACCACCCCCGGCACCAGTTCTTCGGCCAGTTTCGGCGAGCTTTTGGCCAGCAATTGCATGAGTTGCTGGACTTCTTCGTGGCCAATCAGCTCGCTGGAGTGCTTGTACAAAATCTGGTTCAAATGGGTTGCCACTACCGTACTGGCATCGACCACGGTGTAACCGAGCGATTGCGCCTGGGCCCGTTGGCTGATTTCGATCCAGACCGCCTCCAGGCCAAAAGCCGGATCTTTGGCGGTAATGCCATTGAGCGTGCCGTAGACCTGACCCGGGTTGATCGCCAGTTCGCGGTCCGGGTAAATCTCGGCCTCGGCCAGGATCACGCCCATCAGGGTCAGGCGGTAGGCGCTTGGCGCCAGATCGAGGTTGTCACGGATATGCACAGTGGGCATCAGGAAACCCAGGTCCTGGGAGAGCTTTTTACGCACACCCTTGATCCGCGCCAGCAACTGACCACCCTGGTTGCGATCCACCAACGGAATCAGGCGGTAACCGACTTCCAGGCCAATCATGTCGATCGGGGTCACGTCATCCCAGCCAAGCTCCTTGGTTTCCTGGGCGCGGGACGGCGATGGCAGCAGCTCCTGCTGACGCTTGACCTCTTGCAGGGCCTGAAGCTTGACTGTGTTCTGCTTCTTCCAGAACAGGTAAGCGCCGCCGGCTGCCAAGGCGGCCATGCTGAGAAAGGAGAAGTGCGGCATGCCCGGCACCAGGCCCATCACCGCCATCAAGCCAGCGGCCACTGCCAAGGCTTTCGGCGAGGCGAACATCTGACGATTGATCTGCTTGCCCATGTCTTCCGAGCCGGAAGCACGGGTCACCATGATCGCAGCGGCAGTCGACAACAACAGTGATGGCAATTGCGCCACCAAACCGTCACCGATGGTCAACAAGGCATACACCCGACCGGCATCGCCAAAGGTCATGCCGTGCTGGAAGATACCGACCGCCATGCCGCCGATCAGGTTGATGAACAGAATCAGCAGGCCGGCGATGGCGTCACCGCGCACGAACTTGCTGGCACCGTCCATGGAACCGTAGAACTCGGCTTCCTGGGCCACTTCCATCCGGCGCAATTTCGCCTGGTTCTGGTCGATCAGGCCGGCGTTCAAGTCGGCGTCGATCGCCATCTGTTTACCCGGCATTGCGTCGAGGGTGAAACGCGCGCTCACCTCGGAAATCCGCCCGGCACCCTTGGTCACTACGACGAAGTTGATGATCATCAAAATCGCGAAGACCACGATACCGACCACGTAGTTACCGCCGATCACCACCTCACCGAAGGCCTGAATCACCTTACCGGCGGCGGCATGGCCATCCTGACCGTGGAGCATTACCACTCGCGTCGAGGCCACGTTCAACGCCAGTCGCAGCAACGTCGCCACCAGCAGAATGGTCGGGAACACGGCAAAATCCAGCGGCCGCAAGGCGTACACGCAGACCAGCAACACGACGATGGACAAGGCAATGTTGAAGGTGAAAAACACGTCCAGCAGGAACGGCGGCACTGGCAACATCATCATGGCCAGCATGACCAGCAGCAACAGCGGCACGCCCAGATTGCCCCGACTGAGGTCGGCAACGTTTGTGCGTGCAGTGTTGATTAACTGAGAGCGATCCACCGGTTTTCCCCGTTCCTTTAAAGCAAATCTTTGACGCCTGAAGCAGGCGCAGAGCGGCTATTGCAAGAAGCCTTCCAACTTTTGCCGGGGTTTGGAATAGAGGTGTTTTCAAGTGCGGAAGATCAAAAGATCGCAGCCTCGTTGCACTCGACAGCTCCTACAGGGCGCAAGCAGGGGCTGCGTAGGAGCTGTCGAGTGCAACGAGGCTGCGATCTTTCCGCGTTTAGGAATCGCGGCGCAAATCCGCTGGAATCGGCAAATCATCCTGGAGCGGGTCCGGACGCTTGCCCTTGCCCGCGCGGTACTGGCGAATCTGGTAGACGTAGGCCAATACCTGAGCGACCGCCAGATACAACCCACCGGGGATTTCCTGCTCCAGCTCCGTGGAGTAGTAGATCGAACGCGCCAGTGCCGGCGACTCAAGCAGCAGCACATTGTTGGCCACGGCGATTTCGCGGATTTTCAAGGCCAGGAAATCACTCCCCTTGGCCAACAGCACCGGCGCATTGCCTTTGTCCGGGTCGTACTTGAGGGCTACGGCGTAGTGAGTCGGGTTGGTGATGACCACGTCGGCCTCGGGAATGGCCGCCATCATCCGCCGCTGCGACATCTCGCGCTGCAACTGGCGAATGCGCTGCTTGACCTCCGGTTTACCTTCCTGATCCTTGTGCTCGTCGCGCACTTCCTGCTTGGTCATCAGCAGTTTCTTGTGGCTTTCCCACAGCTGCACTGGCACGTCGACCGCCGCGATGATGATCAGCCCGCAAGCCATCCACAAGGTGCTCCAGCCGACCACTTGCAGGCTGTGAATGATTGCCAGATCCAATGGTTCGTGGGCGATGCGCAGCAGATCGTCGATGTCCGCCGACAAGACCGCCAACGCCACGAACAACACGATGAAAAACTTTGCCAGGGCCTTGAGCAACTCCACCAATGCCTTGGCCGAGAACATCCGTTTCAGGCCCGCCCCCGGATTCATGCGACTGAACTTGGGTGCCATGGAACCAGCCGCAAATAGCCAGCCACCCAGGGAGATCGGACCGATCAGCGCCGCCAGCAGCATGATGATCATCACCGGCTGAATCGCAATCAGGGCAATCTGCCCCGAATGCAGCAGATAAGTGCCCATGGAGCGCTGATCCAGAATCACTTCCCGCGAGAGCGAGAAGTTCATGCGCATCAGCTCCATCATGTCCTGTGCCAGTGCGCCGCCAAAAACCAGCAATCCACCGGCGCCAGCGAGCATGACCGCCAAGGTGTTGAGTTCCTTGGAGCGCGCAATCTCGCCCTTCTCACGGGAGTCCTTTTTGCGTTTCTCCGTGGGGTCTTCTGTTTTGTCCTGACCGCTTTCGCTCTCAGCCATGACTCAGCGCGTCCGTGCCAGTTCGCGTAGCAACTGCAAAGCCTCGGCGGCCAGCGGCTGATACTGATTGAGAATGTCCGCCAGGCCGACCCAGACAATGAACAGCCCGAGCACCAGGGTCAGCGGGAAGCCGATCGAGAAGATATTCAGCTGCGGTGCCGCACGGGTCATCACGCCAAACGCAATGTTGACCACCAGCAACGCGGTGATCGCAGGCAGCACCAGCAACAGCGCCGCACCGAGCACCCAGCCGAGTTTGCCGGCCAGTTCCCAGAAATGATGGACCATCAAGCCGCCGCCGACCGGCAGCGTAGTGAAGCTTTCGGTGAGCACTTCGAACACCACCAGATGGCCATTCATCGACAGGAACAGCAGGGTCACCAGCATGGTGAAGAACTGCCCGATCACCGCCACCGACACACCATTCGCAGGGTCGACCATCGAGGCGAAGCCCATGCCCATCTGGATCGCGACAATTTGTCCGGCAACCACGAAAGCCTGGAAGAACAGCTGCAACGAGAAACCCAACACCGCGCCAATAATGATCTGCTCGGCAATCAACAGCAGTGCACTCAGGTCCAGGGCATTGACCGGCGGCATCGGCGGCAGGCCGGGCGCGATCACCAAGGTGATCGCCAGGGCGAAATACAGACGCACGCGAATGGGCACCAGCGTCGTGCCGAAAATCGGCATGACCATCAGCAGCGAACCGATGCGAAACAAGGGCAACATGAACGTTGCCACCCAAGTGCTGATTTGGGTGTCGGTCAACTGCAGCAGCGACATGGCTAACCGATGACCTGAGGAATGCTGTGATACAGCTGCAGGATGTATTCCATGAAAGTCTGCACCAGCCACGGGCCGGCAACGATCAGCGTCACCAGCATCACCAGCAGGCGCGGCAGGAAGCTGAGGGTCTGTTCGTTGATCTGGGTGGCGGCCTGGAACATTGCCACCAGCAAACCCACCAGCAAGCTGGGAATCACCAGCACAGCAACCATCAGGGTGGTCAGCCACAGCGCTTCGCGAAAGATGTCTACGGCCACTTCCGGCGTCATGGTGAAACGCCGCCGAAGCTGCTGGCCAAGGTACCGATGATCAACGCCCAGCCATCCACCAGCACGAACAACATGATTTTGAACGGCAGGGAAATGATCAGTGGCGAAAGCATCATCATCCCCATCGCCATCAACACGCTAGCCACCACAAGATCGATGATCAGGAACGGGATGAAGATCATGAAGCCGATCTGGAACGCGGTTTTCAGCTCCGAAGTCACGAATGCCGGCACCAGAATCGTCAGCGGCGCCTGGTCAGGCGAAGCGATGTCGGTGCGTTTGGAAAGACGCATGAACAGCTCCAGATCGCTGCTGCGAGTCTGGGCCAGCATGAAGTCCTTGATCGGCACCTGGGCCTTGGTCACGGCGTCCTGTGCGGTAAGTTTTTCCGCCAGATACGGCTGTAAGGCATCCTGATTCACTCGATCGAATACCGGCGCCATGATGAACATGGTCAGAAACAGCGCCATGCCGGTGAGGATCTGGTTCGACGGTGTCTGTTGCAAGCCCAGGGCCTGACGCAGGATCGAGAACACGATGATGATCCGGGTGAAACTGGTCATCAGCATGACGAACGCCGGAATGAAACTCAGCGCCGTCATGATCAGCAGGATTTGCAGGCTGACCGAATATTCCTGAGCGCCTTCGGCGTTAGTGCCCAGGGTGATTGCCGGGATCGACAACGGCTCGGCGGCGAACGCCAGCGGCGCGGCCAGCAGCAGGGCCAGCGTCAACACGATGCGTAACGCACCCATTACTTCTTATCCTTCTGATCCTTGCCGAGCATCCTCAGCAGATGCTGGGCAAATTCCGGCGTGGCTTTCTCGGCATTGTCCGGCACCTGCACCGGCTCCTTGAGCACATGCAATGCGGTGATGCTGCCGGGGCTCAGGCCGAGCAGAATCTGTTCGGTGCCGACCTGCACCAGCATCAAACGGTCACGGGGACCCAGCGCGCGCGAACCGATCAGCTCGATCACCTGCCCCTTGCCGGCCGGCCCGGCCTGCTGGACCCGGCGCAGCAACCAGGCGAGGAAGAAAATCACCCCCAGCACCAGCACCAAGCCGAATACCAATTGCGTCAACTGCCCAGCCACACCGCTGCTGACGGCCGGCGTGGCGGCGGCTGTTGCAGCTGTCGTGACCGGCTCGGCCGCCAACGCGCTGAATGGCAAGGCCAGCACTAACCCCAGTACAAAACCCGGAACCTTTTTCACTCAGCGCAGCTTCTTGATGCGTTCGCTTGGGCTGATCACGTCGGTCAGGCGGATGCCGAACTTTTCGTTGACCACCACCACTTCACCGTGAGCGATGAGCGTGCCGTTGACCAGCACGTCCAGCGGCTCGCCGGCCAGGCGATCGAGCTCGATCACCGACCCCTGGTTGAGTTGCAGCAGGTTGCGGATGTTGATATCGGTGCTGCCCACTTCCATGGAAATCGACACCGGAATATCGAGGATCACGTCCAGGTTCGGACCATCCAGAGTCACCGGATCGTTGTTCCTCGGCACGCTGCCGAACTCTTCCATTGGCAAGCGGTTGGACGACGAACCGCTGGCATCGGCAGCCAGCAAGGCATCGATATCGTCCTGCCCGGCGTCACCGGTTTCTTCCAGGGCCGCAGCCCACTCATCAGCCAGTGCCTGGTCGTCCTGGGCGTTCATATCGTCGTTCATCATTTGTCCTCGGCGGGCACCTGCTCACTCAAGAGCAGTCAATTAAAGGGGGAAACAAGAGCGCCGGTCAGCGGCGCTCGATCGGCTCGATCACTTGCAACGCGAGGTTGCCTTTGTGCGAGCCCATCTTGACCTTGAAGGCCGGCACGCCGTTGGCGCGCATGATCATTTCTTCCGGCATTTCGACCGGAATAATGTCCCCGGGCTGCATATGCAGGATGTCGCGAAGGCGCAGCTGACGGCGGGCCACGGTGGCGCCGATCGGCACATCAACGTCCAGCACATCCTGGCGCAAGGCATTGATCCAGCGTTCGTCCTGATCGTCGAGGTCCGACTGGAAGCCGGCGTCGAGCATTTCGCGCACCGGCTCGATCATCGAGTACGGCATGGTCACGTGCAGGTCACCGCCACCACCATCGAGTTCGATGTGGAACGTCGACACCACAACCGCTTCGCTCGGGCCGACGATGTTGGCCATGGCCGGGTTCACTTCCGAGTTGATGTACTCGAAGTTCACTTCCATGATCGCCTGCCAGGCTTCCTTCAAATCGACGAAGGCCTGCTCCAGCACCATGCGCACCACACGCAGCTCGGTGGGGGTGAATTCACGCCCTTCGATCTTCGCGTGACGGCCATCGCCGCCGAAGAAGTTGTCCACCAGCTTGAACACCAGTTTGGCGTCGAGGATGAACAGCGCGGTGCCGCGCAAGGGTTTGATCTTGACCAGGTTGAGACTGGTCGGTACGTACAGCGAGTGCACGTATTCGCCGAACTTCATCACCTGCACGCCACCGACGGCAACGTCCGCCGAGCGGCGCAGCATGTTGAACATGCTGATGCGGGTGTAGCGGGCGAAACGCTCGTTGATCATTTCCAGGGTCGGCATGCGTCCACGGACGATGCGATCCTGGCTGGTCAGGTCGTAGCTTTTGACGCTGCCGGGTTCGGCAGCGTTATCGGTCTGTACCAGACCATCGTCGACACCATGCAACAGCGCATCGATCTCATCCTGGGACAGCAGGTCCTGCACGGCCATGTCGTGTTCCTACTGCAGTACGAAATTAGTGAAAAGCAACTGTTCGATCACCACTTTGCCAAGCTCTTTCTGCGCCACTTCCTGGACGCTGGCCGTGGCCTTCTGACGCAACATTTCCTGGCCGACCGGCGTCGCCAGCGTGGCGAAATCCTGACCGGAAAACAGCATCACCAGGTTATTGCGAATTACCGGCATGTGGACTTTGAGCGCTTCCAGATCAGCCTGATTGCGGCCCTGCAGGGTAATGCTCACCTGCATGTAGCGCTGACGGCCGTTCTGGTTGTAGTTAGCCACGAAGGCCGGCGCCATGGGTTCGAAGATCGCTGGCTGCTTGCCAATCACCGCCGTTTCAGCCGCGGGGGCAGGTTTGCTCTGGGCGCTGTGCATGAAGAACCAGGTCGCCCCCACGGACAAGCCGATCGCCAGCAACAAGGCCACGACGATCACAATGATCAGCTTGATTTTGCCTTTGGTTGCGGGGTCTTTCACGGGTGCTGCGTCGCTCTTAGCCATGCCAATAATCCGTCACTATTCGGGTTTTCACAGTCGCACGGCAAGGCCAGAGCAAGTGTTATGCCAGAAGTGTCGGGAGGGAGTTGAGGCGCAGGCTTAGATCCAAGGAACCGTGGGAGCGAGGCTTGCCCGCGAAGAACGATAACGCGGTTTATCGGTTAAACCGCGTTATCGTTCTTCGCGGGCAAGCCTCGCTCCTACAGGGGTATTGCGTTTGATCAGGCGTAATAATCGACGGCGCTGGAGCCAATCACGCTGGTGGTGTTGGCGGCCACCTCGGCGACAGTCGCGGGAAGCTCTTCATCGGCAGACTCGAGGCGACCGCCATTGGCGTTGGTACGCCCACCCTGCCCTTGTTGAGCCTGCTCCTGACCCTGCCCCTGCCAGCCACGGGACTGATCGGAAACGTTGACGTCGACCTGGCCCATGCCCTGTTGCGCGAACATGTCACGCAGGCGATGCATTTGCCCGTCGAGCGCTTCGCGAACGCTCGGATGGGCACTCATGAAGGTCACTTGGGTCTGCTGATCCGGCACCATGTTCACCCGAATATCCAGGCGTCCCAGCTCGGCCGGTTGCAACTGAATGTCGGCCGCCTTGAGATTGGCGCTGGACAGGTACATGACCCGGTTGACCACCTCTTCGGTCCAGCCGCTTTGATGCATGGCGATGGGCTGGTTCACCGGTAATGCATTGGCAGTCTTGGGCGTTGCCGCCTGTGTCAGTGCCGCCAGACGGTTGGCGAAATCATCGACGCGGGTGTCGCTGCTGGCGGACTTGAGATCCTTGAGGCCGTCATCGATCAAGCCGCTGAAAGCCTTCTCGCCGCCCTGGCTGGTGCTGTCCTGATCGGCTTGCACATCGAGCATGTTCGACATCCCCGTGGCAAAGTTCTGCGCCGACGTTGGCTCGCCATCGATTTGAGCCGGGGTCGGTGCCGCTTTGGGCTGGGCCTGGCTGGCGGGTGAAACGTGCCCGCCCTGCTCCATGGCCATGCGCACGGCTGGCAGGGCATCGAGAGGATCGGCTTCGGGATCGAAATCCGGATCGAGGGTTGCAACAGTCTGCGCCGCTGCCGCGGTAACCACGGCGGCAGGTGCTTCAACGGGTTGCACAGTGGCCACGACTGCCGGGGTTTGCGGTACAGCGGCTGGCATCACTGGCTGGATCAATGCAGGGTCGAGGGCCGGATCGACAGGCGCGGAATCAGCCACCGGCGTCGACGCCTCGGCCGATTCCGACGCATCATCGCTGACCGTCGTGTGGTCAGCCTGCGCCGGTTTATCGGCGGGCAAGGATTTGCCGCTATCGGCAACCGTCGGTTCCGGGGCGGCAGACTTGTCGTTACTCGCGTCCTTTTTGTCGACGTTGTCCGAGACTTTGTCGCGTGCCGGTTTAGCCGAGCTGTCCGCCATCGCGCCGGGTTTAGTCTGCGCCTGATTGGCATAGACCTGAGCGAAGCTGGAGGCCTTGTCCCCGGGCTCAGCGGTCAGCGCCGGGGCATTGGCGGACGCGGCTTGGGCCTTGGCCGTCGTAGCGGCCTGAAGAAGAATGTTTGGGGTAACGGGCATAAAACGGTCTCCGCTGCACTGGGATCGTAGGTACAGTTGAGCAAGTTCACTGCAAGGGTCGAGCCAGTTTGATTCACTGGTCGGTAAAAGCGCCGGACGGCTATGGGGTAATGCGATCTGTAGCGCTGGCGAAGCCTGCGTTCGGCTGCGCAGCAGTCGTAAAATGAAGTTGCGATACGTCAGGCAGAATGTGTCAGGCGGATTCACGACTGCTTCGCAGCCAGGTTTCGCCAGCTGCTACCCGGACGGTTGCTTTATTCAGCCAGGGAGCGTTGACGCTCCGCTTCGTAGAGAGGCCGGACAATCGCGAATTCGCCGTCAATTTCCCCGACTAGCGCTTCAATGCCTTCAAGGCTTTTTTGCTTGGCTCGCTGTTCCAGTTCATTGCATAACTCAGCCAGCCGGGTAGCGCCCATATTGCTGCTGCTGCCTTTGAAACTGTGCGCCGTGGCGCCCAGTTTATCGGCATCGTCAACTTGCCGCAGCAGACTCAAACGCTCTTCGGAATCGGCGAGAAAGGTATCGAGCAATTCTGGATACCCGTCCTCCATCACTTCCTGCAACGCGCTCAGCACGTCGCGGTCCAGATGTGTGTTGTCCACTTGTTCACTCCTTGATCAAGAACGCCTGGCATTATGCCAGAGCCTCCCAGAAAAACTCCACGCGAGCACTGCGACCATTATCGGACCAGGTCGCATGATCGCTCAACTGGCGAATCAAATTGACCCCTCGGCCTGACAGACGGACATCATCGAGGGGACGCGCCATGACCCGCGCCACATCGAAGCCTTTGCCACTGTCCTCGACCCGGACCACCAGGCAACCGCCCTCGCCTTTTGGCGTCACCTGCAAATGCACCCGCACATAGCCATCGCGCAACTCGTCCAGGCGTGCATTGCGCTGTTGATAATAACGCGCAAAACCTGCCGCATCGCGTTTCAAACTCGAATCCAGGCCCAGCACGCCATGCTCCAGGGCATTGGAATAAAGCTCTGCCAGCACACTGTAAAGCGCGCCGCTCTGAGCCCGCAAACCATGCACCTCAAGCAGCAACTGCAACAAGTACGGCAGTGGATTGAAGCGCTTGAGGGTGGCGGCGCGGAACTCGAAACTCACCGACCAGTCCAGCGGGCAAGACTGGCCGCTATCGGAATACACCGGCGTCGGCGGGCTCAGTTGCGCGGCCTCCAGCAGACGGACCTCGACCATGCTCACGTCATCACGAGCTTCGCCACGAAAGTCCCGTAGTGCCTGCTCGATTTCTTCAAACAGTGCGTCGGGCTGGCGATTGGCTGCAAACACTTGTTCCAGCCGCTCTACGCCGAACAACTGCTCATTGGCATCACAAGTATCGATCACCCCATCGGACAGCAGGAACACCCGATCGCCGACGGCCATCGGAAACACCTCGGTGCGATCATCGAAGGTTTGCGAGCTCAGTACCCCCAGCGGCAAGTGCCGTGCCGTCAGCGCCGTGCGCTCGCCACTGGCGATATTGTGCAGGTAACCGTCCGGCATTCCGCCGTTCCAGACCTCCACCGACCCTCGCTGAAAGCTCAGGCACAGCAGCGCCGCACAGCAGAACATGTCCACCGGCAGAATACGTTTGAGCTTGGCGTTCATCTCGCGCAGGGTTTCGGACAAACCGTAACCTTTGGCCGTCATGCCATAGAAGACTTCGGCCAACGGCATGGCACCGACCGCGGCCGGCAAACCATGGCCGGTAAAATCACCGAGCAGCACATGCATGTCGCCAGCCGGGGTGAACGCGGCCAGCAACAGATCGCCGTTGAACAGCGCGTAGGGCGATTGCAGGTAACGGATGTTCGGGGCATTCAGGCAACCGGAGTGGGCGACCTTGTCGAACACGGCTTTGGCCACCCGTTGTTCGTTGAGCAGGTAATCGTGGTGCCTGGCGATCAGGTCTCGCTGTTCCAGCACAGTTGCCTGCAAACGTCGCAAGCGATCCATGGCCTTGATCTTGGCCGCGAGGATCACCTGGTTGTAAGGCTTTGCCAGAAAATCGTCGCCTCCGGCCTCCAGACAACGGGCCAGCGCTTCGCTTTCGGTCAGCGACGTCAAAAAGATGATCGGCACCAGGGTTTCGCCGGCCAGCGCCTTGATCTGCTGCGCAGCCTCGAAACCGTCCATGACCGGCATCATGGCGTCCATCAGTACCAGATGCGGTCGCTGCGAGCGGAATACTTCGACCGCCTCGGCGCCATCGGCAGCCGTCAACACCTCATGGCCCTGACGCCGGACGATCGTCGACAGCAGCAAGCGATCGGCCGCGCTGTCTTCGGCGATCAGAATCGTCAGCGGTTCGAGCGACTGCATGACGGTCAACTGATGTCGAACAGCTTGTCGAAATTGGAAATGGCGAGGATTTTCTTCACATCGGAACTGCTGTTGACGACGCGAATATCGGAGCTGTCGCCACCGGCGTGATCACGCAGCAGGAGCAACATGCCCAGCGCGGAGCTGTCGAGATAGGTGGCTTCCTTGAGGTCCACGACTATGGATTCGGGTTTCTTGTTGAGTCGCTCGTAGGACTCACGAAACTCCTGATGCCGACCAAAATCGAATCGACCCTTGATCGAAATCGTCAGCTTTTGCCCATCCGGGGATACTTCTGTAACGACTGACATTTCACGGCTTCCTTGTCATTGGCGAACATACGTACGTGTACAAGGTTTAGCACCTGTTGGGGGCTGGAGCAAGGCTGAAGAGTTGTTCGGTTTGTGAAATCGCCTTCGCGGGCAAGCCTCGCTCCTACGAAAAATGGTCGAACACACCGTTGTCGTTCGACACGGCCTCTGTAGGCGCGAGGCTTGCCCGCGAAGAACGATAACGCGGGCTACCTGATTCAATACGGATCCTGACGCGGCAACCGCTGGGACAGCTCATCGAGCAGTTTCTGCTCGCGCTTGTCTTCCAGTTGCCGCGCTTCATCCCTGTAGCGCTGAACCAGTTTGCGCAAGCCTTCGACTCGGGCAAACGCCTGCTGCCAGGCATCCCGGGATTTGTTCAGGTTATTCTGGTGCCAGTTCAGGCTCTGACGCTGCTGGTCGATGGCCGTGCCCAATTGCGCGAGAAAGCCCTGATAACCCAGCAACCACTGGCCCGACACGCCGCCACTGCCGCGTACGATCCATTGTTCCTGGTATTCGAGGCGAAAGTTTTCCAGGTCGGCGAGTTTGCTTTCCGCCAGGCGAACCTGGCCCTGAAAGTGCCCCAGGCGCAGGACAGCGGTCTTTTCGGCCTTTTCAGCCATTTCCACCACAGGCGCCAGACGTGCTGCGCGGCTAGAGGCCATGACGGGTCAACCGCCCGGCGCTGGCGCAAAGATCGAAGCGAGATGGTTCTCGCTGGCGCCCATGCTGATGTTGTCATTCAAACCCTGGCGCAGGTACATGGTCATGGCCGGTTGCAGACTGATCGCGGTATCGGTTTCCCGATCACCGCCGGATACATAGGCGCCGACACTGATCAAATCGCGGCTCTGCTGATAGCGCGACCAGTATTGCTTGAACGTCTGCGCGTGGTTCATGTGCTTGATGCCTACCACCGACGGCATGACCCGGCTGATGGAGGCTTCGATATCGATGGCCGGGTAATGCCCTTCCTCGGCCAGACGCCGGGACAGCACGATGTGCCCGTCAAGCACACCTCGCGCCGAGTCGGCGATCGGGTCTTGCTGATCGTCGCCTTCGGACAATACCGTGTAGAACGCGGTGATCGAACCGCCGCCCTTTTCAGCGTTACCGGCCCGCTCCACCAGTTTCGGCAACTTGGCGAACACTGACGGCGGATAGCCCTTGGTCGCTGGAGGTTCGCCGATGGCCAGGGCGATTTCCCGCTGGGCCTGGGCGAAACGGGTCAGGGAATCCATGAGCAACAGGACATTTTTGCCCTTGTCGCGAAAATACTCGGCGATTCGCGTGCAGTACATGGCCGCGCGCAGACGCATCAGCGGCGCATCGTCTGCTGGCGACGCCACCACCACCGAACGCTTGAGGCCTTCTTCACCGAGAATGTGTTCGATGAACTCTTTGACTTCACGCCCCCGCTCACCGATCAGGCCAACCACGATGATGTCGGCCTCGGTGAAGCGGGTCATCATGCCCAGCAGCACACTCTTGCCCACGCCAGTACCGGCGAACAGCCCGAGCCGCTGACCGCGACCGACCGTCAACAAACCGTTGATGCAGCGAATGCCCACGTCCAGCGGCTCGCTGATGGGTTCGCGCTTGAGCGGGTTGATGGTCGGGCCGTCCATCGGCACCCAGTCCTCAGCCTTCATGCCACCCTTGCCATCCAGCGCACGCCCGGCGCCATCGAGTACCCGCCCAAGCATACTCATGCCCATCGGCAAGCGACCGGTATCAGCCAGGGGCACCACACGGGCACCGGGGGCGATGCCGGCGACGCTGCCGACCGGCATCAGAAAGACTTTGCTGCCAGAGAAACCCATGACCTCGGCTTCGACCTGCACCGGGTGATAGCTGTCATCGTTGATGACCATGCAGCGGCTGCCCATGGCGGCGCGCAAGCCTTCGGCTTCGAGGGTCAGGCCGACCATGCGCAGCAGGCGACCTTCGAGGATCGGCGCACCGGCAAGCTCCGTGGCCTCGGCGTAACTACCGAGGCGCTTGGCGAAGCTGGTGCGGTCAAGGCGCATCGGGAGCGTCCAGTGTCGGGTCGACCGGTGCAACCGCGGGTTTTTCGTCGATTGGCAGTTCCAGGCTCAGGTCCGGTGCGGCCGGGTGCAGCGCCTGATCGTGCAATTGATCGAACAGCTTGGCCATGACTTGGGTAACACGGGTTTCGATGGTGGCATCGATGCGGCTGTGTTCGGTCTCGATCCGGCAACCGCCCGGCAACAAGGACTCGTCCTCGACGATGCGCCAGGTTTCTTCATGGCGCTCGCGCAGGGCTTTGACTTGTTCGAAATCCTGCGGATTGATGTACAGCCGCACATTGCCCACCCCCAGCGGCAAGAGCTTGAGCGCTTGGCGCATGACGTGTTCGATCTGCGTCGAGTCGATGGCCAGCTCGCGCTGAATCACCTGCCTGGTGATGTGCTGCACAAGGTCGACCAGCGATTTTTCGATCTGCGTGTCCTGCTCGGCAATCGGCTCGAACAGGTTGGCCATCAGTTGTTCCAGGCCAGTGATCTTGGCCGCCAGGGCCACTTCGGCTTCCTGACGGACCTTGAGCGTGGTGCTGTGGAAACCTTCTTTTTCGCCAACAGCGAAGCCTTCGTTGTAGGCCTCCTGACGAATGCTCTCGAGCTCTTCAAGGGTCAGCGGCTGGACTTCTTCCAGCGGCACTTCTTCCATTTCCGGCGGTTCGGGTTCTGGCTCCGGTTCGGGTTCCGGCACAAACGGATCGAAACTGGGCAGCGACCAGATATCGAAACCACCGACGTCCTTGGCACGGATCAGGTCGGTATGAGACTCATCATGTTTGGACGACATAGTGACCTTAGATCATCTCTTCGCCGCCCTTCCCGCCGAGAACGATTTCTCCGGCTTCGGCCATACGGCGGGCAATGGTGAGGATTTCTTTCTGTGCGGTTTCCACGTCGCTGACGCGTACCGGGCCTTTGGCCTCGAGGTCGTCGCGCAACAGTTCGGCCGCCCGTTTGGACATGTTCTTGAAGATCTTCTCCTTGACGCCTTCGTCCGAGCCTTTGAGGGCCAGCACCAGGACGTCCGAGGACACTTCGCGCAACAGCGCCTGAATGCCGCGGTCGTCGACATCGGACAAGTTGTTGAACACGAACATGAGGTCTTCGATCTGACCGGACAGGTCTTCGTCGACTTCGCGGATCGAGTCCATCAGCTGACCTTCGATCGAACTGTCGAGGAAGTTCATGATGTCGGCCGCACGCTTGATGCCACCCAGGGTGGTGCGCGAGGCATTCGAGTTGCCGGAGAACTGCTTCTCGAGAATCTGGTTGAGTTCTTTCAGGGCTGCCGGTTGCACGGTGTTCAGCGAAGAGACTCGCAGGATGATGTCCAACCGGACCTTGTGGTCGAAGTTGCCCAGCACCTCACCGGCCTGATCCGGGTCGAGGTAGGCGACCACGATGGCCTGGATCTGCGGGTGCTCGTAACGAATCACATCGGCGACGGCGCGCGGCTCCATCCACTTCAGGCTGTCGAGACCACTGGTATTGCCACCCAGCAGGATCCGGTCGATCAGGCCGTTGGCCTTGTCTTCGCCCAATGCCTGAGTGAGCATTTTGCGCACGTAGTCATCGGAGCCGACGCCCAGGCTGGTCTGGTCGCCGACGATGTCGACGAATTCGCTCATCACCTGTTCGACCTGCTCGCGGTGAACGTTGCCCATCTGGGCCATCGCCACGCCAACACGCTGGACTTCTTTGGGCCCCATGTGGCGCAGCACTTGCGCAGCATCGGTGGAACCGAGGGACAGCAGCAGAATCGCGGCTTTGTCGACCTTGGTCAGTTTGGCGGCAACGGCTCGGTTATCACTCATCTGCGTTAATCCACTCTTTCACGACCTGGGCCACGCGACCCGGATCTTCTGCCACCAGACTCTTGATTGCGTTCAACTGTGCGTCATAGCCTTCGCTCGGGCTCGGCAGCAGGATGCTGGTCGGGCCACCGAGGCTGACGCGGTCGTTGGACAGTTCACCATCCAGGCCGCCCATGCCACCGAGCTCGACGTCACTGCCCAGGCCTGCGAGTTGCTTGTCTTTGCCGCCACCGGTGATGTTGTTGAGCACCGGACGCAGCACACCGAACACCAGCACCAGGATGAACAACACACCCAGCACTTGCTTGACGATGTCCCAGAACCACGGCTGGGAATAGAACGGAATCTCGGCAATCACTTCACCGCGCTCAGCGGAGAACGGCATGTTGATCACACTGACGCTGTCGCCACGACTGGCGTCGAAACCGACCGCGTCCTGTACCAGGCGAGTGAAGCGCGCCAATTCATCGGCGCTCCACGGCGCGCGAGTCGTTTCGCCGTTGGCCGCGTTGACCTTGACCTGATCATCCACCACCACCGACACCGACAGGCGATTCAAACGGCCCTGCTGTTGTTTGGTGTGGCTGATGGAACGGTCGAGTTCGAAGTTCTTGGTGGATTGTTGACGCTTGTCCGCCGGGTACGGCGCCAGCATCGGCTGGCCGGTGGCCGGGTCCATGATTTGCTGACCATTGGCATCGAGCAATGGCTGGCCTGGCTGCACCATGCCGGCCGACGCGGTAGCGCCACCGGTGGTTTGCGGCGCCGAGGCCGGCGATGGCGGCTGGTTGCTCAGAGCACCCGGTACACCTTGCGGGCCATTGCTGGCGGTGCGCTGTTCGTTGACCGATTGCTCACTGCGCAACGCCGGTTGATCGGGGTTGAACTGCTCGGAAGTCGACTCGACGGCGCTGAAGTCCACATCGGCAGACACTTCGGCTTTATAGCGATCATTGCCCAACACCGGTTGCAGGATGTTGTGCACACGCTGAGTCAGCATGCTTTCCATGCGACGGCTGTAATCGAATTGCTTGCCGGCCATGGTCAGTTCGGAGTTTTCCGCCTGATCCGACAGCAGGTTGCCCTTCTGATCGACCACAGTGATCTGGGACTTGCTCAGTTCCGGAACGCTGGTCGCCACCAGATTGACGATGGCGACAACCTGGCCCGGCTCCAGCGAGCGACCGGAATAGAGTTCAACCAGAACCGAAGCGCTGGGCTTGCGTTCGTCACGCACGAACACCGAGCTTTTCGGAATCGCCAGGTGCACGCGTGCACCTTTGACGTTGTTCAAGCTGGAAATGGTCCGTGCCAGTTCGCCTTCAAGGCCACGACGATAACGGGTCGCTTCCATGAACTGACTGGTACCCAGCCCTTGTTCCTTGTCGAGAATCTCGAAACCGATGTTGCCGTCGCTGGGAGTGACACCAGCGCCCGCGAGCTTGAGCCGCGCACGGGAAAGGTCCTCGGCCTTGACCAGCAAGGCACCGGAGTTCGGTTCAACGGTATAGGGAATGTCGGCGGCGGCCAGGGTTTCCATGACCTGCTTGGCGTCCATACCGGCAAGGCTGCCGTACAGAGGCCGGTAGTCTGGCTGCTGGGACCACAACACCACGGCAAAACCAATCGCCACGCTCGCGGCCAGGCCGACCAACAGGCCCACCTGACGCAACATGGTCATCTCGGAGAGGTTTTCCAGGAAGGACAACCCGAACAGCGGCGGTTTGCCGTCTATTGGAGTGGCCTTGGCCGGAACATTATCGGCGATTGCTTCTGCCATGACTCAATCTCGTCCTTAAACCGGCATCTGCATGATGTCTTGGTATGCCTGAACCAGCTTGTTACGCACTTGGGTCAACGCTTGAAAAGACACGCTGGCCTTCTGCGAGGAAATCATCACGTCCGTCAGGTCGACGCCGCTTTTACCGATCTCGAAAGCACTGGCCAACTGAGTGGATGCCTGCTGGGTCTCGTTCACTTTATTGACGGCCTGACCGAGCATGTCGGAAAAGCTGCTGCCACCCAATTCAGGGACTGCGGCAGTCGATTTCGGCGCAGACATGGCATCCATTTGCATGGAGCGCATATCCAGCATCAACCGATTGAATTCAATACCTTGGCTCATGGTTTCTCTCTTTGACGAAGCTACGGCTACCCGCAATTTTTTGACACTCACTCGGCGGGTAGTCAGGTGTTAGCAACAAGGGTGCCAGCTCGGTGATCGCTTGAAACAAAAGCCTTCCATGCTTTGCCTTAACCGCAAACCAGGGTGGGAGCGAGCCCTTTGTGGCGAGGGGGCTTGCCCCCGTTCGGCTGCGCAGCAGTCGCAAAATCTGAGCACACAGCAAAAAGAAGGACCGCTTCGCGCTCCAACGGGGGCAAGCCCCCTCGCCACAAAAGCTCCCTCACTACAAAACTCCCTCACCACAAAGGCGTGCTTCCAGATTTTGCTTGCATCAACTCTCAGGTGGCGAACAAGTAGCCTTCCACGTCCATTCCGGCATCGCGCATCTGCGCCAGCTTGTAGCGCAAGGTGCGCGGGCTGATGCCCAGTCGTTCGGCGGCCTCTTTGCGACGGCCGCGCTCGGAACGCAAGGTGTCGATGATCATCTGAAATTCACGGCGCCGCAGGTCATCGCCGAGGGCGCCCGCCGGTTCGGCTTCGACGGTTACGGCCCGCGTGGAGGTCGACACCAATGGCGGCAATGGCGCGCACGCCACAGGCCCGGCTAGGCAAAAATCCTGCGGCTGGATCAAGCCGCCTTGCTGCAGAATCAAAGCCCGCTGGATCGCGTTATCCAGCTCACGCACGTTGCCCGGCCACGGATAAGCGATCAGGCAAACTTGCGCCTCGGGCGAAAGCTTTGCCGCGGCATGCTTCATTTTATTGACGTGTTTGGCCAGCAGTCGCTCGGCCAGCGGCAGGATATCGGCGGTGCGCTCGCGCAGCGGACGCCAGGCCAGCGGGAATACCGACAGGCGATAGTAAAGGTCTTCACGAAAACGCCCCGCCGCCACTTCGGCGGCCAGGTCACGGTTGGTGGTGGCGACCACTCGAATGTCCAGCGTGATTGGTTTGCGTGCGCCGACTCGCTCGACTTCACGCTCCTGCAATACGCGCAGTAACTTGGCCTGCAGACTTAGGGGCATTTCGGAAATTTCATCGAGCAGGATCGTGCCGCCATCGGCCTGCTCGAACTTGCCGGCCTGCGCCGCAATGGCGCCTGTGAACGAGCCCTTTTCGTGACCGAACAAGGTGGCTTCAAGCATGTTGTCCGGGATCGCTGCGCAGTTGATCGCAATGAATGGCTGAGTGGCGCGATGAGAATGCTGATGGATGTAACGCGCCAGCACTTCCTTGCCGGTTCCGGACTCACCGGAGATCAATACCGTGGAGTCACTGCGCGCCACCCGCGCGGCCAATTCGAGCAATTGCGCACTGGCGGGCTCGAACGCCACAGGTCCTTCGCCCTCGGTCGCGCCCTGACTGCCCAGTGCGTGACGAGCGACCAGATCAAGCAAGGCTTTGGGCTCGAAGGGTTTGACCAGATAGTCCACCGCGCCCTGACGCATGGCGTCGACCGCCCGCTCGACCGCACCGTGAGCGGTCATCAGTAATACAGGCAATTGTGGCTGACGAGCCCGCAGCAACCCAAGCAGTTGGTGACCATCCATGCCCGGCATGTTGACATCGCTGAGCACCAGACCAAATGCCTCGGCGCCGACCGCCGTCAGCGCCTCTTCCGCCGAACCGACCGCCGTGTAATCGTGCCCGGCAAGCAGCAGCGTATCGGCCAATGCTTCCCGCAGTGCGCGGTCATCCTCGACCAGTAAAACCTTGATCGTCATGTCCTTCACTTCGCTCCCTGAGCGCCGGGTTGATCACCCGAAAAAAGCGGCAAAATCACCTGCGCGCAAGTGCCGCGACCCGGCCGCGAGCGCAATTGCAATTCTCCCTGATGGGCACGGACGACTGCCTTGACCACGGTCAGGCCCAGGCCGGTGCCGGTGGTTTTAGTGGTGAAAAACGGTTCACCCAGACGCGCCAGTACCTTGGTGTCGATACCGCTGCCGCGGTCGCTGACGCACAGGCGCAGATTGTTGCCACGGGTATACAGGTGAACCTTCAAACGAACGCCGCCGGCGCTGGCCTGGATGGCGTTCTCGATCAGGTTGAGGATCGCCCCGACCAAGGTGTCGCGATTGCACAACAACTCACCGGCATGACTGTCGCACTGCCAGCGAATCGGCAAGTCCTGAACGTGAGTCAGCGCCGCCGCTTGCAGCGCCTGCATCAGCATCCTGGGACTCACGCGATCGGTCAGCGGCAACTCGCCGCGAGCGAACACCAGCATGTCGCGAACCTGGTGCTCGAGTTCATGCAGACGCTCTTTCAGGCGCCCGGCAAAACGCTGCTGGGTCTCGACCGGCAACGCCTGCTCAGTCAAATGACTGGCGTAGAGCAGCGCAGCGGACAACGGCGTGCGAATCTGATGAGCCAACGAGGCCACCATACGCCCCAGAGACGACAGGCGTTCGTGGCGAGCCAGTTGATCTTGCAGATGACGGGTTTCAGTCAGGTCGTTGAGCAGCACCAACTGACCAGGCTCGGCGTCCAGCGAACGGGTAGCGATTGACAGACGCCGACCGTCCTTGAGAGAGATTTCGTGGCCGTCGTCTTCGCGCGGCGCAAAGCATCGAGCAATCACATGACGCCACAACTCGCCTTCCAGAGGCAGCCCGAGCAGCTCACTCGCAGCGGGATTCGCTTCGCGCACGATGCCTTGGGCGTCGATGACGATGACGCCGCCGGGCAACAGATCGAGGAGGTTTTGCAGGCGATTGGCCAGACGTTCTTTTTCCGCCAGCTCTTGCATGCGCTGAGCACTGACCACCGCCAGCTCGCCCTTGAGTTCGGTGACCCGGGCTTCGAGCATGCTGTAGGAATCGGTCAATTGGCTCGACATCTGGCTGAACAGCGCAAATGCCTGCTCAAGGCCAAGCCGACTTGCCTGCTCTACGGACGACGGTTGCCCCGAAGCATCAAGGGCAGGAGACATCTGGGCGGCTTGGGGCATCGGACTCTCTCGCAGGGTTGACCGTCAGTTAAACGGAACGTTGCGAGGGACATAGCAATACCCGTGCCTAAAAAAAACTCCTTATAAGTGAAGGAGTTGAAAAACAGGCGTCAATCATCCGCCTGTTCATCACCGTCTCGACGACTCATGCCGTACTTGCGCATCTTCTCCACCAACGTGGTACGACGAATACGCAGCCGTTCTGCCGCCCGCGCCACAATGCCATTGGCATCGTCTAGCGCCTGCTGAATCAGCCCTTGCTCCAGACCACCGAGGTAGTCCTTCAGGTCCAGGCCCTCCGGCGGCAGCAGGGCATTGGCGGTGAAGTCCGGGGTATGACCGTTGATGGCCACCCGTTCTTCAAGATCGCTGCGCAGGCTGTCGACCAGTTGCTCATCTTCGTCATCGACGTAGCGGAATTTTTTCGGCAATTCGACCACGCCGATCACCCCGTACGGATGCATGATCGCCATGCGCTCCACCAGGTTGGCAAGCTCGCGAACGTTGCCCGGCCAGCCATGACGACACAGCGACATGATCGCCGCCGAATTGAAACGGATCGAACCGCGCTTCTCGTGCTCCATGCGCGAGATCAACTCGTTCATCAGCAACGGAATGTCTTCGACGCGTTCGCGCAACGGTGCCATCTCGATCGGGAACACGTTCAAGCGATAGTAGAGGTCTTCGCGGAAAGTGCCGATCTCGATCATGCTTTCGAGATTCTTGTGGGTCGCCGCAATGATCCGCACATCGACGCTTTGGGTCTTGTTGCTGCCCACGCGCTCGAAGGTACGTTCCTGCAAGACACGCAGCAGTTTGACCTGCATCGGTAACGGCATGTCGCCGATTTCGTCAAGGAACAAGGTACCGCCGTTGGCCAGCTCGAAACGCCCGGCGCGACTGGTGATCGCTCCGGTGAAGGCGCCCTTCTCGTGACCGAACAATTCGCTTTCGAGCAGCTCGGCCGGAATAGCACCGCAGTTGACAGGCACGAACGGCGCATCACGCCGTTTGGAATGGTAGTGCAGGTTGCGCGCGACCACTTCCTTGCCGGTCCCTGACTCACCGAGGATCAGCACGCTGGCATCAGTGTCGGCCACTTGCTGCATCATCTGGCGGACGTGTTGAATCGCCCGGCTGGTGCCGACGAGGCTACGGAAAAGATTGGGTTCACGGTGACGACCGCGCTCACGCGCCTGGTCATACATCTCGCGATAGACCTGTGCACGGTGCAGCGAGTCGAGCAATTTGCTGTAGCTGGGTGGCATTTCGAGAGTCGAAAGCACTCGACGACGCTGGTCTTCCGGCAAGTCAATGGAAGAATTATCACCCATTAACAAAACTGGAAGGAACTCATCCCAGGTTGAGAGTGTCTTTAACAGGCCCAAAAGTGCACCAGGAGCATTTACCGTCCCGATGAGGACACAGATTACTTCACGACTTGATGACAAAGAGCCGACAGCCTGCTGCCAGTCATGGCTGCCACAGGGTAAATTTTCTTCGCCAAGAAAATTTAAAATCACCGCCAAATCGCGGCGGCGGACGCTATCGTCATCAATCAGCAGAATTTTGGTTTCACGCCACATGCAATAGCAACTTCCCTAGTCAACTCAATGCCCAAAATGAGGGGCAAGCTAGACGCTTGCAGACACGTTATGCCTGTAGACGCCTGAAATCTGGAACCAGCCACTAGTTAAGTCAAAAAACCGTGCACAGTCAAATTTATGGCGCACTATGTTTGGATTAACTGGGGGTTTAACCAAACAGATGGTAAACCTTTGCCGCGCTCTGCGCTTGGTGGATCTGCGACATCTCGTCGACTATCGCTTGGCGCTCCCCCGTCGCTGCCTCCAGAAGCTGTTTATACACCCCCAGCAACTCCTCAAGGTTGTCGCGCAACGCGGCCTCGTCCACCGAAGCTTCACTCAAGACATCTTCCATGCAGGAACGGCAAGCCAGGTCCAATTCACCAATGGCTTCCCAGTTGCGCTCGGCCAATGCACCCACGAGGGCATCCCGGGTTTGTTCGATTCGCTGCAAGACAAGACTCATGGTGATCTCCTTAGAACTGGGGAGCAGGTGCGCCAATGGCATCCCAACCGTCTTTGACCGTGCGAAGCAGATCGGCGACTTCGTCGAGAATCTTTGGATCGGTCCTGAGATTGGCTTCAGCCAGGCGTTTCATCATGTAGGCGTAAAGATTATCCAGCTCAGTCACCGAGTCGGCCTGATTTTCCAGGTCCAGACCTTCGCGCAGACCACCGATGATGCCAATGGCCTTGCCGATCAGAATGCCCTTGTTCGGAATATCCTTGCGCTCCATCGCGCCTTTGGCCTGGGCAATACGATCCAGGCCGCCTTCCATCAGCATCTGCACCAGACGATGCGGGCTGGCTTCGGAAGTTTGCGCCTGAGCGCCAATCTTCTGGTATTGGCGAAGGGCTAACATTGGATTCATGTTGTACCTCATCAGAATTCTGTGGTTCGTATAAACAATGTATCGACGACGCGTCAAAAAACTTTAGATTCAAAAACAAAAAGCCCGGGAGCGTGAAAACGCTGCCGGGCTTTTGGCACTCTGAGTGTTACGAGTTCTTCTGTTGCGCGGTCATGGCTTCGAAAATCGATGTGATGTTACTGGCGGTGGCCTTTAACTTGCCGACCAGGGTGTCCATGTCGTTGTACTTTTTGGTCAGTACCGCGGTCAGGGTCTCGATTCGGCGATCGAGGGCGGCCTGATCATTGCTCAACTTCGTCTTTGTCTTGTTCAGGCTTGTTGTGCGCTGATCCAGAATACCGCCGGTATCGGAGAACGGCGCGATAGCCTTCTGCATGCGCGCCAGCAAACCATTGTCACTGCCAGTGTCGCCAACAAACAGCTTCTGGACTTCACCACCCAGCTTCTTGTCGTTCATGGCACTGGTAAACTTAGTGCTGTCGAAGTTGAGGGCACCGGTTTTCTGATCGGTGGTGATACCCAGCTGCGCCAGAACAGTCAATTTCTCGCCCGCACCGGTTTCCGATAGCGGACCGCGCATGGCCGACAGAATCGAACGCGGCAACGCGTCACCGGTCAATGCAGCCGCAACGGTGGGATTGCCGTCATCGTCGAGCGAAGGCTTGGTCAATGCTGTGATGCCGTTGGCCAGAGCATTGTAGGCATCAACGAACTTCTGGATCGAAGCTTTCAGACCATCGTTGTTGCTGGCCACAGTGACGGTCGACGTACCCGCTGCCACCAAGTTTAAGGTCAGCCCGGAAACGGCCTCGTCTACAGTATTACTCTTGCTGGTCAGCTCCATGCCATCGATGGAGAATTTAGCATCAATGGCCGTAGCACCGATCGAACCGGCCGAGGCGGCAGTCATTGCCGGGCCGCCGCTGGCGCCAACGACATTGCTGCCATCGATGGTCAGTTCCGAAATACCGCTGACGGAAATGTCGGAGCCCGCACCCGTCGTGGTCGAGCCAAGCACCAGGCGCGAACCAAAAGAGTCGGTGATGATGTTGGCACTGATCCCTGCGCCCTTGAGCGAGGCATCGGCATTGATCGAGTCGCGAACCGATTGCAGCGTCGCCCCGGCCTCGATGTCGAGGTTGTAGGTGCTGGCGCCCTGCGTGATGCTCAACGTACCCGCAGTGATCGGGCTGGTCGTACCGCCGGCGAACGCCGCGCTGGTGACTTTCGAGGATGTAGCCAGATTGTCCACTTTCACGACGTAGCTGCCGTTTACCGCCGAGTTGCTGGCAGTGGCGCCGACGATCTTCACATCGGAGGAAGTGGCTGCAAAACCCGGAAATTGCGGGCTAGTCGTGCTGCCCAGCCCCTTCATGGCCGTATTGAAGGCAGCCATCAACGACTTCAAGGTCCCGATACCGGAGATACTCGCGGTATTGGTCGCAGTCCCACGATCGATCTGACCTTGCTTGGCCGCTTTATCAGCGTTCACCAAGGCTTTGACGATGGCACCGGTATCAAGGCCAGAACCTAAACCCGTGCCCGGTAGGATTATACTTGCCATGTGAAACTCCCTTCAGTGTGTCGCCGGCCTTTTGACCACTACAACGCCCAAAAGAACATAGCAACAAAATTCGTGCCAGCTGTCAGACTTTTGCGCTGAACAACAGGCTGCTTGCATCATTCAAACTGTTCGCCAGCTTAAGGACTTCTTCGTTGGGGATTTGACGAATCACCTCACCGGAGTCACTGGCAATCACTTTGACCACTACTTTCCCTGAAGGCTCGTCAATCGAGAACTCCAGGTTGCGCTTGACTGACTGAACGAACTTTTCGATTTCCTGAACGGCCATCTTCAGTTTTTCCTGCTCGGTCTTGTCGCTTTTACCTTCTTCCTTGACGGCAACCACTGGCGCAGTTTCCGCTAGAGGCTTTTCCGCAGACTGATCAGCAACAGTCGTCGCCTGCTTGGCCACAGGATAAGACAAGTTCAGCTTGACGCTCATATCCATGTCCATCACCTCTTAAAGTAAAAAGCGAGAGAGCGCGACAAGCGCACTCCCCCGCCAGAACTTATCAGCTATTACTGAAGCAGTTTCAGTACAGCGGATGGCAGTTGGTTGGCTTGGGCCAGAACCGCGGTGGACGCTTGTTGCAGAGTTTGTTGCTTGGTCAGCTGTGCAGTTTCAGCAGCGAAGTCGGTATCTTGTACGCGACCCAGTGCAGCAGCGGCGTTTTCGTTGATGTTCTGCAAGTTGGAGATGGTGCTGGTCAGACGGTTTTGTGCAGCACCGAGGTCGGCACGAGTGGAGTTGATGGTCGACAGAGCAGCATCGATCGCATTCAACGCAGCAGCGGTGCTGGCTTCTGCGGTGGCGCCATCGGTACCGGTGATGGCAATAGCGTCACTATCAACGGCCAGTGTTACGGCATCGGTGCCGGCAGCCAGAGAGATGGTGATCTGGTTAGTCGCGCCAGTGTTGGAACCGACCTGGAAAGTCATGGTGCCGGCAGTGCCGTCGATCAGGTTCTTGCCGTTCAGGTTGGTCGAACTGGCGATACGAGTCAGTTCGTCCGACATCGAAGCGAATTCTTTGTTCAGAGCGACACGGTCAGCAGTACCGTTGGAGTCGTTTCGTGCTTGAACAGCCAGTTCACGCATACGCTGCAGAATGTTGGTCTGTTCCTGCATCGCGCCTTCAGCGGTCTGAGCAATCGAGATACCGTCGTTGGCGTTTTTGATCGCCATGGTCTGACCACGGATCTGCGAAGTCATACGGGTAGCGATCTGCAGGCCGGCGGCGTCGTCTTTGGCGCTGTTGATTTTCAGGCCGGAAGACAGACGAGTCATCGAAGTCGACAGAGCATCGGAAGCCTTGTTCAGGTTCTTCTGTACGTTCAACGATGTAACGTTAGTGTTTACTGTTAAAGCCATGACGAATTCCTCGTTGGTTGGGTACTGCGGCTTCCGGCCCTGGCAACCGCCGGGTATGGCCTAGAGAACCTTCGTAATAGTTATCGTCGGGATTGGAACTTGCTTTAGGGGATTTTGAAAAATATTTGCCATCACGTTGCCACCCCCTGCAAATCAAGGGCTTGGCTATGTTCAAGCAGCGAAAAAATGACGTCAGGGAAATGCCGGTGACAGAGTGGCGAGGACTCGCCCGCACCGGCGGAGGAGAAACTGTTTAAATGGACAGACTGTCGCGCAGCAACTGGATCAGTTCGTATTCAAGATAGTCCGCCAGCGCCAGCCAGTTTTGCGCCTCCTGGCATTCGAGCATCCGGCCGAGCAAGAGAAGCCACTGTTGCTGAATAGCTTGTGGCAACAAATCGAAAGACGGCTGCACCGCTCCGATCAATTCGACCATCGCCAGCCCGGCTTCTACATCACGCCCCAAACGGAACAATGTTGCACATTGCTCTGAGTCGACGACAAAGGATTCAAGTCCGATCATGACGCCCACTCCGGATGAAATGCCGTACCGGCAATCATCGCCCCTGCCCGGCTGCTGTTATAGAAGCGCACCTGAGGATGGCCGGCGATAAAGCGCTCCAGCTCACACAGGTAACTGCGAAAATTGAGCTGGGTCTTGATGCGCTGACCGTTACCATCGAGCACCCAATGCTTGGCGGCGCCCAGTTGCGGTCCCAGGTCGCCATCGTTCCAGCCCGCATGGGTTTTGTCATTGGGAAAGGCAAAGTCGGCCCCGAGCAAGGTGATCTGCGCCGCGCCCATCTTCACCGCAAGATCTACTGCGGGATGAATTACGCTCCCGCCGACATACAGCTCGCCTTTGGGCTGTTGTAGACGCATCTGCTGATAAATCGGGCTGGCAGAATAACTGGCATAGCGCGGTCCCTGCCAGGCTTCAAGCACAAGGGGATCGACCATGGGCATATAGGCCAGGATGATATCGGTTGTACCTCCAGAGGGTAGATGGCGCACCGAAATGCGCTGGTCGATGCTGACCACCACATCAGGTCGGATCCCGTGATTGATCAGTGGTCGGTAGGCTGTATCGACACAAATGAACAACGGTCGTTCGGCCTGATTACGAATCGCGAGCAAGGTCTCGAAGTGCTGCTCAAGGCTCGGGCCCGTGGCAATGACGAACACCTCCTGACCTTTGCGCGAGCCGAATAACTCGGCCACATCCCGATCGCCCTGCACCAGTTCCAGGCTTGCCTGCAAGCGGTCGACGATGTCCGGAGCCTGAGGGTCGAACTCGCGATTATTGAACGCCAGGTGAGTTTCGCTGATCAACCGATCACGAATCTTGGCATTGAAGTCATCGGCCAGCACCAGTTCGGACGGCAAGGCAAAGAACGGCAGCTGGATTTCCGCCATATCGCCGGCATATAACAATTCAACTCGTGGATCGCTGAGCCACTGCTGTTGATCGAGTAGTTGCAGCACCAGCGCAAACACCGCACCGTTGAGAATGTGCACATACAAACGCTCAAGCCCCGCGCGCTGCAGTAACTCCATCTGCAGATCGCCCAATCCGGTGCCGTAGGCATGCACCACCGAACTGTCGGTAGGCAGGCTGTCGGCCTGAAGCCTGGCCTCACGAGTCCGGTCATGGCGACTGGTCAACTGAATGCCATTGATGCTCAACGTCGAGCCCAGACCTTCCACCAGATCGGCCTGCAACAGACCCGGATCTTCAGTCAGCAAACGCTCAGCCACGGCCGGCCAGCGGCGCTGTATGACCTCGACGTTGCGCTCAAAGAACTCGCTCATGGAGCCTCGCTTTTCATTCGGGCAAAAAAATAGCGTTCAAGGTTACACCTTGAACGCTTTTTTTGTGCCTGGCTTTTAGAAGCTCAAGGACGATAGATAATCGCCGAGCCCCAGGACAAACCAACACCGAAACCGCTGAGCGCCACGCGCTTCCACTTGGAATCGAGCACGTGTTTTTCCAGCAGCAACGGAATGCTCGACGACACGGTATTACCGGTTTCAACCATGT
This sequence comes from Pseudomonas sp. Tn43, assembly GCF_014192635.1. NCBI lineage: Bacteria > Pseudomonadati > Pseudomonadota > Gammaproteobacteria > Pseudomonadales > Pseudomonadaceae > Pseudomonas > Pseudomonas sp. Tn43. The sequence continues at coordinate 82,935 of NZ_JACHYG010000003.1, forward strand.
CCTTGATGAATTTCTCAGGCTCGCCTTCGAAACGCCGCGCCACGGCGTCGACAATTGCCGCGCTGCCCTGGTGAATGCAGAAGGCATCGATATCATCGGCCGTCAGGCCCGAGTCACCGAGCAGCTCATGCAAATGCGCCGGCACTTTGAGCAGCGCGAAGTTGAAAACCTGACGACCGTTCATGAAGAACACCCCGTCGGAAACCTTCAAGTGCGGCGCGCCGGAACCGTCGGTGCCGAATTTGGCCTTGCCCAGCTGCCATGGCGCGTCTTCGCCCATCCAGGTCGCCGTGGCGGCATCGCCGAAGAGCATGGTGGTGTTACGGTCTTCCGGGTCGACGATCTTGGAGTACGGATCGGCGGTCACCAGCAAACCATTCTTCAGGCCCGCGGCTTCCATGAAGCCCTTGATGGCGTAGATGCCGTAGACGTAACCCGAGCAGCCCAGGGAAATATCGAACGCCGCCACGGTCGTTGGCAGGCCCAGTTTGTCCTGAACGATGGCGGCGGTGTGCGGCAAACCTTCTTCGTCGCCGTTCTGGGTAACGACGATCAGCACGTCGATGGCTTCACGCTTCAATTCGGGATTGTTGGCGAACAGCTCGTTGACCGCTTCGACACACAGGTCCGAAGTTTCTTGCCCTGCATCTTTGCGTGGCAGGAAGGCCGAACCGATTTTGCCCAGGATGAATTCTTCATCCTTTTCGAATTTTGCACCTTGTGCGTAATTGTCCACGCCGGCTACAGGAACGTAGCTCGCAATGCTCTTTATGCCAATCATTACGGCTTCCCAATAATAAACAGCCCAATACCACCGCTCGCAAGGATCCGAGGGGCGCCGACAAACAACGAATAACGTCGCCCTCAAAGGGGTGACAACGGAAAGAATAAAAGGCCATCACCGGTCCAAGAGCAGTCCAGGCGCCATCTTCCCTTTTTATACAATACAGTGAAGATGCGCGTTATGACTCGCAGGTCACGCTATTTTGCCGAATCAACCTCACAAGCGGTTATTCAACCAACGACCAATCCAGCGGTGTTCCGCGCTTGATGGCCTGGCGCGCACGGCGGCCCAGCAGGGTTTCAGCGTGTTTGGGGGCCAGCCCCAGGCCAGGGCGGATGGCTCGCAGATTGGCAACAGTGAAAGGCTCACCGGCGGCCATGTCCTGAGTAATGTAGAGCGAACGTCGGTATACCAGAGATTTGCGCTCGGCTTGGGTCACGCCGTAATGCACCTGGCCCATGGCCTGCCAGGCGCGTTCGGTTTCGATCACCAGGCTGGCGAGTTCAGCCGGTTCCAGGGAAAAACTGGCGTCCACGCCACCGGCGGCACGGTCGAGGGTGAAGTGTTTTTCAATCACCGTTGCCCCCAGCGCTACCGCGGCGACGGACACTCCGACGCCCATCGAATGATCGGACAAACCGACCTCACAACCAAACAGCTCCCGCAGATGAGGGAGCGTGCGCACATTGCTGTTGGCCGGCGTCGCCGGGTAGGTGCTGGTGCACTTGAGCAACACCAGGTCCTTGCAACCGGCTTCACGGGCGGCACGCACGGTTTCGTCGAGTTCAGCGATGCTGGCCATGCCGGTGGAGATGATCAGCGGTTTGCCGGTGGCAGCGACTCGCCGGATCAACGGCAGATCGGTGTTCTCGAAACTGGCGATCTTGTAGGCCGGCACGTCCAGGCTTTCGAGGAAGTCCACGGCGGTGTCATCGAACGGAGTAGAGAACGCCAGCATGCCCAATTCCTTGGCCCGGGCGAAAATCGGCGCGTGCCATTCCCACGGCGTATGAGCCTTCTCGTACAGCGCGTACAGCGAAGATCCGGCCCACAGGCTGTTGGGGTCCTTGATGAAAAATTCGCCTTCGGACAGGTCCAGGGTCATGGTCTCGGCGGTGTAGGTTTGCAGCTTCAGGGCATGTGCGCCGGCCTTGGCGGCGGCTTCGACGATGTGCAGCGCCACGTCCAGCGATTGGTTATGGTTGCCGCTCATCTCGGCAATGATGAACGGCGGCGCATCGGCACCGATCGAGCGATTGCCGATCTTGAAACTGGTCATGGGTGATCCTTTAAAACGCGTGTGAACGCACAAGCACTCTGAGTGAAACCTGCCTCGCGAAAAACTTTCAGCGACCCAGAATTGGCCGGCAGCACCTGAGCGGTGATGGCTTCCAGTTGCGGCCAATGAGCGGTGACAAAGGCTTCGCCCCGCGCCAGCAGCGCCCTGCCCCAACCCAGGCCGATTCGGCCTTCGAACAGATAAATCGAGACTTCGGCTCGAGCTTCATCGAGGTCATAACGCAGCACACCAACCGGGCCATCATCCGCTTCGGCGATCAACAGCAACCGCCGCGGATTGCTCAGGCTCGCGGCCACCCAGGCCTGATGCCGTTGCCAGTCGATGACGTGGGTGTCCAGCGACCAGCGCCGAACCGCCTGGGCATTGCGCCCATCGAACAACAATCGCGCATCGTCCTGAGTGGCCTGACGAACCTGCAACACCGCACCCGCCAGCGCTGCCGCCACCCGCTGCGCCCCGCGGCCATCGACCAACTGCCGCGAACGTTCGGCCAGACTCTGACGAATCCCCTGATTGCCCACGACAAAACCGATAGCTTGGCGCAACTGCTCGACGCTGACCCGTTCACGGTTGCCCAAAAACACATGGGCACCGGAGGTCGCCATTACTTCGCCGTTGGCCTGCTGATTATTCGCGACCGCAATGCAGATCGTCGGCAGCCCCATGGCCGCCCGCTCCCAACTGGTACCACCACCGGCACCGATGAACAGATCGGCCTCGGTCATCAGCCGGTAGAAGTCGCTGACAAAACGGTGCAGGCGCCAGTTCGGGCGATAGTCCACCAGACTCTGCATCTGCTCCCAGGCCGGGTTATCGGCACCCGCCACGAAATCGACTTCCAGCTCATGGAGGTCCGCCAGCGCCAACATCGCGTGGTGAGTCTGCATGGCCGCGTCGAAGCCGCCGAAGTTCACCAGCACGCGCCGGGCTCGAGGTTTGATCTCGATTGCCGGGCAACGGAACTCATCGCGCAGCAAGGCAAAGCGGGGGCCGAGCAATGCCTGGCAATCGGGCGTCAGCAGCGAGGCATAAGCTTCTGGCGTGCCCGACAGATTTTGATTGAGCAGCAGATCGACGCGGTATTGCCGAGTGGCCAAATCATCCACCGCCGCGATTCGCGGAGCCCAGCGGCGCGCGGCAGTCTGCCAATGGTGGTCGAGACCGTAGTGGTCGACGATGATCCAGTCGAACGCCGGATGACTGTCCAATGCCTGCCCCAGCGCTGCGATCTCCGCCTGCCACGGCAGCATCGACTCGATGGCCTGCTGTGGGTCTTCATCGCGATAACGCTCCGGCAGCGCAAAGGTCTCGAAACCTTCGGCCCGCAGACTGTCCAGTCGATGCCCGGGCAACAGACGACAGGCGAAGGCAACGTGCGTGCCCTGCTTGCGCAAAACCCTGGCCAGGGTCAGGCAGCGGGCGACGTGGCCACTGCCAATGGTTGGCGACGCGTCGGCGCGGATCAGCACTCTCATTGCAGCTCACCACTCGCCTTCAAGGCGGCATAGAGGTATTCGGCGCGTTTCCAGTCTTCGAGGGTGTCGATGTCCTGCACCAAATGGCGCGGCAGAATCACCGGCAAGCTTGCTGGCGAGAACAACACATCGCCACGCAACCAGGCCTCGCTGCGCCCCCAATAGAACTGGCCGGCATCCTGAAAAGCTTCGGGCAAGTCCTGAGACCGGACCTCGCGAAATTCCGGATAGAGCGAGGTCAAGGCGCCCTGCTCGTCGAGGGTCAAGGCCCGTTGTACCGGGAAGCCAAAACCGGCGACTGAAAACGCAAAGGATCTGTCCGGGTGCCGCTCCAGCAACTCGAGCCCCTGACGCAGATAACGCGCCTGCAACAACGGCGCCGTCGCATAGACGCAGCAGGCATAGTCGAACGCTGGCAATTGCTGCAAGGCATGCACGATCACCGCTGCGGTCCCGGTGAAATCGTCGGCCAGCGCCGCGGGCCGCATGAACGGCACCTGAGCGCCATGGGCTCGCGCGAGCTCAGCGATTTCCTCATCGTCGGTGCTGACGATCACCTTATCGAACAAGTTCGATGCCAGCGCCGTGCGAATCGAACGGACGATCATCGGCACGCCATCGAACGGCTTGAGGTTCTTGCGTGGGATTCGCTTGCTGCCACCGCGGGCCGGAATGATCGCAACACAACTCAAGAGTCTCTACTCCTCAAGAATCAGTCGGCGCAATTGCTCGACCACATAATCCTGCTGTTCATCGCTCAGCAGAGGAAACAGCGGCAGGCTGATGGCCTCGGCGTAATAACGTTCGGCCTGGGGGAAATCACCCTCGGCAAAACCCAGGTCGCGATAGTACGGCTGCAAGTGCAGCGGAATATAGTGCAGGTTCACACCCACCCCGGCTGCTCGCAAACCTTCGAACACCTGTCGATGACTGAGGTTGATCCGTTCCGTCTGCAAGCGCACCACGTACAGATGCCACGCCGACTCGGCCTCGGGCTGCGCGCTGGGCAAGGTCAGCGGCAGGTACGCCAGCAACCGGTCGTAACGCGCCGCCAGTTCACGCCGACGCTCGATGAAACCGTCGAGCTTGTTCAGCTGTGACAGACCGAGGGCCGCTTGCAGGTCAGTGATGCGGTAATTGAAGCCCAGTTCTACCTGCTGGTAGTACCAGGGGCCGTGGCTGGGTTCGGTCATCTGGTCGGGATCACGAGTCATGCCGTGGCTGCGCAGGCGCTGCAAGCGCTCGGCCAGTTCCGGGCGATTGGTCAACACCATGCCGCCTTCGGCACTGGTGATGATCTTCACCGGATGAAAACTGAACACGGTCATTGCCGCGAATTCGCCGCAACCCACCGGACGCCCGGCATAGGATGCGCCGACCGCATGGGAAGCGTCCTCGATCACCGTAAAACCATAGCGCTCGGCCAGTTCGGCAATCATGCGCATATCGCAGCTCTGCCCGGAAAACGCCACCGCCACCAGCACTTTCGGCAGCTTGCCGTCGCGCTCGGCGAGCTCAAGCTTCGACGCCAAGGTGTAAGCGTCGAGGTTCCAGGTCAGTGGATCGATATCGACGAAGTCGACCTCCGCGCCGCAGTAGCGCCCGCAGTTGGCCGAGGCCAAAAAGGTGTTCGGCGTGGTCCATAACCGATCGCCCGGCCCGAGGCCGGCGGCGAGACAGGCAATGTGCAGCGCCGCCGTGGCATTGCACACCGCCACCGCGAAATCGGCCTGGCAACGCTCGGCCATGGCCTGTTCGAAACGCTCGATGGTCGGCCCTTGCGTCAGCCAGTCGGACTGCAACACGGCAACCACCGCGTCGATGTCTGCCTGATCCAGACTTTGCCGACCGTAGGGAATCATGCCGACAGCTCCGCATGCAGGTCAGCGATCTGGCCGACCGAGAGGAAGTGCGGGTTGGTGTCGGAGCGGTACTCGAAATCTTCGCTCACCGGCCGGCCCTGCTCGCCCAGTTTGTCGACAGCAAAATCCACGTCGACGCTGGTGAAGCGAATCGACGGCTGGATGGTGTAGTGATCATCGAACTCCAGGGTCATGCGCGCGTCGTCCAGCGGCACCATCAGTTCATGGAGTTTTTCCCCCGGACGAATGCCGACGTTCTTGTGCGGCAAATGTCCAGCCATGCCCCGCGCCAGATCGACGATGCGAATCGACGGGATCTTCGGCACGAACACTTCACCGCCGTGCATGCGGGCAAAACTGTCGAGCACAAACTTCACACCGTGATCGAGGGTGATCCAGAAACGCGTCATGCGCTCATCGGTGATCGGCAGCTCTTTGGCGCCTTCGGCAATCAGTTTGCTGAAGAACGGCACCACCGAACCGCGCGAACCGGCGACGTTGCCATAACGGACCACCGAAAAACGTGTGTTCTGATCCCCGGCGATATTGTTCGCAGCAACGAACAGCTTGTCCGACAGCAACTTGGTCGCGCCGTACAGGTTGATCGGGCTGGCGGCCTTGTCGGTAGACAGCGCCACGACTTTTTTCACGCCGTTGTCGATGGCCGCGGCAATGATGTTTTCCGCGCCGTTGACGTTGGTGCGGATGCATTCGGTGGGGTTGTATTCCGCCGCCGGCACTTGCTTGAGGGCCGCTGCATGCACCACGTAATCGATCCCGCGCATGGCCTGACGCAAGCGCTCGGCATCGCGCACATCGCCGATGAAGTAACGCATGCACGGCGCGTTGAACGTCTGTTGCATCTCGTACTGCTTGAGCTCATCGCGGGAGAACACCACCACCCGCTTGGGCTGGTATTGCTCCAGCAAGCGGCGGATGAAATTGCGCCCGAACGAGCCGGTGCCGCCAGAGATGAAAATCGATTTACCGTTGAACATGCCTTGAATCCTTTTACCTGTCAGCCAGGCTTATGCGAGCAACTGCGCCCAGTTCACGCTGGTCGGTTCGCCGAGAGTAAAGCCCTTGCCAGTCAAGGCCAGGTTCTGGTTGCAGGCCGAGTCGTGTTCGAAGCGGGCCTGCCACTTGTCGCGCAGAGCGGCACGGGCCTGGGTTGATTCAGGCAGCACGCCCGGGTGCAACAGTTGCGCTTGTGGCGTCCAGACAGTGAGGTAACCGGCCTCGGCGACTTTCAGGCACAGGTCGACATCAGCGAAGGCCTCGTCAAAATGCTCTTCGTCCAGGCCTCCGACCGCTTCATACAAGTCCTTGCGAATCATCAGGCACGCACCGGACACCGCCGAATAGTTCTGCTCCACTTGATGGCCATTCAGATAGCCTTTGGCGTCTTTACGCTCACCGATAAACGCCGAGTCAATATCGCCATTCAAACCCAGGACCAACCCGGCCTGGGTGGTGACGCCACGAATGTCCATCAATTTGGCGCCAACGATGCCGACTTCCGGACGCTGAGCCTGATTGAGCAGGGCATCGAGCCAATTGGCATTGATCACTTCGGACTCTGCCGACAGCAACACCAGGTAGTCTCCTTTGGCCTCCGCGCAGGCAAAATTATTCAGCGCCGAGGCACTCAGGCGCTGACCGCTGCGCACTACACGAATGCGATCGCCTTTGCCCTCAAGGCTGCTCAGCCATTCGGCCAGTTCTGGCGATTGGCTGTGGTTGTCGGCAATCAGCACTTCGTGACGCTGGTAGCGGGTGCGTTGCAGTACGCTGACCAATGCACGTTGCAGGTGTTCCAGGTTGTCCTGGCTCTGGAGGATGATCGAAACCATCGGTCGCTGAGCGTGTTGATAGTCGATCTGCCAGGTCTGCGGCAGCGTCGAGCTGACCTGGCCGCGATACCCACGATTGGTCAGATGCCGGCTCAGGACCTGACGTTCCTGAACATTCTCTTCAGTGGCCGGCGCGTTGCAGATCAGCAAGGGTTCGGCCAGATGAGCCAGACCACCGAGACCGCCGTCTTCGATCAGACGCAGCAACAGGTCAAACTCCAGGGCCTGGGTGTACTCGGTCGAGAAGCCTCTGGCCTGAGCCAACACATCACGCCGGATCAACCAATGCCGCGCCATCAGTGACGGCACGGTTTGCAGCAGGTCGAGGTTGACGCCAGGGCGGAATACATCCGCCAGAGAACCGTTGGCCTGACGCTGAATTTCATCCATCGCCACCGCACGCACACTCTCGGCACCGATCAGCTCAAGGCTGGCGCGCAGCAACCCGCTTGGGGTCAACTGGTCTCCGGCCTCGGCCAGCAGCAGCCAGTCGACAGACCACTGGACGACGATCTGGTTGATGCGCTCAACGTAGTTGGCAGTGGTGACTTTAACGAAGTGCACGGTGTCGCGCACCGACGTGGTTGCCGGCAAGTCACCGGTAGTGAAGACCACCACTTTGAAGGCTTTGCAGTGGCCGTTGACCAAGCTATCGAAGGTCGCCTGCAACTTAAACATGTCTGCGTCCAGATCAAGCAGCAGAATGCCGAATTGAGGGCCACCATTGTGCCTGGCCAGATGTTTGGAGATCGCTGAAAGTTGAGCGGTATCGGGATTGCGCGCTTCGATCCAGTCGAGCAAACGCCCGGACGGCATGTTCTGAAACAGTGTGCGGTCATCCTGCCCCGGTACCGAATCCAGACGTGTGGCCCATGCTTGAAGCTTGAGCTTCTCATTCTGGTCTTCGCTGCCTTCGAGCGACTCGATCAGGCGCTTGACCACCGACCGGTTGAACCGGTTAAGACTCAGTGCCTCCCACAAACGGGCGCGGAGGGTGCGGTCGGTGTCGTTGGGGTGAACGCGCATCAACTCATGCTGCTTGAGCAGGATGCCTTCCAGCTCCTGAAGTTGCAGGCGACCGGCAGGCATGGCGTGCAGCAGGAATTCGAACTCGGTCAACAGGTCGAACATCGGTTTGTTGTAGAACGGCATTTCGACGAACTGCTCGGGGCCGAACGAGCGAACCGGCTCGCGCCCCGCCTCGATCCAGGTCGAACGGAAGATCAGGGTAGCTCTGAGCGAGCGACCTTCGAGCAGGCAGTCGGCCATGGCGGTAAAACTGTCCAGAACAATCTGTTTGACCCGGGCCGGGTCGCTGTCACTGTCGCTGAACTGCGTCGGGATCGAGGCCAGGAATTGCGCAAACTGCTCGCGGTCGGCGACGGTTTTCGCATCTTTGTACGTCAGCACGGTCAACACATTGGTTTGGTGATCCGAGGCGCCATAATTCGCCTCACGCACAGCGTAGGGAATCGGCAAGATCCGCGCCTTGGAACACGCCAGCAGGTAGAACGCGTGGCCGATTTCCTGCCACTCGAAACTGGTGCCGGGAGGCAACAGGCTGTACCACTGTTGCAGCAGGTCCGTGCGGGTCACCGCATAGAACGGCGGCAGGAACTGGCCCATGAATTCCATTACCCGACCTTCAGGCTGTTGCGAGTTGTAATCCTCTTGTACCCTTTGGTCGCGGCGGTAGTAGTTCACTTCGGTGGCACGGGCCAGGTACATCATCCCGTAGCCATGGCACAGGCCATAGTCAGGGTTGGCTTCAAGAAACTCCACCGACTCGGTCAGGGCATCCTGCAACAGGAAGTCGTCATCGGCAGCAAACACCATGTACGGCGTGGTGACCTGATTGACGCCGTAGGTGAGTTTTTCCTGCAGCCCTTGATAGGTGTATTGCGGCAAGTGGCGATAGTCGACTGACGGGAAGTCCCGGGCCATGTGCTCATCGCCCTCAACGGACGAATCCAGAACCAGAATCGTACAGGGATAGTTACGGTAGTACTGCAAAGTACGCCGCAGGAACGCGTTCCGGTTGTGGGAAATCACCACCACCGTGAACCGCTCGCTCAGCGGCGCAACGTTGTTTTGAGCACTGTTTTGAACCTGCATCTTTCCATCCCCACAACCGGCCAATCGCCAAGAACCTGAAACCACTTTTTGTTAACGAACGCGGCGCAGATAACCATCCGGCGCTACGGTGATCAGCAGCTTGTTTTGCAGTTGCCGATCGATTTCGAAGTCCTGGTTTTCTTCCAGGTACTTCCACACCGCGGTCTTCGGGTTATCGCCCGGGCCCCAAGGACGATCCGGGAAGAAATCGGCCGGCATGTCTTCAACCACGGTGTCCATGACCACGCAGTAGCTGTCCACCGAAACCAGTGGTGCATACAGACGCAACTCTTCGAGTACGTGATCGTGGGTGTGGTTGGAGTCCAGCACCAGAATGACTTTCTTGCCTTCGGCGGCAGCGCGCACTTGTGCGGCGATCGCAGGATCGATGCTCGAGCCTTCGATCATCTTGATGCGCTTGCTCATCGGGTGGCTTTCGATGGCTTCGCGGTTGTGCGCACGGATGTCCAGGTCGATGCCCAGCACTTCGCCGTGGCCTTGCAGCTCCAGCAAGGATGCGTAGTAGATGATCGAACCGCCGTGGGCGATGCCGCACTCGATCACCAGATCCGGCTTGACCTGCCAGATGATTTCCTGCATCGCCATCATGTCTTGCGGCAGCTGGATGATCGGACGGCCCATCCACGAGAAGTGGTAGCTGTATTTGTGCTTGGCCGATTCGTTGAAAAACTCTTGGGCCAGGCCGGTGAGTTTCTGGTCGTCACCTTGCTGGGCGATTTGTTCCCGGCATTCGGCTTCGAAGGCTTTGTTGATGCTGTTGTCGGTCATTTCAGAATCTCAATAGTCACTGGAACGAAGCGCTGTCGACGGCGTGATAGACGTAGCGTCCACCGGTCATCCGCTTGATTTCTTCGAGGTAGTTGGAGTTCATCACAAACAGGTTGGCGCCTTTGGGCAAGGCATCCATGGCCTCTTGCGGTGAGGACACCCGCACGCCGCTCAGAGGTAGATAACGACCCTGTTTGGCCGGATTGATATCCACCACGCGATCCACCGCCACGCCCGCTCGTTGCAGGAACAGCGAATAAATCACGCCTTTGGACGACGCGCCCCAGATCGCCGAACCCTGCTCGGGCGCGGCCTGGATGATCTGCACGGCGCGGTCGAGGCTGGCGGTGAAATGTTCCGACAGCGTCAGCAACGACGGTGCCTCGACCGGCATGCGGCGCAACGTCGACAGATCCGCAACGATGTACAGGTACTGACCACCGAAAAGGTGCCCCGCCTCGAGCACCGTTCCGAACATTGCGCGCAAATCCGCACGACGGAAGTAATTCACGTGTTCGTAGAAAACATCGAACCAGGCGTTGTGCTCAACAATCCAGTCGAAGCACGGCACTTCGATGTAAATCTGCCCACCATGGTTGGCACGGGCAATTTCAGCCAGGAAACTGACCGGGTCGCTGATATGTTCCAGCACGTGGCGCAGGACGATCGCTTCGGCGGCCAGCCCCAGTTCCCGGGTGAAAGGGGCTTTGATCACTTCGACATTGTCACCTTCATAGGAAGGGTCGATCCCGGTGATGGCATAGCCGAGCCCCCGAAGCGTCTCCAGGAAGTAGCCTTTGCCGCAGCCGACTTCAATCAGGCTTTTACTCTTGAAATGACGTGCCAGGATCGCTTCGACATCATTCAGGTGCTGCTGAAATTGCGCCGAATGGGCCTGTTCGTTTTGATAGTCGGCGTCATAGCAGAGTTTGCTTGCGTCAAATGCCTGGTTGAAGATGAGCCCGCTCCGGCTGTCCTGCACCAGCACAATATCCGCGCTGCCCGACACCTGCGCCTGTTCAGCACTGGCAAACGTGCGGTTCTGCAGAACCGGCAGCCCGGACGCTCGATAGAGTTCATGCTGCATGCTCTTCTCCCGTCAGTTGCGAAATCCGCTGGGCAACACCCCAAAACGCCATGGGTTCATGGACGGAATAACCGTAGTGCCCAAGATTCAGGACGATGGAGGATTGGCGCTCGCGCACACGCTGCTCAACCAGCGCCCGCACGGACACCGGTTGGCCGCTGCAACAGTTGATCACACCATCGACATCGCGACGGGCAATGAGTGATGCAAGCCGGGAAGCGGCCTGCCTGATGTCCAGGTAGTCACGCAACTGGTCGCCCTTCGACATATTGAACTGCGTGTCACCGGCGTCGATGGCCCGATCGAGACTGGCCAACAAGCTGTTGGGGTTCTGTCCCTCGCCATGCAGATAGAACAGCCGTACCCACTGCAATGTGAACGCGTGCTCACGCTGCAAGGCTTCGAGGAACAGGCGCAACGTGTGTTTGGCCAGGCCATAGGGGGTGCAAGGCTGTGCGGCCATCGCCTCACTTAACGGGCCACTTTGCAGCCCATACTCAAAACAGGTTCCAGTGACCAGCACCTGGCTGACACCGGCCTCGATCAACCGCTTGAGAAACGCGTAATCCAATGGCAGGTTTCGCTCGAAATGGAACAGTGCCTGGTAGTTCGGCAGGCCGGCCCACGCCAGATGCGCAATAGCATCAATGCTATCGGCCAGGCTTTCCACGTCTAGATCCGGTGTGTGGATATCCGCGGCGACAAACTCCACTTCATCGAACCACGGCATGGCACGCGCAGCTACGATATTTCGAGAAACCGCACGGACCTTGAAGCCTTTGGCGAGCAAGGCGCTGATCAGATGCCGGCCGACAAAACCGGTGGCGCCAGTAACCAGCACTGTCATGGGGTGCCCCATCACAGTTCGACTCCGCTGAAGTCTTTGTTCAGCAGTGGATGGCACGCATCTTTGGCCGACAGGTTCTTGACGGGCAATGGCCAAGGGATCGACAGCGCAGGATCTGTGACCGACAGGCCTGCTTCATGATCCGGCGCGTAGTCCGCGTCTGTCAGATAGAGCACTTCCGAGTCGTCGGTCAGGGATTGAAAACCATGAGCGAAACCCGCCGGAATAAGCAAACTGCGCCCATCATCGGCCTGTAATTCTTCGGCGTGCCACTGCAAATACGTCGGTGACTGGGGCCGCAGATCCACCACCACGTCCCACACCGCACCACGTATGCAGGTGATCAGCTTGGACTCTGCATGACCAGCTTTCTGATAGTGCAGGCCACGCACACTCCCCTTTTCAACCGTACGCGAATGGTTGATCTGACGTATGGCAAACGGGCGGCCCTGCAATGTCAGACGGGTCTGGCAAAACAGCCGGGCAAACCGGCCTCGATCATCGCAGAACACTTTTTGCTGGATCAGATACAACCCTTCCAGCGCCAGCGTCTGGAGCGTGAACTCAGTCATGACCGTTCCCTGTAGAAATTCAATTGACACAAAGTCATCGTGCGCATGTCGTCACCGTTCTGCCACGCCAGATGCCAATCGAGGGTCTGGGTCAGGCATTGCTGCAACGACCAGCGTGGTTGCCAGCCAAGCAACTGACGAGCGCGACTGCTATCCAGGCGCAGCAAGCCTGCTTCGTGCAAATCACTGGGTTCGATGCGCAATCCACGTGCTTGCGGCCAGCGGTTGGCGAGCAACTCGACCACTTCTCCGACGCTGCACATGTCGGCTTCGCTCGGGCCGAAGTTCCATGCACCGGCAAACTCAGGGCCTTGTTCGTAGAGACCGGCAGCCAGTTGCAGATAACCGGCCAGCGGCTCTAGGGCGTGTTGCCATGGGCGCACGGCGTGCGGGTAGCGCAGGGTCACCGGTTCGTCGGCTGACCAGGCTTTGAGTACATCGGGAATCAGGCGCTCCGGGGCAAAGTCGCCACCACCCAGTACGTTGCCGGCACGGGCAGTGGCCAACGCCAGGCCGTGCTCGGCATACTTTTCGGCGGGGAAAAACGACGCGGCATAAGACTGGGCCAGCAACTCGCAGCAAGCCTTGCTGCTGCTGTACGGATCGTGACCACCGAGCGCTTCGTCCTCACGGTAGGGCCACAGCCATTCCTTGTTGGCATAGACCTTGTCGGTGGTCACCAGCACGCAGGCACGCACGCCGCCGACCTGACGGATCGCTTCGAGCAGGTTGAGCGTGCCCATGACATTGCTGGAGTAGGTGCCCAGCGGATCGCGATAGCCTTCGCGCACCAGCGGCTGGGCCGCCAGGTGCAGGACGATTTGCGGCTGCGTCTCGGCGATCAGTTCCAGCAGGGCACCGAGGTCACGCAGATCGCCGCGTTGGTCATTGATGCCTTCGTGCACCCGCGCCAGTTCGAACAGGCTTGGCTCAGTAGACGGGTCGAGGGCAAAACCGCTGACCTCGGCACCGAGGCTTTGCAGCCACAGAGTCAGCCAACTGCCCTTGAAACCGGTGTGCCCGGTGACCAGCACCCGTTTGCTGCACCAGAATTGCGGGCTCAGTCCCATTGTTTCCATGGGGCCTCCCCGCTCTGCCACAGTGCTTCGAGGTGGTTCTTGTCGCGCAGGGTATCCATCGGTTGCCAGAAGCCCGAGTGCTCGAAGGCACGCAATTGCTCAAGCTCGGCCAGACGCATCAGCGGCTCCGCTTCCCAACTGGTGGCATCACCCGCGATGTAGCGCAGTACCTGCGGTGACAGGACAAAAAAACCACCATTGATCCAGCCACCATCACCACGTGGCTTTTCCGTGAACCCCATTACCTGGTCGCCAACGCGTTGCAGGGCGCCATAACGACCAGGGGGTTGCACAGCGGTGACGGTGGCCAACTTGCCGTGGCCCTCATGAAAATTCAGCAGCGCACTGATATCGACGTCGGAGACGCCATCGCCATAGGTGAAGCAAAAGGCATTTTCGCCTTTCAGATAGGGCTGCGCGCGCAACAGACGGCCACCGGTCATGGTTTCCTCGCCGGTGTCGATGAGGGTGACGCTCCACGGCTCGCTGAAGTTCTGGTGAACATCCATGCGGTTGTTGCGCATGTCGAAGGTGACGTCGGAGGTGTGCAGGAAGTAGTTGGCGAAGAAGTCCTTGATCGCGTATCCCTTGTAGCCAAGGCAAATCACGAAGTCATGAATTCCGTGGGCGGAGTACTGTTTCATGATGTGCCAAAGAATTGGCTTGCCGCCGATCTCGATCATCGGCTTGGGCTTGAGGTGCGACTCTTCGCTGATGCGCGTACCGAGACCACCCGCCAGAATTACTGCCTTCATCGCTGTCCTCTTGCTCTTCGCGCGGCGCGGCAGCCCCTCGAGGGGGGGGGCGGCGAACCGTCAGATGCACATCATTTACCCGCAGCCACTGGGCCACTCACGCCCTTGGCAGTGAAGGTTTTATGGCGATATATGGGTGACTTGCAGGAAGTGAGCCAATTGCGCAGGACAAAAAAGATCGTCCGAACGCGGCCCGAGCCTTCGGCCAACATCCCTGTCGAAGCCTGCGATCTTTTGATGTTTAGAAGGTAATAACAGATCAGTCCGGCAACCAACCCCACAACCAGTGGTTCAAGTTATCGCCCCGCAGCATGAAGTCCCGATGAACCGCTTCGCGCAGTTCATCACCCATGCGGTAACTGGCGTCCGGGTCGGCCAGGTGCATGCGGATCGCCTGCAGCCATTCGTCCGTGCTGTTACTGAAGACTCTGGTGCACGGCAAATGGCCGCGATAGGCCTCGGTATCGGTACAGATCACCGGGTATCCGCAGGCGCCGTACTCCAGCAATCGCAGGTTACTTTTGCAATCGTTGAAGATGTGGAACTCCAGCGGAGCCAGTGCCAGATCGAGGTTCAGGCTTGCCAGTTTGAACGGGTAACTTTGCAAGCCGATAGCGGAATGAAACTCGTGAACATACGGGCGCAAGGCGTCGGGGCACATGCCAAAGAACACCCACTCGACTTCGTCCGCCAGCTCGCGCACGACCTCGGCAATGATCTCCAGGTCCCCGGTGTGACTGGTCCCGCCCCCCCAACCAACGCGCGGCTTGCTGGAGGTGCGGCGACGACTGGTCAGCGTGGCCCAAGGGTCCGGCGACAGCATGTTCGGCACCACGCGAATGTCGTTGTGCATGCTCGACAAGATATTGGCCAACGGTTGGGTCGTGACTACCAAGCGATCGCACAGGCCGATGCCTTCGCGCAGCATCTGTTCGATGTTGACCGGCTTGTTGCGGGCGTGAGCGTTTTTCTTCGGTGCGCTAATGATGTAGTCGTCGAGTTCGAAAACCCGCAGGGCGCTGGAATACTTTTTCATCCGCAGAATATCGCCGGCTGAGCCTTCGCTGTAACGCCCTTGCAGGACGATGGTGTCCGGGGACAGACGCTCGATTTCCACGATCGACGGCGACTCATGGGCCACCCGTGCAATCACTCGTCCAGTGGCTTCGAGTTCCGTCAGCGGCGCGATCACCCGGTAGTGACCGACGGCAGTGCTATTGACCGGAAGACCCAGAATCAACGGCAATGCACGGGTGCAGAACGGGTTCCAGTTGTTGCGTAGCGAAGGCTCCAGGCTGAAGCTGGAAACCCCAAGGCTCAGTGCCGGGCTGTAGGCCGGATCCTTGGCGATCTTCGGCAGCCATTTTTGATAAAAGGCGTCCTGTTCACGCTCGCACAGTTGCAGCGTCGACTCCTCGCCTTCCGGGGCCAGTACCACGCTGGAGTAAGGCGTCCAGACCACCAGGTAGCCGTTATTGTTCGCCCGCAGGCACAAATCGACATCGCTGAGGCTGTGGGTAAACGTCACCTCATCGAGCTGCCCCAGACTATCGAAAACCTCCTTGCGAACCATCAGACAGCGGTCACTGACCGCGCTCCAGTTCTGGGTCACGTGCAACCGCTGCATGTAGCCGCGAGAGTCGGCAGTCTCACCGGAAAATGGCGAACCGACCGCCCCCGCCAACCCGAGGATCAACCCGGCGCTGACGATCGCCCCCTGCGGACTGAGAATCCGGGTACCGACCACCCCCACTTCGGGACGCTGTGCGTGGTTGAGCAATTCGTCCAGCCAATCGCTGTCGCAGATCAATATCTGAGGATTGAGCAGCAGCAAGTATTCGCCATGAGCCAAGCTCGCGGCGAAGTTGCGGATCGCTGCGTCGTTGGCGTCACCGGCGTAACGGATCACCCGCAGCATCGCGGCACCCAGCTGCGTCATGGCAACCAACCAGTCGAGCATCGCCGGGTCGTCAGTGCCGCTGTCGACGATCAGGATTTCGTACCGGGTGTAAGCCGTGCGCTCGATCAAACCTTCGATGCAACGCTGCAAGGCGTAAAGCGAATCACCGGTCTGGATGATGATCGATACCAGCGGACGCGTCTCATGTCGGTAATCGATGCGATTGATCAGTGGCAATTCTTCGTGACGGATAGCGTGCGCCACGCCGATACGGTCCAGGTGCGCACCGATCATGCCAGCGTTGTTTTCGATGACTTCGGGTAATGACAGCCAGTCGGAAAAGGCCAGGCTCGACTCCACCTGAATCTCCGCGATGTGTTCGATGGTCTGCGGACCGACCTCTTCCACCAGCCGCCACATCAGGTCATGGGGGGCCAGCTCGCCGTGAGCCGGGTCAAACCCGCCCAGCTCCATGAAGTGCTGACGTTCGAAGGCCAGGGTTCGACCGACGTAGGGATAGGCGCGCATCAGATCCAGGTTGAAATCGGGTTTGAACACCGGGTCGATCGACTCGCCGTCGACCAGCGCACCCTCGTCGCTGTAGACACAGAGGAGCCCCGCAGAACCGGCAATGCGCTCTGCCAGAATCAGCAGAGCCGATTCACGCAAGGTGTCACCAGCGCGCAGCAGGTAAAACCAGTGGGCGCCTTCCAGTTGCGGAACCACGGCATTGAGCTGTTGCGCCCAGTTCGACTGGAACGGCAACTGAACGATTCGATCATCGGCATCACAGTGCGCATCGGACAGCAGCACCACCGCCTGAGGCGTATACAGCTGAGCACTGATGCTTTGCAATGTGGACTTCAACGCGGCGCTGTCGGCACGGCTGTCAATGATGATCGGCACGATCTGCGGGCGGAATGCCCAACTGTCGATGCACGCTGGCATGAGCCGCTGCTCGACTGCCGAGAACCTGCGTATCGCCAGCCATTGGCGATAGAAGTCGACGTAACTCTCGCTCTCCCCACCTACTCGACCATTGACCACCGTGCTGCGGTTGCCGAGGATGCGCGTCACATACAATTCTTCCCAGGCGTGGGGTTGATCAGTGACTTTGCTCAGGTCGATATAGCGAACCCAGCCCGATGCCGGCGCCGATTCGCCACTGCGTACCGCGAGCATCTGCGCCAGCCAGCTCCACTCGAGCGCCGCTGCCTTGAGCATCTCAGGGGTTCGACTCAGTCGCTCCGGATACAGCCGCTCGGTGCTCAACACGGTGCTTAGTGACACCAGATTAGCGCGGCGCATCAGGCACACGAACAAGGCGAAATCGAGCATGGCGATAAACCCGGCGCCTTCCTGGATCAAGGCTGGCAACAGCTCCAGCACATCAGCGCGACGCATCAAGGCAGAGCTGAAATTGCCGAGGAAGTTCTTTGGCGCGCCCTCGAAAATCGCCAGCATATCGTCGCCCTTGAGCAACGCATCGCTTGGACAAAAGCGGCAATTGTCCACCCGCGACGGCAACAGAAAATTGCCGGCGTCGCTGAGCATTCGCAGGGCAAACACTACATTCACGTCCGCGTGGTCTATCAACACCTGTGCCTGCAAGGCAATGCTCGGTGAAAACAGACGGTCGTCGTCGCACAGCACTTTAATGAACTCGCCCCGGGCTTGCTCGACGCAACGCAATACGTTTTTCTGCAACCCCAGACGCAGCGGATTGCGCAAGTAACGAAGCGGATGAGCCGGCTCGACGAAGGTCTCGACAATGTTGCGGATTTCGTCGCTGGACGAATCGTCGCAGATGACGATCTCGATGTGCTCGTAGGTCTGGGCGAGCGCGCTTTCCAGTGCCTGACTGAAGAAGCGCGGGTTGAAGGCTGGGATGACGATGCTGACGAGGGGACGTTGATTCACGGCGGGAACTCTCGAGCGGCGGGCCTCTACCCTTTCAGGCAGAGGCCCCGGAACCGCTTAAAAAAAGACGGTTGACTGCTCGGCAGGCGCAGGCTCAGACCTTGTTGAACAGGCCCAGCTGAGCAATTTTGCTGAAGGCCAGTTGCGAGGCTTGCAACATGGTTTGTTGCAAGGTCAGACGGGTCATCACTTCAGCCGGATCGGAATCGCGGATCGATGACTGGGTCTGGGCATTGGCCAGTTTCAGACTCTGGTTGGTATCGCTCTGGGTATCCAGGGCAGCACCGCGACCACCGACCGAGCTAATGGCACTGGACAGCTGATCGGTGCCGCTGGCCAGGTTGGCAATACCCGACGCCAATGACGCTTGCAGCTTCTGAGTAGCGATCGGGTCACCATTGGTTGGTGTATTCAACGCGGTTTTCAACTGGCTCACGGTGTCCAGGATGTTCTGGGTTTCATGAGTGTTGACCGCAATGCTGAACTGATCGTTGGCAGCCGGCGTACCGCTGACAGTGAAGCTCACACCCGAGGCGGTGGCGACGCTGCCGGCCATGGTTCCACTCGACACCGGCTTACTGCTGGCCGTCAAAGGCGCTGCGTACAACTCGAAGGCGGTAGCGCTGGTGAACTTGAGGATCGCCGAGCCACCAGGAAAACTGGCGTGGTAATCCGCCGGGTTGGTGATGCTGCTGTTGGTGACCTGCGCCGCCGAAGGATTGCCCGGGCTGCCGGTTGCGCTGAAAGTATCTGGCTTGGCCGCCAGGGTAAACGTGTGGCCAGGCAGCACGGTCGCCGCCGTGTCGCCGGCGTTCAGGTTGATGTTCAGGGTCAGCTCGACGCCACGGAAAGTGACGGCCTGGCCGGCCTTGCTGGCAGGATCGAATGCGCCACCCTGGCTGGCTTCGGCAGTCACATCATTGCCGCCCGAGTCAGTGATTTTCAGTTGGGTGCCACTGACGAAGTCCACGGTATACGGCTCGCCGCTGCGGAATTTGGCGTTGTAGGTGACGTTCGAAGACACTTGGCCGTTGGACAAGGTCACGCGGCCGTCATCCACGACCGGCGCGGTCCGGGTGACCTCGCTACGGCTGGTATTGATCGCCTGTTGGAATACGTCCCAACCGGTGCTGTTGGTGGCCATCGACATGGTGTCGCCGATCGCCAGGTCAAGCGTTACCTGGTCACCGTTGTAGCTGTAGGTACCATCGTTGTTGCGTGTGAACGGCACGGTATCGCCCTTGGAGCCGGCGAAGATGTATTTACCGTTCTCGTCCTTGCTGTTCATCAGGCTCAGCAACTGCTCTTCGATCTGCCCCAGCTCCGAGGCGTTGGCCTGGCGGTCGGCATCGGTATAACCGGCGTTGCCTGCGCCCACGGCCAATTCCTTGGCGCGTTGCAGCACATTATTGATGCTGGTCATCACGGCTTCAGTGGTGCCCAGGGTCGCCTTGATGGTGGTGGTGTTGGCCTCGTACTGATCAAGCATCGACGCCTGCTGACCCAGTTGCAGCAAACGCGAGGCACCGACCGGATCATCCGCCGCGGTATTCACACGAACCAGGCTGCTGGCCTCTTCGCTGCTCTTGACCACGTTGGCGAAATTCTTCTGATAGTTGGCGGCCGAGGACTCGTAAAACTGGGCGGTAGAAATGCGCATGGGCTACGACTCCTTAAAGACTGTTGATCAGTGTGCTGAAGATTTCCTGCGCAGCCTTGATGATCTGCGAAGACGCGGTGTAGTACTGCTGGTACTTGACCAGGTTGCCGGTTTCCTCATCGAGGTCGACCCCGGACAACGAGTCGCGAGCGCCCTTGGCGTTGGCCAGGATCGCTTCGGTGGCCGCGCTGTCGAGCTTGCCTTGGGCGGCTTTGGCGCCTACGCCCTCAACCAGTTTGCCGTAGGCATCGTTCAGGGAAATGCCTTTGCTCGCCGAACCGGTGTCCACGGTCTGTTTGGTCTGCAAGCCGGCCAGTGCGGTACCGTTGCGGTTGTCCAGCGTACCCGGCTGGCTGAGCGAGACATTGATCGCAGAGCCTTGGCCTGGCGAACCGGCCACGGTCATGTCAAACGACACCGTGCGCTGCACGATTGGCGGTCCCGGATCATTGATCGCCGCACCGCTGGCGTCGACCAGTGGAATGGTCAGGCTCAGCGTATTGTTTTGGCCCGGCACAATGGTGCCTGTGCTGAGCGAGTTGCCTTGGGCATCGAGCAGTTCGTAAGTCTGGGTCGCACCGCCCGTCGCGCCGAACACAATCTTGACCGGAGTCGAGGTCTTCAGACCGTTCTGGATCGTGGTGCTGGTCGCCGTGTCGTAGATATCGAATTTCGTGGTCAGGGTCGGTTGACCGCTGGCCGGAATCGTCAAGGTGCCGCTGCCGCCCGCTGCAATGGCCGCGCCCAACGGGGCCGCGATGGCCAGACGCTTGGCGTCGGTCATCTCGGTCTTGATGGTGGTCGCCGCATTGCGGGTCGGGGTGATCTTGAAGGTGTCGCCGGCGGCTGCGGTGCCACCGGTGAGCTTCATCGAGAAACCATCGATCACTGGCGGCGGCGTGGTCAGCGTGCTGAATGCGCCCATGGCGGTGCCTTCAGGCAGGCGCTGCACGGTGTAGTTGGTGGCGCTGGTGAAGATGACCTTGTAATCGTTGATGGTCAGCTTGCCGCTGTCCTCGATGCTCACCTCGAAGTTGCCCGAGCCGGCGCTGTTGCCGACCGTGGCAACGCTGCGCTGAGCCATTTGCGCGGCGCTGTTGATGCTGTTGAACAGGTTCGAACCGAAGTCACCGTTCTTGTCGATGCCCTGGGCCTGGATGGTATTCATCTGATCGGCGACGACCAGCGCCACACGTCCCAGCTCGTTCATGGCCGGGTCCAGGACGGTGCTGCGATAGCGCAGCAAGCCGCCCATTTCACCACCGCTCATCACCGAGGTGATGTCGATGGTGCTCGAACCGCGATTGAGCTGAATGGCCGAGCGCGATGGGTCGTCTTTGCTCGGCACCACTTCCAGTTTGCTGGCGGTGCTGCCCATGACCAGCGGCTGACCGCTGCCCAGGTAAATATCGAGGTTACCGTCACGCTCCATCACCTGCGCACCGGTGAAAGTGGACAGTTGGCGTACCGTCTCGTTGCGCGCATCGAGCAAGTCGTTGGGCTGGCCGCCGGCTTTGGAAACTTCGGAAATCTTCTGGTTCAGCTGGGCCACGGTGGCGGCCAGTTTATTGACCTGATCAGCCATGTCCGCCAGGTTGCCGTTGACGTTGGCGTTCTGCTGCGTCAACTGGCTGGAGATCGAGTTGAACCGGTTGCTCAGAGCTTGCGCATCGCTGAGCAGCAGTTGGCGGGAAGCATCGTCGCCCGGCTTGGCGTTGACGTTCTGTACCGAGGCGAAGAACTTGGTCAAGGCGCCATTGAGGCCGGTGCCGCTGTCCGAGAGCAAGGCATCGAGCGGGCTGATCTGCCCGGCGTAGGCCGCCGAGTCGCTGTTAAGCGAAGTGGTGGTCTGCAGCTGCGCATCGAGGTAGCTGTTGTACACCCGACGCACATCGGCCAGGGTCGTACCGGTGCCAATGTAGACATTGCCGAACGGATTCGAAGCCTTGGTGCCCTGCACGGTTTGCTGGCGTGAGTACCCGGCGGTGTCGGCGTTGGCAATGTTATTGCCGGTCACCATCAACGCGGTTTGACCCGCGGATAAACCCGACATCCCGATATTGAGCAAACTCATGGTTCAGACCTTATGCCTTGTGCCTATAAAGGCGTAATGGAAGCGCCCGCCGCAGCGTAGTTTTGGTAACTGGTCATCTGCTTGGCTATCTGCGAAATCTTGCTTGCGTAATCCGGGTCGGTTGCATACCCGGCTTTTTGCAACTCGCGTACAAACTGTTCTGGGTTATCGGCCGACTTCAGCACATCTTGATAGCGATTATTGCTTTGCAGCAGCGTTACAAGGTCATGGAAGCTGTCTTTGAAAGAGCCGTAGGAACGGAACTCGGCCGTCTCCTTGACCATCGCCCCATTTCTGAATTCGCTGGTGATCGCCCGCGCCGAATCGCCCTTCCAGTTACTGCTGGCCTTGATGCCGAACAGGTTGTGGCTGCTGCTGCCATCCTGGGCACGCATGACCGATTTGCCCCAACCGGTTTCCAGGGCAGCCTGAGCCACCAGGTAACGTGGATCGACTCCGATACGGTCGGCAGCTTCTTTGGCCATCGGCAGCATGGTGTTGACGAATTCGTCGGCGGAACTGAAGGCTTTTTTCGGCGGAGCCAAGGGGATTTGAGCCATGGCACGCCCATAAATCTGCAGGCGCCCGCGGGCTGTCGTATCCGTTTGCGCAGCCAGCCAATCGCCGTTGTACAGAGGGCCGGAACCGGTCCTGGTGCTCTGCGGCATTGCGATAGTGTTCTGCGCCGTTGTGGCGGTTGTTGCAGTTGTTGCAGTGCTCGATGCCGACGGCACCAGCCCGGCGAGCAAACGATCAGCCAGTTTCGGCGGCAGTGCCAGACGCCGCTGATTGATCAGCGCCATGTCATTGCGATGAGCGCCCTCGCCCGCGCTTTCCGGCGTTTTCACCGAGCGCGAAGCCCACAACGGGCGCTCACCGTTGAGACGCGACAGCGGCCCGTGGGTGGCAGCCGTACCGGCGGCAATCGGCGTTTCCACGGCGGCTTTCGCGGCCGCTTGCTTGGCGGCAGACGCTGCCGCGGCCTCACCCGGCGCCATTGGTTTGTTCTTCGACATCTGGCGCATCAGCACGTCCGCCAGGCCAATACCACCGCCTTCGCGGGACAGGGAAACGGCCAACTGCTGGTCGTACATTTCCTGGTATTGCTTGGCGGCCGGTGTGTTGAGCGGGTTGTCCTGGCCCAGCGCTTCGGTGGCCGAACGCATGGACTTGAGCATTTCACCCAGAAACAGCGATTCAAATTCCTGCGCCACTTTGCGCAGGTTCGCATCACTGTTCTTGTCGCCGACCTTGAGTTGGTTCAGGCGATTGAGGTCCGAGTAGGAACCCGAATCGCTGCTGCTGACCAGACCGCTTTTACGCATATCCATGGTCGCCGTCCTCAGATCACAATCAGATCGGCTTGCAACGCGCCGGCCTGCTTCAGCGCTTCAAGGATCGCCATCAAGTCACCCGGCGCCGCGCCGACCTGGTTCACCGCACGGACGATTTCATCGAGGGTGGTGCCCGGGCCGAATTTGAACATCGGCTTGGCTTCTTGCTGAGCGTTGACCCGCGAGCGCGGCACAACCGCCGTCTGCCCGTTGGACAGAGGGCCGGGCTGGCTGACGATCGGGTCTTCGGTGATGGTCACGGTCAGGCTGCCGTGGGTCACGGCGGCCGGAGAAACCTTGACGTTCTGGCCGATCACGATGGTGCCGGTGCGCGAGTTGATGATGACTTTCGCCACCGCCTGACCCGGATCGACTTCGAGGTTTTCGAGGATCGACAAATAGTCGACCCGCTGGCTCGGATCGAGTGGCGCAGTCACGCGGATCGAACCACCGTCGATGGCCTGAGCGACGCCAGGGCCTAGCATGTTGTTGATCTTGTCGACGATGCGCTTGGCGGTGGTGAAGTCCGAACGGTTGAGGTTCAGGGTCAGGCTGTTGCCCTGATTGAAACCGCTTGGCACGGCACGCTCGACCGACGCACCGCCAGGGATGCGACCGGCCGACGGAACGTTGACGGTGATCTTCGAACCGTCACGTCCTTCGGCATCGAAACCACCCACCACCAGGTTGCCCTGAGCGACGGCATAGACGTTGCCGTCGATACCCTTGAGCGGCGTCAGCAACAAGGTACCGCCACGCAGGCTCTTGGAGTTACCGATGGACGCAACGGTGATATCTATCTGTTGACCCGGCTTGGCGAACGCCGGCAGATCAGCACTGATCGACACCGCCGCGACGTTCTTCAATTGCACGTTGCCCGAACCTGCCGGCACCTTGATGCCGAACTGCGAAAGCATGTTGTTGAAGGTCTGCAGGGTGAACGGGGTCTGGGTCGTCTGGTCGCCGGTGCCGTTAAGCCCGACCACCAGCCCGTAGCCGATCAATTGGTTGGAACGCACCCCGGAAATACTGGCGATATCCTTCAGCCGCTCGGCTTGAGCGTCGAAGGCTGCGGACATCAGGAGCGCAGCCACCATCAGGTGTTTGAAGTTCAACATGCTCACCAGAGAAGCCACCTAGAAAGGGAACAGCGGGCTGAGGAAGAAACGGTCGAACCAGCCTGGCTGACTCGCATCGGCAAACGCACCGGTGCCCGAATAGGTGATGCGCGCATCGGCGACGCGGGTCGACGACACGGTGTTGTCGGTGGCGATGTCATCGGCGCGAACGAGGCCGGCGATACGCACCAGCTCATCACCGGTGTTCAGGGTCAGCCACTTCTCGCCGCGCACGGCGATGATGCCGTTGGGCAACACGTCGGCGACGGTCACGGTGATCGAACCGGTCAGGCTGTTGCTCTGGCCGGACTTGCTGTCGCCCTTGGTGGCGCGGTCACCTTCATAACCGACGTCCAGGCTCAGGCTACCGCTGCCCACTGGATCACTGGTGCTCAGGCCGCCCCCGAAAAACGAGCTCAGGCCGATGTCGGTCTTGCTGTTCTTGTCGATCTGCGAGTTGGCGTTCTTGCTCGCCTGGGTACGCTCATTCAGGGTGATGGTGATGATGTCACCGACCCGGAACGCCTTGCGGTCGCTGTACAGGTTCTGTTCGAAACCGGCCTGGTAGATCGAGCCGTTATTGGCGGCAGCCGGCAGCGGCGTGCGCGGCAACACCGGGGCGTAGTAAGGGTCATTGGGCTTGGGCGGCGGGGCAACGCAGCCCGCAAGCGCGACGACCCCACTCAGTGCCAGAACAGATACAAAGCGATTCATGACCCTACCTCACGGTGTTGCAGGCGACCTCATGGCCGCCTCATAGACTTGATTACAGATTCTGCGTTACGAACGAGAGCATCTGGTCGGCGGTGGAGATCACCTTGGAGTTCATCTCGTAGGCGCGCTGAGTGGTGATCATGTTGACCATCTCTTCAACGGTGCTGACGTTGGACGTTTCCAGGGTGTTCTGCAGCGTGGTGCCGAAACCGGCAAGGCCCGGGGTGCCGACTTGCGGCGCGCCACTGGCAGCGGTTTCCAGGAACAGGTTGTTACCCACCGCTTGCAGACCGGCCGGGTTGATGAAGTCGGCGGTTTGCAGGTTGCCGATCACCTGGGAGGCCGGGTTGCCGGCAACGGTGATGGACACGGTGCCGTCACGGCCGACGGTGAAGGTCTGGGCATCGTTGGGAATGACAATGGCCGGCTCCAGGGCGAAACCGCTGGCGTTGACGATCTGGCCGTTGGAATCGAGGTGGAATGTACCGTCACGGGTGTAGGACGTGGTGCCGTCCGGCTGCAGGATCTGGAAGAAACCGCGGCCGTCGATGGCCATGTCCAATGGCTGCTCGGTGGTTTGCAGGCTGCCGGCGGTGAAGTTCTTCTGGGTGCCGACAATGCGCACACCGGTACCCACTTGCAGACCCGACGGCAATTCGCTGTCCTGGGTCGACTGGGCGCCTGGCTGGCGTTTGATTTGATACAGCAAGTCCTGGAACTCGGCGCGGTCACGTTTGAAACCCGTGGTCGATACGTTCGCCAGGTTGTTGGAAATGGTGGTGAGGTTGGTGTCCTGGGCGGACAGACCTGTTTTGGCAACCCATAGAGCCGGAAGCATTCGATTCTCCTCGTGCGCCTGTTTTACGGCGCGACGTTCTGATAATTAGCTGATCTGCAAGACCCGAGCCATGGCCTGGTCGTCGTCTTTGGCGGTGTTCATCATCTTGATGTGCAGCTCGAACTGCTTGGCCAGCGCCAGCACCGAGGTCATTTCTTCCACGGCATTGACGTTGCTCGACTCAAGGAAACCGGACACCAGTTTGACGTTGGCATCGGCCTGCGCCGGCTTGCCATCCTTGGTGTGGATCGAACCGTCCAGGCCTTTGGTCATGTTCTTGAAGTCCGGGTTGACCAGTTTGATCCGGTCGACTTCAGCCATTACGCGTGGGCCTTCACCCATCGCCCGGATGCTGATGGTGCCGTCTTCGCCGACTTCGATTTGCTGCTCGGGCGGCACCGCAATCGGTCCGCCATTGCCTACCACCGGCATACCGTTGCCGGCACGCAGCACGCCCAGGGCGTCAACGTTCAAGCTGCCGGTGCGCACGTAGCTTTCGCCGCCATCGGGGTTCTGCACGGCGATCCAGCCGTTGCCCTGCACCGCGACGTCGAGGTCGCGACCGGTTTCCACCAGCGAGCCAGGAGAGAAGTCGGTGGCTGGACGTTCGCTCATGGCAAACGCACGCGCCGGAAAGCTGTCACCAAACACCGGCATCGAACGGGCCTGTTCCAGGTCCTTCTGAAAACCGTTGGTAGAGATGTTCGCCAGGTTGTTGGCATGAGCCTTCTGCGCCAGTGCATTCTGGCTGGCGCCGGTCATTGCCACATAAAGGTACTTGTCCACACTCTTTCCTCTGCATGCCGGACGTTTGCCGCCCACCGCTGTACTGCTGAGCCATAAGCAATTAGCAGACCAACTTTTTTCTGGCGGCGCTGCGCCCGGCAAACAAAGGACTTGAGGGATTTAGAGGGGATTGGGGGAATGTTTCGAAGACGAAAAACCGGCGGTGTTATGCCGCTTCGCGGCAACAGATCAAAAGATCGCAGCCTTCGGCAGCTCCTACATGGGAAGTGCATTTTCAGTAGGAGCTGCCGAAGGCTGCGATCTTTTGATCTTCAATTGCTGTCCTTGCCAACCTCATACTCACGCAACTTGTTGGCAATGGTGGTATGCGAAACCCCCAACCGCTTGCCCAGTTGCCGACTGCTCGGATGCTCGGAATACAAACGCTCCAGCACCGCTTTTTCAAAGCGCCCGACAATCTCGTCCAGGCCGCCCTCAAGGGAAAAATCGCCCAGGGGCTGACGCACGCCGTAATCCGGCAGACGAATATGTTCCGCCTTGACCGTCCCGCCGTCGCACAGGGAAACCGCCTGGAACAGTACGTTTTCCAACTGCCGTACATTGCCCGGCCAGTGATAGTGACTGAGCCGTTCCATCGCCGCTGGCGCCAGTTTCGGCAACGGGCAACCGATCTGCCGGCTGGCCTGATCGAGGAAGTGCTCCACCAGCGGTGCCAGCCCATCGAGGCATTCGCGCAGCGGCGGGATGTGCAGCGAGAGCACGTTCAAGCGGTGGTACAAATCCTGGCGAAACTCACCGCGCGCACACAGCTCGGACAAATCCACTTGCGTTGCGCAGATCACCCGCACATCCAGATAAACCTCTTCATCGCTGCCGACACGACGGAAGCAACCGTCCTGCAGGAAGCGCAGCAATTTCACCTGCAAGCGCGGGCTCATTTCGCCGACGCCGTCGAGGAATAACGTACCGCCCGCCGTCAGTTCCAACAGCCCAAGCTTGCCTTCGGCCCGCGCCCCTTCGAAGGCACCGGGACCGTAGCCGAACAATTCGGTTTCGGCCATGGACTCCGGCAAACCGGCGCAGTTGAGCGCCATCAACGGTGACTGCCCACGGGGGCTCGCCAAGTGACAGGCCCGCGCCAACAACTCTTTGCCGGTGCCGGTTTCGCCCTCTATCAATAGCGGCGCATCCAGCGGGGCCATGCGCCGCGCTTCGCGCACCACTGCTGCCATCACTTTCGAGCTCTGGAAAATGCTATCGAAGCCGCGCAATTCCTGCTTGCGCACGTTATAGATGCGCTCGCCCACCCGGTCTGCCCGGTGCAACGTCAACACCGCACCGGCCATGGCCTCGCTTTCGTCATGCTCCGATTGCAGCGGGGCGATATCGGCGAGAAACACGTCACCCTTGACCTTGACCCGCAAGCCGTTGATCCGTGACTTGTTGGCGCGCACCAGTTCCGGTAAATCGAAATCCTCGGCGTACCGTGACAGCGGAATACCTGGCACCTCGTCCACCCGCACCCCGAGCAATTGCGCTGCCGCACGGTTAGCGGCGACGATGGAGCCGCCCATGTCGATCGACAGCACCGGAAACTCCAGGGCGCCGAGCAAGGCATTGAGTTCCATGTGCCGACGCTCGCTGGGCATCAGCCCGACGCGTTTGACGCCGAATACCCCGCCAATCGCCTCGAACTTCGGACGCAACGCCTGGAACTGAATATTGATCAGGTTCGGGCAGTGCAAGTAGATCGCATTGCCGTGCTCACCGCCCACTTCGCCGCGAGCGACGTTGATCCCGTACTCGACCAGCAGGTTGAGA
This sequence comes from Pseudomonas sp. Tn43, assembly GCF_014192635.1. Taxonomy (NCBI): domain Bacteria; kingdom Pseudomonadati; phylum Pseudomonadota; class Gammaproteobacteria; order Pseudomonadales; family Pseudomonadaceae; genus Pseudomonas; species Pseudomonas sp. Tn43. Next base: position 111,579 of record NZ_JACHYG010000003.1, read on the forward strand.
ATGTCGCGCAGAATACCGATGCGGTTCTGGCAGTGAACTTTGATACGCATATAAAGGCCCGTAACAGCGATGAATGAGGCCCGGCGCAAGAAAATTTTTGCGAGGGCACCCAGTTAGTCGTCAAGATTATGTGACACCCGTGGGCCATTTCAAACCCGAAAATATCAATACTTACGCCACACCAATCAAACCGTAACGAATATTTTACAAAAAACACGGGCTTTTCCTGCTTTTACCGCGACCCCCCTGCTGTAACACCGCACGCCTTGGGGTATTTCTAGGTCCATAGCTGTACACACAACAAGAACGAATCCCCTAGCAGGAGAGCAGCATGAAGCAGACGCAATACGTGGCTCGTGAGCCCGATGCGCAAGGTTTTATCGACTACCCCGCCGAAGAACACGCGGTGTGGAACACGCTGATCACTCGCCAACTGAAAGTGGTCGAGGGCCGTGCGTGCCAGGAATACCTGGACGGTATCGAAAAACTCGGTCTGCCCCACGACCGCATTCCGCAACTCGGTGAAATCAACAAGGTCCTGGGTGAAACCACCGGCTGGCAGGTTGCCCGAGTTCCCGCACTGATTCCCTTCCAGACCTTTTTCGAATTGCTGGCGAACAAGCAGTTCCCGGTGGCGACGTTCATTCGTACCCGCGAAGAGCTGGATTACCTGCAAGAGCCGGATATTTTCCACGAGATTTTTGGCCACTGTCCGCTGCTGACCAACCCCTGGTTCGCCGAATTCACCCACACCTACGGCAAACTTGGCCTAAAGGCTTCCAAGGAAGAACGGGTGTACCTGGCGCGCCTGTACTGGATGACCATCGAGTTCGGCCTGGTCGATACGCCACAGGGCCTGCGCATCTACGGTGGCGGCATTCTGTCCTCGCCCAAAGAAACCGTTTACTGCTTGTCGAACGAGCCTGAGCACCAAGCCTTCGACCCGCTGGAATGCATGCGCACGCCGTACCGCATCGACATCTTGCAACCGCTGTACTTTGTCCTGCCGAACCTCAAGCGCCTGTTCGACCTGGCCCACGAAGACATCATGGGCATGGTCAAGCAAGGTATGCAGCTGGGGTTGCACGCGCCGAAATTTCCGCCAAAAGCCGCGTGACCCGCGCCTTTTGGCATCAAGTGAGTCTGTTACGGATCGCCGCTTTGCTTTAGCGTGATCCCACTGACGACCGTTTTTCAAAACACTCGATTTCAGGAACACATCATGTCCACATTGAACCAAGCCCATTGCGAAGCCTGCCGCGCCGACGCCCCACAGGTCAGCGACGAAGAATTGCCGATCCTGATCAAGCAGATCCCTGACTGGAACATCGAAGTGCGCGACGGGGTGATGCAGCTGGAAAAAGTTTTCCTGTTCAAGAACTTCAAACACGCGCTGGCGTTCACTAACGCCGTCGGCGAAATCTCCGAGGCCGAAGGTCACCACCCGGGCCTGCTGACCGAGTGGGGCAAAGTCACTGTGACCTGGTGGAGCCACTCCATCAAAGGCCTGCACCGCAACGACTTCATCATGGCCGCGCGCACTGACGAAGTGGCGAAGAGCGCCGAGGGCCGCAAATAATGCATTTCGACGCCATCGGTCGAGTGCCCGGCGACCCGATTCTCGGCCTGATGGAGGCCTATGCGCTGGACCCTGATCCGCGCAAGTTCGACCTTGGCGTGGGCGTTTACAAAGACGCCCAGGGCCAGACGCCCATCCCCGAAGCGGTGAAGCTCGCCGAGCAACACCTGGTGGATCGTCAATCCACCAAAACCTACATCGGCGGCCACGGCAATGTAGCGTTCGGCAAAGTGATCAACGAGTTGGTGCTTGGCGCCGATTCGGCGCTGATCGCCGAACAACGGGCCGGCGCCACTCAGACGCCGGGGGGCACTGGCGCGTTGCGTTTGAGCGCCGACTTCATTGCCCAATGCCTGCCGGGCCGTGGCGTTTGGTTGAGCAACCCGACCTGGCCGATCCACGAAACCATTTTCGCGGCAGCCGGGGTCAAGGTCAGTCATTACCCTTACGTGGGCAGCGACAACCGTCTCGATGTGGAAGCAATGCTGGCGGTGCTCAATGAAGCCCCCAAGGGCGACGTCGTTCTGCTGCATGCCTGCTGCCACAACCCGACCGGTTTCGATCTGTCCCATGACGATTGGCGTCGAGTGCTGGACGTGGTGCGCCGTCGCGATTTGCTGCCACTGATCGACTTCGCCTATCAGGGTTTCGGTGACGGCCTGGAGCAGGATGCCTGGTCGACCCGGCTGTTCGCCGCCGAGTTACCGGAAGTGCTGATCACCAGTTCTTGCTCGAAGAACTTCGGCCTGTATCGCGACCGCACCGGCGCATTGATTGTCTGCGCGAAAACCGCCGACAAGCTGGTGGATATCCGCAGCCAACTGGCCAACATCGCCCGTAACCTGTGGTCGACGCCACCGGATCATGGCGCTGCCGTGGTCGCGACCATTCTCGGCGATCCAGAGCTGAAAAGCCGTTGGGCTGACGAAGTGGAAGCCATGCGTTTGCGTATCGCCCAGTTGCGCAGCGGCCTGGTCGAAGCGCTTGAACCTTATGGCTTGCGCGAGCGATTTGCGCACATCGGCGTGCAACGCGGGATGTTTTCCTACACCGGTTTGTCGCCGGAACAGGTCAAGCAACTGCGCGAACGCCACAGCGTTTATATGGTCAGCTCAGGTCGGGCGAACGTTGCGGGGATCGATGCGACGCGTCTGGATCTGCTGGCCGAAGCCATCGCTGACGTCTGCAAGTAACCCTCCCCCAATGATCGTTCCCACGCAGAGCGTGGGAACGATCATCGCAGGCTGCACTAGCGCCTACACAGACCTGTCTAGACAATCCCATCCGTCGCAACAAATGGATATAAAAGTCTATTTGTCATTTCTCCTGCTGTATCCTGCGCAGGCTTTTTTAAAAGCGCGGATCTACCAGATCTATCAACAGACTTAGCGAGGAGCGCGAACATGCACGAGATCCCTAATCTCCCCTTCCCAAGCCTGCACGAAACTGAGCAGACAACCACGCAACAAGCCGGTGCCCAACAGCCCGAAATGAAAGAAGCACCTGAACGCCGCCAGGCCGACAGCGAAGACTGATACACCTGCAATGCCAGACCGTGTGGAAAGCGCTAACATGCGCTTTCCACACTGCCTGAACCGCGAGCCCGCACCATGAGCGATGATTTCACTGAAGCCCAGGCCAGCGTCCTGATCGGCACCGCCGAGAAGATGATCGAGATCTGGAACCGCCTTTCCCCCGAGAAACAAGCCGCGTTGCTGGCCCGTTTCGGCAGCGAAGAAAACGCGCTGGCCGCGCTGGTCACTACGCACCTGGTAGCCCCCGCAAAATCCTGATTATCCCAGCCCGCCAAATAGTTTTACTTTTTCACGCCCCGCGACCGTCCACGCCGCTATCATAAGCAGCCTATCTATCCTGCTGCCCCGTGGACCTTTACCCATGCCAGAAACCCAGCGCCCCATGGCGGTCACGCTGCAAGTCGTTTCCATCGTCCTGTTCACCTTCATCGGTTACCTGAATATCGGCATTCCCTTGGCCGTGTTGCCCGGCTATGTCCACAGCGACTTAGGCTTTGGCGCCGTGATCGCCGGGCTGGTGATCAGCGTGCAATACCTGGCCACCCTGCTCAGCCGTCCTTACGCCGGGCGCATCATCGATAACAAGGGCAGTAAACTGGCGGTGATGTATGGCCTCGCCGGCTGCGGTTTGAGCGGTGTATTCATGTTGATTTCGGCCTGGACACAAAGCCTGCCGATGTTAAGCCTGATCAGCCTGTTGATCGGCCGGCTGGTGCTCGGCAGCGCAGAAAGCCTGGTCGGTTCCGGATCGATCGGCTGGGGCATCGGCCGGGTCGGCGCAGCGAACACCGCCAAGGTCATCTCCTGGAACGGCATCGCCAGTTACGGCGCGCTGGCGGTCGGCGCACCGCTGGGGGTGCTGCTGGTGAATCAACTGGGGTTGTGGAGCATGGGCGTGAGCATCGTGCTGTTGGCCATTCTGGGCCTGGTGCTGGCCTGGCCAAAAACCGCTGCACCGATCGTAGCCGGCGAACGCCTGCCGTTCATGCATGTGCTGGGGCGGGTATTTCCTCACGGTTGTGGCCTGGCCTTGGGTTCCATCGGCTTTGGCACCATCGCTACATTTATCACCCTGTATTACGCCACTCAGCAGTGGTCCAACGCGGTACTGTGCCTGAGCCTGTTTGGCGCCAGTTTTATCGGTGCGCGATTGTTGTTCGGTAACCTGATCAATCGCCTCGGCGGCTTTCGCGTGGCGATTGCCTGCCTCTCGGTGGAAACCCTCGGGCTGTTGCTGCTGTGGCTGGCACCCGATGCCCATTGGGCACTGGCCGGCGCGGCGCTGAGCGGTTTCGGTTTTTCGCTGGTGTTCCCGGCCTTGGGCGTGGAAGCGGTCAACCTGGTGCCCGCCTCCAGCCGTGGCGCGGCAGTCGGGGCGTATTCGTTGTTCATCGATTTGTCGCTGGGGATCACCGGACCGCTGGCGGGTGCGATTGCTGCAGGATTTGGTTTTGCCTCGATCTTTCTGTTTGCCGCCCTCGCCGCTTTGAGCGGATTGATGCTGAGCGTCTACTTGTACCGGCAGGCGCCAAAGTATCGCGAAGAAAGAGAAACGCGTTAAAAGTCGACCTTTCCGCGCCCGGCCTTGATGCTGCCGCGCTTGGTTTTTGATTCGAGCCGACGCTTTTTCGAACCGAGTGTCGGCTTGGTCGGACGGCGCTTTTTCTCGACCTTGGTGGCGCTGAGGATCAACTCGGTCAGGCGTTCCAGCGCATCGGCACGGTTCTGTTCCTGCGTGCGATATTGCTGGGCCTTGATGATCAACACGCCGTCGCTGGTGATGCGACTGTCACGCAGCGCCAGCAGCCGCTCCTTGTAGAACTCGGGCAAGGATGAGGCCGGAATGTCGAAGCGCAGGTGCACGGCGCTGGAAACCTTATTGACGTTCTGCCCACCGGCGCCCTGGGCGCGGATGGCCGTCAACTCGATCTCGGCATCCGGCAGATGCACGTTATTGGAAATCACCAGCATGGAAAAAGGTCCGTATTCAGAACAAGCAGGATACCCCGAATAGACAGAAGGAATGCGGCCCCTGTGGGAGCGTGGCTTGCCCGCGATGAACGATAACGCGGTTTGCCTGATGAACCGCGGCGCCTGAATCGCGGGCAAGCCACGCTCCCACAGGAAACCCATAAATGACAAACCCGGCACATGGCCGGGTTTGTTGTTTCTGCGCTTTGCACTTACTTGGCAGCGGAACCCGCGGCCAGCAACGCCTGCTGCGCACTGCGCTTGTTCTTGATGCCGTAGCAGATCCACATGAAGACGACCCACACCGGAATCGCATACACCGAGATCTGGATGCCCGGGATCAGCAGCATCACGCCAAGGATGAACACCACGAACGCCAGGCAAACATAGTTGCCGTACGGGTACCACAGGGCCTTGAACAACGGCGTCTGTTTGGTCTTGTTCATATGCTGACGGAACTTGAAGTGCGAGAAGCTGATCATCGCCCAGTTGATCACCAGGGTGGCCACCACCAACGACATCAACAGTTCCAGCGCATGTTGCGGAACCAGGTAGTTAAGCAGCACCGCGACCAGGGTCACGGCGGCCGACGCCAGAATCGAACGCACCGGTACGCCACGCTTGTCGATCTTCGACAAGGCCTTCGGCGCATCGCCCTGTTCCGCCATGCCCAGCAGCATACGGCTGTTGCAGTAGGTGCCACTGTTGTATACCGACAGCGCCGCGGTCAGGACCACGAAGTTGAGAATGTGCGCGGCGGTATCACTGCCCAGCATCGAGAACACTTGCACGAACGGGCTGCCGCTGTAGGCATCGCCGGACGCGTTCAGCGTCGTCAGCAGGCTGTCCCAAGGGGTCAGCGACAACAGAACCACCAATGCGCCGATGTAGAAAATCAGGATCCGGTAGATCACCTGGTTGATCGCCTTCGGGATCACGGTTTTCGGTTTGTCGGCTTCGGCAGCGGTGAAACCGAGCATTTCCAGGCCGCCAAAGGAGAACATGATGATCGCCATGGCCATCACCAGACCACTGACGCCGTTCGGGAAGAAGCCGCCGTGTTCCCACAGGTTGGTCACCGAGGCTTGTGGGCCGCCGTCGCCGCTGACCAGCAGGTAGCTGCCGAGTGCAATCATGCCGACGATGGCCACGACTTTGATGATCGCGAACCAGAACTCCGCCTCACCAAAGACTTTGACGTTGGCCAGGTTGATCAGGTTGATCAATACAAAGAACCCGGCTGCCGAGACCCAGGTCGGGATGTCCGGCGCCCAGTAATGGATGTATTTGCCGACCGCGGTCAGCTCGGACATGCCCACCAGGATGTACAGGATCCAGCAGTTCCAGCCCGACAGGAAGCCGGCAAAACCGCCCCAGTATTTGTGGGCGAAGTGGCTGAAGGAACCGGCGACTGGCTCTTCGACGATCATTTCACCCAGTTGGCGCATGATCATGAAAGCGATGAAGCCGCAGATGGCGTAGCCGAGGATCATCGACGGGCCGGCGGATTTGAGCACGCCGGCCGAGCCGAGAAACAACCCGGTACCGATCGCGCCACCGAGGGCGATCAGTTGAATATGGCGATTTTTCAGGCCGCGTTTCAGCTCGCCTGAATGCGAGTTTTGTCCACTCATGAAAAGGGTCTCACGCAAGGTTTGATGATGTTCAGTAGACGTTGCTGCTCAGTTGCGATTTCAAGCAGCGCCGATCAAACCCCAGCGCAGGCACCAGGAGTTCAGCGTTTTTACGACAGTCATGCGTCACCTGTTTGTTTTTATCTGTGACGAAATCGAACCCGACACGCTCGTGACGCGGCGGAGTGAACAAAGCGATTAGCCTTGAGGTTTGCGCTGTTGCGCAGAGGGTCACAGTTAAAACGCGGCGCATTGTACACCTGTAACCCCCTGCTGCCAGACACCACTGGATCAGCGTGTCGGTTGCCGGGATTGCCTGTGTCCGCCTCGAGAGTCTCGGGCGACTGCAAAAATGGAGTCAGACCTTTGCAGGTCGTCGATAAGGGCAGCGGGAAAAGCGCCCTTTTGGGGGAGATGGAGATGAGTCACGGCGTACATTGCGCCTCCTTCTTGTTATGTCCTGCACGACAGGCATGGGGCGCATCTCACCCTTGATACGCTGCCGAAACAAGCGCGCCAGAGCCGTGGAAGGCCACCAACTCGGCGGCTGGCGGCAGGTTTTCCTTACAGAATTTTTTCTCGTGGCATTCCACGGGATTCAACAGCGCTTTTCGTAAGATTTTATTGACAAGGCGTAACGTAAATTTTCCAAATCAGATTTAGAAGCCCGGTGACTGTAAATTGACGATAGGAAGCTTCCTAAGGAAATGTCCTGCCTAGTTTTCTGTTTTCCATTAAAAATATTGGTCCTTGAAAAATGGAATAAATAGTTCAAATGGAAATTGTTTAATTATTTTTTTGCATTTCAAAATCCTGTGAACTAGGTTTTCAGCGACTTGCCGAGCGGCATCGATCGGCACGTTGACGCGCTCTTCAATGAGTGAAAAGCACGCCGCTGTTCTCAGCGAAGTTGTTCTTACCGAAGAATCATCTAGGAGACTCACCATGCAAGCATTGGACAAAGACCTGGACACTGAACTGCAACTGGACGATTGGTTTGCAGCACCGACCCATGATGCCGCCGTCGAGATGATGCAAGCCGATGCGGTTGTTCCGTTTGGCACGGCGATGTGGCCTCTGTAAGACATCCAGGCAGGCACGATCCGGCCGGTCGTGCCTGCCACTTATTCGGTTCGTCAGGGAGGACTCCATGGATAAGCAACGCGCCGTCTCGCATTTCCTTTACTACCTCGAACATCACCCTGCCGTTGCCGGTATCAACCCGGCGAAGGTCTTGCTTGGCCATACTGCTGATTACGAGACACATACCCGCGCCATCGTCGAACAGGCCGGTAACAGCCCACGGTTCAGCTTCAGCGCGATGCGTCTGGACCTCGAACCCACCGAATGGCTGACACAGGCGATTACCGACAGCGATCTGTACATTTTCTTCTACGATTCTTCCACCCTGCCCAACCCGCGTCCCGATGGCCCGGAGTTTGTCCGTGCGCTGCAAGGCGTGATGGCGCAGAACTGGAAGAAGTCATTGTTGTTCAAGGATTACGGCGATTACTTCTACGACACGTTCAGTGTCACCCCGCAGCGAATTGCCGGGTTGAATAGCCATTTGATCCAGCGCATGTCCCACGCCACTACCCTGAATTTCAAAGATGAGCACGGGTCGTGGTTCGAAACACCGTTGAGCAGTATCAAGAAGTGGACCGACATCAACGGGATCGGCAACTTCGACCTGGCGCCTGGCGAGATCGCTACCCATAGCGAAGCCATTAACGGGCGGGTGAAATTCATGGGGACTTTCCTCGGCACGATTCCATTTGCCCGCAAGTACGGCGTATTGGCGTCACCGCTGGAGTTGTGGATCGAAAACTCGACCATCAGCAAAATCGCCACCGATGTACCGGGGCTGGAACATGACTTCAACAAGTACCTGGACGCCAATCCGTCCAATCGGCGAATCGAGGAATTGGGGATCGGCACCAATGAAGGCGTGAAAGATTTGTATGCGCGCAATGCCGGGTTCGAGGAGCGCCATTGCGGCTTGCACCTGGGGTTGGGCGGAGGCGCCAAGGGTAGCCATCATCTGGACCTGATCTTCTCCAGTGGCGTGTTGGCGCTGGATGATGACCCGGTGTTTGATCGGCGGTTTGTGTTCTAGCTGATCGTTCCCACGCTCCGCGTGGGAATGCCTCAATGGACGCTCCGCGTCCGCTTTCGAGAGGTGACGCGGAGCGTCACAGGCTGCATTCCCACGCAGAGCGTGGGAACGATCAAAAAACACCACATCCCTAAAACCAGACCTCAAAAAAAACGCCATCCCGAAGGATGGCGTTTTTCATGCGGCGCTTAACGATTATTCAGGTTTGCGACGACCGAAGCCCGGGCGCTGGCCGGAACCGGCGGGTGCGCCGCGGCGTTTGCCTGATGGCGCGTCACGGTCGACCAGTACGATGCCTGGGCGTTTCTTCGGCGCCGGCTTGGCCGGGCGCTTGGTATCGGCCGGGCGGTCTGCCACAGGCGTGCCACGACCGGCAGGCGCACCGCGATCGCTACGACCACCAGCCGGAGCGCCACGGCCTTCGCCACGCTCAGTGCGACCGTTGGCCGGACGCGGCGTGCGTGGACCGCGCTCGCCATCCTGACGTGGCGCAGGCTTGCGGGCCGGGCGCTCACCCTCGATCTGTGGCTCGCGGGATTCGCGCGGGCTGACAGCGGCCGAACCCGCGGCTGGACGCAGGGTACGCACCCGTTCGGTCTTGCCCACCGGACGGGACGATTTGCGCTGCATACGCTCAAGCTTGTCTTTGCTCTTGGCGTTCATTTGCGGCATTGCCACCGGGGTCAGGCCGACTTCAGCACTGAGAATGTCGACTTCGTACTGGCTCATTTCGCGCCAGCGGCCCATCGGCAGGTCGGAGTTGAGGAACACCGGACCGAAACGCACGCGCTTCAGGCGGCTGACCACCAGGCCCTGGGATTCCCACAGACGACGGACTTCGCGGTTGCGACCTTCCATCACCACGCAGTGATACCAGTGGTTGAAACCTTCGCCACCCGGAGCCTGTTTGATGTCGGTGAACTTGGCCGGGCCGTCTTCGAGCACCACGCCTGCCTTCAGGCGTTCAATCATCTCGTCGTCGACTTCGCCACGTACACGTACCGCGTATTCACGGTCCATTTCGTAGGAGGGGTGCATCAGGCGGTTGGCCAATTCGCCGTCGGTGGTGAACATCAGCAAACCGGTGGTGTTGATGTCCAGACGACCGATGTTGATCCAGCGACCTTCTTTGGGGCGCGGCATCTTGTCGAACACGGTCGGACGACCTTCAGGGTCGTTACGGGTGCAGATTTCACCGTCGGGCTTGTTGTACATGATCACGCGGCGTACCGACTCGGCGGCTTCTTCGCGCTTGATCACCCGGCCATCGATGGTAATGGCGTCATGCAGGTCGACGCGCTGGCCGAGGGTGGCGTCTTTGCCATTGACCTTGATGCGGCCGTGGCTGATCCAGGCTTCTACGTCACGGCGCGAACCGACGCCGATACGGGCGAGGACTTTCTGCAGCTTTTCGCCTGCTGGGCCGATTTCCTGGTCGTCTTTCTGGTCGTTGATACTCATCTGGGCACCTCCCGGTGTGGTCTGTTCAGGCTTTTGCCTGAAGATGTGAAAGCTGGTCGTTTGACGAAGATCGCCAAAGGGTCGCGAATCATACGCTCATGGAGACGTTCGCGCATCAGAGACTAGCTGATCGACAGTCGGTTATTTGCTTTTGCGCCGAACGGTGGTGCCGGGGTCTTTGATTGCCGACACAAAACACTGTGGGAGCGGGCTTGCCCGCGATTGCGGTGGGTCAGACAGCAATGATGTGACTGACACTCCCTCTTCGCGGGCAAGCCCGCTCCCACAGGTATTTCCATTGTCCACAGGATTTGGGTCAATCTTCGAACTGGCGACGTTCGGCCTCAATTGCTTCTGCCAAAGCCTTGGCTTCGGCTTCTTCGTCGGTCAATTCGGGCTCAGGTTTCGACTGTTCGAGCGCGGCGACGGCGGCCAGGAGTTTTTCACGGGCTTCGGCGACACCAAGAATGTCATCTTCCTGTTCGGGTTCGGGTTCGGGTTCGACTTCAGCTTCAGCCTCAATCCGAGGTTCAACTTCGGTTTCAGACTCGGGTTGAGCCAACTCCCCTTCGCTCTCGTTCACCGCCCCATCTCGCAACAAATCGTCGAAGTCGGTCTTGAGCCCCTCTTCCATGGTGTCCAGTTCCAGCAACAGTGTGTGGAAACTGGTTTCTTCCTTTGGTTCTTCCGGCTCGGCACTGGCGTCGGCCAGGTCCTGCAAGCCTTGCGGCACCGGAGCGTCGTCGAAATCCAGCACAGGATCCGGTTCCAGCTCACGCAGTTCAGCCAGCGGCGGTAAGTCGTCGAGGTTTCTCAGGTTGAAGTGATCGAGAAACGCCTTGGTGGTGGCGAACATCGCCGGTTTGCCGGGCACGTCGCGGTAACCGACGATGCGGATCCACTCACGCTCCAGCAGGGTTTTCACAATGTGGCTGTTGACGGCCACGCCGCGCACGTCTTCGATCTCGCCCCGGGTGATCGGCTGGCGATAGGCGATCAGGGCCATGGTTTCGAGCATGGCGCGGGAATAGCGTTGCGGCCGTTCTTCCCACAAACGTCCGACCCACGGCGCGAACTTTTCGCGGATTTGCAGGCGATACCCGGAAGCGACTTCCTTCAACTCGAAAGCACGGCCGTCGCAGGACTTTGCCAGAATCGTCAGCGCTTTCTTGAAAACAGGTGGCTCGGGCCGCTCGCCTTCTTCGAACAATTCAAACAGGCGTTCAAGCGATTGCGGTTTTCCCGAGGCCAACAGAAAGGCTTCAAGCAGTGGCGCCAGCTCGCGGGGTTCAGTCAGGTTCATGATTCAACTCGTTATTCGGCTCGGGCCCGGACATGGATCGCCGCGAACGGCTCATTCTGCACCAGCTCGACCAAGGATTCCTTGACCAGTTCGAGGATTGCCATAAAGGTCACCACCACGCCCAGGCGCCCTTCTTCAGCGGTGAACAGCTCGACAAATGGCACAAAACCACCGCCCTTGAGCCGTTCCAGTACATCGCTCATTCGCTCGCGGGTGGACAGCGCTTCACGGCTGACCTGGTGGCTTTCGAACATGTCGCCACGGCGCAGCACCTCGGCCATGGACATCAGCAACTCTTCCAGGCTCACATCCGGCAACAGTTTGCGCGCCCGGGCTTGCGGGGCATCGAGCTTGGGCACCACCACGTCGCGACCGACGCGGCTCAGACCATCGATGCCTTCGGCGGCAGCCTTGAACCGCTCGTACTCCTGCAAGCGGCGAATCAGCTCGGCGCGAGGATCGTCCTCTTCGTCCTCAATCGTTTCGGCACGGGGCAACAACATCCGCGACTTGATCTCGGCCAGCATCGCGGCCATCACCAGATACTCGGCGGCCAGCTCCAGGCGCACCGACTGCATCAACTCGACATAGCCCATGTACTGACGGGTGATTTCCGCCACCGGAATGTCGAGGATGTTGATGTTCTGTTTGCGGATCAGGTACAGCAGCAAGTCGAGTGGGCCTTCGAAGGCCTCAAGAAACACCTCGAGCGCATCCGGCGGGATGTACAGGTCCAGGGGCATTTCCATGACTGCCTGGCCATAGACCATGGCGAAAGGCAGTTCTTGCTGGGCACCGGCCTGGCTGTCGACGGGTTCTACTGCAGACATCTAGGCCTCGGCCATGAAAGGCGCAGGGTCGCCGCAACCGACACGCAGAACTTCCGGTTCGCCGTCGGCGAGGCTGATCACGGTGGATGCCTTGATCCCGCCGTAACCGCCGTCGATGATCAGGTCCACTTGATGCTCAAGCAACTGACGCATCTCATAGGGATCGGTCAACGGGTCAGTGTCGCCGGGCATGATCAGGGTCACGCTCATCAGCGGCTCGCCGAGTTGTTCCAGCAACGCCAGCGCTATCGGATGGCTGGGCACACGCAGGCCGATGGTGCGTTTCTTTGGATGCAGCAACAACCGCGGGACTTCGCGAGTGGCGTTAAGAATGAAGGTGTAAGGACCCGGCAAGTGAGCCTTGAGCACCCGAAAGGTGCCGGTATCGATCTTGGCAAACAGCCCCAACTGCGACAGGTCGCTGCAAATCAGCGCGAAGTTGTGTTTCTCGTCCAGCTGACGCAGCCGGCGCACGCGCTCCACGGCGTTTTTGTCGCCGATCTGGCAACCAATTGCGTAGGACGAGTCCGTGGGATAAATCACCACCCCGCCGTTGCGGATGATCTCGACAGCCTGTTTGATCAGGCGCGCTTGCGGGTTTTCCGGATGAATCTGGAAAAATTGACTCACATTCTCTACCTGTTCAGACGACGGCAATAATTGGGTCATGTTTGAATCGACACCACAGTGGTGGCAGATCCTCCGGAAGCGGGCGGTATTCACCGATCTCGGACCAGCCTCCAGGGCCATGAAAATCACTGCCGGCGCTGACCAGCAGACCAAACTCGCGGGCAAGAATGGCCAGGCTGCCCACTTGTTCGGCGGGCTGATGGCCATTGACCACTTCAATCGCGTGGCCCCCTGCTTGAATATAGTCGGCAATCAGGCGGCGACGCTTGCTGCGAGTGAAATCGTAGTGCCAGGGATGCGCCAGGCTGACCCAGGCACCCGCGGCGCGCAGGGTGGCGACGGTGTCTTCGAGGGTTGGCCAGTGTTGTTTGACGTCCCCCAACTTGCCGGCGCCCAGCCATTTGCGAAACGCTTCGGCGCGATCCTTGACGAAACCTTCACGCACCATCCAGTCGGCGAAATGCGGACGGGCCGGCGCGTTACCGCTGTCGCCCAGTTCCTGTTGGATGGCCCGGGCGCCCTCGAGCGCCCCCGGCATGCCTTTAAGCGCCAACTTGCGGCTTATTTCTTCGGACCGTAGCCAGCGGCCATCGTGCAATTTTGCGATGGCCTCGGCCAACGGCGGCGCTTTGACGTCGAAACCGTAGCCCAAAACATGAATGGTCGCCCCGCCCCAGGTGCAGGACAATTCAACGCCATTGACCAGCTGCATGCCCAGCGCCGTCGCGGCGCTACGGGCCTCGTCGAGGCCTTCAAGGGTATCGTGATCGGTCAAGGCCAGGACTCGCACACCTTTCTCGAACGCACGCGCAACCAGTGCCGCCGGCGCGAGGGCGCCATCGGAAGCCGTGCTATGGCAGTGCAAATCAACATTCACAGGACTGTGTAACCTCAAATCAGCTGGCGCTATCGCGCGTCAATATGTTTGTTATTATGCCGCCACATCCTGCTTCTGGCTGCCACTGTGAAACAATTCATCGACTTCATCCCGCTTCTGCTGTTTTTCATCGCCTTCAAAATCGATCCACAGATCGTCGACATCGGCGGCTTTCAACTGTCTATCGGTGGCATTTACAGCGCCACCGCCGTACTGATCATCAGCTCCCTGGTGGTCTACGGCACGCTGTTCATCAAGCAGCGCACACTGGAGAAGAGCCAGTGGCTGACCCTCATCGCCTGCCTGGTCTTCGGTAGCCTGACCCTGGCGTTCCACAGCGAGACGTTCCTGAAATGGAAAGCTCCGGTGGTCAACTGGCTGTTCGCCCTCACGTTCATCGGTAGCCACTTCATCGGTGATCAACTGTTGATCAAACGCATCATGGGACACGCGCTGACACTGCCAGAGCCGGTCTGGACCCGCCTGAACATCGCCTGGATCGGTTTTTTCCTGTTTTGCGGCGCCGCTAACCTGTTTGTTGCGTTCACCTTCCAGAGCTACTGGGTCGACTTCAAGGTCTTCGGCAGCCTGGGCATGACGTTGCTGTTCCTGGTCGGCCAGGGCATCTACCTGTCCCGCCACTTGCACGATGCCGACACCACAACACCAAAAACCGAGGACTGACATGCTTTACGCAATCATTGCCACAGACGTTGCCGATTCCCTGCAAGCCCGCCTGGCCGCACGGCCTGCGCACCTTGAGCGCCTGCAAGTGCTTAAAGGTGAAGGTCGCATCGTATTGGCCGGTCCGCACCCGGCCATCGACAGCAATGATCCGGGCGCGGCGGGTTTCACCGGCAGCCTGATCGTTGCCGAATTCGATTCCTTGAGCGCCGCCCAAGCCTGGGCCGACGCTGATCCGTACATTGCCGCAGGCGTCTACGCCAATGTTTTGGTCAAGCCCTTCAAGCAAGTCCTGCCTTAGTACCCTGTCGCGCGATGAGCCTTGTCGGTTCATCGCGCGTTCAATCGCTCATTATTCTCGTTTACCGGCCGACAACCTGCCCAATACCCGTATTGGAATCAGGAGTTGCGATGCGCAAAGGTCCGTTGTGTCTGATGTTGGTGACGTTGTCGATCATGGCGCCCGCCCACGGTGAAGAAAGCGTCGATGTTGGCAATTCCACGCCGCTGTCCTTGAGTGCCGGCAGCCAGATCACCGAGTTGCAGCAGCGCTTGAAGGCAAGCGAGCAGCAACGAGAAGCACTGAGCAAACAATTGCAAAATACCGATGGCGAACGCGAAAGCGCTCAGTTGAGCCGGTTGCGCCAAGAGAATCAGCGCCTGAAGCTGCAACTCAAGGAAATCCAGGCCAGTCCGCTGCCACGCCTGCTGACAGATCAGCAACAGTGGTTCGTGATCGGGGCCGGAGTAGCGCTATTGGCGCTGCTCTGCGGTATCTTCGCCAGTGGTGCACGTAGAAAACGTCGGCAATGGCTAAATTGAGTGAGTCATGAGCGAGCTGTTATTAATTGATGATGATCAGGAGCTGTGTGAGCTCCTGAGTAGTTGGCTGAGCCAGGAAGGCTTTCAGGTCCGCGCCTGCCATGATGGCCGGAGCGCGCGCCGCGCGTTGGCTGAAACGTCCCCGGCGGCTGTGGTGCTGGATGTGATGCTGCCTGACGGCAGCGGCCTGGAACTGCTCAAGCAACTGCGCAACGACCATCCGGAATTACCAGTGCTGATGCTGTCGGCCCGTGGCGAACCGCTGGACCGTATTCTCGGCCTGGAACTCGGTGCCGATGATTACCTGGCCAAACCGTGCGACCCCCGGGAACTGACAGCCCGCTTGCGTGCAGTATTGCGCCGCAGTCATCCGACGGCAGTTTCCAGCCAGCTCGAATTGGGTGACTTGTGTTTCAGCCCGGTGCGTGGCGTGGTCAGCATCAATGAACAGGAATTCACCCTCACCGTCTCCGAAAGCCGTCTGCTCGAAGCCCTGCTCAAGCAACCGGGCGAGCCGCTGGACAAACAGGAACTGGCACAAATCGCCCTCGGTCGCAAACTGACGCTGTACGACCGCAGCCTGGACATGCACGTGAGCAACCTGCGCAAAAAAATCGGCCCACACTCCGACGGCCGCCCGCGCATCGTGGCCCTGCGCAGTCGCGGTTATTACTACAGCCTCTGAACCTGACGCGAACCTTTGTAGCAGCTGTCGAGCCCCAGCGAGGCTGCGCAGGCTCGCTGAGGCTCGACAGCTGCTACCAAGGCCATGTTTCGTTGGAGAGAAATCGGCGAAGTGTTGGAAGTGTCAGGAAGGTAGAAAATCATCTTTACCCAAGCTTTACGCTCCGCTGACCGCCGCTGACCTTGATCTGCGTAATCTGCACACATCCGGAACGTACCGGGAACCAGACAAGGAGATACACCATGCGCAAGACTCTTATCGCTCTGATGTTTGCTGCCGCCCTGCCGACCGTTGCCATGGCCATGCCGGAAGGCGCAGGCCCGATGGGTGACCACATGGACGGCTCACGCCACGGCGGTCAGATGCACGGCATGCACGGTAAAGGCCCTTACAGCCAACTGGACCTGAGCCGCGAACAGCGCGAGCAAATCCGCAAGATCATGGGCGAGCAGATGCGTGAGCGTCAGCAATTGGTCGACAAGTACCTGGAAAAACTCTCGCCAGCGGATCAGAAAGCCCTGAAAGACGAGATGGCGGCCAAGCACAACAAAGCCGAAGCCGACGTTCGCGCACTGCTGAAACCGGATCAACAGAAGCAATTCGACGAGATCCAGAAGAAAAAGGCTGAGCGTCGCGCCGAATGGGCCGAGTTCAAGGCCTGGAAAGCGGAAAAAGCGCAAAAAGCGCAATAATGGGCTAACCCCGGACCCGACGGCCAACACCGTTGGGTCTGTTGCCATTCAGTCTAATGCGGGAACGGGCTTGTGTGGCGAGGGGGCTTGCCCCCGTTGGGTCGCGAAGCGGCCCCGACATTTCAAAGTTAAACCGCAGGTAATGGTTTACGACTGCTTCGCAGCCGAACGGGGGCAAGCCCCCTCGCCACACGGGCCCCCTCACCACAGGGCTCGCTCTCACATGGATTTGTGTTTGTTTGAGGATTTTCTGTGCGCTCATTGTTCTGGCGTATCCTGGCCAGTTTCTGGCTGGCCATCGCTCTGGTTGCAGGGCTTTCGATTCTGCTTGGGCACATGCTCAATCAGGACACGTGGATTCTCAGTCGCCACCCAGGCCTCAACACCTTGGCCGAACAGTGGACGCAAACCTACGAAAGCCAGGGAGAAGAAGCCGCCCAGAACATTCTGGAACAACGCAAGCGCCAGTATCACATCAACGTCCAAGTGCTCAACGAGGCCGGCGACCCGGTGGTACGCGGCACCTTTCCACCGCGGGCGGCGGCCTTCGAAGCACGGCGGAACAACGATGATCGACGCCTGCCATGGCGGCGTCTGACCGATGAATACACCAGCGCCAAGACGGGCGACACCTATCTGCTGATCTATCGCGTTCCGCACCCCGAACTGGACGCCTGGCATCGCGAAAGCCTGCTCTGGCCGTTGAGTGCACTGGGCATCGCATTGGTGGTGTTGACCCTGTTCAGCTTGCTGGTGACCTTCTCCATCACGCGCCCCCTGAGCCGTTTACGAAGCGCCGTGCATGACCTGGGGCAGACCACGTATCAACAGACCAGCCTGGCGCAACTGGCCAACCGCCGCGATGAATTCGGCGTGCTGGCCAACGACTTCAATCGCATGGGCGCGCGCCTGCAAAGCCTGATCGGCAGCCAGCGGCAATTACTGCGGGACGTGTCTCACGAATTACGTTCACCCTTGGCCCGATTGCGCATTGCCTTGGCATTGGCCGAACGGGCCAATCCTGAGGAGCGAGAAAAACTCTGGCCACGCCTGACCCGTGAGTGTGATCGACTGGAAGCATTGATCAGCGAAATCCTGGTACTGGCGCGCGTCGATGCCGACAACGCCAGTGCTGAAGAGGTCGATCTCAATGCGCTGCTCACTGCCTTGCAAAAAGACGCCCAGTTGGGTTCGCCCGAGCAGAACGTGCGCCTTAAGGCCGAGCCGCAACTGAACCTCAAAGGCTGGCCGACCATGATCGAGCGCGCCGTGGACAACCTGCTACGCAATGCCCAGCGTTTTAACCCGGTCGGGCAACCGATCGAAGTGCAAGCGTTGCGTCAGGGCGACAGGATTGTGGTCAGTGTGCGCGATCATGGCCCCGGCGTAGAAGCGGAGCATTTGAATCAGCTGGCGGAACCGTTCTATCGGGCACCGGGGCAAACAGCGGCCGGGCATGGCCTCGGGCTGGCCATTGCGCGTCGTGCGGCGGAGCGTCATGGCGGCAGTCTGGTGCTGGCCAATCACCCCGAGGGCGGGTTTGTTGCCAGCCTGGAATTGCCGTTGGTGCCGGGGGCGGTAGTGCAACCTTAAATTCGGTGGTGATGCAAGAAGATCGCAGCCTCGTTTCACTCGACAGCTCCTACACAGCTCCTACAGATGTACATATTTCCCTGTAGGAGCTGTCGAGTGAAACGAGGCTGCGATCTTTTGATCTTCAGACCTTACCGGACCAAGCGCTGACAAACTCGGTCAAATCAACTTTCTCCGCCACCCGTGGTTCTTTCTGCGGCGTGCCCAGGTAAAGAAACGCAATCACCTGCTCCCCTTCCGCCAATCCCAAACCTTTGGCCACATGCGCCGAATAAGCCAGCTCACCGGTACGCCACACCGCGCCAATGCCCTGCGCATAAGCGGCCAGCAAAATCCCGTGAGCGGCACAGCCAGCTGCCAGTAATTGCTCGGACTTCGGCACTTTGGCGTGTTCCTGCAATCGGGCAATCACCACAATCACCAGCGGCGCACGCAGCGGGCCGTTGCGCGCCTTGTCCAGCAAGGCTTCGGACACATCACTGTCTTGCAGTTTCGCCGCCTCGGCCAGCAACTCGCCCATCTGCTCGCGCGCCGCGCCTTCGACTGTCAGGAAGCGCCAAGGCTGCAAGTGGCCATGGTCTGGCGCGCGCATCGCAGCGCGAAACAGCACTTCGCGTTGTTCGGCAGTGGGTGCCGGATCGAGCAGTCGTGGGACGGAAACACGGTTGAGCAAAGCGTCGAGAGCCTGCATCGGCCACCTCCTGTAGAAAATGTTTGGCTATTCTAGCGTCAACTGTCGTGAAGGCGTCGGTTTACATGCCCTGCCCCGCAGGTAGAATGGCGCCCTTCCTACTATTAGCCCGAGCGGACTTCATGGCGTTGCCGACCTTACGGATCATTGGTTTCATCATCGGCATCTTCCTGATCACGCTGGCCATCGCCATGGTCGTGCCCATGGCCACGCTGGTGATCTTCGAGCGCACCAGCGATCTGCCGTCGTTCCTCTGGGCGAGCATGATCACCTTTGTCGCCGGCCTGGCCCTGGTGATACCCGGGCGTCCCGAGCACATCCATCTGCGTCCGCGCGACATGTACCTGCTGACCGTCAGTAGCTGGCTGGTGGTGTGTATCTTCGCCGCCCTGCCGTTCCTGTTGACCCAGCACATCAGCTACACCGACTCGTTCTTCGAAAGCATGTCCGGCATCACCGCCACTGGAGCGACGGTGCTCAACGGCCTGGACACCATGTCCCCCGGCATCCTGATGTGGCGCTCCTTGCTGCACTGGATCGGTGGCATCGGCTTTATCGGCATGGCGGTAGCGATTCTGCCCCTGCTGCGCATCGGTGGCATGCGGCTGTTTCAGACCGAGTCGTCGGACCGTTCCGAAAAGGTCATGCCCCGTTCGCACATGGTGGCGCGTTTGATCGTTGCGGCCTACGTCGGCATTACCATTCTCGGCAGCCTGGCCTTCTGGTGGGCCGGGATGAGCCTGTTCGATGCCATCAACCATGCGATGTCAGCGATTTCCACCGGCGGCTTCTCCACCTCCGACAAGTCCCTGGCCAAGTGGCCGGAGCCTGCGGTGCATTGGGTCGCCGTGGTGATCATGATTCTCGGTGCCCTGCCATTCACACTGTACGTGACGACGCTGCGCGGTAACCGTCAGGCCTTGATCAAGGATGAACAGGTTCGGGGCCTGCTCGGTATGTTGCTGGTGACCTGGCTGGTGCTCGGCACCTGGTACTGGTGGACGACCCAGCTGCATTGGCTGGAAGCCTTGCGGCATGTGGCGCTGAACGTGACGTCGGTGGTGACCACCACCGGTTTTGCACTGGGGGACTACAGCCTCTGGGGCAACTTCTCACTGATGCTGTTCTTTTATCTGGGGTTTGTTGGGGGCTGCTCGGGGTCGACCGCTGGCGGGATCAAGATTTTCCGCTTCCAGGTTGCCTACATTCTGCTCAAGGCCAACCTTAACCAGTTGATTCACCCGCGCGCGGTGATCAAGCAGAAATACAACGGCCACCGTCTCGACGAAGAGATCGTGCGCTCGATCCTGACCTTTTCGTTCTTCTTCGCCATCACCATTTGCGTCATCGCACTGCTGCTGTCGCTACTGGGCGTGGACTGGATGACCGCGCTGACCGGCGCGGCCGCCACGGTGTCTGGCGTAGGCCCGGGGCTTGGCGAAACGATTGGCCCGGCGGGTAACTTCGCCAGCCTGCCGGATGCCGCGAAGTGGATTCTATCGTTCGGCATGCTGCTGGGCCGGCTGGAGATCATTACGGTGTTTGTCCTGTGTATCCCGGCGTTCTGGCGTCACTGATCGGCATGGGCGCTGCCATCAGCCGCGCCCGGTATTCGCCGGGCGTGGAATCGTACCAGCGTCGAAAGGCACGGAAGAAGTTGCTCGGATCGGCAAACCCCAGCAGGTAGGCAATTTCCAGCAGAGTCATGTTCGGTTGTGCCAGGTATTGCTCAGCCAGTTCACGCCGGGTGTCATCCAGCAACGTCTGAAAACTCGTGCCTTCTTCCTGCAAGCGACGTTGCAAGGTGCGTTGCGACAAGTGCAGCGTCTGGGCCACCGCATCGCGCTTGGGTTCGCCCTGGGGCAGCAGACGGCATAATACCTGCCGTGCCTTGTGCGTCACGCGGCTCTCGGAAAACCGTGCCAGGTATTCGCCGGCAAACCGGTCGTGCAGCCGCGCCATGGCCTCGTTGGCGGTGGGCAGCGGCGCCTCCATGTCAGCGCGCTCGAAGATCAAGGCATCATAGGGCGCATTGAACATCAACGGGGCGTGGAAAGCTTGTTTATAGGGTTCAAGATCGACGGGGTAATCGCCTTGCAGCAAGACCTTGCGCGGCTGAAGCGTACGGCCGGTCAGCCAGCCGCAAAGTGCCAGGGCACAGGCCAGCGAGGCTTCGGCACTCTGGCGGGTGGGCGGCAGATGATCGCCATGCACCGTCAGAATCAGCGCATACCCCTCATCCAGTAATCGGAAACTCAAGTCGGCACTTTCGGCGATGATGCGCTGATAACGCACCAGGCGTTGAAAGCCTTCGGCCAGGGTCTGGCTGGACATCAGCGCATAACCGGCGACATGGAAGGACGCCGGTCGCACCACCTTGCCCATGTTCAGGCCGATCGCCGGGTTGCCGGACAGCTCGACCGCGCGCTGCCAGAGCCGCGTCATGGAATCTTGCGGGAAGCGCGCATCAGGGTCATCCAGTGCCGCATAGTCGAGCCCCAGCTGTTTGAACAGAACCCGGCAATCCAGGCCGTCCATTTCCAGTGCTTTGACAATCCCCATCGCCCAGCTTGCAGAAGTCGTTCGTTCGCTCATGGCGTTTACTACGTGATGGCCGCATGCCACGACCCAATACCCAAGGATACTAAAGTGGCGCCTATTGTCACTGGCTGATACCAATGATCACTCTAGACTTAAATAAGCTACCTGCAGAACAACTTGTCGCGTGCACAGCTACCACAGAGATTGCAGTCGTGGACAACATCAAGCGTTTCAACAGCTTCGCTGAGTTTTACCCGTATTACCTCAGCGAACATCGCAACAGCACCTGTCGACGATTGCACTTTGTCGGCACTTCTCTGGTTATCTTCATTCTGGTGCTGGCCATCGGCAACGGCGCGTGGTGGATGTTACTGGTCCTGCCGCTGGCCGGTTACAGCTTCGCCTGGGTCGGGCATTTCTTCTTCGAGAAAAATCGCCCTGCCACCTTCAAGCATCCTCTTTACAGCCTGCTCGGCGATTTCGTCATGTACCGCGACATGATGCTGGGTCGCGTGGCGTTCTAGGGGGCGTTGAATCCAAGCCCTACACTCAACACATCCCTTTCAATCAGAACAAGAGGATAGCCGATGAATGCCCACGCCCGTTTTACCCATATGCAGGACGGCACGCAGGAAGACTGGGCGATCATCGCCGCAGATTTCAGCGCCTATGCCCGGCAATTGTCCAAACGGATCGTGGCGCATCTGAAGTTACTGGAGGGGGATTTTGGCGGTTTCCCGGTGGATCGTCTGACCCACTCCCTGCAAACCGCCAGCCGAGCCTGGCGCGATGGTCGGGACGAAGAATACGTGGTCTGCGCCCTGCTCCATGACATCGGTGACACGCTGGGTTCCTACAATCACCCGGACATCGCCGCAGCGATCCTCAAGCCGTTCGTCAGCGCCGAGAACCTGTGGATAGTAGAAAAACACGGAATTTTCCAAGGCTATTACTTCTTCCATCACTTGGGCATGGATCGGCATTTGCGCGAGCAATTCAGCGGTCATCCGCAGTATCAGGCGACCATCGAATTTTGCGCCCGCTACGATGCGGCGGCGTTTGATCCGGCGTACGACACACTGCCGCTGAGCTTCTTCGAACCGATGGTAGAGCGGCTGTTTGCGCAACCGAAGCATTCGATTTACAAGGCGGCGATGGAAGAACATTCGCCGGCCTGATCAGTGTCAGCGTCTGTGGCGAGGGGGCTTGCCCCCGTTCGGCTGCGCAGCAGTCGTAAAAACCGACAAATGCGGTTTACCCCATACAACCGGGATGAATGATTTCGGGTTCGCTTTGCGCCCCAACGGGGCAAGCCCCCTCGCCACAAAGGCTCCTCTGGTTCACACCGGCTCGGCGACCTTCACCGCCTTCAATCCGGCCTCCCGCGCCTGGGCATCGGCCAACCGATACAGCTCGATCGAGCCATCCCAATGCTCGATCAGCGCCGTGCACGACTCCACCCAATCCCCACAATTGAGGTAATCGACTCCGCCAACCTTACGAATCTCGGCATGGTGAATGTGCCCGCATACCACGCCATGCAACTCGCGTTTAACGCATTCATGGGCGATGGCTTCTTCAAAATCGCTGATGAAGCTGACGGCGGTTTTGACCTTGTGCTTGAGGTACGCCGACAGCGACCAGTAGCCGTAGCCATAACGGGCCCGCCAATGGTTGAGCCAGCGATTGAGCGTCAGGGTGAATTCGTAGGCCGAATCGCCGAGGAATGCCAGCCAGCGGTGGTAGCGGGTGATCACGTCGAACTGATCACCGTGAATCACCAGCAGATGACGACCATCGGCGGTCACGTGCACGGCTTCGTCTACCAACTGGATATTGCCCAAGATCAGCTTCGAATAACGGCGCAGGAACTCGTCATGGTTGCCGGTGACGTAGATCACCTCCGTACCGCGCTTGCTCATGGTCAGCAGACGACGAATCACATTGGTGTGCGCCTGGGGCCAGTACATGCCGCTGCGCAGTTTCCAGCCATCGATGATGTCGCCGACCAGGTAGACCTTGTCCGCGTGGTAGCCCTTGAGAAATTGCGACAGGTGTTCGGCCTGGCAGTCCCGGGTGCCCAGATGCACATCGGAAATCCACAAGGTCCGCACACGTTGCTTACGGCTGGGTTTGGCGAGCTCGGCGCTGGTCATGGGCAAACCTCAGGACAAGTTTTGGCAAGCTTGCGCCGGTCGGGTGAATTGCCCATGACAATCGCAAGTCAGTCCTGTGACAACACGCGCATGCGTACCCTCGGTGTAGACTGGCGCCTCCCTCATCAAAATCGCCATGAGACCTGCGATGAGACCGATCCTCACACTTCGCCAGTACACCCACGACCTGATCGTCCACAGCCACGACCACGCACAACTGGTGTTCGGGCTGTCGGGCGCGCTGGACTTCGAGGTCGAAGGGCATGGTAGTCAGGTGGTGCAGCAGAGTTTTGTGGTGGTGCCGTCGGGCGCACATCATGCCTGCGACAGCGCCCGTGGCAGTCGTTGCCTGGTGCTGGATGTGCCGAGTGCACAGTGGGTTTCGCAGTCCCTTGGCGATCACGCCGAAGCCAGCCGCCGCTTGCTCGACAATGCCGGGCGCCTGTCGCTGGACGCCGGGCAAAGCCAGCTGGTGAGTTGGCTGGCAGGCAGTCAAATCAATGATCCGCTGATAGCGCAGCAAGGCGCGGTGCTGTTGTTGGCCAGCTTGAACAACGCCAAACCCGACAGTGTGGGCGGTCGGCGCCTGCCCTATGCGGCATTGAATGCGCACATCGATCAGTACGCGGCCTATCCATTGCAAGTCGCCGATCTGGCGCGCATTGCCGGCCTGTCCAGCGCCCGGTTGCATGCGCGGTTCGTGGCGGAATGCGGGCAAACGCCGATGGACTACATTCGCAGTCGCCGGCTGCACATTGCCGTGCGCCTGTTGCGCGATTCAGCGCTGCCCATTGGCGAGATTGCCTGTCGGGTCGGTTACAGCTCGCAAAGTGCATTCGCCGCCGCAGTGCTGCGTGAGTTCGGCGCCTCGCCCGGTAAATTGCGCCGCGAGGCTGGCGACAAATGACGCGAGTCTGGCGACAGACATAACCAGCCCGGCACGATTAAATGTAGCCGCTGGCGGAGCCTGCGTTTGAGCGCGAAGCGGTCGTAAAAACCAGTGCACGCGGAGTCTCAGGCACACCACACTGTCCCGATTGCGACCGCTTCGCGCTCGAACGCAGGCTCCGCCAGCTGCTACAGAAGGCAGCGATCTTTGGGATCGACGAAGATCAAGATCAAAAGATCGCAGCCTTCGGCAGCTACCACAGGGCCGATGGTTGTCGGCTGGATTCGATACGTCTTATCAAGGATTGCAATGACTCCCCGTACCGCCCTTGGCGCTCTGCATATCGGTGCACTGATGTTCGGCCTGACCGGTGTATTCGGTAAACTCGCCGCTGCTTCGCCGGCGATCATCGTGTTTGGCCGGGCCGCGTTTGCCGTCCTCGCCCTGGCATTTTTCGCACGGTTCGCAAGCGCTACCCGTTGGCAGAAACTCGATGCAGTGGACCTGCGTCGCCTGCTACTCAGTGGCTTGCTGCTGACCGGGCACTGGGTGAGTTTCTTCATCGCCGTGAAGGTGGCCGGAGTGGCAATCGCGACCCTGGGGTTTGCCAGTTTCCCGGCGTTTACCGTGATTCTCGAAGGGCTGATCTTCCGCGAGCGCATCCGCGCCAATGAAATCCTCTTGGTGGTACTGGTCAGCATCGGATTGGTGCTGGTCACGCCGGATTTCGATCTGGCCAGCGGCGCTACCACCGGCCTGTTGTGGGCGGTGGCTTCCGGCTTGTTATTCGCTCTGCTGTCGCTGACCAACCGCGCCAGTTCGGGACGCATTGCGCCGGTGCAGGCGGCTCTGTGTCAGAACGTGGTGGTTGCGATCTGCCTGCTGCCGGTGGCGGCGCCCCAGTTGAGCGAAGTGCGAGCCATCGACTGGCTGTGGATCGGCCTGCTCGGGGTGTTCTGTACCGGCGTTGCCCATAGCCTGTTCGTCGCCAGCCTGGCGGTGATCAAAGCCCGGACCGCGTCTGTGGTGTTTGCCCTGGAGCCGGTTTACGGCATCACCCTGGCCTGGTTGTTGTTCAATGAAAACCCGACCTTGCGCATGTTGATTGGCGGCGCGCTGATCATCGTGGCTATTGTGGTTTCCAGCCGATTGTCCGGCAGTTCAAGCAAGAGTGCCGTGGGGGCGCAAGCCCCGTCTCACTGAGTGCGGTCGTTGTGGCCCAGGTCGCGGTCCGGATCGATCTGATCACGGACCCGCTGCTTGAGCACCTTGGCCTCGGGAAAACCACCGTCGGCCTTGCGCTCCCAGAGCTGCACATCGTCACAGAAAATGTGAAAAACCCCGCCGGTGCCGGGCACCAGAGACACTTTGCCCAGGTCGTCGCCGAAGGTGCTGAGCAGTTCCTGGGCCAGCCAGGCGGCGCGCAACAGCCATTGGCATTGCGTGCAATAGGTGATGACGATTTCCGGTTTACGTGCGCTCATGATTGGCAAAACTCCTGGGCCTGGGGGCGTCGCCATAATAGCCGCCTTGCCCCTGATTCTGTAGGAGCGAGGCTTGCCCGCGAAGAACGATGACGCGGTTTATCAGGACAACCGCATTGTCGTTCTTCGCGGGCAAGCCTCGCTCCTACATGGGTAAGGGTGTTATCGGATACCGGCCAACAGCGTCCGGGCCGTTTCCTTGAGCGGTTCGTCGCCTTCCTTGAGCAGCTCGTTAAGCAGTTCGATGGCGCTGTCCAAATCGCCGTCGTCGATGCAGGTCTGGGCCTGTTCGAGTTTGCCCGCGCTGCTCGGTCCGGACGGTTCCACATCCATCAATTCGGCACTCAGCGGCTCAAGTTCCAGCGGCTGGCCTGGGTCGCTGAACGCGTTGAGAAAGGTCTCGTCCAGCGATTGAGCGTCGGGTTCGGCGATCCATTCAAGCTCGGGCTCGTCCAGCATCGGCTCCTCGGGCATTTCGAAAACATCAGGCAACACGTGCAGGTTCGAGGTAAACCCGGGCTCGTCTGCCTGCGTGGGCTCATTCGACGGTTTGGTGCTGGACGGTGAGTTTTCGAAGGGGCTGATCAGGTCCCAGTTCGAATCCATCGACAGGTCATCGAGGTTCAACTGGAACTCATCGCTCGGCGCAGCTTCAGGGATTGCGGGGGTGGGAGGAACCACTGCCACGGCGGCGATTATCGGTGCGGCGCTGACCAATTTCGGATGGCGGGCGCGGATATCCTGAAGCTGCTGTGCATCGAACCCGGCCTCTCGCAGGCTGCTTTCCTGCGCATCATAAGCTTGCACGTCGCCCTGCTTACCGAGGACTTCCAACAGTTGCACGGCCAGATCGGTGCGCTGGGGTTCCCTGACCAATGCGTCTCGCAACAAACCGGCCGCCTCGGACAAACGGCCATACGCCAGATAAATACCCACCCCTTCCAGCACGTCGCCTGCCGGAGGTTCTTCAGTCGATCCGGCTAGTGGTTGCGGCCGGGACGTCAACCTGATCGGCTCTTGCGTGTGGTGGGGCTCCGGTTCATGACGCAACGGCTGCACAGGTAACGGCTCGGCCTGGACCCGAGCCTCAGCTTGCTGTCGTTGACGACGAATGAAAACGGCAACCGATAGCAACGTCACCAGTGCCAGCAACCCGATGATCAGCAGCCACGGCGTCGGTTCGGACTCCTCTTCTACAACGGGCGCAGGTACCGTCACCTGCGGCACGACCGGCTCTACCGGCGCCTGTTTGACTTCCGCCAATTGGGCTTGCAGCTCGATCACCTGCTTTTTCTGCCCGGCGATCTGCTCATCCTGCGCCTGAAGCCTGGCATTGAGTTCATCGATAGACTTTTGCAGCTGCTGGTTCTGCAGCACGCTGGCGGCCAACTGTTCGGCAATAGCATCATTCGCGGGCGCGGCAGCTGGTTTATCGGCATCAGGCTTGGGCGTCGCCGCCTTCGCAGCAGGTGGCGATGCAACAGCCGGTTCGACGGACGGAAACGCAGAAGACTGAAGGCCCGGCGCGGGTTCGTCGTTGACAGGAACAATGCCCGGTGACCCCGGCGGATCGATCAGCACTGTGTATTCGCGCAGCAATCGCCCGCTGGGCTGATTGAGCTGCACCAGAAAATTCAGGAAGGGTTCATTGACCGGTTTACTGGACGTTACCCGGATCAGGCTGCGATTGCCCCGCAGGATCGGTGTGAACTTCAGGTCGTTGAGGAAGAACACCCGCTCGACGCCAGCGCGGCTGAACTCGTCCGCCGTCGCCAGGCTGACCGATAACTCGCCCTCCGCCAGGCCGCCAGCGTCCACCAAAGCAATGTCGGCATTGAACGGCTGATTCAACGCAGAATGCTGGGTGATCTCACCCAACCCGAGCGCAGGGGCCAATGCCGAGTAAGTGACAGCACCACCGACCAGCAGCAGCCTGGTGCAACACCGCAATACAACGTGCCAACTCTCGAGCATGAGCATCCCTTAGATAACCTGAACCAACCTGTACGTATTCGCACATCCGGTACGAACACGATATCGACTAGTAGTTCTTTATAGTCTGCCCAACGGGGTATCTCAAAAGTCCGGCGCGTGGTTATGCCTCAAGATTTTTCCAGGTTACCCAGGATGTGCCCGTGGACCCGCATGCAGACTTTCAAATCCGCCTCA
The DNA here is from genome assembly GCF_014192635.1 of Pseudomonas sp. Tn43. Lineage (NCBI taxonomy): Bacteria > Pseudomonadati > Pseudomonadota > Gammaproteobacteria > Pseudomonadales > Pseudomonadaceae > Pseudomonas > Pseudomonas sp. Tn43. The sequence continues at coordinate 139,921 of NZ_JACHYG010000003.1, forward strand.
TCGACGCCTTCGAACAGTTCGTGGCGCAATTGAGTGGCAATGGTTTCAATTTGTTCGATCAAGGGTCGGGCCGGGGCACAGAGGACGATTTTTTTTGCCCGACGGTCTTCCAGTACGGATTGGCGTTGCACCAGGCCCTGGCTTTCCAGGCTGTCGAGCAGTCGGGCCAGTGTAGGCCCTTCGACGCCGACGCTTTGCGCCAGTTCGCGTTGGGTGGGAGCAGTCTCGAAACGTGCCAGGTGCAGCAGCACCAGCCAGCGCGCCTGGGACAGACCCAGGCCAGCCAATCGGCGGTCCAGTTCGGCACGCCAGCCCCGAGACATCTGGGCCAGTTGCATACCAAAGCGGTGTTGATCGGTTAACGGCATAAAACACTCATGGTTAGACTGAAAATAGAGAAAAGCTAATTATTAGTCAGCTAAGCATGACCTTTGGCTATAGGCAAGGCTTGCCCCTGTACTGAATCGTTACATCTGTGCCGCAGGTCATTCAGACTTCGAATTCCGACTGCAGGGCGGCACGAACGCAATACAAAACGCCTTCCGGAACCCTGCCCGCGAACAGCGCGGCAATCTCTGACACCGGTGGCAACTCGCCTTCGCCGTCAAGGAAAGCGTCCTGAACTTCGCCCATCAACTCTTCAGGCAGGTCCAGCGCCTGTTCCAGTGACAACTGCTGCTTGCCAATGGCCTCGGCAAGCATTGTGTAAACGTTCTTTTCCGAGCATTGCAGCTGACCGGCGATCTGCAGCGGTGTCATGCCGGCCCGGGCCAGCGTGATCAGCTCATGACGCACATCGGCCACCACTTTCGGCGCCTCGACCTGACCGCCGAGCACTTCGAGGAAGGCTTCGCCGTAACGTTCCAGTTTGCGGGCGCCGACACCGCTGACCGTGGCCATTTGCGCCAGCGAAGTTGGCTGGCTGCGGAGCATTTCCAGCAGGGTCGAGTCAGGGAAGATGACGTACGGCGGCACGCCATGCTCTTCGGCGAGTTTGCGACGCAGGGCACGCAAGGCTTCCCACTGTTCGCGCTCTTCGCCGCGAACCAGTTGGCTGGCCTGGCTCTTGCTGCTTTTGGCGGTGGTTTGCGGCTTGAGGTCGCGACGCAGTTCCAGGGTTACTTCGCCCTTGAGCAATGGCCGGCAGGTGTTACTCAGGCGCAGGCCGCCGTAGCCTTCGAGATCGATATCCGCCAGGCCACGGGCAACAAGCTGGCGGAACAAGGAGCGCCATTCGCTCTCCCCCATCGCTTTGCCTACGCCGTATACCGACAGATGCTGATGACCGAAGCTGCGAACCTTTTCGTTGTCCTTGCCCAGCAATACGTCAACCAGATGACCGACGCCATAACGCTGGCCGGTGCGGTAAATCGCCGACAGCGCCTGACGGGCCGGCTCCGTGGCATCCCAGGTTTGCACGCCGTCGATGCAGTTGTCGCAATGGCCGCAGGGCTCGGGCATGTCTTCGTCGAAGTAGGCGAGCAGGGTCTGGCGGCGGCAGCGGGTTTCTTCGCAGAGCGAAAGCATGGCGTCGAGCTTGTGCTGCTCCAGACGCTTGTGACGCTCGTCGCCTTCGGAGTTTTGCAGCATCTGCTTGAGCATCACCACGTCCTGAAGACCGTACGCCATCCAGGCATCCGCTGGCAGGCCGTCACGCCCGCCGCGACCGGTTTCCTGGTAATAAGCCTCAAGGGACTTCGGCAAATCCAGGTGCGCGACAAAACGCACGTTGGGCTTGTCGATGCCCATGCCGAACGCCACGGTGGCGACCATGATCAGGCCTTCCTCATTGAGGAAGCGCTTTTGGTGATGGGCTCGCGTGTCGTTGGCCAGACCGGCATGGTATGGCAGCGCCGGGAAACCTTGCTCGCTGAGGAACACCGCCACTTCGTCGACCTTTTTACGGGACAGGCAGTAAACAATGCCGGCGTCGCTGCGCCGCTCAGCGAGGAACGCCAGCAACTGCTTGCGCGGCTGTTCCTTGGGCACGATGCGATAAAAAATATTGGGGCGGTCGAAACTCGAAAGGAAGCGCTCGGCATTCTGCAAATGCAGGCGATCGACGATTTCTTCGCGGGTACGCTTGTCGGCCGTTGCGGTCAGGGCAATGCGCGGGACATTGGGAAACAATTCCGCCAATTGCCCCAGTTGCAGGTATTCCCGACGGAAATCGTGACCCCATTGGGACACGCAGTGCGCTTCGTCGATGGCGAACAAGGCGATTTGTAGGCTTTGCAGGAAGGCCAGCATGCGTGGCTGAACCAGACGCTCGGGCGCCAGGTAAAGCATTTTCACCTCGCCGCGCTTGATCCGCGCCGCCAGATCACGCTGTTGCTCAGCGCTTAGCGTGGAGTTCAACGACGCCGCGGCGACGCCCAGCTCTTCGAGGGTCGCGACCTGATCGTCCATCAGCGCGATCAGCGGCGACACCACCACCGCCAGGCCTTCACGCAGCAGTGCCGGCACCTGGAAGCACAAGGACTTGCCGCCACCCGTAGGCATCAGCACCAGGGCATCGCCGCCACTGGCCACGCGCTCAATGATTGCACCCTGACGGCCACGGAAACTGTCGTAGCCGAAGATGTCCTTGAGGACGCGTTGAGCCTGTTCGAGCATAAAAACTCCAAAAATCACCGAAACATCCCTGCAAGGCTGGTTCAGAACCACGGAAGCTGCACTGACAAATCGTAAGTACGCATTGCATGCCCTTCACATTTCAGCCGTGACGCCAGCAGGGCATCACAAAACGCGCGAGTATACCCGAGGCCTGTCCGGCAAAGGACGCCGCTGAGAAGAGGAACGCACCGCCGCTCCCACAGGGATTGGGCCAGACTGGCGGTATCGACAACCACAGAATCCCCCCGCAAGGCTGCAAATATGCCGAGCGGCTGGCCCAAGCGCTCAAGAAGGCCTAGAATTCCCGCATCGTATATTCCCCAAGGTAGCCCTTTAATGTCCTTCGCTGAGCAACTAACCCGCCTGCAAGTCTTCCTCGACGCCGACGAGCTGCATGACGAGGCGCTGGACTACGTGGCCGCCCACGGCTACCTCACCGCGCTGTCGATCTGTTCCGAAGAAGTTCCCGAGCGTGAATGGATCGACGCGCTCTTCGCTGAAGAGCCGCATTACGCCGACGACACCGAGCGTGAAGCGATCGAATCCACGCTGGTGCTGCTCAAGGCGCACATTGCCCGCCAACTGGCGTCCGATGAAGAATTCGAGCTGCCATGCGAGCTCGACCTGGGCGACGACCCGGACGATTCCGACCTGCGCGGCTGGTGCATCGGCTTCATGGAAGGCGTGTTCCTGCGCGAAGCGGCCTGGTTCGAAACCGCCGAAGAAGAAGTCAGCGAAATGCTGCTGCCGATCATGGTCGGTTCCGGTCTGTTCGACGAACAGCCAGAGTTCGAAGACATCGCCAAAGATGCCAACCTGATGGACGACATGATCGTGCAGATCCCGGAAGCCCTGACCGCGCTGTACCTGCTATGCCAGGCTCCAGACGAAAAACCGGCGATTCTCAAGCCACGTCACCACTAAGGTTTTGCCTATGGACAACCCCATAGGCAACCGCCCCCTGATGTTGCGCTACGTGCTGCTGGCCATCGGCTGGCTGAGCGTAGCGCTGGGGGTGATCGGGATTTTCCTGCCGGTGCTGCCCACCACACCGTTTCTGTTACTGGCGGCCGCCTGTTTTGCCCGCAGTTCGCCACGTTTCTATCAGTGGCTGGTCGAACATCCACGGCTTGGGCCGTGGGTTCGCGATTACCTGGATGGCAATGGCATTCCGCTCAAGGGCAAGGTCTATGCGATCGGGCTGATGTGGGCGAGCATCCTGTTCTCTTGTTATCTGGTGCCGCTGCCGTGGGCGCGGGGGTTTATGTTGACCAGTGCGGTGCTGGTGACGCTCTATATCCTGCGGCAAAAGACCCTGGATAAAACCTGAGGATGATCTGGCCGGCCTCCTCCACTTCACCGAGGTGGGGAAAATCACTGGAAACGGCCTGCGGGCCGTTTTTTTGTCGGTTTGAAAGCCTCCATGCCAACCACTCGTCGAAAACCTGCCCCGACCTGTCAGATCTGACAGTTGCCGTTCTCTCTCCTCGGGTGTGAGATGAGCCTCCCTATCGGATACGGCTCGTCAGGAGCAAACCATGGACATCCAGTCTTCAGAGTTGAACGAAGTGTTTGTGCTGTATCCGATTATCATCCAAGGCTGGGTCACGCCAGTGAAACCTGACGGCATCGCTCACGGCGGCATTCCCAAACTCCTTTATGATGGAGAGCCACAAGGCCTGGAATGCCTGGTCGACCCCTGGTCTGAACTTCGGTTGTTCAACTCGACCATGGCGGTAGATGATCGCGTCGATCTGTACGTCAACGACGACATCACGCCAGCGGTGGGCGAGACCATCGCGCCGGGCGAGGAGCAATTGCGTGTACGTTTATACCTGCCGCACGGCCGGTTGAATCATGGCGTGAATCGGCTGTATTACAAGGTCACCCGAGCGGGTGGCAACATCGAGACCTCCCGGGACCTGAGGGTGCTGTACCACCTGCGAATCGCCGAGGGCCTGGACCTGGTGATTCCGCCGGATGTTCTCAGCGACGGCGTCGATGCCGCCCGCGCAACGCAAGGCGTGGAGTTCGGGTTTACCTACAATAACCGCCGCGCTTACGACCGTATCGAATTCCGGCCGGGGGATACCTCGATCCTCTTTGACGTACCGAATGCACCGGCAGCGGTGACGCAAACACTGTTCACCGACGCCTTTCAGAAAGCGGGCGACAACCCCAGTGCAGTGGCCGAATTTTATGTTATCGATCAGTTAGGCAACCGCAGCAAGTCGCCGGAAAAGCGTGTGGACATTCATCTCAGCCGATTGAATCTGCCCGCCCCGACCGTGAAAGGCCAGATCGGAAACAATTTCAGCCCCACCCAGCCGGAATTGCGAGTGCTGGTTCCGCGAGGCGCGCTATTGCTCAGCGACCTGTTGTCAGTCATCTGGCAAGGCGCGACGGGCATTGCGGCAGGTTCCTACACCAGCACGCCACGGTTGGTCAGCGCCGGACTTGAAATCGCCGTGCCACGATCGGTTCTGGCCTATAGTCTGGCCAAAGTGGTGACTGTCACTTATGTCATTGAGCGTAATGGCGTACGCAGCACTTCATTGCCGTTGAAGCTGAATATTCTCGCATTGCCGGCAACGGCCCTTAACCCGCCGAAGATCATCGAAGCCGACGCTAACAACTTCCTGGATGTCATTGCACTCGGGACAAAAAACGCCACCATCCATGGCTTGCTCTGGACGCTGATCGAAGTGGGACAGCAGGTGTGGTTGAAACTGGAGGGGAAAAAAGCCAATGGCACGGCGCATAACCTGACTATCTGGAATGGCAGTGGACACTATGTCAACGGAACCTGGGTCGCCCAGGGCTTTTGGCCAAGATCATTGGTCAACAGTTACCTGAAAGAACTGGGTGACGGTTCCACCTTGACCCTGAAATTCAAGGCCGCATTGGATAAGAGCAACATCCAAGCCAATGCCGTGGTGTTTCCGGACCGGGTCTACACGATCCGGGCAGCGGCCCTGCTCAGCCCGACGATCACCTCGGTCAAAGGCTCACCGAGCAATGTCGAGATCGCCAACGGTGCGAGTACCTCTGACACCACACTCGTGTTCAGCGGCAAAGCTGCGCCCGGTCAGCAGATCGAGTTGCGTGACAAAGGCGTGGTCAAAGCCACGGTGGCCGTGGATGCGGCAGACAACTGGAACCATACCCTGACCGGACAAGCCATCGGTGCCCATAGCTACACCGCCAAGGCGAAATACGGGACTCTGCCGGAGTCGGTAGCGCGGACACTGACCGTCGTAGCCCTCATACTGCAGGAAAACTTCGATAGCTATTCAACCAGAATAATATCCGTAGGCGAACATATCAGCCTGCCAAGTATGAAGATTTACTTTCTTAGTGGAAGTGGATATCTAGGAATTACAAGCCTTTCAAGTATAAGCGAAGCCCATGGCGGTCCATTTAGCGCAATACCCAACCAAAGCGCAGGGCAGATTCTGGAGATGCATGTAAATGCTTCTGGCACGTCACAAACTATGCGCATCCGCTTTAACTGGGGATATTCAAATGTCAGCTGCTATTGGAGATTCGTTCAATTCAACGACATCTTGGTGTCCTTCCTCAATGAGCAAAACCAACAACTGCATACTACATACCTGTTAGACAAGGCCGAACCACAATTAGTCTCATATGGAACCGCTGAGAACAGCATCTGGGGCATGGAAATCAAAACTCCAAGAATGGATTTGATTGCCATGGACCACGTCAGACTGCAGCGCAAATAAATTTTTGAGAAGGTTACGTTCGCAGCCTCCGACCACTCTTACACATATTGTATTCGCACTGTAAAGTACCGAAGGCAGCGATCTATTCAGGCGCCTGTTTTTAGCCCGCAGTTCGCCAAGTGGCTAGTTGAACATCCACGGCTTGGGCCGTGGGTTCGCGACTACCTGGATGGCAATGGCATTCCGCTCAAGGGCAAGATCTATGCGATCGGGCTGATGTGGGCGAGCATCCTGTTCTCTTGTTATCTGGTGCCGCTACCGTGGGCGCGGGGGTTTATGTTGACCAGTGCAGTGCTGGTGACGCTCTATATCCTGCGGCAAAAGACCCTGGACAAAACCTGAGGATGATCTGGCCGGCTTCCCCCACTTCACCGAGGTGGCAGTGCCCATAGCTACACCGCCAAGGCGAAATACGGGACTCTGCCGGAGTCGGCGGTCCGTACACTTACTATCGTGGCGAATATCGCTCCGACTGGGTTACATATAAAGTAGAATTGAGGGAATTACTTATCCAACAGTGCGGTAACTTTCTCGCGATAGCGGTGGGGTCAATCAACAGTATGTCGAATTATCGTAATGATATCGGCCCCACTCGACGCTCTTGACCGTTCGTCTTAAACCTCCGTTTACCTGTCAGATATGACAGTAGGCAAGTATTGCTGCCCACGCTCTAATCCTTTTCGAACCCCACGTCCTGCGGGCGTCTCAAAAAGGTATTCCGTCATGACCAACTTATTGTCCAATACCGATATACAAGCCCTTGTATTTCCCCCCGATCGCGGTATCGGAGTTCTGGCCGTCCCGCCACCCTACCCGGTCGGTCACAAACTGCAAAACGATGGTGCATCAGGGGTCAACATCAACATGGTCTATGGCGACCGGGACGGATTGCTGGTCTACATCCTCGCTTATCTGGGCATGGCGGTCGGCGACTACATCAAGGTTTACCTCGATTCAAGGAATGCTCCTGTTGCCGAATTTTTTGTCACCGATGCGCACTTCGATGGGCCAGAACCGAAGAATATTCCGTTCTACATCTCGGCCAAAGATATGGAAGCCAGGTTTTCGCCTTTACTGTCTGCAAACAAGAACCTCTGGTTCTGGGTCAGACGCATAAGTGAGAATACCGAAGAATCACCGCCCGTTTCGCTGTTTTACAAGTATCCGGCACCCGGCGAAGTGGATACCGACGGCGGAAAGCCATTCAATCAAGGGCTCAAGTTGCCCGTGGCTTCGGAGAGCTTTGTCGATCAGACGGTGATCAACGACGGCATGTTCGTGACGGTGGTTGAATACTTCAATCAATCCATTGGTGACAGGGTGGTACTTGTCTTTGGCTCCCGGAAGCTGGAAGTCATCGTCTCTGCATTAGGGGATGTGATTTTTGAGCTGACACCGGAGTTGCTTGCGACCCTGACGTCCACCAACAGCCTGGTGGTGCGCTGGGAAGTGTTCGATGCAGTGGAAAACTCCAGCGGCTGGTCGGATGCTCTCATTCTCCCGTTCAAACCCGGCATCGTATTGTTGGCCGCACCAATCTTTGAACAAGCGGACCCCGATAATGTGCTGCACCACGATTTGCTCTTGGGCGGTCCTACCAATGTACTGGTCATTGGGGTATTTGCACTAAACGACCGGATCGAGCTGACTCTGACAGGCTTCACCAAAGGTGGCGAACCAGTCAGCCATACCTACAGCCAGACACTGAACGCCGCCAGCAGAACAGTGAACTTTCCAATCGAGAATGAAAAACTGCGCAATCTGATCGGGGGTTCCTTGCGTGCGTCTTATCAATTGATCAAGGCCAGCGGGACCCAACTCTCGAAACCTGCCGATATCACCATCAGCGGCACATCCCTGTCATTGGGCTTACCGATTGTCGAGCCGTTGGTGGACAACAAACTACCAGTGGACACCGTCATGGCCTCGGTGCGGGTCGCTGATTACTGGCCGTTGAAAGCCGGTGCTACCGTCGAGGCCCGCTGGCAAACCAGTGATCCGGACGGAATTGCGGCCCTGTTCATTTTCCGCCTGATCGTCACCGACCCTACACAACCGGTGATTTGCAAAGTACCTGCCAAATACATCGCGCCCTATACCAGTAGCCCTTTGACGGTGCAATGTGTGATCACCAATGTGGGAGAGTCGCCGGTTTATTCACAATTGCTGCAATTGATGATTGGCGGCGAAACCCAGATTGTTCTGAAACCAGCGTTTCCGGTGGCGGCGGCGAGTCCGATTGACGTACTGGCCTATCCGAACGGGGTGACTATGCGCATCGAATACCTCGACGCGCTGGACGGGGATCGGGCACGGTTAGTCGAAGTCAATCCGCCGACCGGGACACCGCAGTTTCCGCTGGTAGCGTTCAACATCAATAAACGGGTGAATACGGTGTTGAGTCCGGCGTTTCTGGCGGCTCGGCAGGGCAAGGACATTGGATTGCGGTGGAATTTGAATCGGGGCGGAGTGCTGGTTGGCAAGTCGCCGGTGATGACGCTGAGTGTGTTGAAAATTGTAGAGGGGGATATTCGGCTGCCGATACCTACCATTGCTGGCGTGAGCGACAATGGCCTGGACGTAAACAAATTGCAGGCCAGTGACCTGTTGCAAGTGAGCCAATGGCCGCTACAGGCAGTGGGGCAACCCGTGTCGTTGAGCTACGCAGGGATCGATGACAACGACAACCCGGTGGTTTACGAAGATCGTAAAGGTGAGCCCAATACGCAAATGCCAGGGTTTACCAGTCCTGTGCCGCTGAGCTGGTTGAAAACGCTCAAGAATAACAGCGTGCTGAAGGTGTTCTTCAAGGTGAACTTTGACGGTGTGCCTGACAGTGCTTCGGCAACGGGTTTTCCTGTACGAAGTTATACCGTCAGTGTGTTGGCGGAGGATATGACACTCAAGATCACCTCGGTCAAAGGCTCCCCGAGCAATACCGAGATTACCGATGGCGCCAGCACCGCCGAGAAATCGTTTGTGTTCAGGGGCAAGGCTGCGCCCGGCCAGCAGATTGAATTGCGTGACAAAGGCGTGGTGGTCGGAAACCCAATCCCAGTGGATACGGCACACGACTGGACCCATACCCTGACCAATCAGGCCACCGGCGACCATAGCTACACTGCCAAGGCGTTATATGGCAGCGGGGCAGAAACAGTGGCGCGGACATTAAGGATCACCGCTGGCTTTGCGCTGGCGATCACCTCGGTGAAGGATTCCTTCAATCAGCACATCCGACAACATGGAGGCGCGGTTACCGCAGTAAAATCCGTGTCGGGCAAAGCCCCTGTTGGCACGGAAATAGTGCTCAGTGACGCCAGCGATGGCAGTTTTCTGGGCAGCACAAAAACCACGTTGCAAGAAACATGGAATATCCCCACCAGTAGTAGTCTCGACTTAAGGCAGGGGCCATACCGCTTTGTCGTATATGACAAGAACGATCCCGGAGCGACATCTGCTGAATACCTTGTCAGCGTCGAGACTCGAATTGCTCATCGAATCACTCGGCTAGAGGATCAGGACGGTAACCTCATCACCAATGGTTCAACTACCTACAATTCCACTTTTATCTTGAGAGGCATTGCTACACCGAAGCAAACGATTAGCGTCAACTACGGCTATAATCCCTCCGGCGAAACTATTGGCTCAATGGACGCTCAGGCGGATGCTCAAGGTAACTGGAACTGCACTTTCTTTTCGCTGAGTCCTGGATATTGTTGGTTCGGTGTGTATGCCCTTTCTAGCTGGAGCGAGTTCTGGGAAATTAGCATTATATAATAGTAACCAGTATTGACTTTCATTCGCCGCCCCCTCTAAAGACAGTCAAAAAAAGCGCGGACGGATTTATATATCGATTATCTCCCTGTCGATTTATTTATCCGTCCAATCTTCATTCGACTTCAGCACATTCGAAGGCAACTGGTATTTAATCGATAGCCGCACCTATGCATTCTGTTTTGTGTTTCCGAGAACGGCTTTTGCCGGGCGACCATGCCCAAGGGGCTTGCCTTACCCCGTGGCTCGGTTTTTTTGTGGTGAAGGGGCTCGCCCCCGCTGGGTTGCAAAGCAACCCCAGAACCGCCAACCGATCTTGTCCTGACGCTCCGCATTGATTGGTTTTACGACTGCTGCGCAGCCGAACGGGGTGATGCGGCGTTCCGACAAACCCCCTCGCCACAAAAGCATCTCGCTGACGTCCTTTCGTCCGACGACCTGCCCTACCCCGCCCAAATCAACGCCTAGACTTCAGACATCTGCAGCCGAGCAGCCAGACATGTCCCGCAGTCCGCGTAGCCCAGGATGGTTGACGCTCCGACTTCGGTTCGGCGGATGGCTGTTGGCGAGTTTTCTGCTGGCCGGGTTGGGCAGTGTCTGGGCCGACCGGGATTTTGCGCAGGTTCTGCAAACCGCCGAAAAACGCTATGGCCCCCTTGGCCCCGCCCGGGGGCGGATCGAGGCCTGGAGTCAAATGCTGCAAAGCCAACTCAATCAGCCCGAGCGCGAACAACTGAACGCGGTCAATCGCTTCTTCAATCAACAATTGAATTTTCAGGATGACACGCGCATCTGGCGTCAGACTGATTACTGGGCCACACCAGTGGAATCCCTGGTCAAAGCCGCAGGCGACTGTGAAGACTACGCCCTGGCGAAATATTTCAGCCTGCGTTACCTCGGAATTCCCAGCGAGAAACTGCGCATTACCTACGTCAAGGCATTGACCCAGAACCAGGCGCACATGGTGTTGACCTTCTACAGCAGCCCCACGGCCGACCCGCTGGTGCTGGATAACCTGATTGGCGAGATTCTCCCCGCCTCCCAACGCAAGGATCTGCTGCCGGTGTACGCCTTCAATGCCGAAGGCCTGTACTTGCCGGGGGCCCATGGTGGTAAACGCAGCAGCGACTCGAAAAAACTGTCGCGCTGGCAAGAGGTGTTGCAAAAGATGCACATCGAAGGGTTCGCCGTGGGCGAAGGCTAGCCGCACAGCAAGGAGCGTTTTATGTCATTGCGCAAACAGTTGTTCCTGGCCATCTGCGTGTTCTTGCTGGTGGCGTTCAGCGGCAGTTTTTTTGTCAGCCTGGAAAGCTCCCGTGAGCAGGTGCTCAGCCAGTTGCGCGCTCACGCCCAAGACGCAGCCACGGCACTGGGTTTGTCATTGACCGCACAGATCGACGACCCGGCAACGATCGAATTGATGGTCAACTCGATTTTCGATAGCGGCTATTTCAGCAGCATCCGGATCATCAGCATCGAGAATGAACAGGTGCTGGTAGAGCGCAGCGCACCGGCGCGGATAAAGGACGTTCCAGAGTGGTTTGTGAATTTGGTCGATCTGCGCCCGCAAGGTGGTGATGCACTGATCACACGGGGCTGGGAGCAGGCAGCACGGGTCGAAGTGTGGAGCAATCCGCAATTCGCTTTGGCCAAACTCTGGGACAGCACCCTCGGCAGCCTGATCTGGTTGCTGATTTGCGGGCTGCTCAGTGCCGTATTGGGGGGATGGATATTACGTCGACAACTGCGTCCGCTCGACAACATGGTCAAACAGGCTGAAGCCATCAGCAAACGCGAATTCCGCAGTTTGCCAAAACTGCCGCGCACGCCGGAACTCAAACGCGTGGTGCTGGCCATGAACCAGATGGTCGAAAAGCTCAAAGCATTGTTCGCCGAGGAGGCCGCGCGCAGTGAAAATCTGCGAGCCGAATCCTATCAGGACGCCCTCACGGGTCTGGCGAACCGGCGCTTGCTGGATGAACATTTGGCCGACCAGTTATTGGTATCCGAGCAAAGCCGCGACGGTCATTTGCTGATGCTGCGGATCAATGACCTGATCGGCCTCAACCAACGCTTGGGCGGCCAGCGCACCGATGCCCTGATCAGCGCTGTCGGCGAATTGCTCAAGCGCTTGACGCAACCGCCAGAGCGTCGAACCTGGCTGGGGGCGCGCAATCGCGGCGGCGAATTCAGTTTGTTGACCCCAGGCCTGGACAGCAAGGACGCTGCACGCGTGGCCAGCGAAATCAGCGCCACCCTGGAAAACCTGCGTCTTACCGGTGCCAGCGACTGTATGCCGGTGGCGCACTTGGGCGTGGTCGCCTATCACCCCGGCGAACCGGCGAGCGAGGTGCTGCTACGCCTCGATCAGGCGCTGACCCAGGCCCGGCAACATCCCGAGCGCCCCTGGGTATACCAGGCCCATGCCGATACCGCGCCGAACCATTCCCGACACGATTGGCGCAGCTGGATCGACGAGGCACTGACCGAAGGCAAGATCCAATTGTATTTCCAACCGGTGGTGCAGTGCGTCGACACCAGCCAGGTGTTGCACCATAAAGTCCTCGCTCGCCTGCTCGATCCGCAGGGTGAGGCCATTGCCGCCGGCCATTTCCTGCCATGGATCGAACGCCTTGGCTGGTCGGCGCGGTTCGATCTGGCGATGCTCGAAACCACCCTCGAATACCTGGCCGCCAATCGTTGGCCCCTTGCGCTGAGCCTGTCCGGCAGTACCCTGCGCGACCAGGCGCAGCTTCAACATATTCTCGACCTGCTCGAATCGCTGCCGGAACTCGCGCCGCTGCTGATCCTGGAAATCGACGAACGCCAACTGCCGCCCCCCGAAGAACTGCAACGCCTGAGCCACAGCCTGCTCACCACCGGTTACCGCATCGGGTTGCAGCATTTCGGCGGCAGCTTCAGCCAGATCGGCAACCTGACGCAACTGGGGCTGGCTTACCTGAAAATCGACGGCGCCTACATACGGGGTATCGATGAACAGACGGACAAGCGCCTGTTCATCGAGGCGATTTTCCGGGCGACCAACAGCATTGACTTGCCGTTGATTGCCGAGATGGTGGAAACCCAGGGCGAATTGGAGGTAATTCGGCAGCTGGGGTTATTTGGGGTGATGGGAAGACTGATCGGGCCGCCGGAGCCGATGTGAGTCAGCCGGCCTGAAGTTGCAGGGTTGCCCTGCAACATGGAATCTCTCACAGGTCAGGGCCGACGATCCTCAACCCGAACCTGGCTCTTGCTCCAATCGGTGAGCAGACTATAAGCCACGGCTAACAACGTCGGGCCGATGAACAAACCGATGAATCCAAACGCGATCAACCCGCCGAACACCCCGAGCAGCACAATCACCAACGGCAAATTCCCGCCCCGGCTGATCAGGTACGGCTTAAGTACGTTGTCGACGCCGCTGATAATGAACGTCCCCCAGCAGCCAAGGAACACCGCCATCCCGTACTCGCCCTTCCAGGCCAGCCACGCCGTGGCTGGAATCCACACCAACGGCGGCCCCATCGGAATCAAGCTGAGCAGGAAGGTCACGATCCCCAGCACCAACGCGCCGGGCACACCGGCAATCAGGAAGCCGATCAACGCCAGAATAGCCTGAGCCGCCGCGGTGCCGATCACCCCATTGACCACCCGCTGCACGGTACCTGCCACCAGTTCGATGTAATAGCTGGCACGCTCGCCGATCAGCCGTTCCAGCAGCCCATGAACAAACACCGCCAACCGTGGCCCGTCGCGGTAGAAAAAGAACACGAACACAATACTCAGCGTCAGCTCGAGAATCCCGCCGCCAATCTGCGCACTGCGCGCCAGTAACCAGTTACCGACCTGCCCCAGATAAGGCTTGATCGCCAGCATCATCGCCGCGCCTTGCTGATCGATGCTGTTCCAGATCCCCACCAACCGCGCACCGACCAAGGGAATATCGCCCAGCCAGGTTGGCGCCTCGGGCAGTCCATCGACCTGTATATCCTTGATGAGCGCCGTGGCATCGCGCACATGATCCGCCAGATTGAACCCCAGCCACACCAGCGGCACCGCCACCAGCACCATCCAGCCGAGTGTGAGGACCAGCGCCGCCAGGGATTCACGGCCATTGAGCCAGCGGGTCAACAGACGCATCAGCGGCCAACTGGCAAACGCCAGCACCGCGCCCCAGAACAGCGCCGACCAGAACGGCGCCATCACCCATAAACTCGCGCCAAACAGCACCAGGAGCAGGATCTGCACCAACAGACGATCGTTATTGAGCATGTAAGATCCTGAAAAAGTCAGCCGAAAAAATCAGTCAACAAAGCGTAGGCGAACGCTTGGCACGCGCTCGCCGAATGCAGCTTAACGCAACAGTTCGAAGTGCAAGCCAGAGCCTTCGACGCTGCCGGTTTCCATCCGTGCAGCCCTTACGCCCTGGCCGATCAGCGCCTGACGCCAGGCTTCGGCATTGGACCCCGAAACATTGACGCGCAACGTGGTGTCCAGGTTCAGGCCTCGGGAAATCAGACGCAGCCAGGTTTCGTCAGGGTCGCCGACGAGTTTGGGGAAATCGAGTTTTCCAGTGCTCTTGAGCTGCCTCAACAAGGTCGCGGACGTCGGTAGCAAATCACCCAGCGGCGTTATCGCGTCGAACTGTTCGACGTGCAGATAAGCCCTGCGATTGCCGCGAGTGATGCTGTAAAGCGCCACCAACGTGTTGTCTTGAGGGGCCGCCAGACGCAGCAACAAATACGCCTGCTGATTATCGCTGCCGTACAATTTGGCGTTGCCGAAGACTTCGTTGGCCCACAGGCTGCTTTCCCCGCAATCCCGCGCCTGGCACCAGAACAACAGCTCGGCGCCCTGTTTCTGCAAGGCTTCGCGAGCCTCGGTGAAGGCGTCGGTAGAAGAATGCTCCGGTGGCAATTCGTAGGTGACCGAGGTGGTTTGACCCCGAGCGGTAACCTGGCCGTCAAAACGCAACTGACCGCTGATCTTGCGGATCGAACCCAGCGGGTAAATCCGTTCCAGTTCAGCCGCAGGGCGATAGTCGACGATCTGCGCATCGGCCATGCGCGGCACGATCGGCAAGTCCTGACTGCCCGGGATATCAGCGGCTAATAAAAGAGGACTGGAACAACACAGCGCCAGAAGACTGAGAGAACGCATGGATAGACTCATCGAATCAGCATGGCCTTAGCGCCCTTGATGACACTGTCGTCATCGATGCGCTCGGGCACCAGTAAACCGCGTTGTACTGCGGGGCGTGCGTCCATGGTCGCCATCCAGCGCTGCAAGGCCGACAAGCCATCCACCGCGACGCCGGACCATTCATGGCCACGTACCCACGGAAAAGTCGCAATGTCGGCAATGCTGTATTCCCCCGCCAGGAATTCTACGGTTTGCAGACGCGTGTCGAGCACTTCATACAAGCGCCGTGTTTCATGTTGATAGCGATCGATGGCGCCTTGGAGTTTTTCCGGAAAATAGCGGAAAAACACGTTGGCCTGGCCCTGCATCGGACCGATTCCGCCCATCTGGAACATCAGCCACTGCAGTACCACCGAGCGCCCCTTCGGGTCTTGAGGCAGCAGCTTGCCGGTCATCTCGGCGAGGTAAATCAGGATGGCACCGGACTCGAACACGGCGAAATCGCCATTGGCGCGGTCGACAATCGCCGGAATCCGCCCATTGGGATTGATCTTGAGGAAGTCCGGGGACTTCTGTTCCTTTTTGTCGAAACTCAAGGCATGCACCGTGTAGGGCAGGCCGAGTTCCTCGAGCACGATAGAGACCTTGTGGCCATTCGGGGTCGCAGCGGTGTACAGATCTATCATGGTTGTCTCCCATTTCAACCCGCCCAGCCTCGACAGTTGCCCGGCGCAAGTCAAGGAATGGCGAAGAACCGATTGAAACAGTCTGCGACAAGGTCGGCACCGGATTCGTCATTCAGGTGCAAATGGTGGCCGCCAGGCAACTGTTCCCGGCTAAAGGGTAGACGCTCCAGCAACTCTGGATGTTTGGCGAGCATTCCGTCAGCCGCAACCACCAGCTGTGCAGGACAATTGACGCGCTGGACGAAGGCCATCGCCTGTTCCGTGGTCAGACGCAGCGGCGATGGAAGGGTGAGGCGGTTGTCGGTGCGCCAGGTATAACCGCCCGGCACCGGCATCAAGCCGCGCTGGGCCAGGAGTTCAGCGGCTTCGCGACTGACCGCCACCAAGCCTTTCATCCGTGCTTCGATGGCGCGGTCGAGGGTGTTGTAGACCGGTTTGCGTTTTTCCCGCAGATCCAGCTGCGCTTGCAGGGCCATGCCCATGCGCTCGGCGGCATTTTCGCCTTTGTCGGTAGGAGGAATGATGCCGTCGATCAAGGCCAGCTTCGTGACCCGCTCGGGCAACGACCCGGCCAGCACCAGCGAGACGATTGCCCCCAGGGAATGCCCCAGCAGCGCAAAACGCTTCCATTCCAGTTGCTCGGCCACTTGCAGCACGTCGTGGGCGTAGTCCCACAGCGCGTAACCGGCACCTTTGGGCCGATGCCCCGAATGGCCGTGCCCGGCGAGGTCCAGCGCGATGATGCGCAAGCCTTTGAGCTTGGGCGCCAGCCGCGCAAAGCTGTTGGCGTTGTCCAGCCAGCCGTGCAAGGCGATCACCGGCACGCCGTCCTCGGGACCGAACAGGTGCGCCGCCAACTCAATATGCGGCAGGCTCAGGCGAACTTCTTCAACAACGCTGCTCATGCGCAATCCTGTTGGCGGTGACCTTCCCAGCGACTGAACAGATGCTTCAGCAGCGTGGCCGTGTCCTGTGGGCGTTCGAGAGGAAACATGTGGCCCCCTGGCATGGTCAAGGACTCGCCCAGGGGCATGCGCCCGACGGAACGGGCGTGATGGCGCATCACCACCCGACTCTTGTGCCCGCGAACCACCGCCAGCGGCACTTTCAGTTGCCGTGCACGGCCGGGGCTGGTGTGGGGTACGCCGCGATAAATGCTGATTTCCGTGGCAGGATCGAAACGCAAACGCAGCTTGTCGCCGACCTTTTGCAAACCATGTTGAAGATAGGCCTCGAAGCATTCCGGGTCGAAGCCACGAAACAGGGTTTTACCGGCGAAATACAGGCGCGCCGCGTCCAGATTGGCAAACTCTTCCCGTCGTCCCAGCGTACGACCGGCGGGGGTCAGGCGATCGATGAAACCGAAGCGCTTGGCGGCACGGATCACCCATTGATCGGCGCGGGTCAGCACCGGCGAATCGAGCATCACCACGCCGCGATACAGCTGGGGGCAACGCAATGCGGCGTGCAGATGCAGGACGCCGCCAAAGGAATGGCCAACGCCCCAGACCGGTTCCGGTTGCTGCTTGAGGTGATGGATCAGTTCATCCACCAGATTGCTCCAGTTGTCGTCCGCCGGAAAACGCGGGTCATGGGCGTGCTGCTCCAGATGTGTCACCTGATACTCGGGCGCCAGGGCCGCGAACAACTTGCCGTAGGTACCCGAAGGAAAGCCATTGGCGTGAGCGAAAAATATCTGTTGCGACATACCTGCAAATCCATGAGCGAGAACGAGGGTTGATTGTCCGTAAGACGGAGTCCTGCAGCAATGACCGTAACTGCCAGGAATGATGACAGTCGGGTCAGGGCTATGGCGCAAGGATGACGCCTATCCTTGGTAGCAGCTGGCAAAGCCTGCTGCTACACCGAGCGTGCCGAAACTCAACGCGCCGGCGGATTCTCACCCAATGGCACCACCGCCATGGTCAGGCGCGATACGCAACTGACCTTCCCTTCATCGCTGGTCAGGCGGATATCCCAGACATGCGTCGTGCGACCAATGTGAATCGCCTTGGCTACCGCCGTCACTCGCCCACTGCGCAGGCCGCGCAAATGATTGGCGTTGATTTCCAGGCCCACGCAATAAAACTTGCTGGCGTCGATGCACAGATAACTGGCCATCGAGCCGACGGTTTCGGCCAACACCACCGAGGCGCCGCCGTGCAGCAAACCGAAAGGCTGATGCGTGCGATGGTCGATGACCATACTGGCGGTCAGGGACTCGTCATCGAAGGCTTCAAAGCGAATATCCAGCACTTCGCTGATGGTATTTTTCCCGATTGCGTTCAACTGCTCGACGTTGGGAATGGTGCGCCACAGACTCATCGTTACGTTCCTTTGCTGGAGTTGTTCGTGGCTCAATCCTGCCATAGCACCGCCTCACTACGCTCGCTCCATTCTTCAAAGCGCGCACCGTAAGCGGCTTCGATCATGTTGCGCTTGATCTTCAGGGTCGGTGTCAGGAAGCCGTTTTCCACCGCCCAACTGTCCTTGACCACCACCAGCCGAAGCAAGCGCTCATGCCTGTCGAGGACGCCGTTGACCTCCTCCAGCAGTTTTTCCAGGCTTGAATGCAAACCCGCCCTCGCCGTCCCGCTGGCGTCCTGCTGACCGACCGCCGACAACACGCACAAACCCAGTGGTGCACTCAAGCCGTCGCCGACCACGCACACTTGTTCGATTCGCGAATGCACCGCCAGACGATTCTCGATCGGGGCCGGGGCAACGTATTTGCCCTTGCTGGTCTTGAAGATTTCTTTCAGGCGCCCGGTCAGGCGCAGGTTGCCTTCGGCGTCTTCCTCGCCCTTGTCACCGGTGCGCAGGAAACCGTTCTCGGTGATGGCTTCGGCGGTTTTCCCGGGCTCCTTGAAATAGCCAAGCATGGTCGCGCCGCTACGCACCAATACTTCGCCGCAGGGTTCGATGCGCACTTCCACTTCCGGGCATGGCTTGCCGATCCAGCCTGGGCTGTTCTGGCCCGGCAGGCCGATGTGGGAGTAACCGCAGCTTTCGGTCATGCCGTACACCTCCAGCACGTCCAACCCCAGTTTTCGGTACCAGAGCAACAAGGTTTGCGGCACGGGCGCCGCACCGGACAATGCAATGCGCAAGGCGTCCAGCCCCAGCCCGGCAAGGACTTTGTGCCCAACCCGCTTGCCGATAAAGGGCAAGCCGAGCATGAAATCCAGGCGTTTGGCCGGGATTTTGCTGTAGACACCCATCTGGAATTTGGTCCAGATCCGCGGTACGCCGAACAGCGCGGTCGGCCGGGCACGTTTCAGATCAGTGAGAAAGGTGTCGAGGCTCTCGGCAAAAAATACTGTTTGCCCGGTATAAATCGACGACAACTCGACGAACATCCGCTCGGCAACATGGCATAGCGGCAGGTAGGACAGCAGACGATCCGACTCATTCAGGCCAAACAACTGCGTACCACGGGTGGTGGCAAATCCCAGCGTGCCGAAACTGTGCATCACGCCTTTAGGCTGCCCGGTGGTGCCGGAGGTGTAGATGATGGTCGCCAGCTGATCGGCGTCAGGTTTTGGGTCGTCCTGAATCGGTGAGCTGCGCTGCAGATCGGCCCAGCTGAAATCGAAGGACCCGGCCGGGCACAGCGGCAGACTGATGGTTGGCAGATCGGACCTGACCCCGGCGGACATGCCCGGCCAGTCATCCAGTTTGCCAATGAATGCCAGCGCAGCTTCGGAATGATCGAGCACCTGGGCCACGGAATCGGCGGTCAGATTGGGATACAGCGGCACCGAGATATGCCCGGCCATCCAGATCGCCAGATCGGCGATGATCCAGTGGGCGCAGTTTTTCGAGATCAGCGCGATGTGGCTGCCTTGTGGCAATTCCCGAGCCCGCAACCAGTGAGCGGCACAACGTGCCTGGTGGCCGACGTCGGCCCAGGTCAGCGTCTCGACCTGGCCCCCCTCCATCGGCTGGACCAGAAAACGCTGGCGAGGATGACGGGCTTCACGTTCGTAGAAGACGTCCAATGGCAAACGGAAAGCGGCAGACATGCGACTTGCTCCATTATTTTTTGTCTGGAGCAAGCGTAGTCAACCAAGCAAGTGCTTGGTTGACTATTTCACACAAAAACCAAGAACAAAAACTAAACGCCACCGCCCCTGTAGGAGCGAGGCTTGCCCGCGAAGGGGCTTCGAAAACGCTAAAAGCTTCGCGGGCAAGCCTCGCTCCTGCAAAAGCAGAAGCAAGGGCCACAGCTAGAACAGAAGCAGATTACGGGTGCTTGATGCTGTTGAGCTTCATCGACCCGATCAGCAGTTCATTGTTCTCCAGCTCGGCCAGGCCGGCGGTGCTGACTTTTTCCGGTGGATGGCCGGCACCGTGCTGCAAATAGCTCAGCAGGTTGCCCACCAGCGGATTGTGACTGACCAGCAGCACATCACTCACCGATACAAGCTGTTCCGCCACCTTGTCCGGATCGGTATCCGGGGTCAGCCAGTCGACGGTGCGAATCTCCGGCGCGAAATTGAGCGCCGCACGCACAATTTCTGCCGTCTCCTGCGCTCGCTGATAAGGGCTGGCATAAATGGCGGTGAGTGGCTTGCCCATCAAATAGGCGGCAGCGCGCAACACCTCTTCACGTCCCTTGAGGGTTAATGTCCGCTCGGAGTCCGGGCGAGTGCCGTGAGGCTCGGCTTCACCATGACGCAGTACCCAGAGTTTCATAGTTTTGGCTCCTCATCTCGGACCGGATGCGGTGCCGGCGCCACAACATGCGGGGCTTCACCTTCCGGAGTACGCGGCGTCGGCCAATCGGCGAACGGCCAGGGCTTCTGATCGCTGTGGAAGCTGCCGAAACGACCGATCTGCGCCAGGAACTGGCTCAGGCTGTCGCCGAAGTTCATCAGGCTGGCGCTCGGGGCGCCATAAATCAAACGATAGATCAGCTGCACCAGCACCACTGCACCGAGGATCAATTGCGCCACTTGCCAGACCAGCAGATAAACAATCATCCACAGCACCCGCAGCAGGATGGATTCGTACTTGGCTTCTACTTTCGGATCGTTCATGTTTCGCTCCCTGCCCTGATGGGTGTTTAGTTGAAACCGCTGGTGGAGATAAAGTCGACGTCGGTTTTAGGCTCGGCACGCATCAGTAGACCGATGACCTGCTCCAGCGTGCGCCCTTCGAAGAGGATGGCATGCAATCCGGCGACCAGCGGCATATACACGCCCGCTTCCTGCGCCTTGGCCTTGAGCACTTTGAGGGTGTTCACGCCTTCGGCGACTTCGCCAAGCCGCGTCACCGCATCCTCAAGGCTCAAACCCTGGCCGAGGGCAAACCCGACCTGATAATTGCGGCTTTTTGGCGACGAACACGTCACGATCAAGTCGCCCACGCCCGCCAACCCAAGGAACGTCATCGGGTTGGCGCCCTGATTCACCGCAAAGCGGGTCATTTCCGCCAATGCCCGGGTGATCAGCATGCTCTTGGTGTTTTCACCCATGCCCAACGCCACCGCCATGCCGGCGATGATCGCGTACACGTTTTTCAACGCCCCGCCCAACTCCACGCCATAGCGGTCGGCGCTGGCGTACACACGAAAGGTCTTGCCGTGCAGCGCTTCCTGGACCCGTTGGCAGAGTTCTTCGTCTTCACTGGCGACCACCGTGGCGGTCAGCGCGTGTTCGGCGATTTCACGCGCCAGGTTCGGGCCTGACAGCACGCCGATGCGCGCTTGCGGGGCGATCTCTTCAAGGATCTCGCTCATCAGCTTGAACGTATGCGCTTCGATGCCTTTGGTCAGGCTCACCAGCAGTTTGCCGCGCAAACGTTCGGCGTGAGGAACCAGCACCGAGCGCAACGCGCTGGATGGCAGCGCGACGAAGCACAGGTCGCAGGCCTCCAGGGTGGCTTGCAGGTCTGTGACCGCTTCCACTGCCGGAAGAATCTTGATGCCCTTGAGGTAACGCGGGTTCTCACGATTGACCCGAATGGCCTCGGCCTGTTCCGGGTCGCGCATCCACAGCCGGACCTGATGCCCATTCTCGGCCAACAGATTAGCCACGGCGGTACCAAAACTTCCGCCTCCCAGGACCGCTATTGGGCGCTGTTCAGTCATATGCAATCCGTTAATCCATACCAATGGCGATGCCGGCATTATACGGAGCGGCCCGGTCGCGGCCAGCCCCAGCATCAATTACCGACACTTGTAGGAAGAAGACCAAGAAAACCGAGGAAAATGCCCATAACGTGACTGGAAAAGTCTTTGCGCTCGGTTAACATGCGCGCCAACTAATCGCTATCAAGGCCGTGCCGTGTCTTTTGGCTTTCCCCGTGCTCGCTCGCCGCTGGTATTGACGCTGATCTTCAGCTCGCCATTGCTGGCCGACGATCTGTTCCTTGATAACGCTCCGCTGCCGCAAGTGCTGACCGCGACGCGCCTGAAGCAATCGCCTGCGGCGGTGCCGGGAAGCATGACGGTGATCGACAATGAACTGATCAATGCCAGCGGCGCGCGGGATATCAGCGAGCTGCTGCGGCTGGTGCCGGGAATGATGGTCGGCAATATCAACGGCAATCAGGCGGCGGTGAACTATCACGGCACCAATGCCAGCGAAGCGCGGCGCATGCAGGTGTTGATCGACGGCCGTTCGGTGTACCGCGCCGGCCTGGCCACGGTGGACTGGAGTGATATTCCGGTGGCCATGGAAGACATTGAGCGCATCGAGGTTTTCCGTGGCCCGAACACCGTCAGCTATGGCGCCAACGCGCTGATGGCGGTCGTCAATATCATCACCCGCAAACCGGCCGACAGCCACGGCACGCGGCTGAAAGTCACCCGTGGCCAGCGCGGTATCAATGATTTCTACGCCAGCCAGGGCATGGGCTGGGACAACGGCGACTTGCGTCTGTCGTTGTCCGGCCAAGAAGATGACGGCTTCGACTCGGATCGCACCGGCGCCAATTACCGCGACAGCCGTCGCTTGAACCGCTTCAGCCTCGCTGTCAGCCAGACACTCAATGACAACCAGAGCATCGACTGGCAACTGAATGCCAAGGACGGGACCAACCAGCGGCCTTATACCTACCGTCCGGTGTTCTCAGGCATTACCGCCGCGGGGAACAATTCCGACGTCATCGCCAAGGATTATGCCGGCTCGCTGCGCTGGAACCTGGACATCAATTCCGATCACAGCCTTTATATTCAAGGCTCCGCGCAACACTGGGATCGCCAGCAGACGTGGCGAGCCTGTGACGCCGAGGTCTCGTTCAGCCCGGAACTGACCGAGCTCTGGCAACTCAATCCCAACTACGCCGAACGTCTGGCGCGCAACATGGAGCGCTACTCCGGTTCCGGCGCACCGGCCGGGACAGCGGCTGAACGTGCGCTGGGCAATCAGGTGCTCAGACAATGGCAAAACGGCGCCCGGCAAACCCTCTGCGGCGACATTGACCAGAGCGCCAGGGAATCGCGTTACGACCTCGAGCTGCAAGACACGCTCAGCCTGTCCGACAGTCTGCGGCTGGTCAGCGGGATAAACTATCGCTACGATCGTGCCAATTCCGAGACCTACTTCAATGGCACGCTCGATGACACCACCTGGCGGGCGTTCGGCCAACTCGAATGGCGCGCCACCGAGCACTGGTTGTTGCAGGGCGGGGCGATGTACGAAGACACGCAATTGACCGGCAACTCGCTGACCCCGCGGGTGGCGGTCAATTACCTGATCAACCCGCGCCACGGCTTGCGCGCGGTGTATTCAGAAGCCATCCGTTCACCGGACATGTTCGAGAACAACGTCAACTGGAGCTATCAGGTCACCAACCTCAACCCACGCGCCTATGGCCAGTCCAGCGCCCGTTATTTCGTCAAGACCCGTGGCCCGGGCGACCTCGAACAAGAACGCATGCGTTCCCGGGAACTGGGCTACAACGGCTACTTCGCAGAGTGGGGGCTGGCGGTCGATGTGAAGCTGTTCTATGACGAAATCACCGGCATGATCAGTGAACCGCTACGCAACAACCAGTACATCGCCAGCAACTCGAACAACTCGCGCTTCACCGGGACTGAAACCCAACTGGATTGGCGCGTCAGCAGCGCCGATCGTTTGCGCCTGACCTATGCCTATATCGATGCCCAAGCCAGCAACCCGCTGGATGCCCAACAGACCGCGCGCAACAGCGGCTCCGCCGGTTGGCTTCGCCACTGGGGCCAGGGCTGGAACAGCGCGCTCTTCTACTATGGTGCCGACGCCCTCAACGGTTATCGCTTCGAACGGGTCGATACCCGCATCGCCAAACGCATCGGTTTGGGCAAGGCCAGTCTGGAGCTGGCCGGGGTCCTCCAGCAACGCCTCGACAATCAGCCCACCACCTTCGTCGACAACAACTACGACGATCGCCGGGTGCTCTACTTCAGCGCGGAGCTGGAGTTCTAAGATGCCATATCGCCCGTCACCGAAGACGCCAACCCTTGGCCGCCTGCTGGCGGGGTTGTGCCTGGTGTTTATCGGGCTGCTGTGCAATCTGCCGGCGCGGGCCGCCGACATTCTGTTGACTGGCGCCGAGGACAATCCCGGCGTGCAATCTTTCGTTCAAGCCCTCAGCGAATTGCGCCCCACCGACAATGTGCGCTTCCAGCCTGTCGCCAGCCTGCCGGCGCCAGGCCAACTGCCCCTCGACATCCGCCTGGTGCTGCTCGACTTGCCCAGCCTCGACTGGCGCCTGCAAGACGCCCAAGGCCCCGCAACGCTGGTGTTACGCATCAGTCGTTTGCAAGCCCGCCAACGCTTGGGCAATGACCTGCCGCCGCACCTGAGCCTGCTCTGGAGCGATCCGCCGCTGCACCGCCAGTTGCGCCTGACCCGATTGGTCCTCCCCGAGGCCCGCCGGGTCGGTGTGCTTTTCGACAGCCACAGCGAATTCCTTTTGAAAGAACTGCGTCAGGCCGCCCTGCCCCTTGGCCTGGAAGTGGTCACCGAGCGTTGGGATAACACCCATGACAGCCGCCCTTTGCAGGCCCTGCTGAAAAACAGTGATGTGCTGTTGGGCCTGGACGACCCTGATCTGTACAACCCGAAAACCGTGAAAAACCTGCTGCTCAGCAGCTATGCGCGGCAACTGGCATTGATCGGCCCCAACGCAGCCTTTGTCAGGGCCGGTAGCCTGGCCAGTACTTACAGCGACCAGAACGATTGGCTGAAGATTCTCGACGAACTGCTCGACCGGCCCTCGAGCACCTGGCCACGCGCACTTTACCCGCAACACTTCAAGGTCTTGAGCAACCCGCAAGTGGCTCGTTCACTGAGTATTGAACCGATGAATGAAGCCTCTGTCGCAACACAGCTGGCCGAAGGAGAACGCCGCCCATGACCTTCCGTCGCGGTTGGGACATCAATACCCGCACCCAGATCATCAGCCTCGGCCCGGCCCTGCTGCTGACCTTGCTGCTGATCAGTTTTTTCACCTTCGTGCGAATCCAGGACCTGCGCCAGGAACTCAATCACACCGGTCAGCTGATCGCCAATCAACTGGCGCCCGCCACCGAATACGGGGTGATTTCAGGCAACAACGAGGTGCTCGAAAGTTTGCTCAAGGCCACCCTGGCCACGCCCAACGTGCGCTTTCTGGAAGTACAGGACAGCGCCAACCGGATTCTGGTGTATGTCGAGCAACCCTCGGAAGCGCACAACCGCTCGCATCAAGTCGAAGTGTTCCAGGCGCCGGTGCGCCTGCAACGCATCGCGCTCAACAATGACTTTTTCCAGAACAGTCGTACCGTTGCCAGTGCACCGGGCGAGGATTATCTGGGCCGGGTGATCGTCGGCTTGTCCAATGACGCATTCAATCAGCGCCAGCAGGAAATCCTCTTCAAGGCCGGGATCCTCGCCTTGTTCGCGCTGCTGTTTACGTTTCTGCTGGCCCGGCGCCTGGCCAGCAGCCTGTCGCAACCGATCCACGACATCGGCAATGCGGTCAAGGCGATCCAGGAAGGCGACTATAAAACGCCCCTGCCGATTGTCGACGACACCGAACTGGGCGCCCTGTCGCAACACATCAACAACCTTGCCCAGGGCCTTGAGCAAGCCAGTCGCGAACAGCATCAGGCCATGGCGCAATTGATCCAGACCCGTGAAGAAGCGGAAAAGGCCAACAACGCCAAATCCGATTTCCTGGCGATGATGAGTCATGAGTTGCGCACGCCGATGAATGGCGTGCTGGGCATGCTGCAACTGCTGGAAACCACTGAGATGACCGAGGAGCAGATCGAATACGCGGCGCTGGCCTCGGAATCCACCGAACACCTGCTCAAAGTGATCAATGACATTCTCGATTTCTCGCGCATCGAGCGCTCTGAACTGGAGCTGGAACATATTCCGTTCAACCTCGCAGACCTGATCAGCAGCTGCGCCCAGTCGTTCCAGCACAGCGCGGTGCAACGCGGGCTAGACCTGCAACTGCGCATCCCCGAAGACATGCGCACCCTTCAGGTTCAGGGCGATCCAACGCGAATCCGGCAGATATTGGTCAATCTGGTGGGCAACGCGCTGAAATTTACCGAACGAGGCCGCATCACGATCGAACCCCAGTGGCAGTCCCTGGATCATGAACTGCTGTGGTTTACCTGCACCGTACGCGACAGCGGAATCGGCATTCCGGCCGCAAGCCTGGAGTTGATGTTCAACGCGTTTCAGCAGGCCGACAGTTCTATTTCAAGACGTTACGGCGGAACCGGGCTTGGGTTGCCGATTGCCCGCACCCTGGCTGAGCGGATGGGTGGCACCTTGCGCGCCCAGAGCGAAGAAGGCGTTGGTTCGTCATTCACCCTGGAAATCCCTTTGGCGCTGTATAAGCAGCCACTGCCGGTACTGACCCCGCGAGGCCATACCGGCGATGACCACGGCGAAGGTCGCAACGTGCTGCTGGTGGAGGACAACCCGGTCAACCGCACGGTTGTCGAAGCAATGTTGCGCAGTCTGGGCTTTACTGTCAGCGTCGTCACCGACGGTGCACAAGCAGTGCGCAGTGCCGAGAATCTGACTTTCGAAGCGATTCTGATGGACTGCCGATTGCCGGTCATCGACGGCTACGAGGCCACCCGACAGATTCGTCGATTGCCCGGCTGCGCTGATGTGCCGATCATCGCTCTGACGGCCAATGCGTTGCAGGGCGATCGCGAAGCCTGTTTATCGGCGGGAATGAACGATTACCTGGCCAAGCCCTTCAAACGCGCTGATCTGCAGCAAGTTCTGCAGCGATGGGTGCAGTAGAACAGGCCATTCGGCTATCTGCGACTGGCGTGAACGACGAAAGTGCGGCAGTCTTAGGCACCCGAACGAGCCCGAAAAGGGGCTTGAATAATAATTTCAGTGCACAAGTGTACATTCATGTCCTTGGTGCTGTGACTTTCACTACAACGCAATAGTCTATGAGTAGGCTGCTGACTCGAGGCATGAACGCTTCGATCGGCCGGGAGATTCGCCCCACCCTGCCGCATGGACTATTGAGGAGCTCGCATGACCAAACAAAACGCCTTTACTCGGGAAGACCTGCTGCGCTGCAGTCGTGGTGAGCTGTTCGGCCCAGGTAACGCGCAACTGCCCGCCCCGAACATGCTGATGGTCGATCGCATCACCCATATCAGCGAAGAGGGTGGCAAGTACGGCAAAGGTGAATTGGTCGCCGAGCTGGATATCACTCCGGACCTGTGGTTTTTCGCCTGCCACTTCGAAGGTGATCCGGTGATGCCGGGCTGCCTGGGCCTCGACGCCATGTGGCAACTGGTCGGCTTCTTCCTCGGCTGGCAAGGTCTGCCGGGCCGCGGTCGCGCCCTGGGTTCTGGCGAAGTGAAATTCTTTGGCCAGGTACTGCCGACTGCCAAGAAAGTCACCTATAACATCCATATCAAACGCATCCTGAAGGGCAAGCTGAACATGGCTATTGCCGATGGTTCGGTGACCGTTGACGGCCGCGAAATCTATACCGCCGAAGGCCTTCGGGTCGGCGTTTTCACCTCCACTGACAACTTCTAAGGGTTATTCGCATGCGCCGCGTCGTTATCACTGGTCTGGGCATCGTTTCGTGCCTGGGCAATGACAAAGAGACCGTCTCCGCTAACCTGCGTGCAAGCCGCCCTGGCATCCGGTTCAACCCGGAATATGCTGAAATGGGTCTGCGTAGCCAGGTTTCCGGCTCCATTGACCTTCCCCTCGAAGAGCTGATCGATCGCAAGATCTATCGCTTCGTCGGCCACGCGGCGGCTTACGCCTACCTGGCCATGAAAGATGCCATCGCAGATTCCGGTCTGACCGAAGAGCAGGTTTCCAACGTGCGTACCGGCCTGATCGCCGGCTCCGGTGGCGCGTCGACCTTGAACCAGATGGAAGCGCTGGACATCCTGCGCGAGAAAGGCGTCAAACGCGTAGGCCCGTACCGCGTCACGCGGACCATGGGCAGCACCGTTTCGGCTTGCCTGGCGACGCCATTCAAGATCAAGGGTGTGAATTACTCGATCTCTTCCGCGTGCGCCACCAGTGCTCACTGCATCGGTAACGCTGTGGAGCAGATCCAGTTGGGCAAGCAGGACATCGTGTTCGCCGGCGGCGGTGAAGAAGAACACTGGAGCCAATCGTTCCTGTTCGACGCCATGGGCGCACTGTCCAGCCAGTACAACGAGACCCCGGAAAAAGCCTCGCGCGCCTATGACAAGGATCGCGATGGTTTCGTCATCGCCGGCGGTGGTGGCATGGTCGTGGTCGAAGAGCTGGAACATGCTCTGGCTCGCGGCGCGAAGATCTATGCGGAAATCGTTGGCTACGGCGCGACCTCCGACGGCTACGACATGGTCGCCCCAAGCGGCGAAGGCGCCATCCGCTGCATGCAGATGGCCATGGCCACCGTCGATACTCCGATCGACTACCTGAACACCCATGGCACCTCGACTCCGGTCGGCGACGTCATGGAAATGAAAGGTGTGCGTGAAGTGTTCGGCGACAAGGCTCCAGCCATCAGCTCCACCAAGAGCCTGTCGGGTCACTCCCTGGGCGCCGCTGGCGTTCACGAAGCGATCTACTGCCTGCTGATGATGGAAGGCAACTTCATGGCGGGTTCCGCCAACATCGACGAACTGGACCCGGAAGTGGCAGACATGCCAATCCTGACCAAGACTCGCGAAGACGCCACCATCAACACCGTGATGAGCAACAGCTTCGGCTTTGGTGGCACCAATGCCACGCTGGTACTGAAGCGCTGGCAGGCGTAGGAGCTGCCGCAGGCTGCGATCTTTTGATCTTTAGCGCCCGTTAAGACGCTGAAAAGATCGCAGGCTTGGCCAGCCTCACACAAAAACGCCCCGACTGGTTCGGGGCGTTTTTTTGTGCCTGTAAATAATGTTCATGATGCGTGGATTGCTCTTGTAGGAGCCAGGCTTGCCGGCGAAAGCGTCCTTGAATACGCCTTCGCCGGCAAGCCTGGCTCCTACAGGTGCAAGCCGCGTTTTCTGTCTCGCCAACATGAAACATTTGTCATGAAACTCAATGGCCTGCGGCTGAATGTCGCGCATTTCGTGGGCTGCAGGACTTTTGCCGATTCTGCAAGAATGGGTTGCCCAACTCTGCCGTTTACTTAGCCAGCTAACAAAACATATAACAAAGGCCTGCACACGCCTTGCTGCAGATAACAGAGATTGGAGCTAGCAGATGACTGTAAAAGTAACTGAACGCGACGATTCACATATGTCCCATGAAGGCATCGCCGCCGGTATCCGCATCTGGGATGTCCATCAACAAGGCCTGCTGGTCGGGATGTTCCACTCCGAGACCGAAGCCCATCAATACAGAGCTGAACTGGAAACACTGGAGCAGCAGCGCGAAGCACGCTCTGCATAACGACCCCATTGAAAACGACAAACCCCGCCATGAGCGGGGTTTGTCGCTGTTGCAGTCCCTAACGACTTACCACATCAGATCATCAGGAATCTGATAAGCCGCGTACGGATCGTCTTCGGCGCTGACTTCTTCTGTCTTCACATTCAGCTGCACGATGCGCTGTGGATCGCGCTCCTGAATCTTCAGGGCCGCTTCACGAGGGATTATTTCGTAACCACCGGCATGATGCACGATCGCCAGCGAACCGCTGCTGAGTTTGTTGCGCATCAGCGTATTGACCGAGATGCGCTTGACCTTCTTGTCGTCGACGAAGTTGTAGTAATCCTCGGTGGTCAGCTTGGGCAGGCGCGAGACTTCGATCAATTGCTTGACCTGGGCGGCGCGGGCCTTCGCCTCTGCTTTCTCCTGCTGCTGGCGGTTCAGCTCCTGGTCGCGCTTGACCTTCTCGGCCATGGCTTCCTGAGCCGCACGCTGCTGGGAATCATCGAGTTCGATCTGGCCTTTGTGGGCCAGGCGTTGCTGCTTCTGCTTTTCTTTGCCGACCTGTTTGGCCTGCTTTTGATTGACCAGCCCTGCTTTGAGCAACTGGTCGCGAAGGGAAAGGCTCATGGTGCTTATTTCTCACTTAGGCAACTGCTCAACCGCAGCTGGGCAAATTCTTTTCCTGACGTTTGGCTTCGCCCCACAAGGCGTCCAACTCTTCGAGGGTGCAATCTTCTATGGGACGGTGGGTGTCGCGCAATGCCTGTTCGATAAATCGGAAGCGTCTTTCAAACTTTGAGTTCGCGCCGCGCAGTGCGGTTTCCGGATCGACCTTGAGGTGTCGCGCCAGATTGACCACGGAAAACAGCAAGTCGCCGATTTCATCGGCAATCGCCGCCGAGTCATTATCGGCCATGGCTTCGAGCACTTCATCAAGCTCTTCGCGCACCTTGTCGAGCACCGGCAAGGCGTCCGGCCAGTCAAAACCGACCTGCCCTGCGCGCTTCTGCAGTTTTGCCGAACGGGACAGCGCCGGTAAGGCGGCAGGCACGTCGTCGAGCAAGGACAACTGCTGCGGTGCCGAAGACTTCTCGGCACGTTCTTCAGCCTTGATCTCTTCCCAGCGTTGCTTGACCTGTTCTTCATTCAGACGCGGGATGTCCAGCGGCGCATACAGATCACCGGTGGAGAACACGTGAGGATGACGGCGGATCAGCTTGCGCGTGATGCTATCGACCACACCATCGAACTCGAAACGCCCTTCTTCCCGGGCCAGTTGGCTGTAATAAACCACCTGGAACAACAAGTCGCCCAACTCACCCTGCAGATGATCGAAGTCCCCGCGCTCGATTGCATCGGCGACTTCGTAGGCTTCTTCCAGAGTATGCGGGACGATGGTCGCGTAGGTTTGCTTGATGTCCCACGGGCAGCCGTATTGCGGGTCGCGCAGACGGTTCATCAGGTGCAGCAAATCTTCAAGTGAATACATCTTCTAATCTCTACACACTTCACTTGTAGGAGCGAGGCTTGCCCGCGAAGGCGGCATACCTGACACACCGCCTTCGCGGGCAAGCCTCGCTCCTACAGGTGTCACCATCAATTTCCGTGCAGATCTCTCACGGCGTGCGGTTACGACGGGTTTCGATGATGTTCGGCAACTGGGAAATCCGCCCCAGCAACCGCCCCAGTGCATCCAGCCCCGGAATCTCGATGGTCAGGGACATCAACGCCGTATTGTCCTCTTTGTTCGAGCGAGTGTTGACCGCCAGCACATTGATCCGCTCGTTGAGCAGCACCTGCGACACGTCACGCAGCAAACCGGAACGGTCGTAGGCGCGGATGATGATGTCCACCGGATAGGTGAGCACCGGCACCGGCCCCCAGCTGACCTGGATGATCCGCTCCGGCTCGCGCCCGGCCAGTTGCAGTACCGAGGCGCAGTCCTGACGGTGAATGCTCACGCCACGGCCCTGGGTGATGTAACCGACGATCGCATCCCCTGGCAGCGGCTGGCAGCAGCCGGCCATCTGGGTCATCAGGTTGCCGACGCCCTGGATCTGAATGTCGCCGCGCTTGCCTGGTTTGTAGCCGGTGGCTTTGCGCGGGATCAGCTCCAGCTGTTCGTTGCCGCGTTCCGGCTCGACCAGTTGCTGCGCCAGATTCACCAATTGCGCCAGGCGCAAATCGCCGGCGCCCAATGCAGCGAACATGTCCTCGGCGGTCTTCATGTTGGCCTTCTCGGCCAGCTTGTCGAAGTCCACCTGCGGCAGGCCGAGGCGATTGAGTTCGCGCTCGAGCAAGGTTTTACCGGCCGCGACGTTCTGATCCCGGGCCTGCAATTTGAACCAGTGAACGATCTTCGCCCGCGCCCGCGAGGTGGTGATGTAACCCAGGTTCGGGTTCAGCCAGTCGCGACTCGGCGTGCCGTGCTTGCTGGTGATGATCTCGACCTGTTCACCGGTTTGCAGGCTGTAGTTGAGCGGTACGATCCGCCCGTTGATCTTGGCGCCGCGGCAGTTGTGGCCGATTTCGGTGTGCACGCGGTAGGCGAAGTCCAGCGGTGTCGCGCCCTTCGGCAAATCGATGGCGTGACCGTCCGGAGTAAAGATGTAGACCCGGTCCGGCTCGATATCGACCCGCAGTTGTTCGGCAAGGCCGCCAATATCGCCCAGCTCTTCGTGCCACTCGAGCACCTGACGCAGCCAGGAGATTTTCTCTTCGTAGTGGTTCGAACCGGACTTGACGTCGGTGCCCTTGTACTTCCAGTGCGCGCACACGCCCAGTTCGGCTTCTTCGTGCATGGCATAGGTGCGGATCTGCACTTCCAGCACTTTGCCTTCAGGGCCGATCACCGCAGTGTGCAGCGAGCGGTAGCCGTTCTCTTTCGGGTTGGCGATGTAATCGTCGAACTCTTTCGGGATGTGCCGCCACAGGGTATGGACGATGCCGAGCGCGGTGTAGCAGTCGCGCATTTCCGGCACCAGCACACGAACCGCGCGCACATCGTAGATCTGGCTGAACTCCAGACCCTTGCGCTGCATTTTGCGCCAGATCGAATAGATGTGTTTGGCCCGACCGCTGATGTCTGCATCGACGCCGGTAGCCTGCAGCTCGTTTTTGAGTTGGGTCATCACGTCAGCGATAAAACGCTCACGATCCAGCCGTCGCTCGTGGAGCAACTTGGCGATCTGCTTGTACTGGTCAGGCTCAAGATAGCGGAAGGACAAATCCTCCAGCTCCCATTTGATATGACCGATACCGAGGCGGTGGGCCAGCGGCGCGTAAATGTCGAACACTTCACGGGCTACGCGGTGGCGCTTCTCGTCGTCAGCGGTTTTCACCGCGCGGATCGCACAGGTGCGCTCGGCCAGTTTGATCAGCGCGACACGCACATCGTCGACCATGGCCACGAGCATTTTGCGCAGGTTTTCGACCTGGCCTTGAGTGCCCAGCACCATGGATTGACGGGGGCTCAGGCTGGCGCTGATCGCTGCCATGCGCAACACGCCATCGATGAGTTTGGCGACTACCGGACCAAAGCGCTGGCTGACCGCCGGCAACGGGATCTGGCCTTCGCGCACGCCGCGGTACAAGACTGCCGCGACTAACGAATCCTGATCGAGTTTAAGGTCGGCGAGAATCTCGGCGATCTCAAGGCCCGTGCGGAAACTCGAGGTCCCTTCGGACCATAGATTCTTCGCCGCATTGGCTTGTTGTTCGGCCTCGCGAGCGAATTCGCAGGCTTCCTTCAAGGCTTCGCGATCCAGTGCCGCATCGACACTGACCGCATGATCGAGCCAAGCCTCGAGGTTGATACTGCCGTCGGTATTGATCGGCTGGTGTGCTCTCACCTGTACCATCTTGCTTTACCTTCCCTACGACGCAGATTCAATGCGTCAAATCGCTGACCGTCGCTGCCCGTGTGCATTCGCGGGGCTAAGACGAATGCGTTTGCACGAGCGGGTCAGTCGGACCAGACGAGCCGTCCTGGCTCGCTTCAAATAACGCCATGGCTTCGACATGCGCCGTCTGAGGAAACATATCGAGAATCCCGGCACGTTTTAACCGGTAGCCCTGCTTGATCAATTCGACGGTGTCGCGCGCCAGCGTTGCAGGATTGCACGACACATACACCAATCGTTTGGCGCCCAGGGATGCCAACTTGCGCACCACCTCGAAAGCACCGTCGCGAGGTGGGTCCAAGAGTACCGCACAAAAGCCTTCGTCGGCCCATTCGGCATTCGTCAAAGGCTGGGATAAATCGGCCTGAAAAAACGTCGCATTATGCAAATTGTTGTCAGCGGCATTCGCGGCAGCCCGCTCGACCATCGCTTGCACGCCCTCCACCGCCACCACTTCGCGAACGGTCTTGGCCAGCGGCAAGGCAAAGTTGCCCAACCCACAAAACAGGTCAAGAACCCGTTCATCCGATTTGGGCGCCAACCACGCCAACGCCTGGGCGACCATCGCTTCGTTGACCCCGGCGTTGACCTGGATGAAATCTCCCGGTCGATACGCCAGGTTCAAATCCCACTGTTCAAGGCGATAGCCCAGCGATTGATCGGCTTCGACCGGTTGCGGCTCGCCATCGCCTTGCAGCCATAGCTGGGCTTCATGGAACGCGCAGAATTGCTTGAGGATGGTCATGTCGGCTTCGGACAACGGCGCCATATGCCGCAGCAATACCGCCGACGACGAACCGCTGAACAACTCCACGTGCCCCAGCGCCTTGGGTTTGCTCAAGCGTCGCAGCATCTCCGGCAAGCGGCTCATGATGGGTTGCAAGGGCTGTACCAGCACCGGGCATTCGTTGATGGCGACGATGTCCTGACTGCCGGCAGCGCGGAAACCGACTTCGAGTTTTTTCGCTTTCATGTCCCAACGCACCGCCACTCGGGCGCGACGACGGTAGCCGAATTCCGGACCGCTCAACGGCGCTGCCCACTCATCAGGTTGGACACCGGCAACCCGCGACAATTGCTCGGCGAGCATGCGCTGTTTCAGGGCGAGCTGTTCGTTGTGGGGCAAATGCTGCACGCTGCAACCGCCGCAGCGACTGGCATGAACGCACGGTGCCGGGCGCCGCAATTCACTGGCCTGGAAGACGCGCTCGGTGCGCGCCTCGACCACTTTGCCGTGGGCCCCCAGGACCCGCGCCTCGATGTCTTCACCGGCCAATGCGCCGATGACGAACCAGGTGCGACCTTCGAAAAACGCGATACCGCGACCATCATTGGCCAGGCGCTCGATGGTCAAGCGCTGCTTTTTGCCGGTCGGGACTTGCGGGGCCTTGCTGCCACCCGTGGGCTGGAAGCGCAGGCCTCTCTCTTGCCTGGCCATCAGTTGGGCGCGTCGAAAATGCCGGTCGACAGGTAACGGTCGCCACGGTCGCAGATGATCGCGACGATCACCGCGTTTTCAACTTCTTTGGACAGGCGCAGCATCGCCGCCACCGCACCGCCCGAAGACACGCCGCAGAAGATGCCCTCTTCACGCGCCAGGCGACGGGTCACGTCTTCGGCTTCGCTTTGCGCCATGTCGACGATCCGGTCCACGCGCTCGGCCTGGTAGATCTTCGGCAGGTATTCCTGCGGCCAGCGACGGATGCCCGGAATCGCCGAACCTTCCATCGGTTGCAGCCCGATGATTTGCACGTTGTCGTTCTGTTCTTTCAGGTAGCGCGAAACGCCCATGATGGTGCCGGTGGTGCCCATCGAGCTGACGAAATGAGTAATGGTGCCTTCGGTCTGGCGCCAGATTTCCGGACCGGTGGTGGTGTAGTGCGCTTCAGGGTTGTCACCGTTGGCGAACTGATCCAGCACCTTGCCGCGACCTTCGGCCTCCATTCGCTGGGCGAGGTCGCGAGCGCCTTCCATGCCTTCTTCCTGGCTGACCAGAATCAGCTCGGCGCCATAAGCCGTCATGGCGGCTTTACGCTCGGCGCTGGAGTTGTCCGGCATGATCAGGATCATCTTGTAACCCTTGATCGCCGCAGCCATGGCCAGGGCGATCCCGGTGTTGCCCGAGGTCGCTTCGATCAGCGTATCGCCGGCGTGGATCTGCCCGCGCAATTCGGCGCGGGTGATCATCGACAGCGCCGGACGGTCCTTGACCGAACCCGCCGGGTTATTCCCTTCGAGCTTGAGCAAAAGGGTATTGCTGGTGGCGCCAGGCAGGCGCTGCAAACGGACCAGCGGAGTGTTGCCGACGCAATCGGCGATGGTTGGGTACTGCAAGGTCATGGCGTATTCGCAATCCAGACTGCGGGGGCGCCTATCATACCGGCAAACGTGCGCAGGCCATATCACGCAAAGTAAGAGGCTTATGGCGAATGGGAATAAGAGGGGTTATCCGCTTGTCTCCTGCTTAAAATCCAATGCATAGAACTCAT
The DNA here is from genome assembly GCF_014192635.1 of Pseudomonas sp. Tn43. NCBI lineage: Bacteria > Pseudomonadati > Pseudomonadota > Gammaproteobacteria > Pseudomonadales > Pseudomonadaceae > Pseudomonas > Pseudomonas sp. Tn43. Next base: position 176,120 of record NZ_JACHYG010000003.1, read on the forward strand.
GCAATTTGGGTTTTCGTGGTTTTGCGCTCATAGGCGTCGCGGAATATCTCAAGCGCTGCTGGGTGAGTTTGTCTCAGCACCGCAGAGGCTTTTGCCGGTTGGGTCACGCTTCGTTCGAACAGTGCGGTCTTGAACTGACGCTCCAATTCGCGCTTCGACCATTTTTCTTGAACAGCCATACGTAGGTAAAACTCACGCTCTTCCGGCAGCTTGCCCTGGCTGAAAATGACCAAGTTATGGGTCCAGGGTATTTGTCTCACCAGTGGTGAGACTTTCTCGTCGCCCCGGTAAGTCTCATAAAACTGACGCATGCGGAATAGATTGGGGCGCGTAAACCCGCGCAACCCCGGTTGAGTCTGAGCCAGATGCTCAGCCAGTTGATTGACCACAGAATCGCCCCATTCAGCCTGTTCCAGCTTGCGACTGATGTAAGCGCCCACCTGCCAATACAGCTCGATCAATTGGGTATTCACCGCCTGCATGGCTTGCTGTCTGGCACTTTGAATCAGCGCAAGCACTTCATTGAAACGGTCGTCAGCTGCGTTGTCGGGGACGCTGGATGCCTTCATGCCGAATTCCTGGAGGACGAGGAAAAACCCGAGTCTATTCCGTCGAGTCAGGCATAAGGTGTCGGCAATGCTCTTTAGGAAAGGTCGTACAAATAAACGCGAACGCTCCGGCATGAATCAGCGCGGTGACGGCTGAGAGGGCCGTATCGTGCGCAGGCTCTCTTCCACAGCTGCCGAATGTTTACGCCCCAAGCCCCAAGCACTGAACTTACCGACGAATGACGAGATCAATTTTACGAAGATTGCCCGCATGCAAATCGCTACACTGCGCAGATGGTGCATGCCGGACGCATGTGCAGGTCAATAAACAGCTGGATGCGGGAGAAATGCGTGCTCAAGAAACTGGGAATTAAAGGCCGCGTGCTGTTGTTGACCCTGTTACCGACCACCCTGATGGCACTGGTTTTGGGCGGCTATTTCACCTGGATGCAGCAATCGGACCTGCAATCCCAACTCATGCAGCGCGGCGAAATGATTGCCGAACAGCTGGCACCGCTGGTGGCCCCGGCCATGGGTCGCAAAGACAACGACCTGCTGGAACGCATCGCCACTCAGTTCCTGGAACAAACCGACGTGCGTGCGGTGACTTTCCTCGCCCCCGATCGCACTCAACTGGCCCATGCCGGCCCGACCATGCTCAATCCGGCGCCTTTGGGCAGCGGTTCCCAGCTTCTGCGACGCAGTGGCAATGACGCCACGCGCTATCTGCTGCCCGTGTTCGGCAAGCACCGCAACCTGGCGGGCGACCTGATTCCCGATGAAACCGACCGCCTGCTGGGCTGGGTCGAACTCGAACTGTCGCACAGTGGCATGTTGCTGCGCGGTTACCGCAGTCTGTTCGCCAGTCTGCTGCTGATCGGCGGTGGCCTGGTCGGTGCGGCGCTGCTGGCGCTGCGCATGGGCCGGACCATCAACCGGCCATTGAGCCAGATCAAACAAGCCGTGGCACAGCTCAAGGACGGTCACCTGGAAACCCGCCTGCCGCCCCTCGGCAGCCAGGAACTGGATGAACTGGCGTCCGGTATCAACCGAATGGCCGGAACCTTGCAGAACGCTCAGGAAGAATTGCAAAACAGCGTCGATCAGGCCACCGAAGACGTGCGTCAGAACCTGGAAACCATCGAGATCCAGAACATCGAGCTAGACCTTGCACGCAAGGAAGCCCTGGAGGCGAGCCGGATCAAGTCCGAGTTCCTGGCCAACATGAGCCATGAAATCCGCACGCCGCTCAACGGCATTCTCGGCTTCACCCATTTGTTGCAAAAAAGTGAATTGACCCCGCGTCAGCTCGACTATCTGGGCACCATCGAAAAATCCGCGGACAGCCTGTTGGGGATCATCAACGAGATTCTCGACTTCTCGAAAATCGAGGCCGGCAAACTGGTGCTCGACCATATTCCGTTCAACCTGCGCGATCTGCTGCAAGACACCTTGAACATCCTCGCCCCGGCCGCCCATGCCAAAGAGCTTGAGCTGGTGAGCCTGGTTTATCGCGATACGCCACTGTCGCTGGTGGGCGATCCGCTGCGACTCAAGCAGATTCTCACTAACCTTGTGAGCAACGCGATCAAGTTCACCCGCGAAGGCACCATCGTCGCCCGCGCCATGCTCGAAGAAGAGTATGAAGACAGCGTGCAACTGCGCATCAGCATTCAGGACACCGGGATTGGCCTGTCAAATCAGGACGTGCGCGCCTTGTTCCAGGCCTTCAGCCAGGCCGATAACTCGCTGTCCCGGCAACCTGGCGGCACCGGCCTGGGGCTGGTGATTTCCAAACGACTGATCGAACAGATGGGGGGCGAGATCGGCGTCGACAGCACACCGGGCGAAGGCTCGGAATTCTGGATCAGCCTGAGCCTGCCCAAAACCCGCGACGACGCCGAGGACCTGCCCGGCCCACCCTTGCTCGGACAGCGGGTGGCGGTGCTGGAAAACCATGAACTGGCCCGACAGGCCTTGCAGCATCAACTGGAAGACTGCGGCCTGGCCGTCACGCCGTTCAACACTCTCGAAAGCCTGGCCAATGGCGTGACCGGCGCCCATCAGACCGATCAGGCCATCGGTCTGGCTGTGCTCGGCATCACCAGCAACGACATGCCGCCGGAACGCCTCAACCAGCATATCTGGGACCTCGAACACCTGGGCTGCAGAGTATTGGTGCTGTGCCCGACCACCGAGCTGACGATGTTCCATCTCTCGGTACCCAACCCCCACAGCCAGCTGCAGTCCAAACCGGCCTGCACGCGCAAACTGCGTCGAGCCCTGTCCGACATGGTCAACCCTCGCCAGCAGCGCAGCGACCCCGGCGAGCCGCTTTCGAGTCGCGCACCGAAGGTCCTTTGCGTCGATGACAACCCGGCCAATTTGCTGCTGGTGCAAACCCTGCTCGAAGACATGGGCGCCAAGGTGCTCGCGGTGGAAAGCGGATATGCCGCGGTCAAGGCCGTGCAGAACGAGACCTTTGACCTGGTGCTGATGGACGTCCAGATGCCCGGCATGGATGGCCGCCAAAGCACCGAAGCCATTCGCCAGTGGGAAAGCGAACGGCATTGCACACCGCTGCCGATCGTCGCCCTTACCGCTCACGCGATGGCCAACGAAAAACGTGCATTGCTGCAAAGCGGCATGGATGACTACCTGACCAAACCCATCAGCGAACGGCAACTGGCGCAGGTGGTGTTGAAATGGACCGGCCTGGCGTTGCGCAACCTGGGGCCGGAGCGCTCCAGCGAAAGCAGCATCGATAATGACTTGCAGGTACTTGATCACGACGAAGGCCTGCGCTTGGCGGCGGGCAAGGCCGACCTGGCGGCAGACATGCTGGCAATGCTGCTGGCTTCCCTGGAGGCCGACCGCGAAGCCATTCGCCTCGCCCGTGAAGCCAATGACCAGAATGCGCTGATCGAGCGAGTCCATCGCCTGCATGGGGCGACCCGTTATTGCGGCGTCCCGCAATTGCGCGCTGCCTGCCAGCGCAGCGAAACCCTGCTCAAGCAACAGGACTCCAAAGCCCACGGCGCGCTGGAAGAACTCGAACGGGCCATCAATCGGCTGGCAGCCCATGCGCGTATCAATGCCTGATGCAGCGCAATAACACCGGTCGCCTTGAAGGCTAAGCTCAAATCTGTGTAGCAGCTGCCGAAGGCTGCGTCCGGCGGCGAAGCCGTCGTAAAACCTGCATCCGCGGTTTACCTGAACGATTGCGGTGCCTGATTTAACGACGGCTTCGCCGCCGAACGCAGGCTTCGCCAGCTGCTACAGGTAACTTCCAGGAGGACAGCATGCGCACGATTCTTTTCAGCAGCCAGATCTACGACCGCGACAGTTTTCTGCATGCGGAACTGCCCGCCGGCATCGAGCTGTATTTTCAGCCAGCGCGACTGAGCCTGGACACGGCGGCGCTGGCGGAACATCACGACGTGGTCTGCGCCTTTATCAATGATGACCTCAGTGCTCCGGTACTCGAACGCCTGGCCGCGGGTGGCACACGCCTGATTGCCCTGCGCTCGGCCGGTTACAACCACGTTGACCTGACGGCAGCCAAGCGCCTGGGGCTGGCGATTGTGCGGGTTCCGGCCTACTCGCCCCACGCAGTGGCCGAACATGCGGTGGCGCTGATTCTGGCGCTCAACCGACGCCTGCACCGTGCCTACAACCGCACCCGCGAGGGCGACTTCAGCTTGCACGGGCTGACCGGTTTCGACCTCGTCGGCAAAACCGTCGGCGTGGTCGGCACCGGGCAGATCGGCGCGACGTTCGCGAAAATCATGAACGGCTTCGGCTGCCGGTTGCTGGCCTATGATCCTTGCCCGAACCCACAAGTCGAAGCGCTCGGCGCGCGCTACCTCAGCTTGCCGCAATTGCTGGCCGAGTCGCAGATCATCAGCCTGCATTGCCCGCTCAACGAACAGAGCAAACACCTGATCAACAGCGAATCACTGAGGCACATGCAGCCCGGTTCAATGCTGATCAATACCGGGCGTGGCGGTCTGGTGGAGACGCCGGCGCTGATCGATGCGTTGAAGGACGGCCAATTGGGCTATCTGGGGCTGGATGTGTATGAAGAGGAGGCGCAGCTGTTCTTCGAGGATCGCTCCGACTTGCCGCTGCAGGACGATGTATTGGCGCGCCTGCTGACCTTTCCGAATGTCATCATTACCGCGCACCAGGCCTTCCTCACCCGCGAAGCCCTGGGCGCGATTGCCGCGACCACCCTGCAGAACATTGCGGCCTGGGCGGCCGGTTCGCCACAGAATCAGGTCGAGAGCTGACGGGTCAGGACTTGGACAAAAGGATCATCAGGGCCAGCCAGCCGAAGCCCAGCAAGCGCTGCCCCAGCGAATGCCCGCGACGCAGCAGGAACCAGACAAAAAACGGCGGCAGAAGAAAAATCATCAGTTTCAGCCAGAGTTCCACCGGACGCCGCCCGCCGGCTACCGGTGTCGGAATCCCGGCCTCGACCTCGGCTTTACGTTTGCGCCCGAAAGCGGCCGGGGTCACCCTCGGCACGCTCTCATTGGTCGGTAAACGCCCGAAAGAAACAGGCGCCTGCGTAGCCGTCGATGTAGCCGCTTCTGCCTGCGCAGGTGCACCGCAATGAATACAGGCAGGCGCCATGGAGCTGATGCGTTGCTTGCACTCAAAACATTCGATCAACGCCATTTCCATTCCCTAGAGATACAAAAGCGGCAGTGTGCCATGACTCGGCAAGTCATTTGAACCAGATCGAAGGTCACATGCCCGCGCCATGCTGCGTTCGTGCCCGTGCTAGCATATCGCGCATATTTGGAGGACCCATGGTCGAACACGATTTCCGCTATAGCCTGATGAACCCGCAACACACCCTCACCGAATGCCGCGCCCTTGTGCCGGGGCGTTATCAAGTCACCGGCAACGGCGGCTCGATTCGTAATAACGACGTGTTGGTCGTGACCCTTAAAGGCAGTAAGGACTTGTCCATGCGCCTGACCGTCGAAACGGTTCGCCACCTGATCAACCCGCCGGGCCAATGGGTCGCGGTGGCCAGTGGTCCAGTGTTCGGCGAACTGGCGATTCATACCTGGAAAGTCAATTGCGACAGCTGCGCCAAAGAGCTGAGCTTTGAGTTCGCGGTCGACGCCAAGCTGGGCAACAAGGCCGAAAAACCGGCGGCCACTGCGCGCATTGCCGAGCTGGGCTGGGCCACTGTTGCCGACAAGCACCTGTGCAAGAAGTGCCAGGAGCCTGCGTGATGAAACGCCTTGCTCTGACCGCCATGGCCGGCGCCAGCCTGTTGGGCTGCGCCGCCGAACCGGTGCAATTGCAACACAACCGCAGCTACATTCTGGAATGGATCGGTGAGCGTCCGTTGATGGACTACAGCCACCTGACCATTACCCTCGATGAAGACGGTCGCGCCTACGGCAATGGCGGCTGCAATCACTGGTTCGCGCCGTATACCCTGCAAGGCGACAAGTTGAGCTTCGGCAAGATCGGCAGCACTCGCAAAATGTGTGCGCCAGCGTTGATGGAGCAGGAAAAACGCTTCCTGCAGGCGCTGGAAAACGTCCAGCGCTGGGACGTTTCACCGCTCGACCAGATGCGCTTCTGGCCGGCGCAAGGCAAACCGTTGCGTTGGTGGCTTGAAGAGGGTTGATCATCAGCCCCGAAAAGATCGCAGCCTCGCCAGGGCTCGACAGCTCCTACATGGATTGCCGAACATCTTGTAGGAGCTGTCGAGCCCTGGCGAGGCTGCGATCTTTTGCTTTTAGTTCTTGGCCTGCAACGCCTCAAGCTTCGCCATCAACCCCGCCGCCGTCTGCTCGCCCATCAACTGTTCCCGCACCTTGCCCTTGTCATCGATGATGTAAGTCACCGGCAACGCTTCACTGCGCGGCAATTCGAAAAGGTCGGCCGGGTCCTGGGCCAGCACGGTGAAGGCGATGCCCAGTTTCTCGCTGGCGCTTTTCAGCTCTTCGCCCTGCACATTGTCGAAGTTGACCCCGAACACTCCGATCTTCTTGCCCTTGAGCTGCTCGGCCAGCAGGTTCAATTCGGGAATCTCGGTACGGCACGGACCACACCACTCGGCCCAGTAATTGAGCACCAGCCATTGTTGGTCCAGACGTTCGGCGGCGACTTTATGACCGTTCTGGTCGACGCCATAGTCATTGCCGCAGCCCCCCAGCAATAATGCCCCCAAGATCGCCAATGCCGCTGCCAGTCGCCTTGTCATGTCCGGATCCTTGTCAAAAATGAAATACACCGGCGACCCATCGCCTCCCAAGGTTCTGGATTACGCGCCGCACGGTTAGAATAGCCGCCACCTTACGCAAGATGCGACCCGCACATGACCGATCTGACGCTTTATCACAACCCGCGCTGCTCGAAATCCCGCGGTGCGCTCGAACTGCTCCAGGATCGTGGCCTGGCCCCGACCGTGGTCCGTTACCTGGAAACGCCGCTGGACGCCGCGCAAATCCAGAGCCTGCTGAGCAAGCTCGGCATCAGCGCCCGGCAATTGCTGCGCACGGGCGAGGATGAGTACAAAACCCTCAACCTGGCCGACAGCAGCCTGAGCGAGGCGCAATTGATCGCGGCCATCGCCGCGCACCCGAAACTCATGGAGCGGCCGATTCTGGAAGTCGGCGACAAAGCCATCATCGGCCGTCCGCCGGAGCAAGTGCTGGAGTTGCTGCCGTGAGCGCGCCGTACATTCTGGTGCTGTATTACAGCCGCAGCGGCTCGACCAATGAAATGGCCCGGCAGATTGCCCGGGGTGTCGAGCAAGCCGGCCTTGAAGCCCGATTGCGCACCGTGCCGGCGATTTCCACTGAATGCGAAGCCGTGTCGCCGGACATTCCCGATGAAGGCGCGCTGTACGCCAGCCTCGACGACTTGAAAAACTGCGCCGGCCTGGCCCTCGGCAGCCCGACCCGGTTCGGCAACATGGCCGCCCCCTTGAAGTACTTTCTCGATGGCACCAGCAATCTGTGGCTGACCGGCGCCCTGGTGGGCAAACCGGCCGGGGTCTTCACCTCCACCGCGAGCCTGCACGGCGGCCAGGAAACCACGCTGCTGTCGATGATGTTGCCGTTGCTGCACCATGGCATGCTGATCACCGGCCTGCCTTACAGCGAGTCGGCGCTGCTGGAAACCCGCGGTGGCGGCACGCCTTACGGCGCCAGCCATCACGCTGGGGCCGATGGTAAAAGCGGTTTGAATGAACACGAAGTTGCGCTGTGCCGGGCCTTGGGCCTGCGGTTGGCGAAGACTGCGCAAAAGTTGGTGAGCTGAGATGGCCAAAAAGCCGAAGATTCTGCCTTCCATCGAATGGCTCGAACCGCGAGTACGGGCGATGCGCATCATCAGCCTGCTATGCTTTTTCGGCTTGGTGGGACTGCTCTGCGCCTACTATCTGGTATTCGCCGACCTGCATGGCGCGCGACCGTGGGTGATTCTGCTGATCGAACTGGTGCCACTGCTATTGCTGGCGCCGGGGATGATCGCTGGCAGCGCCCGCGGGCATTCGTGGATGTGTTTTGTGGTGAACCTGTATTTCATGAAAGGCGCATTGGCCGCGTACGACCCGAACCGGCAGCTGTTCGGGTTACTGGAGATGGGCGCGAGCCTGGCGGTGTTCTGCTCGGCAATGTTGTATGTGCGGTGGCGATATCAATTGAACCGCAAGTTGGCGGGTGAAGGCCAGACCAGCGTCGCCTGACAGGCCCCTATCGCGGGCAAGCCCGCTCCCACAGGACCGGAGTCGTTCACATATTTTGTGCTCAATCCAATACCTGTGGTAGCGGGCTTGCCCGCGATGGGCTCATCTCGGTCTCAATGATTCACTGTGTAAGCGAGCATCATCGAAATCTGGCTCATCGGCCGCCCACCGCTCTCTTCGTGCCACTGGTTGAACGCATTCTGCACCGTGGCCATGTCCCGCAAACTGGTTGGCACCTTGTCGACGATCTTCTGCGCATTCAGCGCTGCCACCACGTCATAGCTGGGCACGAAGGTGTCCTTGCCGACCATGCGCAAGAATCGCGGTGCCGATAACCCGCCCAACTGATGCCCGTGTTTCTTCAGATAGGTCCACAAGCCGACAATATCGGTCACCGGCCATTCGGCGATCAACGCGCCAAAACTGTTCTTTTCTTGGGCCACGTCCAGAATGAACTGAGCATTGCGCGGCACGCTCTTGAGCTTGCCCAGGTGGCGGATGATCCGCGCGTCCTGCATCAGGCGTTCCAGGTGTTCGGCGCTCATCAGCACGACTTTTTCCGGGTCGAACTTGAAGAACACTTCTTCGAAAGCCGGCCACTTGGCGTCCACCAGGCTGTGCTTGAGCCCGGCGCGGAATACCCGCAACGCCATGGTCGAGAGGTAGCGATCGTCGCTGATCTTGCGCAATTGCGCCGGGGTCTTGGGAACGGGCAAATGGGCTTCCAGTTCAGCCGCCGAACCGAAGCGGTTCAGACAGTATTCGTGCAGCCACTTGTAATCGCGCATGCCCTTTCCTGATAAGTAAGTGAATAGACTCATGAACTGTCCCCCAAAGACAGGATCGGTGTCCAACTTTTGGGGGCAGTTCATCATGTGGGAGCCAGCCTGCTGGCACCCACCGTGATTGTGTTTAGAGGTTTACAACGTTGACGAAGCGCGAAGCCGCCGTTTCGTCAATCTTCAGGTTGGTGAAATCGAACAGGTTGCGGTCCGCCAATTGCGACGGAATCACGTTCTGCAAGCTGCGGAAAATGCTTTCGGTACGGCCCGGGGTCTTGCGTTCCCACTCCTGCAGCATCTCCTTGACCACCTGGCGTTGCAGGTTTTCCTGGGAGCCGCAGAGGTTGCAGGGGATGATCGGGAATTGCTTGAAGTCCGAGTAAGCCTGAATGTCTTTTTCGTTGCAGTAGGCCAGCGGACGGATCACCACGTTGCGCCCGTCATCGGCGCGCAGCTTGGGCGGCATGGCCTTGAGCGAGCCGTTGAAGAACATGTTGAGGAAGAACGTCTCGACGATGTCGTCACGGTGGTGACCGAGGGCCATTTTGGTCGCGCCAATTTCATCGGCAAAGGTATAGAGCGTGCCGCGACGCAGGCGCGAGCACAGCGAGCAGGTGGTCTTGCCTTCCGGAATCAGCTCCTTGACCACCGAGTAAGTGTCTTTCTCGACGATGTGGTACTCGATGCCCAGTTCTTTAAGGTAAGCCGGCAGCACGTGCTCAGGAAAGCCCGGCTGTTTCTGATCCATGTTCACGGCAACGATCTCGAACTTGATCGGGGCGACTTTCTGCAAATGCATCAGCACATCGAGCATGGTGTAGCTGTCCTTGCCACCGGACAGGCAGACCATGACCTTGTCGCCATCTTCAATCATGTTGAAATCGGCGACAGCCTCACCCGCCTGACGGCGAAGGCGCTTTTGCAGTTTGTTCTGGTTGACCGTAAGAGTGCCCATGACGCGAAATCCGTGAGGTGTGACGAAAGGCCGGCATTTTACGCAAAAACATTGCACTTGTGGCGAGGGGGCTTGCCCCCGTTCGGCTGCGCAGCAGTCGTAAAACAAACACTGCGGTTCCTCTTGGAAAATATAGTCGACTGATTGGGGGCCACTTCGTGACCCAACGGGGGCAAGTCCCCTCGCCACAGGGTTTAAAAGGCACAGACCCATCGGCGATTACCCATAACATTTACAGCGCGATTTGCTCTAAGCCCCTCGCACTATTTCCGGCAACTCCTTTCTATACTGCGGCATAAGGTCGCACACGTATTCAGACCTGTACTTACCTGGCCACTTTGGCCCGTAAGCGCTCCGCTGGGGGGCGATGGCAACAACAAGAGGAGTGACTGGCATGATCCATCACGTAGTGGGGCTCTTCACCCACCCTGACCAGGAATGGAAAGAAATCCGTGGCGACCAGGAGGAAAGCATCAGCCACATGTACCTCACGCACACCCTGATTCTGGCGGCGATCCCTGCCGTATCGGCGTTTATCGGCACCACGCAGGTCGGTTGGGTCATTGGTAACCGGGCGCCGGTGATGCTGACCATGGAAAGCGCGCTGTGGATGACCATCATGTCGTACCTGGCGATGCTTGGCGGTGTTGCGGTGATGGGCGCGTTCATTCACTGGATGGCTCGCACCTATGACGCCAACCCGAGCCTGGCACGCTGTGTCGCGTTCGCCACCTACACCGCAACGCCGCTGTTCATCGGCGGCCTGGCGGCGCTGTACCCGCACCTGTGGCTGGGGATGATCGTCGGCACCGCGGCCGTCTGCTACACGGTGTACTTGCTGTATGTGGGCTTGCCAACGTTCATGAACATTCCGTCGGACGAGGGATTTCTGTTTTCAAGCTCGGTGCTTGCCGTAGGACTGGTGGTGCTGGTGGCGATCATGGCGTTCACGGTGATTGTCTGGGGACTCGGCGTGGGGCCGGTCTATACGAATTAGCAACACCCCCACCAAAAACAAGATCTGCCAACACAGGCCGCCGCAAGGCGGCCTTCTAGCTCCAGGAAAGAGCAGGAGGTACGACCATTCGGCGCCTCGGCGATTCGCAAGTCCCGAGGGTTGCGGCATACTCGACGACTCTGGAGATCCATCAAGCATGCCCGAGCAACTCAACACCCGCGTCGAAGATTGTTTCCAACAAGCCGAATCCTTTTTCAAACGACCTTTCAAACGCCCCGTGGTGAGCCTCAAGCTGCGCGGGCAAAAAGCCGGTGTCGCGCATTTGCACGAGAACCTGCTGCGTTTCAATCTGCAGCTGTACCGGGAAAACACCGAAGACTTCCTCAAGCAGACCGTGGCGCACGAAGTCGCGCACCTGATCGCCCATCAGCTGTTCGGGGACCGCATCCAGCCTCACGGCGAAGAGTGGCAACTGATCATGCGCGGTGTGTACGAACTGCCGCCCAACCGCTGCCACACCTACGACGTCAAACGCCGCAGCGTGACCCGCTACATCTACAAATGCCCCTGCCCCGACAGCGATTTCCCGTTTTCGGCGCAGCGACATGGTCTGGTGAGACAGGGGCGACGGTATTTGTGTCGGCGGTGCAGGAGCACATTGGTGTTCAGTGGCGAGATGCGGGTCGAGTGACCCACATGATCATTCCCACGCTCTGCGTGGGAATGCCGCGATGGACGCTCCGCGTCCACTGTGACGCGGAGCGTCACGGGATGCATTCCCACGCGGAGCATGGGAACGATCTATGTAACAACCCTGGCACGCCGCAATTCCTCGATCCGCTCAGCACTGAACCCCAATTCCCCCAACACCTGATCGGTATGCTCACCCAGCCCCGCCCCGATGTGCCGCGCTTCAGGCAACCCTGCTGAAAACTTCAACGGACAGGCCATTTGCGCCTGAGTCGAACCATCGCCCCTGGGCACGTCAATCACCAATTCCCGCGCCTTCAACTGTGGATGCCGCACCGCTTCGCCCAGGCTCAACACAGGCTCGACGCAGGCATCGACCCCGGCGAACAGTTCACACAGCTTGGCAAAGTCGTATTTTTCGAATTCAACTTTCAACGCCTCCTTGAGCGCCTGTTGCCGGGCCGGCTCGGGCGACAGCCCTTGGGCCGCCAGTTCCGGCCGGCCCAGCGCCGTACAGAGTTGCTGCATGAAACCCGGCTCCAGACTGCCCACCGACAACCAGCGTCCATCGCGGGAACGGTAGTAATCGTAGAAGCTGCCGCCATTGAGCATCTGATTTTCCCTGCCCGGCTCAACCCCGCAGGCCAGGTACCCGGCACCGGCCATGGCGTTCAGGCTGAAGGCGCAGTCGGTCATGCTCACATCCAGATGTTGCCCCTGCCCTGTCTGCTGTCGCGCGATCACCGCCGCCAGCAGACCGATCACCCCGTGCAGCGAGCCGCCCGCGACATCCGCCACCTGCATGCCCAACGGCACCGGGCCGCTGTCGGCGCGACCGGTGTAGCTCGAAAGCCCCGCCAACGCCAGGTAGTTAATGTCGTGACCGGCGCGATCTTTGTAGGGGCCGGTCTGGCCATAACCGGTGATCGACACATAAATCAGCTTCGGGTTGATCGCTTTCAAGGCGTCATACCCCAAACCCAACCGGTCCATCACGCCGGGACGAAACTGCTCCAGCACGATGTCGTAGTCTTGCAGCAATTGTTTGATCACCTCCAGCGCCTCGGGGTGCTTGAGGTCCAGCGCCAGGCTGCGTTTGTTGCGATTGAGGTACGCATGGCTGGCCGACACGCCTTGATCATGCGGTGGCAATACTCGCAGCAGGTCCATGCGGGTCGGCGATTCGATGCGCAGCACCTCGGCGCCCATGTCTGCCAGCAGCAAGGAGGCGAACGGCCCCGGCAGCAGTGTCGAGAAATCCAGAACCTTGAGGGATACCAGTGGACCGAGCATAAGCGTTCTCCAGTGCAATCCCCCAAGCCTAGGCAGCCGAGGACAGTGCAGCAATCACCTTATGTGTCAGCGGCGGTGACCGTTGTGCTCAAATCGCCCCCATGAAAAAACCCGCCGAAGCGGGTTTTTCAGTGCAGCCTGTATGTCAATGAAGCGCTTACTTGAGGCTAGCCGGAGCCGGGCCTTCGGCCACGCCCAGGTCGTCTACTTCACGCTCATCGGAGATACCACGACCGCCGGAAGCCAGCTCGGTTTGCAGCGTGTCTTCATCCAGCTCTTTGACCCACTTGGCGACCACGATGGTAGCCACGGCGTTACCCACAAGGTTGGTCAGCGCACGGGCTTCGGACATGAAGCGGTCGATACCCAGGATCAGCGCCAGGCCGGCAACCGGCAAGTGGCCGACGGCAGACAGGGTAGCGGCCAGCACGATGAAGCCACTGCCGGTCACGCCCGCAGCGCCTTTGGAGGACAACAGCAGCACCAGCAGCAAGGTGATCTGGGCAGTGAGGTCCATCGGCGTATCAGTCGCCTGAGCGATGAACACCGCCGCCATGGTCAGGTAGATCGAGGTACCGTCGAGGTTGAACGAGTAGCCCGTCGGGATCACCAGACCCACAACCGATTTCTGCGCACCCAGGCGTTCCATCTTGATCAACATGCGTGGCAGCGCGGATTCCGAAGAGGAAGTGCCCAGCACGATCAGCAGTTCTTCACGGATGTAGCGAATCAGTTTGATCACGCTGAAACCGTGCGCGCGGCAGATGGCGCCCAGGACCAGAACCACGAACAGAATGCAGGTGATGTAGAAGCAGATCATCAGCTGACCGAGTTGCACCAGCGAACCGACACCGTAGGCACCGATGGTGAAAGCCATCGCACCGAACGCGCCGACTGGAGCGAGCTTCATGATCATGTTGATGATGTTGAACATCACGTGAGCGAAGCGATCGATGAAATCCAGCACCGGTTTGCCGTAGGCACCCAGGCGATGCAGGGCGAAACCGAAGATCACCGAGAACATCAGCACTTGCAGGATGTCGCCGTTGGCGAAGGCGCCGACGATGGTGTTCGGGATCACGTTGAGGACGAAAGCAATGATGCTCTGGTCTTTACCGGCGGAGATGAAGCCAGCGATTTTGCTGGTGTCCAGGGTCGTCACGTCGATGTGCATGCCGGCACCCGGTTGCACGACGTTGACCACGATCAGACCGATCAGCAAGGCAATGGTGGAGACGATTTCGAAGTACAGCAGCGCATAGCCACCGGTCTTGCCGACCGATTTCATGTTCTGCATGCCGGCGATACCACTGACGACGGTACAGAAGATGATGGGCGCGATGACCATTTTGATCAGTTTGATGAACCCGTCACCCAGCGGTTTGAGGGCTACACCGGTCTGCGGGTAGAAGTGACCGAGCAGGATGCCGATAGCGATGGCAACGATCACCTGGAAGTACAGGGATTTATACAGTGGCTGACGAGTCGTCATTGCAAAGTTCCTCAAGAGTGCCTCAGTAGCAACATCCATCTGTTGCCCCTGACATCTCAATTGCGAACCCTCCTGCACTGGAGGGATTTGTTTTGTCGAGCTGCACGCCGGCAGACCTCTGCGGCTTGTATCGCAAGCGTCGTGCCACCTTCGAAAAAAAACCCGCCAGCCTTGTGACATCAAGGGTTACAGGTTTTTTGGGGTCACTGCCCCGTCACAACGATGTGGCGGATTTCCGCCCGCCAGCCGAACCTCGTCCTGCAATTTGGCGGATATCCGCCTTGTTCATTCTCGACAGGCACCGCTACCATCCATTGCTCAATGGATGGACCTGCCCCCTATGCGCGAACGCACCATCGCCAGTCATTTCGCCCGCGCCGCCCTCGGTGGCGCGCGTCGGCGTGGCTACGACTATTCAAGTTTGTTGCAGCAACTGGGGATCAGCCCCGAGTTGCTCGAGGAGCCGCGCGCCCGAATCGCACCCGAGCAGTTCGCCCGATTGATCCAGGGTCTATGGCTGGCTCTGGATGATGAATACCTGGGCTTCGGGCATGCGCCGAGCAAACCCGGCAGCTTCGCGATGATGTGCCACGCGGTGATTCACTGCCGCACCCTGGAGAAAGCGCTCAATCGCGGACTATTGTTTTACAGCCTGTTCCCCGGCGCGCCGCGTCTGACGCTGAGCCGCGAAGGCGAGATGGTTCGCCTGAGCCTGGACGATTCGCCATTGTGGGACCCGGACCATTTCCTCAGCGAAAGCCTGTTGGTGATCTGGCATCGGTTCGGCAGTTGGCTGATCGGCCAGCGCATTCGTCTGGAGCAGGCCACGTTCAGCTACCCCAGGCCCGAACACGGGGCCGAATACGACTTGCTGTTTTCCTGCCCGCTGAGCTTTGCCGACGCAAAAAGCACGACGGCGCAAAGCAGCCTGCTGTTTCACAGTCGCTACCTGAACATGCCGCTGTTGCAGGACGAACGAACCCTCAAGCACTTTCTCGAGCGCTCCCCCGCCGACCTGCTATCGCGCCCCGACGAAGGCGACAGCCTGAGCAGCCAGTTGCGGCGCTTGCTCAGCCGCGACAGTGCTCGCTGGCCGGACCTGGAAGCCGTGGCCGCGCACCTGCATATCAGCCCGCAAACCTTGCGCCGGCATTTGCGCGAAGAAGGCACGAGTTTTCAGGAATTGAAGGATCAGTTGCGGCGGGACATTGCGATTTATCACCTGGGGCGCGCGGATCTGTCGTTGCAACAGATTGCCGAACAGTTGGGGTTTTCCGAGCCGTCGGCGTTTCACCGGGCGTTCAAGAAATGGACGGGGTTGACGCCGGGGGCCTATCGGGCCCAAGAGCTTTAAGATGATCGTTCCCACGCTCTGCGATGATCGTTCCCACGCTCCGCGTGGGAATGCAGCCCGGGACGCTCCGCGTCCCTTCCAGAGCCGAACGCGGAGCGTCCGTTGAGGCATTCCCACGCAGAGCGTGGGAACGATCGGTTGCAGGTTCTTCGTTAGCCTCGCGGGTCGAGGTTGTTTAAACACCACTGTTTATGATCGTTCCCACGCTCCGCGTGGGAATGCAGCCCGGGACGCTCCGCGTCCCTTCAGAGCTGGAACGCGGAGCGTCCCTTGAGGCATTCCCACGCGGAGCGTGGGAACGATCAGTGACAGGTTCAACCCCCCGGAAAATGAACCCGGAACGCCGCCCCACCCATTGGCGAATCCCCCAGCGTCAGCTTCGCGCTGTAGCTCTCGATGATGTCCTTGACCACCGCCAACCCGATCCCCTGCCCCGGATGCTGGCGATCCAGCCGTTCGCCCCGCTGCAGAATCCGCGCGCGCTGATCCGGTGGCACGCCCGGCCCATCATCTTCGACGCACAACTCAATGCCGCCGAGGGTTTCGCGCACGCTGATGCGCACTTCGGCGAGGCACAGGCGATAGGCGTTTTCCAGCAGGTTGCCCATCATTTCCAGCAAGGCACCTTGCTCGATCGGCATATAACATTGATCGGGCAGATCGAAAGCGACTCGCACCTGTTTGTCGCGGTAGACCTTGTCCAGGGTGTCGCAGAGGCTTTGCAACACTGGGCGCAGGCGCACCTGATGACGCACCAGGCCGCTTTTGCGCAGGCTGGCGCGTTGCAGTTGATAGCTGATTTGCTGGCTCATGCGTTCGATCTGGGTTTGCAGCACCCAGGCCTGGTCGCGCTCTTGCGGCTTTTGCGCCATGTCTTCGCCGACCCCTTGCAACACCGTCAGCGGAGTTTTCAGGCTGTGGGCCAGGTCGTCGAGGGAATCGCGATAACGGCTGCGCTGCTCGCGTTCGCTGTGCAACAAACGGTTGAGCGAGCCGGTCAGGCGCAACAATTCACGCGGGTGTTGTTCGCTGAGGCTTTCCCGGGTGCCGCTTTCGATCTGGTCCAGCTCCTGGCTCAGCCGGCGCAACGCCTGCAAGCCCCAGGTCAGACCGATCCACAGCAAGGCGAGCAACACCAGCAAAGCCGCACCAAAGCCCAGATAAAGGTTTTCCCGCAGGCCTTCGACGGTGATTTCGTATTCGCGCACCGGTTGCAACGCGACAATGCTGAACGCTGCGCTTTGGCCGCCGAGCAGTTTGACCTCGACGTCATAGACGAAGAACTCTTCCCCGTTGGCTTCGCGAATCCTTGCGAACTCGTTACCGCGTCCGTCGTAACGCGGTTTGTAGTTGATCTTCTCTTCCTGGGTAGCCTTCGAGCGCCAGACCAGGTGACCTTCGCGGTCATAGATGTAGCCGAGCAAACGGCTGTCGGTAAGGTTGAAGCGTTCGTCGGGCAGTTGCGCCGGCATCTGCAAGCGGTTGTTATTCACCCGGGCAGCAGAGATCAGCGTGGTGACGTCCGACGCCAGGCGCTGCTCGATAGAGTCCTGCAAGGCCAGGCTGAACGCGCCCTGCATCGCCGGCAGCAGCGCCAGCATGAATAAAACCGCCAGGAGGGTGGCGGCGAGCATCAACCGGACGCGAAGGGAACGAATCAAGTGCAGCGCTCGTTAAACAGGTAGCCAAGGCCACGCACGGTATCGATTGGCTTGAAGCCGGCCGGGCCTTCGAGTTTGCGGCGCAAGCGGCCGACCAGCACTTCGATCACATTCGGATCGCGCTCGCCGTCATCCGGATAGAGCTGTTCCATCAAGCGGTCCTTGGCCACCACTTGCTGGTGATGGCGCATCAGGTACTCGAGGATCCGGTACTCGTACGCGGTCAGCGCCAACGGTTGTTCATCGAGGCAGGCCTGTTTGCGATTGAGGTCCAGCAACAGCGGCCCGGCGATGATGGTCGACTGGGTGAAACCGCTGGAGCGGCGCAGCAAGGCATTGAGGCGAGCGTCCAACTCCTCGAACTGGAACGGCTTGACCACGTAGTCATCGGCACCGGCGGCGAGGCCTTCGACCTTGTCTTGCCAGTTGCCACGCGCGGTGAGGATCAGGATCGGAAAGGTTTTGCCCCGGGAGCGCAATTGACGAATCAGGTCGAGCCCGCCCATGCCCGGCAGGCCGAGGTCGATCACCGCCAGGTCATGGTTGAACTGCCCGGCCTGGTACAACGCTTCCTCGGCGTTGGCCACGGATTCGACCACATGGCCGCTATCGGTCAGGCGGGTTTGCAGGTGATGGCGCAACAGCGCTTCATCTTCGACGACCAGCAATTTCATAACGCTCTCCTGGGCAAATCAACATCTCCAAAGGCGCAACATATGCAAAGGCACAGCACCTCAATGGCTGACAGGGCGACGCCAGCAATCAAGCCGCAGAACCTGTGGGAGCGGGCTTGCCCGCGATAGCGATCGGTCTGACACATCAATGGTGAATGTGTTGCCGTCATCGCGGGCAAGCCCGCTCCCACAGGTTGTGCGGCTTAACCGACTGGCCGCCAAACACTTTTTAGAAAGCGTAGTTGGCGGACAGGTAAGTCTGGGCGCTGCTGGTCAAGTCCAGCGAACCCTGTTTGCTGCCGCCGCGCTCACTCATCTCGGTGCTGGCGTTGCTGCGCAGGTAACGGTAACCCAGCTCGACCGAGGTGTTTTGCGAAACTTGCTGCAATACACCGACCTGGCCGCCAATGGCGTAACCGATGTCGCTGTCGCGGCTGAAGCCTGGCGAATCCTGGGTCAGCTTGGTCAAACCGGCCGTGGCACCGCCAAACAATTGGGTGCTGCCGCCCACCGGGTAGAACAGATCGTAGCTGCCCAGCAGGTTTTCCTGACGCAGTTTAATGCCATTGTGCGAGCCCGATACATTGTCGTAAGTGGCGTAGTAGCGGCCCTTGCTGTCTTGCTGGCCCAGACGCACGCCCCAGGTGTTGTCCTTGCCAATCACACCATCGGCATTCGGGTGGTTGAGATTGTCGTTCAGGGCGCTGGATTTTTTAACCTTGTCGCTGGTCTGGCCAAAGCTCAGGCCGGCGAAATTGGTGGTGTCGGCGTGGGCTGCCACACTGGCGCCCAGCATGGTGAAAGCCAGAAGCAGTTTTTTAAAAGTAGTCATTGGGGTTTCCTCATGAGCTATGTGCTTTTTGGGTACGGGGCAAGGTTACTGCCCCCTCCCTGTACGGCCCCTGAACGCACACTGAACCTGAGCTGAATCAAATCGACTACGCTGTCCTGACGATTCTTAATATGGAGATTTGATCATGCGTGTGTTCCTCGCCCTCGTGTTACTGGCTCTGAGCGGGGTCAGCCAGGCCGCCATCCAGACCCAGGAAATTCCCTACCAGAGTGCCGACGGCACCAAGCTGATCGGCTATTACGCCTACGACGACGCCATCAAAGGCCCGCGCCCGGGCGTGGTGGTGGTGCATGAGTGGTGGGGCCTCAACGATTACGCCAAGCGCCGCGCCCGTGATCTGGCTGGTCTGGGCTATAGCGCGCTGGCGATCGACATGTTTGGCGACGGCAAGAACACCGAACATGCCAAGGACGCCATGGCCTTCATGCAAGCGGCATTGAAGGACAGCGCAGCGGCCAGCGCACGGTTTCAGGCCGGGCTCGACCTGCTGAAGAAACAACCGCAGACCGATCCGGACAAACTGGCGGCCATCGGTTATTGCTTCGGCGGCAAGGTGGTGCTGGATGCGGCGCGTCGAGGTGTGCCGCTGGCGGGCGTGGTGAGTTTCCACGGCGCGCTGGTGACCAATACGCCAGCGACGCCTGGCAGCGTGAAGGCGAAAATCCTGGTGGAGCATGGCGATCTGGACAGCATGGTCACCGCGGAAAACGTGGCGGCGTTCAAAGCGGAAATGGACAAGGCCGGTGCCGACTACAAATTCGTCACCCTCGAAGGCGCCAAGCATGGGTTCAGCAATCCGGAGGCGGATCGTCTGAGCCATGGCGACCACGGCGGGCCGGACATTGGTTACAGCAAGACCGCCGATGATAAGTCTTGGGCGGACATGCAGGCGTTTTTCAAGAAGATATTTGGCTGACACGATGATCGTTCCCACGGTCCCCGTGGGAATGCCGCCCGGGACGCTCCGCGTCCCTTCGACGGTGTGACGCAGAGCGTCACCGGATGCGTTCCCACGCAGAGCGTGGGAACGATCAAGCGCTCAGCCACTACCCAGCCTCAAGGCAACCCGGCAAAATGCCCGTCATGAATCCCGTCCCCGCCCTACCCGTCTGCTGCACCCCACTCGACGCTCATTGGCCGCTGCCGTTTGTGCTGGCCGATACCGTCCTGTTGGGCACCCACTTCGATACCAGGCAACTGGCCAGTGATGATTTCCAGCGCAGCGCCATCGAGCCGCCTGCGAGCATTCAGCGTTCAGTAGCCAAGCGCCAGGCCGAGTTTCTCGCCGGGCGAGTCTGCGCCCGGGCGGCGTTGCAACAACTGGAGGGGCTGAGCTTCATTCCCGCCATCGGCGAAGACCGCGCCCCGGTATGGCCGGCGCACATCACTGGTTCAATCACCCACAGCACCGGCCGGGCCGCAGCGATTGTCGCGAATAAAGCCCATTGGCGTGGCTTGGGAATGGACCTGGAAAACCTGCTCGACGCAGAGCGTGCCGAACGCCTGGCCGGGGAAATTCTCACCGGGCCTGAGATGCAGCGCATGGCTGCTGGTGCTCGCGATCAATTGGCAATGCTGGTGACGTTGACGTTTTCAGTGAAGGAGAGTCTGTTCAAGGCGCTCTACCCTATTGTGCAGAAGCGCTTTTATTTCGAACACGCCGAAGTGCTGGAGTGGAGCGCGGGCGGTGAAGTGCGGTTGCGGTTACTGACTGACCTGTCCGGTGAATGGCGTAGCGGCACTGAGCTGGACGCGCAATTTGCGGTGATGGATGGGCAGTTGTTGAGCCTGGTCAGCATCAAGGCCTGAAGCCCTGTAGCAGCTGGCGAAGCCTGCGTTCGGCTGCAAAGCAGTCGTAAATCCTGAGCACGCGATTTGCCTGAAACACCGCGGATGTTTGGTTTGACGACTGCTTCGCAGCCGAACGCAGGCTTCGCCAGCTGCTACAGGTCATATGCCCAACCTCACCGCCGCTCCTGATTCCTCGGCCAGCTCAAACTGAAACAGGCCCCGCCCAGGCTTTTGCTCTTGCCGATCAATGCTCGCCCGTCATGCCAATGGATGATTCGCCGCACGATCGATAACCCCAACCCATGCCCGCCCGAGGCACGGGTGCGGCTGTCATCGAGGCGCAGGAACGGGGTGAAGATTTTCTCCCAGGCCGTTTCCGGCACGCCCGGCCCATCATCCTCGACATCGACCCGACAGCGCTGCTGGCCGACCTGATAACTGACGGTCACCCGTGAATGGGCGTGGCGCATGGCGTTGCTCACCAGGTTCTGCAACGCCCGGTGCAGGTAGCGTGGCTCGGCCTCGACCCAGGCGTCGTCGCAATCGGCAGCCGACAGGCACAAACCGCGCTGCACCGTGACCTCGGCGCGCAGTGGCGCCAGTTCTTCGATCACCTGATTGACCAACGCATCCAGATCGATCCGCTGAAAATTCAGCGCCGGTGAGCCCTGCTCCAGCCGCGCATAGGTGAGCATCTCATCGACCAGCCGATCGAGGTCCTCGATGTCGTGGTCCATCCCTTCGCGGTATTTTTCCAGCGCCTCAGGCGTGGTGGCCGAGCCGATCATCTCCAGGCCAAACCGCAAGCGCGCCACCGGCGTGCGCAGTTCATGGGACACGGCGCGCACCAGTTCTCGCTGAATCGCCAACAATTGCTGCAAGTGCTCGGCCATGCCGTTGAACGCCGAGGCCAGACGCCCTACCGAGTCCGCGCCGCGGGCCGGTACGCGGGTTTCCAGGCTGCCCTTGGCGATGCGTGTGGCGGCGGCTTCCAGCCCGCGCAAACGGCGCTCCAGCTGACGCACCAACAGATAGACAATCAAACCGATCAGGCTCAGGCCGAGGGCCGCGATCAGCACCAGCCACTCGGGCGGGTAAGGATTCATCTGATACAGCGGGCCGATTTCCAGCACCCACGGCGTACCGACCATGCCGGCGAACACCCGGATCGAATCCCCTCCCTTGCCTAGCGCCATCACCGTGTCGCCTTCGGATACGCGCCGGCTCTGGTCTTCGTCCATGTCGGCCTGATCGATCGTGACCAGCTTCAGGTCAAAACCGAAACCCTTCTCTTCCTTCAATTGCGCCAGACGTTTGGGCTGCTCGGCCACCGGGAAGCGCACCAGTTCATCGGCCAACAGGTAAATGGTCGCTCGCGCCAGTTGCTCGCTGATCTGCTGGACTTCCCCGGTGAGCACCAGTTGTTCCTTGTCGCTGACCAAGCGGTAAACCTTCGCCGCGTGCGGCCCGGTCTGCTCCACCAAGACCTGGCCGCGCAGTACACGGGTGCGCTGGGTCAGGTCGAGACCGGTCTGGGGGAATGTCTTGAGCGCCAATGGAATCCCGAGCAAGCGCTCCCACACCAGCAAGGCCCGGTGACGCTCGGTTTCGTTCATCGGTTGCAGGTTGTCGGCCATCAACGAGAACGTGCCGTGGGCCAGACGCTCGCGGTATTGCTCGCTGCGCACCTGATTGAGCAGGTGCAAGGCCAGCACGCCAAGCACGGCCACCAGAATCAGCGCCGCGCACATGCCGCCGTAGATGCGCAGGAAGATCGAGTTCACAGCGACAAATCTGCGCAGGCTTCAGGAACGAACAGATAGCCTTTGCTGCGGATGGTTTTGATCAGTCGCGGATGCTCCGGGTCATCGCCGATCTTCGGGCGGATGCGTGAGATGCGCACGTCGATGGAGCGGTCCTGGCCGTCATAACCGATCCCGCGCAGCGCGGTGAAAATCTCTTCGCGCGACAGAATACGCCCGGCGTTGGCCACCAGCAGCCAGAGCAAATCGAACTCGGCGCTGGTCAACTCGATGCCTTTGTCATGCAGCCAGGCTTCGCGCAACGCGTTGTCCACCACCAACGGACCGAATTGCAGACGGCGTTGTTTTTCCGGCGCGGTTTCAGGGGGTTCACTGCGCCGCAACAAGGCCTGGATGCGCGCCAGCAGTAAACGCGGACGCACCGGTTTGCACACGTAGTCGTCGGCGCCGAGGTCGAGGCCAAGGATTTGATCGGTGTCATCGGTGCGCGCGGTGAGCATCAGGATCGGGCCGTCATACTTGTCGCGAACCTTGCGGCAAATGCTCAGGCCGTCTTCGCCCGGGAGCATCAGGTCGAGGATCACCAGGTCCGGTTTCTCCTTGATGATGCGGGCCGCGGCGAGGGCGCCGTTGCCCTCGATCGACACACGCAGGCCATTGGCTTCCAGGTAGTCGCGAGTCAGTTCGGCCAGACGCTGGTCATCCTCGACAATCAATACCTGCCAGACTTCTTGCTCCACGGTGACCTCTGCTTGCCAACATCACTTAAAGGAAGGATCCGCCCGTCTTTTTGTAATGATTGGGGAGGATAAGAATGCATCTGCATTGGCCGATTGTATAAACGGCGCACGTCTGGAACACAAGCAGGTAAATGCGTTCGGACACAGCGGTTTTTTGTGATAGGGTTCGCGCCCTTAAAAATTCGCTTGAGCGTTTTCGATCATTGAAAATTGATGAAAAATAGTCCGCTCCAGCAGCGTCGCGGCTTACACGCTGATTCCACCTTTCACTCACAATTTACGCACAGGTTTATCCACAGGTAGTACGTTGCAACACCCCCAAAAACGCACTATCTTGTAGCCCGCGTGAAAAAAAACCCTACATATGGGGTTTTTCACTAAAAAACCCAAACACGAATCAGACAAGAAACTCAAGTATTTTCTTGCTTCCAACGGGTTGAACCAAACGTATTTTCGAAAGACCAAACCGCACCTGCGGATGGCTGCTGTTTTTCACACCGAAATGGCGAAAACGGTACGGGTGTTGCAGTCCTCAAACTGCCCCCGACAGGAACTCCGGTCTCAGGCCCAAGGCGTGAGACCAAAGACTTCGGCATGGAAGCGGCATCAATAGCCTTCTTCCTACTGTCCCGAAGTTGTTATGTCCGGCGCTCGCCGGTTGTAGTGCTTCAGGACGGAACGGTGGGCATCGTTATGGTGCCCAAACAAACATAGAGAATGTGGAGACAACCCCCCATGCAAACCGACACAACTCGCGAGAACCCGCAGGGCACCTTGCCGCAGGCCGCCGATTCGACTTCGGATCTGTCCGCCACCGCGCCTGGCCAGCTGCGCGTGATCAAGCGAAACGGGACTGTCGTTCCTTACACCGATGACAAAATCACCGTCGCCATCACCAAAGCGTTTCTTGCAGTTGAAGGCGGCACCGCTGCCGCTTCGTCGCGCATCCACGACACCGTTGCCCGCCTGACCGAACAAGTCACCGCCACCTTCAAGCGTCGCATGCCATCGGGCGGCACCATCCACATCGAAGAAATCCAGGACCAGGTCGAACTGGCCCTGATGCGTGCCGGCGAGCAGAAAGTGGCCCGCGACTACGTGATCTACCGCGACGCCCGTTCCAAGGAGCGTGCTGTACGTGCCCCTGCCGAGGACGCGGTACAGGCTCACCCGTCGATCCGCATCACCCGCGCCGATGGCAGCCTTGCACCTCTGGACATGGGTCGTCTGAACACCATCGTCACCGAAGCGTGCGAAGGCCTGGAAGAAGTCGACGGCGACCTGATCCAGCGCGAAACCCTGAAGAACCTGTACGACGGCGTGGCCCTGACCGACGTCAACACCGCCCTGGTGATGACCGCCCGTACGCTGGTCGAGCGTGAGCCGAACTACTCGTTCGTGACCGCCCGCCTGCTGATGGACACCCTGCGTGCCGAAGGCCTGAACTTCCTGGGCGTCGCCGAGAGCGCGACTCACCACGAAATGGTCGACCTGTACGCCAAGGCGCTGCCGGCGTACATCGCCAAAGGTATCGAATTCGAATTGCTGAACCCGGTTCTGGCGTCCTTCGACCTGGAAAAACTCGGCAAGGCCATCAACCACGAGCGCGATCAGCAGTTCACGTACCTGGGCCTGCAAACCCTGTACGACCGTTACTTCATCCACAAGGATGGCGTGCGTTTCGAACTGCCGCAGATTTTCTTCATGCGCGTGGCCATGGGCCTGGCAATCGAAGAGAAGAACAAGGAAGACCGTGCGATCGAGTTCTACAACCTGTTGTCGTCCTTCGACTACATGTCCTCGACCCCGACCCTGTTCAACGCCGGTACTTTGCGTCCACAGCTGTCGAGCTGCTACCTGACCACCGTGCCGGATGACCTGTCGGGCATCTACCACGCGATCCACGACAACGCCATGCTGTCGAAATTCGCGGGTGGCCTGGGCAACGACTGGACACCGGTTCGTGCGCTGGGCTCGTACATCAAGGGCACCAACGGCAAATCCCAGGGCGTTGTACCGTTCCTGAAAGTGGTGAACGACACCGCCGTCGCCGTCAACCAGGGTGGCAAGCGCAAAGGCGCTGTCTGTGCCTACCTGGAAACCTGGCACATGGACATCGAAGAGTTCATCGAACTGCGCAAGAACACCGGTGATGATCGTCGTCGTACCCACGACATGAACACCGCCAACTGGATCCCTGACCTGTTCATGAAGCGCGTCTTCGATGATGGCCCGTGGACCCTGTTCTCGCCATCCGAAGTTCCGGACCTGCACGACTTGACCGGCAAGGCTTTCGAAGAGCGTTACGAGTACTACGAAGCCCTGTCCCAGTACCCAGGCAAGATCAAGCTGTTCAAGACCATTCAGGCCAAAGACCTGTGGCGCAAAATGCTGTCCATGCTGTTTGAAACCGGTCACCCATGGCTGACTTTCAAAGACCCGTGCAACCTGCGCAGCCCGCAGCAGCACGTGGGCGTGGTTCACAGCTCGAACCTGTGCACCGAGATCACCTTGAACACCAACAAGGACGAGATCGCCGTTTGCAACCTGGGCTCGATCAACCTGCCGAACCACATCGTGGGCGGCAAGCTGGACACCGCCAAGCTGCAACGCACTGTGAACACCGCTGTTCGCATGCTCGATAACGTTATCGACATCAACTACTACTCGGTGCCACAAGCGAAGAACTCCAACTTCAAGCACCGTCCGGTCGGTCTGGGCATCATGGGCTTCCAGGACGCTTTGTACCTGCAGCACATCCCTTACGGTTCCGACGCCGCCGTCGAGTTCGCCGACAAGTCGATGGAAGCGGTCAGCTACTACGCGATCCAGGCATCCTGCGACCTGGCCGACGAGCGCGGCGCCTACGAGACGTTCCAGGGTTCGCTGTGGTCCAAAGGCATCCTGCCGCTGGATTCGCAACAGATCCTGATCGAGCAGCGTGGCCAGAAGTACATCGACGTCGACCTGAACGAAACCCTGGATTGGGCACCGGTTCGCGCCCGTGTACAGAAAGGTATTCGTAACTCCAACATCATGGCCATCGCACCGACCGCGACCATCGCCAACATCACTGGCGTGTCGCAGTCGATCGAACCGACTTATCAGAACCTCTACGTGAAATCGAACCTGTCGGGCGAATTCACCGTGATCAACCCGTACCTGGTTCGCGACCTGAAGGCTCGCGGTCTGTGGGACTCGGTCATGATCAACGACCTGAAGTACTACGACGGTTCGGTACAACAGATCGAGCGCATCCCGCAAGAACTCAAAGAGTTGTATGCGACTGCATTCGAAGTGGACACCAAGTGGATCGTTGACGCGGCCAGCCGTCGTCAGAAGTGGATCGACCAGGCTCAATCGCTGAACCTGTACATCGCCGGCGCTTCGGGCAAGAAGCTGGACGTGACCTACCGCATGGCCTGGTACCGTGGTCTGAAAACCACCTACTACCTCCGTGCCCTGGCCGCAACCAGCACCGAGAAGTCGACCATCAACACCGGTAAGCTGAACGCTGTTTCCAGCGGCGGCAACCACGGCGACGACTCGGTCCTGGCAGCCCCTGCCGGCCCTGCTCCAGTGCCGAAGGCGTGCGCCATCGACGAGCCGGATTGCGAAGCTTGCCAATAAGCTGAGTCGGTGAGCGCTGAAAGGCGCTGACCTCGATAACCCCCGATGAGCCTCTGGCTGGTCGGGGGTTTTCTTTTGCCTGCTTTAAGTCAAAAAATCGCAGCCTCTTAAGATCAAAAGATCGCAGCCTCGCTTCGCTCGACAGCTCCTACAGGGATCAACGTAGGAGCTGTCGAGCGAAGCGAGGCTGCGATCTTTGATCTTGAACTGTATCTACCATCCACAAAAAAGCCCCTTTTGCGAGGGGCCCTTTGTGAAACGCTATTCGCTCACCAACATCAGGTCATCTGAATGATGGTCTGCATGATGGTGCTCTGGGTGGAAATGGTCTTGGCGTTGGCCTGGTAGTTACTCTGGGCCTTGATCAGCTCGACCAATTCATTGGTCAGGTTGACGTTGGACTCTTCCAGGGAGTTGGACACAACCGAACCCAGCGTGCCGGTCGTCGGCGCATCGACACCCGCCACGCCCGAGGCGAAGGTTTCTTTCCAGCGGGTACCGCCAATCGGTTGCAAGCCTTGCTCGTTAGCGAAGCTGGCGACTGCAACCTGGCCGATGGCCTTGGTTTGCTGGTTGCTGAAGTTGGCGGTCATGACGCCGGTAGCGTCGATCGTCAGGCTGGAGATCTGGCCAGTGGCGTAACCATCCTGGAATTGGGCGGTACGAGCGGTTGGCGAATTGTAAGAAGTGGTCAGCGCCATGTTGAACGCGATACCGCCAGTGGCAGCGACGGAACCGTTCGGCCCCCAGGTCACAGGGATCGTTGCGGCGTTGGTAATGGTGCCTGGCACCCAACCGGTCATGGTCAAGGTGTTGCCGGTCTGGGTCCACCCAGCACCCGCCGTCAGCGTATTGATGCTGCCATCGGAGTTGAAAGTGATGTCGGCGGTAATCGCCACGGGTGGCGTGGTGGCGGGGTTACCCGGGGAACGACCATCCATGTAGGTGTGGACACGCCAGGCGTTGGTACCCGTTTTCACGTAGTACTGATCCATGGTGTGCTCGTTACCCTGGCTATCGTAGACCTTGGTGGAAATGGTCTTGTTATAGCTGTTGGTGTCGGTCGGGCTGAACGTGGTCACGGTCGGTAATGTTTCCGCCGAATTCAGGTTCATCGTCTGATCGACCTTGGTCGTCGGATTCGGCTTGAGGCTCGAGGTATCGATCTTCAAATCCGTCAACACACCATTGATGATCTTGCCGTTGGCATCAACGCCATAGCCCTGCAAACGGTTGCCGTTGTTATCGACCACATAGTTTTCAGCATCCGTCTTGAACGCACCGGCACGGGTGTAGCTCAGGGAGCCGTTGTCGCTGAGAATGAAGAAGCCGTTGCCCTGGATGCCCATGTCCAGCACGTTGCCGGTGTTGTTCACATCGCCCTGGCCGAACTGCTGGGAAACGTTGGCCAGACGCACGCCGTTGCCGACGGTCTTGCTGCCGGTACCCAGGCGAGTGGCCGAGTACACGTCTTCGAATTCTGCACGGGAGGATTTGAAACCGGTGGTCGCGACGTTGGCGATGTTGTTGCCGGTCACGTCCAGTTGTTTGTTGGCTGCATAGAGACCGCTAAGGCCGATATTGAAAGACATATTCCACTCCTTGTGCCGTGTAGTCGGCTCTATATACCAATGGTTTGTACTTTGGACAGGGCAACGCTGCCCATGCCTGCCAGGTTCAGCATCAACTCACCGCCGGTCTGGCTGATGGTCACGCTGTTAACGGTCGCTGGCAGGTAAGTAATCAGTGATGTCGCCTTGCTGTCGATGGTGGTCGTTGCGCCGAAGGTGTAGGTACCCGCCGGTGCCACCGCGCCCGCATCGTCTTTGCCGTCCCAGATGAAACTGGCATTACCGGCACTTTGACTGCCCAACTCGAGCGTACGGATGGTCTTGCCTTCCGAGTTGGTGATCTTGACGGTGGCGGCGGAAACCGAGGTAGGCACCACGACGGTTCCGTTAAGGCTCTTGGAAGTGTCGACCAGGGTTTTGTCGGTCTGCGCAATGACGGAGCGCCCCACCAGCGAAGAAGCCTGCAAGGCTTGCGAGGAGCTGTAGCTGTTGGCAAGGCCGCTGACCGTATCGTTCAGCGTGGTAATACCTTCCAGGCTACTGAACTGCGCCAGTTGCGCCACGAACTCGCTGTTGTCCTGAGGATCGAGCGGGTTCTGGTTTTTCAGCTGAGTCACCAACAGTTGCAGGAACGCGTCCTTGCCCAGCGCCTGGCCGCCGGTAGCGGCGGAAGTCAGGCTGTCTTTGGTGGTTGGGGTCTGGACCGAAGAATTGGCCAGAACATCGCTGATAACGCTCATATGAATCGCCCCTTATCACTGACCCAGGGTCAGGACCTTCTGCATCATGGTTTTGGCGGTGTTCATCATTTCGGCGTTGGTCTGGAACGAACGGCTCGCGGAAATCATGTCGGCCATTTCTTCGACGACGTTGACGTTCGGGTAATAGACGTAGCCCTTGCCATCGGCAGCCGGATGGTTCGGCTCGTAGCGCGCGTCAAGGTTGCTCTGGTCTTCGACCACACCCAGCACTTGCACGCCTTGACCGGCAGCGTCCTGGTTCTGGAACAGTGAATCGCTGCCGCCGCTCTGGCTGCCCTGGAACATGGTGGCGAATACCGGGTGGCGGGCACGGTAGGTCTGGTCGATGCTCGAGGAGACGGTCTCGGCGTTGGCGATGTTCGAGGCGACGGTGTTCAGACGAGTGGTCTGGGCACTCATGCCGCTACCGGCAATGTTGAAAACACTGGCAAGGGACATGACTTACTCTCCGCGCAGGGCTGATACCAGCCCTTTGAATTTACTGTTGAGCAGGGTGAAGCTGGCCTGGAAGTTGACCGCGTTTTCCGCGTAATTCGACTGTTCCAGTTGAGCGTCCACGGTGTTCTGGTCGATCGACGGTTGCATCGGCGTGCGATACATCAGCGACTCGTCGCCATTGCCCATGCCTTCAGCTTCGATGTGACGGCTGTTGGTCATGTTCAAGGCGAACTTGCCGTTTTTGGTTTTCTCGTTCTGCTCGGCGAGCACTTTCGAGAAGTCCAGATCCCGAGCCTTGTAGTTCGGGGTGTCGGCGTTGGCGATGTTATTGGCCAGGACTTCGGCACGCTGGGCGCGGAAGCCCAAGGCTTGTTCATGGATACCGAGCGCTTTATCGAAGCTGATGCTCATGTCGGGAAACCTTCGGGTGACCTGATTTTTCGTAACAGGGACATAGCAAGCGTCGTGCCAATTCAAAAAACCCCGTAAACCGGGGCTTTGCGCGCGGTGGCAAACCGGCAATGCCAGAAAAGCGGCAACCGGTTTCCGCCGCCTGCCGCTTTTCTGCCGCTTATCAGGAACTACACCGACCACTGTAGGAGCGAGGCTTGCCCGCGAAAGCGATGTGTCAGTCAGCGATTTTGTGTCTGATACACCGCCTTCGCGGGCAAGCCTCGCTCCTACAGGTAATGCGGCGAGAATGAGAAATCAGGCACAAAAAAAACGGGAGCCCCTGAGGACTCCCGTTTTTTATGCCTGTCGCTTTTGCATCACTTCGCCTGGTAAATGATCCCCGGGCTGCACTGGACCATCTGGTAATGGTCCGGCAAACCGTTCAGCGCTTCGGACGCGCCAAGGAACAGATAACCGCCCGGCTTCAGCGTGCTGTGGATGCGCAACAGGATGTCCTTCTTCACTTCCGCAGAGAAGTAGATCAGCACGTTGCGGCAGAACACGATGTCGAACTTGCCCAGGCTCGCGTAGCTGTCCAGCAGGTTGAACGAGCGAAACTCAACCCGACTCTTGATCGGCGCCTTGATCGCCCAGCGCCCTGGCCCTTTCGGGTCGAAGTAACGCTGAAGGCGCTCGGGCGACAGACCGCGGCCGATGGCCAGGCTGTCGTATTCGCCGGTCTTGCAGTTGGTCAGCATGGTGCCGGACAGGTCAGTGGCAACGATCTGCACGCCCATCTTCAACTGGCCCATGTTGACCCGTTCGAACTCATCGATGGACATCGACAGCGAATACGGTTCCTGACCCGACGAACACGCCGCCGACCAGATCCGCAAGCGCTGGCCGGGGCTTGCCTTGATCGCTGCAGGCAAAACCTTGTTCTTCAAGACTTCAAACGGATAGGTATCACGAAACCATAGGGTTTCGTTGGTCGTCATGGCATCTACCACCATCTCGCGCAAACCGCTGCGCGGCTGGGTCTGGATGCGCTGGACCAGCTCACCCAGCGACTTGATGCCCTGCTGTTCCATCAGTTTGTTGAGACGGCTCGAGACCAGGTATTGCTTGTTTTCACCGAGCAAAATGCCACAGGCTTTTTCCAGGAAGACCCGGAACTGTTCGAAATCCAAATTACCCGTAGACAAAGATGCCGCCTCTTAACTCGTGTTGACCGCCAGGGGCAGAAGGCCCCTAGCTGTTATCTGCTGCTTTGATCCGGTCGACTACCCGGGATGCCAGGTCATCAGGACGGAATTTGGCCAGGAAGTCATCGGCACCGACCTTCTTGACCATCGCCTGATTGAACACACCCGACAACGAAGTATGCAGGATGATATGCAGCTTTTGCATGCGTGGGTCGTTGCGGATCTCGGCCGTCAGGGTGTACCCGTCCATCTCCGGCATCTCGATGTCGGAGATCATCATCAGGAACTCCTCTTCCGGCTTCTTGCCCTCGTCGACCAGCTTGCGCAGGTAATCCAGCGCTTGCCGACCGTCGTTCAGCGCCACCACTTCGACGCCGATGGTTTGCAGGCAACGGGTCACCTGCTTGCGCGCCACCGATGAGTCATCGACCGTCAGCACGCGCAAAGACAACGCCTTGTGCTGCGTCTCGACATCGACCACGCCCGCCGAAATGGCTTCCGGTGTCGGGGCCACTTCCGCCAGCACCTTCTCGACGTCGATGATTTCGACCAACTGATTGTCGACCCGAGTCACCGCCGTCAGGTAGTGATCGCGCCCGGTGCCCTTGGGAGGCGGATGAATCTCCTCCCAGTTCATGTTGACGATCCGCTCCACCGACCGAACCAGGAAACCCTGGGTCTTGGTGTTGTACTCCGTGATGATCACGAAGGGATTGCTTTGATCTTTCAGCGCTCCGGAACCGGTCGCCATCGCCAGATCCAGAATCGGAATGGTCGCCCCCCGAATATTCGCCACACCGCACACGACGGGACTGGACTTGGGCATCAGGGTTAGCTTGGGGCATTGCAGCACCTCACGAACCTTGAACACGTTGATCCCATACAGCTGCTGGCCGTCGAGACGGAACAACAACAGCTCAAGGCGATTCTGCCCCACCAGTTGCGTGCGCTGGTTCACCGAATCCATTACACCAGCCATGCCCAGACTCCTACACCAACGCTAAGTGTGTTGCGACGCACATTCTTCACGAAACGGCACGGCGCTTGCTTTTTAACTTTTATGAACACAGAACCGACATTTTTCCGACACCTGGCTTCAGCCTGCCGCAGATTACTCTGCGCGGTGTCGGCCGCTTGCCTGTTCAACGCTGGCAGCCCTGCCCTTGCTGACGCAGTTACCTTGCCTGACATGCTTATCGGCGTCACTCAGGGCTTTCTTGAATTCACCGTAGAAGACTATTTGGCCACCAGTCAAACGCAAGGACGCTACGAGATCGAGGTCAGCCAGCTCGATCCGCGCTTGCGCATGCCTATGTGCGACAAGGAATTGACAGCCAGCCTTGAGAGCCCGTCAAGGCCTCTGGGCCGGGTTACGGTCAAGGTTCGCTGTGACGGCGCCTCTCCCTGGACAGTCTTTGTACCCGCTCAAGTACGGCTGTTTCGCGACATCGTGACCACCACCCGTCCACTCAAACGCACAGGAATTATCGAACCTCAGGACGTAACCCTGCGAGAGCGCGATATCAGCCTGATAAATCAAGGCTTTCTGACTTCCGTCGATCAAGCGATCGGACAAAAACTGACCCGACCAATGGTCGCCGATCAGGTGATTACCCTGGTGCATCTCGAACAGGCGGAAGTCATTCGCAAGGGCGATCAGGTAGTGATTACTGCCCGTAGCGGTACGCTCAGTGTGCGTATGCCGGGTGAAGCGCTGTCCAATGGCGGCATGAGCGAACAGATTCGCGTGAAAAACCTGAACTCCCAGCGGGTTATCAAGGCGCAAGTCACCGCGCCCGGGCAGGTGGAAGTGTCTATGTAAGCGACCATGTAGTTTGTGAAGAGATGGCGCGCCACTGGGCTGTTGCCTAAACTGTGCCGCATGCAGGACACACGCTGGCGCATGCAAGCTCATTGATAAATGGGCCTAAAGTTTTCACAGCAATGGCCGAAAACATGGCAAGCGTCCAAATACCCAGAGGTTTTTTGTCATGGTCATCGATTTCAGTCGTTTAAACAGCTCCTCGTCACTTACGGGCAGTACACGTACCAGCGCAGCGAAGGAAACCGCCGAAGCCGGCCAATCCACGCCGCTGAATACCCC
The DNA here is from genome assembly GCF_014192635.1 of Pseudomonas sp. Tn43. Lineage (NCBI taxonomy): Bacteria > Pseudomonadati > Pseudomonadota > Gammaproteobacteria > Pseudomonadales > Pseudomonadaceae > Pseudomonas > Pseudomonas sp. Tn43. Next base: position 209,499 of record NZ_JACHYG010000003.1, read on the forward strand.
GGCCGAACAGGCCAGTACCACCAAAAGCGGGGAGTCGGTACACCTCAGCAATGAGGCTCAACAGTTGCAGAAGGTCACTGACAAGCTGCGTGATCAGCCTGCCGTCGACAAGGCCCGCGTGGCCGAGTTGAAAGCAGCGATTGCCGATGGCAGCTATAAAGTCGACAGCAACCGTGTAGCCAGCAAACTGCTCAACTTCGAAGCCCAGCGCTAGGCCACGGCCGCGCCAGGCTTTTGGACGCTTAAAACCCAAGGCCAGCCATGCACGACACTAATTTACTGCAACTGATCATCGACGACTTTGCCCCGGCGCAACACTTGCTGGAACTGCTGCAAACCGAGTCCCTCGCGCTGCACGGTCGTGACATGCCACTGCTCGAAGAAATTCTGGCGCAGAAACAGGCATTGATCATTTTGCTTGAGCAGCATGGCCGCAAGCGCAGTGAAATCCTCGCCGGTCTCAACCTGCCAACCAATCGCCAGGGCCTGGAACAACTTGCCAGCCATTCGAGCATTGGCGATCAGTTGCTGGCACAGAGCGATGTGCTGACTGACCTCCTGGCCCGGTGCCAGGCCGCCAACGTCAACAATGGCCAGTCGATTCTGGTGCAGCAGGCCGCCACGGCCAACCAGTTGAAAATCCTCACCGGCGGCGAGCCGCCAGCGCTTTATGATGCCCGCGGATCAACCTCCAAGCTCGCAAAGCCACGCCCGCTCAGTCAGGCTTGAGCCTTTCAACGCGCACGCTCTATCAAGACGCGAAACATGCTGGCAGAATGCTGGCAAATAGTCATATTGGTCTGGAGATTGATGCCCCGTGTTCAATGCCTTAAACGCGGAAGATGCTCCGCAGCCACCCAAGGTGCTCACTACGCCCCTGGAAATCTCCGGCAATCTGCGTCAGCTGCAAGACAGCCATGACCCGCTGATCATCACGTTCCATGAGCGCAGCCAGCGCTTCCAGAGTTATCTGGTGGACATCGACCGTGACAGCAACATGATCGCCCTGGACGAAATGATCCCACGCGATGGCGAGCGCTTCTTGCTCGCCGGCGAACCGTTCAAGGTCGAAGGCTTCCACGACGGCGTGCGCATCGCCTGGGAAAGCAATGGCCCGCTGACCATCCATGACTCTGGCGATGGCCGCTGCTACCGTGGCGCACTGCCCGCTGAAGTGGTTTATCACCAGCGCCGCAACGCTTTCCGCGCCGCGTTGAAGCTGGCGCAACTGGTCGATGTCGACTTGGGTGGCGACAAACTCAAATCGGCCATCGGCGGCAAACTGCTGGACATCTCTGCCACCGGCTGCAAGCTGCGCTTTGAGGGCGATATCACCGCCAAGCTGCAACTGGGCCAGGTCTACGACCGTTTTGTCGCAGCCCTGCCCTTCGGCAACATGACGGCCCCGGTCGAACTGCGTTACCTGCACTTTGAAGAAAAGATCAACACCACCTTCGCCGGCGTGCGCTTTCACAACATGAGTGGCCTGGTGCAGCGTCAGGTCGAACGGTTCGTCTATCAGCTTCAGCGTGAAGCGCGGCGCTTCGATAAAGACGACTTCTGATACGCCACACCCATGAAAAACGGGCAGTCCCTTGCGGGGACTGCCCGTTTTTTTATGCCTTGGTCAAGGCCGTGCTTCGGTAAAACTTTGCTCGCGACCTGTGTCAGGGTCTTCTGATTCCGTTTCTGTTTCAGCTTCCGTTTCAACTGCTGATGCGGGCTCGGCCTCCGGATTGAAATCATCCTCCGGGTTGACCGGGTTCTGCATCTGCTCCTGCACCACCTGTTCATCGACTCGCGGGTCCAGGCAAGCGACCAAGGGCGAACTCGACATACTGTCCGGCATGGCCACGTGATGCAGCGGAGCATCGTCCACCTGATGCAGGTTGGTGACCGCTTTCGGGCGAATTCGCCATACCAGCACCAGCGCAAAGAAGCTGAAGAAGGCATAGAGCATCTGACTGCCGAACAGCTTCATCAATACCCCGGCCACCAGCGGCCCAACACTCGCGCCGACACCATAGGTCACCAGCAGCATCGCCGTCAGTGACACCCGACGATCAGCCTCGACATGGTCGTTGGAGAACGCCACCGCCAACGGGTACAGGCAAAATTGCACCAACGAACAGAAAAACCCGGCGATGAACAGCACCTCCAGCGGCACTTGCTGCATGATTGCCAGCGGCAACGCAGCCAGCGCCAGGCTGAATGCGAAACAGCGGATCAACAGCGCCCGGTCATAGCGGTCCGACAGCCAACCCAACGGCCACTGCACCACCAGGCCTGCAAAAATGCAGCTACCCATGAACAGACCGACCTGTTCAGTGGACAGCCCTTGTTGCGAGGCATACAACGGGGCCAGACCGTAGAACGAACCGACGATCAAGCCCGATCCCAACACCGTGCTCAACGACTGCGGCACGCGCTTGATGAAGAAGCGTGGTTCCATCGGTGCCGGATGCAAAGGTGCGGGGTGAATCCGCCGCGTCAGGGCCACCGGTACCAGGCACAGGGCGAAACACAGGGCGACCAGCATCAGCAGTTCCAGCCCCAGGCCCGGGTGCATGACCAGAATCAGCTGACCCAGCACCAACCCCAGGTACGAAGCGATCATGTAGCCGCTGAACACCACGCCACGTTTATTGGCTTCTGCCTGCTCATTGAGCCAGCTTTCGATCACCATGTACTGGCACATCATGCCCAAGCCGACGATCACCCGCAGGAACAGCCACGCGGGCAACCAATCCACCAGGCCATGGCCCAGCACTGCTGCACCGACGATCCCGGCGCAGGCTGAATAAGCTCGAATATGCCCGACCCGGGCAATCAGCCGATGGCCGATCTTGCCGCCCAGCACCAGGCCAAAATAATTGGCCGCCATCAGCGCACCAACCCACAGGCTGTCGACTTTATCGGCCGCCAGGCGCAGGGCAAGGTAAGTACTCAACAGGCCCGAGCCGATCAACATCATCAGCGAGGCGAAATACAGCCCCCGAAAAGATTTCAAGATTTGGCGCATCGGCGTTCCGAGCGGCTCCTTGCGGTGAGTATCGGACTATCGACAAACGATAGCCCGACGGCGACGGGTCGTCAGGCCTGGGCTGCTAGAACACGCCGTTCCCAGGGAGTAATTTCATCAAAGAAGCTGGTCAACTCCATGGTCTTCGAAGCGATGTAGCCTTCGATGAACTCCTTGCCGAACAGTTCCTTCGCCAATTGGCTACGTTTCAGACGTTCAAGAGCAGCATGCAAGGTACACGGCAATGAAAGATTATCCGGCACAACGAACTCACCCTGGATCGGCTCGCTCGGCTCCAGTTTGTTCTCGATACCGTACAACCCCGCGGCCAGGCTCGCGGCGATCGCCAGATACGGATTGGCATCAGCCCCCGGCAAGCGGTTTTCGACCCGACGAGCGACCGGTGAACTGGCCGGAATGCGCAGCCCGGCCGCGCGGTTATCGTGGGACCAGCAGGCATTGTTCGGCGATGCAAAAGGATGGCACAGGCGCTGGTAAGAGTTCACGTTCGGCGCAAACAGCGCAGTGAAATCCGCCAGACCGGCCTGCAGGCCACCGATGAAATGACGGAAGGTCGCGGTCGGCTCGCCGGCCTTGTCGCTGAACACGTTACGCCCGGTGCCGATCTCGACGATGCTCTGGTGAATATGCATCGAACTGCCCGGCGTGTGCGCCAATGGCTTGGCCATGCAGACCACGGTCAGGCCATGCTTGAGCGCCACTTCCTTGAGCAGATGCTTGAACAGTAACGTCTGGTCGGCCAACAGTAGCGGATCGCCGTGCAGCAGGTTGATCTCGAACTGGCTGACACCCATCTCGTGCATGAAGGTATCGCGCGGCAAGCCCAGCGCCGCCATGCATTCGTAGACTTCATTGAAGAACGGCCGCAAGCCGTTGTTGGAGCTGACGCTGAACGCCGAATGACCATCCTCGCGACGACCGTCCAGGCCCAGTGGCGGCTGGAAGGGTTGCGTCGGGTCAGGGTTGGGCGCGAAGACGAAGAATTCCAGCTCGGTCGCCACCACTGGTGCCAGACCGAGGGCGGCGTATCGAGCGATCACGGCCTTGAGTTGGCCGCGAGTCGACAATGGCGAGCTATCGCCAGTCAGTTCGTCCGCATCGCAAATGGCCAGCGCCCGAGGCTGCGAGCTCCAGGGCAAGCGGTGGATCTGCGCGGGATCAGGCACCAGCGCCAGGTCGCCATCATCGCTGCCATAAAAACGCGCCGGCGGATAACCGCCCATGATGCATTGCAGCAGCACGCCCCGCGCCATCTGCAAACGCCGCCCTTCAAGAAATCCTTCGGCGGTCATCACCTTGCCGCGGGGTACGCCGTTCAGGTCCGGCGTGACACATTCAATCTCATCAATGCCCGTCAATCGCTGCGCGAGTGAACGATGGCCATCGGTTGTCATGACGCAATCCTTGTTGTTGTACGAGCCGCGAACGGCGACCCGTACAAAATAGGCTTCGGCTGTTCGGAATATCAAGCAGCGTCAAACAAAAAGACGTAGGAACCGCCGAAGGGGATTGTGTCTGTCAGGGGAGATAGAGGCTGAACACGCCGCCACCCAACGGGCCGCCATTGCTGATTTCTGTGCGTCCACCCACGCCGTTGCGCTGATGCAAGGCGGCGATCCGTCCGGCAAAGTACAGGCCCAGGCCGGTGCTGCCAGTGCTGTGGTTGATGCCCTGCACGTAATCGGCCTGACGCTCGATCATCTCGGGCGGATAACCCTCGCCATCATCGTTGATGGTCAGCACCAGTTGCCCGGCCTCATCGCTGACGCTGATCAACAAGGCATGGCGGGCATAACGCATGGCATTGTTGATGCAGTTGGCGAGTACCGAGGCAATCAGCTCCCGGTCGAAGAAACCCAGGGGGCTCAACGGATCCACTTCATAGCTGGCGATAATGCCGCGGCTGGCGAACACTTCCTGGTGAGCCGCCAGTTGCGCCTCGATGAAATCATCCAGCTCATGGTAAGCCGGCTGCAACGGCATCTGGTTGACGCCGAGTTTGTACAGCCCCAGCAATTGCACCAGCATGCCATTGAGGTGGGCGAACTCGAAGTCGATCACGCCCTGCTCCGGGGTGTGTTGCTCGGGATCGGGCAAGCGCGCCAGCCATTGGCTGTGTGCCTGCATCAGCATGGCCAGGGAGTTCTTCATGTCATGCACGGTGGAGGCAATCACCGTGGAAAAGTCGAGTGACGGTTCGCTGTCGATCATTCGCCGAACGCCTTGATTTTCAGTTTCTGGTAGCGCGGATAACGCGCGTCGGTATCGGGCATCAGACCGACGGTTTTCAGGCAGGCCCGGCATTCTTCCAGTTCGGCCGACGGCACGCTGGTGTCAGTGCCATGCAACAGCGACTGCGCCATGTTCAGGGCGATGCTGATGTTCTTGGGCTGTAGCGCCAGGGCTTTGCGAAATACATCCCGGGCCTCCACCAGGTTGCCGGTCTTGTACACCCGTACGCCCTGACGATTGAGGTCGGCGGCCGCGTTGCCGGAGTTGAGGATGGTCGGGTCGTCGGTCAGTTTGGCGATGCCTTTCATTACAGTCGGATCGTCGCCGTAGATTTCCGCACAGTTTTTCAGCATTGAAGCGCCGGCACTCGCCTGCCCCAACATTTGCAGCTGCTTGGCCACCAGCAGCGCCGCTTCGGCGCTCATGAACTGCTCCATGCCGTCGAGGCGCATCATCGCCTGCTCGGTGAGCTTCTCGGCGGTTTCGGCATCGTTGAGCAGCAGACTGGTGGCTTTCATCAGGCGCGCACGAATCTGCAAGCCGGGGTCGGAAGGGTTCTCCTTCGCCACGGCACTCAGCGTGGTGTTGATTTCGAGGCGGGTCCGGGTGTCCAGGCCTTTTTCACTGCCCTTGCTGATCAAGGCATGGGCCAGGCCGAGGTTACTTTCCGCATCTTTGAAACGTGACTGCGCCCCTTGGGCCACCGCTTGGCGATAGGCTCTGGAAGCGGTATCGAAATCCTCGTTGGCCATTGCCAGTTTGCCCAGCAACGCTTGCCGGCGCACCGCCAGCGGCGACAGGCGAATAGCCTCTTCCAGGACTCTCTGCGCCCCTTTGGTGTCCCCTTCGGCGACCAGCACATCGGCCATGCCGTCGTAGAGGGCCGGCATCATCGGAAAAACTTTCAGGGCCTTTTCATATACGCCTTTGGCTTGGCTCACCTGGCCGCGCTTGAACAGCAACTGGCCCAATCCGGCAAACGCCCAAGGCAAAGGCCGATCAGCGATGATGCTGTCGTACAGCCGCTCCAGCGCTTCGTTCTGGTTCAAATCGCGCAACGCATCGGCGCGGTAACGCAGGCACAGCGGCGAATAACGAATGTCCTGTTTGCACAGGGCGATGCAGGCATTGAGCACTTCAACCGGTTTGCCCCGATCAAGTGCTTGCAGGATCGGTTTGAGCAACGTCTTGCGCTGCTCCAGCCGTTCCAGGCGCTGGGCCAGGCCGGAACGGTTGAACGGCTTGGTCAGGTAAGCATCAGGCTCGTGCTCCAGGGCGCTGAGCACCATGGCCTGGCTGGTTTCGGCAGTGACCATGACAAACACGCTTTCATGGCTGATCAGCTTCTCGATCATCAGGTCTTCAAGCACCTGCTGACCGTTCTTCTTGCCGTCGCCCAGGTGGAAATCCTGCAGGATGAAATCGTAGGACTTCTGCGAGCACATACGCAGTGCCTGCTCACCGGTATCAGCGGTGTCCACGTCCTTGACGCCCAGCTCCCGCAGCATGGACCTCACGGAACTGCGGAAATCCGAGAAATCATCGACGATCAGGAAGCTTTTTTGGTGATACGACAGCATCGAAGATTTCCAGGCAATTTAAGAAGAACAACCTAAAGACAGTGACACGGGTGAACTCAGCATCGCGCCCGTTTTTCGGGCGCGCAGATGATAGCGAGAGGCCATAGGCTATCAAGCAATTTCGCACAATTGCGTGATCACACTTGCCGGCCGTCAGCGACGAAACTCGCACAGCCGATCGGGTTATCGGCCAGTAGTCGCGTTCCCTTGAAGCGACGGGAATGCAATCGTACGTTGGGTGGTCAAAAACTTATATAACCCCACAAATGCGCGCTAAATAATTGAACGCCTTATTGAAAAACGGGATTATTCTGATTTTATGAAGCGCGTTTTATATCCGCTTGAACTCTGTACGCTTTACATCGCCAGCAAAGGCAGAAGAAATGACCACCAACCCCAAGCACTCGGCCACCGCCTCTGAGCAAAAGGCCCTGAGCCCCAGCACCCTGGACTTTCCGGTGGTGGGCATTGGCGCGTCGGCGGGCGGGCTGCAAGCCATTAAATTGTTCTTCGAGAACATGCCTCAAGATAACGGCATGGCGTTCGTGATCATTCTTCATCTGTCGCCCGACCATCAGAGCATCGCCGACAAGATCATCCAGGAATCGACCCGGATGCCGGTCCTGCAGGTCACCGAAACCGTGCCGATCGAAAAAAACCGGGTGTACGTCATCTCACCGGCACAACGGCTGACGATGAATGACGGCAACCTTGAGGTCAGTGAAAACGATCCACAGTTGGGCCGCCACGCCTCGATCGATCTGTTCTTCCGTGACCTGGCCAACGTACATAAGGAACGCGCCTTTTGCCTGGTGCTCTCTGGCAGCGGCTCCGATGGCGCGGTCGGTTTGTCACGTATCAAGGAACAGGGCGGCATCACCATGGCCCAAGTGCCGGAAGACGCCGAATTTGACGGAATGCCACGCGCAGCCATCGAGACCGGCATGGTCGATCTCGTATTGCCCGTGGTCGAAATGCCGCAAAAACTGCTGGATCTATGGCATAACTCCCAGGAAATCAGTTTGCCCATCCTCAACGAGCCGGAACAGCAAGCCGTCGCCTCGATGTCCGAGCGCGATGTTGCATTCGCCGAACAAATGCTGCATGACATCCTCATCCAGTTGCGCTCCGGCACCGGCCACGACTTCAAGCACTATAAGCGCGCGACGGTATTGCGGCGGATCGAGCGCCGGATGCAGGTCACCGCGCAGCCAAACCTGAAAGCTTATTACCAGTACCTGCAAAGCAATCCCGAAGAAACCAAAGCGTTGCTGGGGGACATGCTGATCGGCGTAACCAACTTTTTCCGTGATCGCGAAGCCTTTGAAGCACTGGAGCGCGATATCGTGCCGCAACTGGTCAGCGCCGCTGTCTCGGCGCAGCCAGAGAAAGAAGAAATTCGAGTGTGGTCGGCTGGCTGCTCCACCGGCGAAGAGGCCTACAGCCTGGCGATGCTGGTCAGCGATCAGCTGCAACTGGAGTCCAGCAAGGCCTCGCTGCAAGTTTTCGCCACCGACATCGACGAGCGCGCCATCAGCTTCGGCCGGGCCGGCCTGTACCCGCAAGCGATTATCACGGATGTGCCGCCAACACGGCTGCGGAATTACTTCATCAAGGAAGATGACCACTATCGGATTCGCAAGGAAATCCGCGAGAAAGTGCTGTTTGCCAAGCACAGCCTGTTGTCCGACCCACCCTTTTCGCAAATCGACCTGATCGTTTGCCGTAACCTGCTGATTTATCTGGATCGCAGCGTGCAACGCGAAATTCTGCAGATGTTCCACTTTGCATTGCGGCCCGGCGGCTTCCTGTTCCTGGGGTCTTCCGAAAGCGCGGATGCTTGTCATGAGCTGTTCACGCCCGTAGACAAACGCAACCGGATCTTCCGCGCCAAGACCGGCACCGCCAATAGCCGACGCATGCCGACCGTGCCGCGCGGTGGTTATGTGCGCAGCAACGTTTCCCGGCAGACACCGCAAAATGCAGCACCGCGCAAGCTGTCCTTCGCCGATATCCACCAGCGCGCCCTCGAGCGCGCCGCCCCGCCGAGCATGATTGTCGATGCCAACGCGGATATCTTGCACATGAGCGAAAGTGCCGGGCGCTTCCTGCGGCATGTGGGCGGTGAGCTGTCACGCAACCTGCTGACGCTGATTCTTCCGGAGCTGCGCCTGGAGATCCGCACCACGCTGTTCCAGGTCCAGCAGAGTGGCCTGGCGGTCAAATCCCGCGAGGTGCCGATCAAACGTGAAGACCGGCGCTACAAGGTCAGCCTGGAGGCGCAGCCTTACAAAGAAGAAGAATCGTACGGCGAGTTCGTCCTGGTGATTTTCGAAGAAGTCGAAGTTGACCCTTCGCAAGTAACGACCACGACGCTGCTGCAAACCGAGAGCCAGGTACTGTCCAACCTGGAGCGTGAACTGCAACGCACCAAGCTGCACTTGCAGGACACCATTGAACAATCGGAAATTTCCAGTGAAGAACTGAAAGCCTCCAACGAAGAAATGCAGGCGATCAACGAAGAACTGCGCTCGGCCACCGAAGAGCTGGAAACCAGCAAGGAAGAGCTGCAATCGATCAACGAAGAGTTGCTGACGGTCAACTACGAGCTGAAAACCAAAGTCGAAGAAACCGACAAGATCAACGACTACCTGACCAACCTGATCGCCTCCACCGACATTGCCACGGTCTTTGTCGACCGCAGCATGCGAATCAAATGGTTCACCCCGCGCGCCACCGACATTTTCAGCATGTTGCCGATGGATACCGGCCGCTCCCTGCTCGACATCACCCATCGCCTGTACTACGACGAGCTGGCCAGTGATGCCGCCCAGGTATTCGAATCATTGAACATGATCGAGCGCGAAGTCAGCAGCACCGACAAGCGCTGGTACATCGCCCGCCTGCTGCCCTACCGCTCCAGCGAAGACCATATCGACGGCACGGTGTTGACCTTCATCGACATCACCAAACGCCGCGCGGCCGAAGAAGAACTGCGCCTGGGCGAAGAGCGCATGCGCCTGGTGGCCGAAAGCACCCGCGACTACGCGATCATTACCCTCGATGAGCAAGGCGTGATCACCAGCTGGAACAAAGGCGCCGAGCTGATCTTCGGCTACAGCAAGGCCGAAGCCGAAGGCGCTTACTACGACTTCATCTTTTCGGCCGAAGACCGCGCCTCTGGCGTGCCCGAAACCGAGCTGCAAGGAGCACGTACCCATGGCCGTTCCGAAGATGAACGCTGGCACCTGCGCAAGGACGGCAGCCGTTTCTATTGCAGCGGCGAGGTAACCCTGCTCAGCGGTGACAACCTGCGAGGCTATGTGAAAATCGCCCGTGACCTGACCGGCCACAAACGCCAGCATGAGGAACAGAGCCAACAACTGGCCGAGACGCTGAACACCAATTACCTCAAGGATGAGTTCTTCGCGGTCATGTCCCATGAGCTCAAGCATCCACTGAACCTGATCCAGCTCAACGCCGAACTGCTGCGGCGCTTGCCGGTGACCAAGTCTGTGGCGCCGGCCGCCAAAGCCGTCAGCACCATCTGCGATGCCGTCAGCAGCCAGGCACGGATCATCGACGACCTGCTGGATGTCGCCCGCGTCCGTACCGGCAAGCTCAAGCTGAAACCGGTGGCCGTGGACCTGGCCAGTGTGCTGCGCGATATCCACACGGTCGTGCTCAATGATCGGCACAGCACCACCGTCGAGTTGCAAATACCGTCGGAGCCGTTGATGGTCTGCGCCGATCCGACGCGCCTGGAGCAGATCATCTGGAATCTGGTAAACAACGCACTGAAATTCACCCCACCCAACGGCCACGTGCAATTGATCGCCCGGCAGACCGGAAACATGGCGCGTCTGGACGTCAAGGATGATGGCATTGGTATCGCCCCCGAGCACCTCGAACACGTATTCGACCTGTTTGGCCAGGCAGAAACCCAGCATGCCAACCACCAACGCGAGGGGCTGGGCATCGGTTTGTCGCTGGTGCGCCAATTGACCGAGGCCCAACGGGGTACGGTAGAGGTGAGTTCGCCGGGGGTCGGGGAAGGCTGTACCTTCAGTGTCTACTTGCCACTGGCCAGCCCCGAAGGCAAAACCCAAACCGAAGCTCAAATCGATGATGTGTCAGGAAAACTGAGCGGCTTGACGATTCTGCTGGTCGACGACTCTGCCGAGGTACTGGAAACCCTGAAAATGCTGCTGGAAATGGAAGATGCCGAAGTCATTGCCTTCGATCGCCCGGTGGCCGCTCTGGACGCAGCGAAGAGCACTCGTTTCGACCTGATCATTTCGGATCTGGGCATGCCGGTGATGAATGGCCATGAGCTGATGAATGCATTGCGTCAGTTGCCGCTTGCCAAGGATGTGCCGGCCATCGCCCTGACCGGCTATGGCGCCAGCAGCGACATTCAGAAGGCCCGCCAATCGGGTTTTGACCAGCACATTGGAAAACCGGTTTCCTACGATGACCTGATCGCAACCATTGAGAATCTGCGGCAATCCCAGCCCTGAGGGCCATAATCGCTCAGCGTAAATAGGTGCGTTGCACCCACACGCGCCGGTCAATCGCCTGCCTCAGACGCTCTTTGTGGTCTGCCCAGACCTTGGGATCGACCTTAGGCGCACGCATGAGATTCAGCATGGCCGCTTTGGCGGCCAGGTATTCCGACCATGCGTCTTCGCAACTGAGCTTGAAACGCTCACGCTCGCTCATTTCCATGCGCCGTAGCGCCAATACAGACTCATCGGTGATGACCGGACCCAGCGTCAATTGCACCCGATGCGGTGCGACGAACCCTTGGGCGTCCGCCACAATCTCCCTCGCGCGCTGGGCACCCCATTTCAACGCCGCGCAGTAAGACTCATCGTGACCCCTGTCGTGAAACTCCTCGCACAGCATGATCCCATGGTCATCGTAAATACCGATGAACACCTGGGAAACACCTTCGTGATTCACCCGCGCACGAACTTCCACTTGTACCCCATCGCTGAGCACTTCTTCATGGATGTGCAGCGATAACCGATTATCGGTCCATAACCAGAACTGTGCGCCTCTGTGTCGCATTGCCGGGCTCCTTGTGGAATGAGCAGTAAGGCACAGCAATGACAGACTTTCCATGTAGGTCGTCGGCTGGTTCGAGCGTAATAAAATCGCCAGAGCACAGGCGCTGGCGGAGGTTTTCTAACAGGTGAGCACAGACATTTAATCCGTAGCCCAACACCTTATGACGCAGCCGGCCCAAGCCCCACGCGGGTTTCAGCTCATTCGGGGCAATTACTATTGAGTGCCCATGGCCTCTTCGCCAAAAACAAATCGACATAATATTGACACCGAAACACCCGCCTGTCGGAATATTGGCACGTCGTACTGTTAGCTGCGGTTAACACCTTTACAAAGCCTGCCCCCACAACTAAACACACATCAAACTGATATCAGGAAAGGCCGTATCCCTGAGTCGGTGCTCTCTCAAAATACGTCTTGAACAATCTGAACGGTGCAAGGACAGGATTTCGTCCTGTCAGCAATGCCTGGCAACTCCAAAAATAAAAAACCGCCCTCTCGGGAGACAGACATGACTACCACTACAACGACCAGCGGCGGCACCGTTACTTCACTTTCCAACACTGCGCAGGCGCAGGACGACATTTTCACGACCGGTGTGATTGGCACGAGCACCGCGGCCATCACTGAAGACCTGCTGGGAGTCGTATACCTGGACGTCATGTCCAATGACCTCGGCGGCAGCGCAAAGACACTGTGGTCACTCGATGACGCGACCAGTCTTTCCACTGCCACCAAGGTTTATGCACCGGCCGACCTGCTGGTCCAGGACACCGGCAGAATTGAGGCAACGAGTACTGACACCAGTTTCAACGGGGCAAAGATCTGGATTACCTCCGATGGCAAGGTCGGCTACGACGCCGCAACATTGTCGACGGCTTTCAAGGCACAACTTCAGTCGCTGGCGGGTGGAGGGACCCTGACAGACACCTTTACCTATGCGATTCGTCTCGGCAACGGCACCCTCAGTTGGGCCACCGCGCAGGTGCAGTTCGCAGGTGCGAATGACAGCGTGACGATAAGCCTGGATGTGCAGGCCGGCACAGTAACCGAAGATGCGAGCACGACATCGAGCCCGACCGACTCGCTGAGCGCGACGGGGGTGATTGCGTTTAGCGACGTAGATCTGAGCGACACGCATACCGCCTCTTTCGTCCCTGCGGCAGGCAACGCCACCGCGCTGGGCAACTTCACCCTTGCATCAGTAACTGAAGCGGCCAACGCCGCCGACGGCACGGTTGACTGGACTTACACCCTGAACAATGCGGCAGCCCAATCCCTGGCCCAAGGGCAGACGGTGACTGAAACCTATATCGTCACCCTCAGTGACGGGCATGGTTCGTCGACCACGCAGAATGTGACCATCACCATCACCGGCATTAACGACCAGGTGCAGATCACCAGCGGCGTGCAGGCCGGCGATGCCGGGGAAGACAGCGGCGACTACGCAGCCAGCGGTAACATCACCTTCACCGACGTCGACCTGATCGACATCCACAGCGTTACCGTCACGCCGGGCGCTTCCGGCTATCTGGGCAGTTTCACCACTGATCCGCTGAGCGACAGCACCGGCACGGGCAGTGGTTCGCTGGGCTGGAACTTCGCAGTGGACAACGCCGCGTTGCAGTTCCTCGGCGAAGGCCAGATCGTCACCCAAACCTATAACGTGGCGATCGGCGACGGCGCGGTGCAGACCGTGACCATTACTATCACCGGTTCTAACGATCGGCCGACGCTGACAATCGCCGACAGCAGCGGCGCAATGAACGAAGGTAATGGCACCGCCACGCTGAGCGACAGCGGTGCACTGAGCTTTGCCGATCTGGACAGTACCGACACGGTGACCGTGTCGCAGACCGCCAACGGCGACATCGCCTGGAGCGGCGGCGTGCTCAATGCGGCCGTGGCTTCGGCACTGGTGGCCGGTTTCTCGGTCGATCAAAACAGCTGGGACTACAGCAGCAACCAGAACCTCGACTTCCTCGGTGCGGGTGAAACCATCACCTTCTCGTACACGGTGGTTGCCACTGACAACAGCGGCGCGGCTAATGCTGCCTCGGCGACGCAGACGGTGAACATCACAATCACCGGCACTAACGATGCGCCGGTACTCAGTTTCGCCACCGGCCATGATGTCGGCGCGGCGCAGGAAGACACCACGCTCAGCGTCAGCGGTCAGTTCAGTTCGGCCGACGTCGATCATGCCGCAACAGCCAGCTGGAGCATTGCCGGTACGAATACCGGCACCTATGGTTCGATCGCGGTGGATAGTACTGGTAAATGGACGTACACCCTGGCCAATGGCACCGATGGTGTTGCCAGTGCGGTGCAATCGCTGGGGGCTGGCGAGAGTCACGATGAAGTGTTCAGCGTGCAGGTCAGCGATGGCCTCGGCGGCGTGGACACCCAGTTGGTGACTGTGACCGTCACCGGCACTAACGACGCCGCCGTGCTGTCCTCAGCCAATGTCACGCTGACCGAAACCAATGCCCCACTGACCACAGCTGGCACCCTCACCATCAGCGACATCGACAGCCCGGAAACCTTCCAGGCCCAATCCGGCACCATCGGCGCCAACGGTACCTTCGCCATCGATGCCGGGGGTAATTGGAGCTATACCGCCAACTCGGCCTTCGACGCACTCAATGTCGGCGACAGTCTCACCGACAGCTTCACCGTACTCAGTGCCGACGGCAGCTCGACTGCAGTGACGGTGACCATCAACGGCAGCAACGACTCGCCAACAATCACCTCCAACGGCGGTGGTGCGACGGCTTCGGTCAACGTGGCGGAGAACACCACGACGGTCACGACAGTGACGGCAACCGATGCTGATCAGTCGTCACAAACCCTGAGCTACTCGATCCTGAATACGGCCGGGACGGATTTCAGCAAGTTCTCGATCAGTTCAAGCGGGGTGCTGACGTTCAATTCAGCGCCCGATTACGAGAATGCCCAGGATGTCGGTGGTGCTGACGGTGATAACGCCTATGTTGTGGATGTTCAGGTGGCCGACGGCAATGGGGGAACTGACACGCAGACGATAACGGTGAATGTGCAGAACGTCGTTGAGACGCCGGTTGATACCGTGACACCGACGGTGGTAGTGACGGGGACCGCGCTAGGGAATGCGATCGGCTCAGTATCGACAGTCACATTCCAGTTCAGTGAGGCAGTGATCGGTTTCAGCCTTTCCGACGTCACGGTGAGTGCATCAGGGCCAACCCCTCGCGGAACCTGGGGTAACTTCACGCAGGTAGACGGCGATACCTATACGGCGACGCTGACCAGAACGCTGACCGGTAGCGTGAAAGTCGACGTTAGCGCGAATAGCTACACCGATCTGGCGGGTAATGCTGGCACTGCCGGAAGCAGTGCAAACCTTCCGGCAGGCGTTGCCGGCGAACCTATCAATCTCGCCCTCACTACTCCGTCGAGCGATATCAGCGGCCCGATAACGGTTTCAATCAGCGGTGTTCCCTCGGGATGGATATTCAATGCGGGAACCGACAACGGCGATGGCACCTGGACCGTGCAGACCAGTGATCCTGGCGCGTTGACGGTGACAACCCCAAGCGACTTCGCGGGAGCGTTGGTGCTTGATATCAATATGTACTGGAGCAATAGTGACGGCAGCGACGGTAGCGCTTATGTGTTCAACAACATCGAAGTCTATGCCCCCGACGCGCCAATCTTCGCCTTGTCCGCTGACGACAACCTGACTGGCTCGTCCGGTGCCGACACTTTCGTTTTCGCCCAGCCGATCGGCAACAACCAGATCTACAGCTTCGATGCCACGGCGGACAAGATCGACTTGATCGGCTTCCCGGGCATCAACAGCTTTGCTGACTTGAACATCACTAACGACGCCAACGGCAATGCACTGGTCAGCATCAGCGCCGGCCAGTCGGTCACCCTGAAAGGTGTCGATGCGACAGACTTGAGCGAAGCGAACTTCCAGTTCGATGTGGACCCGGTCATGACCAATACCGGCACCCTCACCATTGCCGACGGCGCGATCATGCCGTTCGGTGGCAGCATTCATAACAGCGGCACCATCGAACTCGGCTCCACCGGCAGCGAAACCGAGCTGGAAATTCTTTTCCGCGGTGCGACCTTGACCGGCGGCGGCCAGGTCCTGCTATCCGACAGCGCGCAAAACGTGATTTTCGGTGGCAGCGCCGACACAGTCCTGACCAACGTCGACAACCGCATTTCCGGCGCCGGCCAGTTGGGCGCCGGGCAGTTGGTACTGGTCAATGCAGGCCTGATCCTGGCCAGCGGACTGAACAGTCTGGTGCTCGACACCGGCACCCACAGCATTACCAACAGCGGCGTGCTGGAATCGACGGGTGAAGGCGGCATGACGGTCGCCAGTGCGGTCGACAACTCCGGTCACTTATGGGCCAATGGCGGCGACATGCGTCTGCTGGCCGACGTGATGGGCAACGGCAGCGCCACCATCGACGGCGACGCGACCCTGACCTTTTCCGGCGCCGCCCACGGGTCCGTCGCCTTCCACGGCGAAGGTGCGGGCACGCTGGTGATCGCACAGGCCGAAGCGGCGAGCTCGCTGGTCGGCATCCTCGGTCTGGAAAGCGATGACATGCTGACCTTCGGCGATCTCGCCTTCGGCGCCAACACCCAGCTCAGCTACAGCGCCAACGCCTCTGGCAGCGGCGGCCTGCTGACGGTGAACGACGGCACGCATCGGGCCGAGGTGAACCTGCTAGGGCATTACATAGCGGAGGACTTCCAGGTCACCGAAGGCGAGGCCGGTACTCAGGTCAGTTACAACGGCGCATCCAGCGGCACACTCGTGGGCAGCATGACGGCAGACGTACTCAGTGGCGGCGACGGCAACGACATCCTGGCCGGTCGTGGTGGAGAGGACACGCTCAGTGGCGGCGCGGGAGCCGATATGTTCGCCTACCTCAACGCGGCGGAAGGCGGAGACACCATCCTCGACTACAACTTCGCCGAAGGCGACGCACTCGACCTCTCTGCCCTGCTCAGCGCCAACTTCGTCAGCGGTACCAGCCAGGCGTCCGACTTCGTCCAACTGGCGCAATCAGGCAGCGACATCACCGTGAAGGTAGATGCCGACGGCGCAGCCAATGGTACGAACTTCGCCGATGTGGCGGTCCTTGCCAACACGGGCACAAGCGGTACCGATCTGGTGCGTACGTGGTTTGGGGAGGCTGACCATACGCTGACGGCTTGATGTTGGGCTGGAAAACGAATCCATCGCTGCAGACAGCCACAAAAAAGCCCCACCAGATCACTCTGCGTGGGGCTTTCAAATATGTGGTGTCCCAGGGCAGGTTCGAACTGCCAACCTTCCCCTTAGGAGGGGGATGCTCTATCCAATTGAGCTACTGAGACACAAGTCGCCGCAAATAAATGCAAGCGATGGACGGCGTGCATGTTAACGGCCAGACCCGCGTTTGTCATGTCGTCCTTAGGCTTTTTAAGTGTAGGCAGATGCCTCACGAAAGCGTGGCTTTGCTCACCGTGCAAATTGCATCACCGCAAAATGCCATCATTGCAAAATGCAATGCATCCGCTTTACAAAAAATATCTTAATTCATTGTTTTTAAAGGATTTAATAGCCGTTAGACTTTTGGCATGCGGGCTGCTTCGACTGTTCTCAACCAACCCAGGAGATCAGCCACATGAACAGCGCGCTGTTAATCGCGAACGCGGTCGCTTTGGCAGTTCTGTTGGGTTTCCATTTCTTCCCCGAAAACGACGCCGTGACAATTGCGCAACGTATCCCTCATTACCTGCAGCTGCAAAAAACGCCTCAATTGGCAGTCGCGAACGATCAACGCAGGGTTGTCGGCAAAGAAATGAGCCAAGAAACTATTCAGCTGCGCACACAGTCTTTCGAACGCTTGGTATTTTGAAATCACCCATCAGGAGCACAGCATGTCTAAATCAGCCGCAGGATTTTTTATCCTCGCCTTACTGAGTGGCATCCTTCATTTGTCATTGGTCGAGGACACGGTCGTTACCCTGCCCCTGATTGCTTGCGGCGTGTTCGGTGCTCTGTTCGTGCTGGCGCTGATCGCCGGGCGCAAGATCAAGTTCGATCCGGTTCTGCGCTGAGACTCAACAGCTTCAGAAGATTGGCGACCGTGCCAGCAAGGTCGCCGGAGTTATCGAGTCGGCGGATCTGCGAATCATCGATTGACTCATCAGCCGTAAACAACGCATTACGGTGCAGTCTTGCTTCAATTTCTGCCGGGCTCTCACGCCCCCGCCGCAAAAGGCGCTCGCGCAGGGCTTCACTTTTGACCGTCAATAGCACCGGCAATAGCGTGGGATAGTGTTGTTGTGCTTCTGCCAGGTGCCCGCGCGAACCGTTGACCAACACATCACGGCCCTCCGCGAGCCATTGGTCGATGCATGCAGGAATACCGTAACTCAGCCCATTGGCCTGCCACCACAGCGCAAAATCCCCGTTGGCTCTGCGTTGTTCAAACTCTTCACGAGACACCTCGATGGCCTCTTCACCCACCGATTCCGCCGAACGTGTGATAACGCGACGCACGATTACACAATTGCGTGCGCGTAGCGGCTCGCGAGCGGCTTCGATAAGGGTGTCCTTGCCGGATCCCGAAGGCCCCATTAAATAAATCAGCCTGCCACCCATCCTCAAATCATCCCGTGCCGTACGTCCAGACTAGTAAATCGGCCATTTGCCACTATCCTGTATCAGGTAAGGAACAAGGATCGAATCCGCATAGCATGCACCTTCAGGGCGTCTTCGGGCATCACCTGTCGGGCAAGAGGACGCGGTCAGTAAATTCGGACTCATGGATTATTTTCAGACCAGTCCGCATTTCTGATAATAGGTGCTGGCATTAAGCCTTTACCCAGATCAATATTTGTCACAGAATTGACGCCAATGATCTGGCTAATTTGAGGCATGATGCGCGCCTCTATCAATTCAGGTTGAACATTTGGCCAGAGTGCTTGTCCTATCTGACATCCTGCGGCCAATCCCCGAGAACCGCTCCCCTGAACTAACCGGTTAAATATATGCGCCCATTGAAACAGGCAATTTATTCCAGCCGTACGGCTGACAAGTTTGTCGTACGTCTGCCAGACGGAATGCGTGAACGCATTGCCGAGGTGGCTCGCAATCATCATCGCAGCATGAACTCCGAAATCATCGCGCGCCTTGAGCAAAGCCTTATTCAGGAAGGTGCGTTGGGTGAAGAATTGAGCATGCGCCTGGACAGCCCCGAACTGTCTTTGCACGAACGCGAACTGCTGCAGCGCTTCCGCCAGCTCTCCCACCGCCAGCAAAACGCACTGGTTTCGTTGATCGCCCATGACGCCGAAATGGCCGCAGACGCTTCCTGATTTATCCCGAAAGCTCAAGCCAGCGTAATCGCTGGCTTTTTTTTGCCTGAAATTTACCTAAAAAAAAACCCGCCGGTTGGGCCCAGACTTTTAGGAGCCAGGCTTGCCGGCGAAGGCGTCCTTAAGAGCGCTTTCGCCGGCAAGCCTGGCTCCTACGAAAAGCGGCTTGCTCAGGCGGGTGTTTTTTTGAAGCAGGACATCAAAGCAGGAAAATCGTCGCCAGCCCGAGGAAGATGAAAAAGCCGCCACTGTCGGTCATGGCCGTGATCATCACACTGGCCCCCATTGCCGGGTCGCGCCCAAGCCGCGCCAGGGTCATCGGAATCAAAACCCCCATTAATGCCGCAAGCAATAGATTAAGCGTCATGGCAGCGGTCATCACCACGCCCAGGGACCAACTGCCATAAAGCAGATAGGCCACCACACCAATCACGCCCCCCCAAACCAGACCGTTGATCAAGCCAACCGCCAATTCCTTGCGCATTAGCCGCGACGTATTGCCGGTACTGACCTGGTCCAGCGCCATGGCCCGAACGATCATAGTGATCGTCTGGTTACCCGAGTTGCCACCGATACCGGCGACGATCGGCATCAATGCCGCCAGGGCTACCAGTTTCTCGATGGAGCCTTCGAACAGGCCGATCACCCGCGATGCAATGAACGCGGTGATCAGGTTCACCGCCAGCCAGGCCCAACGGTTGCGCAGGGATTTCCAGACCGACGCGAAAATATCTTCTTCTTCACGCAGACCCGCCATGTTGAGAACTTCGTTTTCGCTCTCTTCACGAATCAGGTCGACCATTTCATCGATGGTCAGACGACCGATCAGCTTGCCGTTCTTGTCGACTACCGGCGCCGAGATCAAGTCATAACGTTCGAACGCCTGAGCGGCCTCGTAGGCGTCTTCATCCGGATGAAAACTCACCGGGTCGCTGGCCATGACTTCCGACACCTGCTTTTCCGGGTCGTTGACCAGCAGACGCTTGATCGGCAACACACCCTTGAGCACGCCGTCATAATCGACCACGAACAATTTGTCGGTGTGGCTTGGCAGCTCTTTGAGACGGCGCAAGTAACGCAAAACCACTTCGAGACTGACATCCTCACGGATGGTCACCATCTCGAAGTCCATCAGCGCACCGACCTGCTCCTCGTCATAGGACAACGCGGAGCGGACGCGCTCACGCTGTTGATTATCGAGGGTTTCCATCAGCTCGTGGACGACGTCTCGCGGCAGCTCGGAGGCCAGGTCAGCGAGTTCGTCGGCATCCATGTCCTTGGCTGCCGCCAGGAGCTCGTGATCATCCATGTCGGCGATCAGGGTTTCACGAACCGAATCGGATACTTCGAGCAGAATGTCGCCGTCGCGATCAGCCTTGACCAATTGCCAGACCGTCAGGCGATCGTCCAGCGGCAGGGCTTCAAGGATGTAGGCAACGTCGGCGGAGTGCAGATCATCGAGCTTGCGTTGCAACTCGACGAGGTTTTGCCGGTGAACCAGGTTCTCGACCCGGTCGTGATGCGGACCTTCCTGGCGATGAGTCAGGTCTTCGACCACTCGCTGGCGCTGCAGCAGCTCAACGACTTGAGCGAGGCGGTCCTGCAAGCTTTCTTGCGTTTTCTTTACTTCAACTTCAGACATAGGCGAACTCCACTCCCAGCAGCGGGGCACGCCGGAAGGATCAATCAGTCAATTCATGATTGTAAAAACGGGATACTGAGTAACTACTGGGTAAGTCCATGGAGGTATTCCACAAGCCCCGGCGGGGCTGACGGGCGCAATGATAACACCGCCTGACGGTTTTAAACGTTAAAAATCGCGGCTGAAACAAGTGCTTGCGAGACAAACCTGAGCGCCTCCTGATCCAGTCAAACTGCGACGACTCATTCTGAAAAGAAAACACACCGCCGCCTGAAAATGTAAAGACTACCCTTGATGAAGACCGTCATGGAGGACGTCGAATGCCATCGATTGCTCAATATTTGCTAGCCGCCCTGCTCTGCCTGCCGCCCCCAGTGCTCGCCACGATCGTTCACCGGTGCGAAGCCGCCAACGGACACATTACTTTCACAACCTTGAGCTGTACGGCAGGAGAAAGTCTCTCAGCACACGACGTACGCACATTTCTGCCAGGCAGCGTGACGCCCCTGATGCCGGAGGCCGAGTCTCGCGAAACACCAGGCAAGAAATTGCAAAGGAGAGAGCCGACGGTCGTTGGTCAATCCGAAGGCAAATGTGGAGATCTGCTCAGCGCGAAGGAACGCCGCATAGCAATCATCAATCAGCGGGTCGTTGCCGGCATGACCCAGCAGGACGTCGAAAGCGCACTTGGCAAACCCGACAAGATCACCACCCGCAATTCAGCCACAAGCTATCGCTACGACAACAAGCGAGGGCGCAGTGCTCATATCGAGTTCGACGAGAAGGGTTGTACCAAAGGAAAAGCCAAATCGCAGACGGCAAAAAGCCCGCGTTAAACGCGGGCTTTTTGTTGTTTGGTGCACTCGACAGGATTCGAACCTGTGACCGCTCGGTTCGTAGCCGAGTACTCTATCCAGCTGAGCTACGAGTGCATTTGTGTTTTTATACCAGATCACAACTGGTTGAAGCCAAGTTACTCACATTACTGCAAACAACTCTTAAATGGTGCACTCGACAGGATTCGAACCTGTGACCGCTCGGTTCGTAGCCGAGTACTCTATCCAGCTGAGCTACGAGTGCATTTGTTGCCGCGCATTATAGGCCGTTGAATCTTTTTGTAAAGCTCTTTTTTCTAGTAATTTCAACAACTTACCGAAAAAGCCAGATTACAACGTACTACGCAAATAATGGCGGAGAACGGGGGATTCGAACCCCCGACACCCTTTTGAGGTGTACTCCCTTAGCAGGGGAGCGCCTTCGGCCACTCGGCCAGCTCTCCGCAACACGGGGCGTATCTTAACCAACCTTTTCCCCGTTTGCAAACATAAAAAACGATAAAAATTAATGGCTTGGTTCTTCGTCCTTCTCTTTCTTTATACGCAGGTAAATTTCTTCACGGTGCACAGCAACCTCTTTCGGGGCGTTGACACCGATACGCACTTGATTTCCTTTTACGCCGAGCACGGTCACGGTGATTTCGCCATCACCAATAATCAGGCTTTCTGCGCACCGACGAGTCAGAATCAGCATACCTTTCTCCTCACGCATTCATTTCAGGGACAACAGTCTGCAAAAAAAAGGCATTTGACCTACAACCAGAACGATCGCAGCCCTACATGCCTGAGTATTGACTAGCGCGAGCAAAAGAACAGTTTTGGTACGCGCCATTCAAAAAAACGAAGGGCGCGGTCAGACCGCGCCCTTGGGAGAACGTATTACTCGCCCTGTCGGGCCGGCGCATCCAGTTCGAAAGCCGTGTGCAGAGCACGCACAGCCAGCTCCAGGTACTTCTCTTCGATCACCACGGACACTTTGATTTCCGAGGTCGAGATCATCTGGATGTTGATGCTTTCTTTCGCCAGGGATTCGAACATACGGCTGGCCACACCTGCGTGGGAGCGCATGCCGACGCCGACAATCGAGACCTTGGCAATCTTGGTGTCGCCAACGACTTCACGGGCACCGATCTCGCGAGCCGTGTTTTCCAGTACGGTTTGCGCCGCCTGGTAGTCGTTGCGGTGCACGGTGAAGGTGAAGTCGGTGGTGTTATCGTGCGCAACGTTCTGCACGATCATGTCGACTTCGATGTTCGCGGCACTGATCGGGCCGAGAATCTTGAACGCCACGCCCGGGGTGTCTGGCACGCCACGGATGGTCAGCTTGGCTTCATCGCGGTTGAAGGCGATGCCGGAAATGATCGGCTGTTCCATGGTTTCCTCTTCATCAATAGTAATGAGGGTGCCCGGACCCTCCTTGAAGCTGTGCAGTACGCGCAGCGGAACGTTGTACTTGCCGGCGAATTCCACCGCACGGATCTGCAACACCTTGGAACCGAGGCTGGCCATTTCCAGCATCTCTTCGAAGGTGATCTTGTCCAGACGCTGAGCCACGGATACCACACGCGGATCGGTGGTGTAGACGCCGTCGACATCGGTGTAGATCTGGCATTCGTCAGCCTTCAGGGCTGCCGCCAGCGCCACGCCGGTGGTGTCGGAACCGCCACGACCAAGGGTGGTGATATTGCCGTGCTCGTCGACGCCCTGGAAACCGGCGACAACCACCACACGACCGGCTTTCAGGTCACCGCGAATCTTCTGGTCATCAATCTGCAAGATACGCGCTTTATTGTGCGCGCTATCCGTCAGAATCCGTACCTGATTGCCGGTGTACGACACCGCTGGCACGCCGCGCTTGATCAGCGCCATGGCCAACAGTGCAATCGTCACCTGCTCACCGGTGGAAACGATCACATCCAGTTCGCGAGGAACCGGCTGGCCATCGCCACTGATTTGCTTGGCCAGATCGATCAGACGGTTGGTTTCGCCGCTCATTGCAGACAGCACAACCACCAGGTCATCGCCCGCCTCGCGGAATTTCTTAACCTTGTCGGCGACCTGCTCGATTCTCTCGACAGTGCCGACGGAGGTGCCTCCAAATTTCTGTACGATCAAAGCCATTTCAAAGCCGCCTCTGCCCATGAAGGGCGCCCAATAATCACTCAAACAACGTTCTGGCCCGCCACTAGACCGCGAGCCAGACACATTGCCTTATAAACCCTGCTCTACAAATGGAACGGTCAGGGCCAATGCGGCATCCAGTGCGCCAGCGTCAACACCACCGCCCTGCGCCATGTCTGGACGACCACCGCCCTTCCCGCCCACTGCCGCAGCAGCCTGTTTCATCAAATCACCGGCTTTGAGTTGGCCAGTCAGGTCTTTGGTCACGCCTGCAACCAGTACGACCTTTTCCTCATGGACACTGCCGAGCAGGATCACTGCGCGGCCGAGTTTGTTTTTCAGTTGATCGACCAGCGCCAGCAGCGCCTTGCCGTCCTGACCGTCCAGACGCACGGCCAGCACTTTCACACCTTTGACGTCCAGGGCGGAAGCCGACAGATCGTCGCCCGCCGCACTGGCTGCCTTTGCCTGCAACTGCTCGAGTTGCTTCTCCAGCAGACGGTTGCGCTCCAGCACAGCCGACAGCTTGTCGATCAGGTTATCGCGGCTGCCCTTGACCAGGTTGGCCGCTTCCTTGAGTTGTTCTTCAGCCGCGTTCAAGTAGGCCAGCGCTGCTGCGCCGGTTACTGCCTCAATACGACGCACACCGGAGGCCACACCGCCTTCGCTGATGATTTTCAGCAGGCCGATGTCGCCGGTACGGGTAGCATGAATACCGCCGCACAATTCGACAGAGAAATCGCCCATGCTCAGCACGCGTACGCTGTCGCCGTACTTCTCGCCGAACAGCGCCATGGCGCCTTTTTGCTTGGCGGTTTCGATGTCGGTTTCTTCGGTTTCAACCAGGGAATTCTTGCGAATCTGGGCGTTGACGATGTCTTCCAGCGCCTTCAGTTGCTCAGGCTTGATTGCTTCGAAGTGGCTGAAGTCAAAGCGTAGACGCTGACTGTCAACCAACGAGCCTTTCTGCTGAACATGCTCGCCCAGCACTTGGCGCAACGCGGCGTGCAACAAGTGAGTGGCGGAGTGGTTCAGCGACGTCGCATGACGCACGTCGGCATCGACATGAGTCTCGACCGGAGCGCCGACGATCAGGCTGCCCGAATCCAGCACACCGTGGTGCAGGAACGCGCCGCCGGTCTTGGTGGTGTCGCGCACGTCGAAACGCGCAGCGCCCGCCTGGAGGAAGCCGCAATCACCAATCTGACCACCGGATTCGGCATAGAACGGGGTCTGATCGAGAACGACCACGCCCTCTTCGCCTTCGCTCAGCACGTCAACCGATTGCCCGTCTTTATAGAGAGCAACGATTTTGGCGGAACCGCTGTGGGCGGTGTAACCGGTGAACTCGGTGGCCACATCAACCTTGACCAGGCTGTTGTAGTCCATGCCGAAGGAACTGGCGGAACGGGCACGCACGCGCTGGGCTTCCATTTCGCGCTCGAAACCTTCTTCGTCGATGGTCAGGCTGCGCTCACGGGCGATGTCGCCGGTCAGGTCCATCGGGAAGCCGTACGTGTCGTAAAGCTTGAACACTACATCGCCCGGGACCACGTCGCCTTTGAGTTCGGCCAGATCCTGCTCGAGGATTTTCAGGCCCTGTTCCAGGGTCTTGGCGAATTGCTCTTCTTCGGCTTTCAGGACGCGCTCGATGTGCGCCTGTTGGGATTTCAGCTCGGGGAACGCTTCGCCCATCTCGGCGACCAGGGCCGCAACGATCTGATAGAAGAAGCTGCCCTTGGCGCCCAGTTTGTTGCCGTGACGGCAAGCGCGACGAATGATCCGGCGCAGCACATAACCGCGACCTTCATTGGACGGCAGCACGCCATCGGCAATCAGGAAGCCGCAGGAACGGATGTGGTCAGCCACGACTTTCAGCGACGCCTGAGCATCGTTGGTGCAACCGATGGCCTTGGCCGATGCGCTGAGCAGGCTCTGGAACAGGTCGATTTCATAGTTGGAGTGAACGTGCTGCAACACGGCACTGATCCGCTCAAGCCCCATGCCGGTGTCCACCGACGGTGCTGGCAACGGATGCAACACGCCATCGGCGGTGCGGTTGAACTGCATGAACACGTTGTTCCAGATTTCGATGTAACGGTCGCCGTCTTCTTCTGGCGAGCCCGGTGGGCCACCCCAGATATCGTCGCCGTGATCGTAGAAAATCTCGGTGCAAGGACCGCACGGACCGGTATCGCCCATGGTCCAGAAGTTGTCGGACGCGTACGGCGCGCCTTTGTTGTCGCCGATGCGAACCATGCGCTCGGCCGGCACGCCGATGTCTTTGGTCCAGATGTCGTACGCCTCGTCATCGCTGGCGTAGACGGTGACCCAGAGCTTTTCTTTCGGCAGATTGAGCCACTTCTCGGAGGTCAGGAAGTTCCAGGCGTAGGTGATGGCATCACGCTTGAAATAATCACCGAAGCTGAAGTTACCCAGCATTTCGAAGAAGGTGTGGTGACGGGCGGTATAACCGACGTTTTCCAGGTCGTTGTGCTTGCCGCCGGCGCGCACGCATTTCTGGCTGCTTACAGCGCGTGTATACGCGCGTTTTTCCTGGCCCAGAAAGCAGTCCTTGAACTGGTTCATCCCCGCGTTAGTGAACAGCAGGGTTGGGTCGTTGCCCGGAATCAAAGAGCTGGAGGCTACACGGGTGTGGCCTTGCTCTTCGAAGAAGCGAAGGAAGGCTTCACGGATTTCTGCGCTTTTCATTAGGTTCTTCCACGGAGGCTGCGGCCAAAGGCCTGTGCGAAACGTCAACAGACGAAGCGACGGCAAAGGGCCGCATTATATCGGCGTTAGTGACCAGGTACAGCGTGTTTGTACGATACAAGCAGTCAATTGGACGGCTAACACGCTCAGTTGTGAGAAAAGTCGGCAAATGTGGCGACGACTTGCTCGATTTGCCCATGGCTGACGTCCATGTGCGTGACCATTCGCAGTCGACCGGCAGCGCTGAGCTTGATCCCGCGTGTCGCGGCAAAGGCCTTGATTGCTTCGGCCTTGTCGCCCATCTGTACGTAAACCATATTGGTCTGCACCGGCTCGACCTCATAACCCGCTGCTCGCAGGCCGTCGGCCAGCCTTTGTGCGTTGGCATGATCATCTGCCAGGCGCTGAATATGGTTGTCCAGCGCATAAAGCCCCGCTGCGGCGAGAATCCCGGCCTGACGCATGCCGCCGCCAACCATTTTGCGCAGACGCCGCGCCTTGGCGATCAACTCGACCGAGCCGCACAATACTGAACCGATCGGCGCCCCCAGGCCTTTGGACAGGCAGACCGAAACCGAATCGAAATGCTGAGTGATCTCCCGCGCATCGACACCCAGCTTGACCGCCGCGTTGTAGAGCCGCGCGCCATCCAGATGCAGCGCCAAGCCGTTTTCATGAGTGAAACGGCGCGCCCGGGCCAGATACTCCAGCGGCAGAACCTTGCCCTGCATGGTGTTTTCCAGCGCCAGCAAACGGGTGCGAGCGAAATGGAAGTCATCCGGTTTAATCGCCGCGGCGACCTGCGCCAGGTCCAGTGAACCATCGGCCTGCACTTCCAGCGGCTGCGGCTGGATCGAACCGAGCACTGCAGCGCCACCCCCCTCGTACTTATAGGTATGAGCCTGTTGTCCGACAATGTATTCGTCACCGCGATCGCAGTGGGCCATCAGGCCAAGCAAGTTGCTCATGGTGCCCGTCGGGACAAACAGTGCCTGGGCAAAACCCAATCGTTTTGCCAGCTCGGCTTCCAGATGATTGACCGTCGGATCTTCGCCATAAACGTCGTCACCGGTGGCCGCATTGGCCATCGCGTCGAGCATCCCTGCGGTCGGTTGGGTAACGGTGTCGCTGCGAAGATCGATAACGCTCATGAATCTGGCCTCGGTAAGCAGGGGGAAATCCCTTTAAGGAAGGAATTACTGCGGTCATGCCGATGATTAATCAACCCTTCGGCTAGGAAAAGGTGGTTCAAGCCAACCAAACAGTCGATAACAATCATCAGATAGCAGCAATGCACAGGTGAGAAATATGTGTTAAAAACGCTTCGCCGCCAAACAATCTGGCGGCAAAACGTTCTCAGGGCGGGGTGCAATTCCCCACCGGCGGTAATTGCGCGCAATGCGCATAGCCCGCGAGCGCTTGGCGGCAGCATGGCAATGGCTGTGATGGCGACAAGGTCAGCAGACCCGGTGTGATCCCGGGGCCGACGGTCATAGTCCGGATGAAGAGAGAACGGGATTGGCGTCGCCTAGGCTCTGCACCAAAGCGCCGTCCGCAGGCACTTGTGGCTGCGTACGCTTAAATCCCATTCGATTCATAACGCCCTGTTTTTCACACAAACAGGAGTCAGAACATGCAACCCACCGCAATCGATAGCAAAAGCAAAAACCATCAGGGCGAGCGCGTCGCGTTCATCCAGGCCTGCTGGCACAAGGATATCGTCGACCAGAGCCGTAAAGGCTTCGTCGGTGAAATGATTGCTCAGGGTTATCAAGAGTCGGACATCGATTTCTTCGAAGTCGGCGGCGCCTTTGAAATTCCACTGCACGCCAAACTGCTGGCCAAATCGGGTCGCTATGCCGGCATCGTCGCAGCGGGCCTGGTGGTCGACGGCGGTATCTATCGCCACGAATTCGTCGCCCAGTCAGTCATCAGCGGCCTGATGCAGGTACAGCTGGAAACCGAAGTGCCGGTGTTCTCGGTGGTTTTGACCCCGCACCACTTCCATGCTGGCGAAGAACATCAGAAGTTCTTCTTCGAGCATTTCGTGCACAAGGGCCAGGAAGCGGCGAAGACCTGCGCGGATACGCTGCACAAGATGCGGGCGCTGCGTCGAAGTGAGCCTCGCGCGGTAGCCGTCTAGTCGAATGATCGTTCCCACGCTCTGCGTGGGAATGCCTCAATGGACGCTCTGCGTCCGCTATTGGGACGCGGAGCGTCCCGGGCTGCATTCCCACGCGGAGCGTGGGAACGATCGTTGCGCGAAAGTCAGGTCAGGTTTTCGTCGGTGGTCGGTACGATCAGGATGCCGGCGCGCAGGCCGTTCTTGACCTTGGGGTTCGGGAAGATGATCCGGGCGCCCTGCTCTTCGATGATCCAGCGGGTATTGGCGATATCCTCGGCCAGCACATACCCCACATCCAACTCTGAAAAGTTTTCGATATCCGCCGGCAGGTTCAGGTGGAATTTATCGCTGTGCTTGATCACTTCCCGCGCGACGCTGAACAATTGCAAGCCATCCAGCCCGTCCGCGGTGATTGGCGGTTCGGTGCCTTCGATGATCTGCTTCAAGCGGGTTTCAAGAAGGTCGACGTTGACCCCCTCGTTCTGCCCGAACGGCCGGGCCTTGCCCAGTTCCAGGGTGAAAGACTCGGCATCGAGCTTGTCGTAGGTGTAGGAACTGAAGACGATGGAAGGTTTGTTCTGCAACAGCACCGCCTCC
This sequence comes from Pseudomonas sp. Tn43, assembly GCF_014192635.1. Lineage (NCBI taxonomy): Bacteria > Pseudomonadati > Pseudomonadota > Gammaproteobacteria > Pseudomonadales > Pseudomonadaceae > Pseudomonas > Pseudomonas sp. Tn43. The sequence goes on from NZ_JACHYG010000003.1 coordinate 238,831, forward strand.
ATGCCGGCGGCGCGCAGGCGAGCCAGTTCCTGGCGTGAATGCTGACGACCTTCTTTCCAGGGGTACAGGGCGAACTGCTCGATTTTCGAGCCGCGGATCGCCGTGTGCAGGTCGTAATGCAGGCGATCGCGCTCTGGCAGGCTGAAGAAAGTCGCCGCCAGCCGTTCCAGCTCACACGCGCGCAAGGCCTCGGAACCACTGGTTTGTTCGTGCCGGCCGTTGAACAGCCGATTGACGTCCTGCTCGATGAAACGCTCGCCTTTGCGAATCGCTTCCGGGTTGCCGAACAGAAACAGAATACGTGCGCGCGGCTTCAAGTCACCACGGGCGATGTCATGCAACAGGCGATCGAGCAGCTCGATCGGCGCTGTTTCGTTGCCATGGATGCCGGCCGAAAGCAGCAGGTCCAGGCCGTTGTCGCGAGCTTCAGGTGGCCGGACTTCCAGCGCACCTTCGCTCAACCAGCGCATGCGCACGCCTTCGACAGTCAGTTGAGTCTTCTCCGCCGGTTCGCGGCCGGCGAGGGTCAGTTCAAGCAGTTTGCCGAGGGCGAGCATAGAGCGGTTTCCTTAGTGGTCGTGATTGCAATCCGGGCCGTGTACGTGGTCCTCATCATCGCCGACGTCGGCCGGTTCCATCTCCAGTTGCAAACTTACCAGATTAGTCGCCAATGGGCGCAGCAGCAGGTTGGCGTATTCAGCGTCACCTTCTTCGACGTCCACGCCAATCAGCAACTGGCCGCGGCCATCCTGCTGGATCCACAGCTCTTTGCCTTGCCACATGACCGCGACGCGGGTGCAGGACGTTTCCAGTTGCGTGCCGTCGGTGTCTTCAAGGATCAGCTGCAGGGTATCGCTCATGTTTTACGCTCTCGTCTGGAGATAGCGCGGCGCATTCAATTCATGCGCCGACTTTCAATTGATCTGGAATGGATAAACCGCGCCCAGTTTAAGGATTTGCGTCAGTTCATCCAGTGCCGTCCGGCACTCAAGCAACAATTGCGGGTCCGCCAGATCGTTTTCGGTCATGCGGTCGCGGTAGTGCTTGTCGACCCATTCGGTCAATGTGCCGTACAACGGTGCGGTCATGATAACCCCTTGGTTGACGGCCGCCAGTTCGGTTTCGTTAAGTGCGACGCGTAACCGCAGGCAAGCCGGGCCACCGCCGTTCTGCATGCTCTGCTTGAGATCGAAAACCTTCACTTCGCGGATCAGGCCGCCAGAGCTGGTCAGGCCTTGCAGGTACTGCCAGACACGCTCGTTGCCACGGCATTCTTCCGGCACGATCAACAGCATGGAGCCGTCAGGACGCGACAGCAGCTGGCTATTGAACAGGTAGGAACGTACCGCGTCTTCCACCGTGACCGCGGAACGCGGTACGCAGATCGACTGAAATTTCCCACCGACTTTTGCGAGTTTGCCTTGCAGTTCGGCGAGCATCTTTTCGGTATCGAGGAAGGCGTCCTCGTGATAGAACAGCACCTCGCCGTTACCCACCGCGATCACGTCGTTGTGGAACACGCCCTGATCGATCACCGAAGGGTTCTGCTGGGCATAGACCACGCCGTCATCGCTCAACCCGTGCAAACGCGCGACCGCCTGGGACGCTTCGAGCGTCTGGCGTGCCGGATACTTCTGCGGGTTCGGGTAACGGGTGTCAAACGCGCTGCGACCGAATACGAAAAACTCAACGCCGGCTTCACCATAATCACGGCAGAAACGGGTGTGGTTGGCCGCGCCTTCATCACCGAACTGCGCCACGGCCGGCAAAGCGGCGTGGTGAGCAAAATGCTTCTGATCGGCGAACATCGCCCCCAGTACGCGGCTGGTGGTCGGGTGTTCGATGCTGCGATGGTATTTGCAGTTCAGGTTGGCGGCGGTGAAATGCACGCGGCCATCGGCGGTGTCGGCGCTCGGGCTGACCGTGGCGGCGTTCGCCACCCACATGCTCGACGCCGAGCAACTGGCAACCAGCAGCGGCATGGCCTCTTTGGCGGCGCGCTCGATCACCTGAGCATCGGTACCGCTGAAACCCAGTCGGCGCAATGCGGCTACGTCCGGACGTTCTTGTGGCGCCAAAACGCCTTGCTGAAAGCCCATTTCCATCAGCGCTTTCATCTTCGCCAGGCCTTGCAGCGCGGCTTCCTTCGGGTTCGAAGACTGCTGGCTGTTGCTCTGGGAGGCGACGTTGCCGTAGGACAGGCCGCCGTAGTTATGGGTCGGCCCCACTAGACCGTCAAAATTGACTTCATAGGATTTCATCAGCGAGGCTCCACGAGAATCTGTTGTTATAAGGCTTCAGTAACTAACTGTTCAGTGCGACCGAGTCGCGGCCATCGCGGGCAAGCCCTGCTCCCACAGGTTCGGAGGTGTTCACACATGTTGTGACCGACGCAAATCCTGTGGGAGCGGGCTTGCCCGCGATTGGGCTTTACACCATCTTCACGCCAGGCGTGAGGGTGGCTGGCAACACCAGGCTCGGGGTTTCCAGCGAGGCCACCGGGTACGCGCAGTAATCCGCGGCGTAGTAGGCACTGGCGCGATGGTTGCCCGATGCGCCGACACCGCCGAATGGCGCGCTGCTCGCCGCACCGGTCAGCTGCTTGTTCCAGTTGACGATACCGGCCCGGCTTTCCAGCCAGAACTGCTGATAACGCGCTTCGGAATCCGACAGCAAACCAGCCGCCAGGCCATAGTCGGTGTCGTTGGCTTCAGCGATCGCCGCTTCAAAATCAGCGTAGCGGATCACTTGCAGCAGCGGACCGAACAGCTCTTCGTCCGGGCGATCGGCAACCGCCGTTACGTCCAGAATGCCCGGGGTCAGCAAGGCTGCCTGGGCCTGGGGCTGAGTCATTTCCAACAGCGCCACGGCGCCGTTGGCCAGCAGATGTTCTTGCGCATCCATCAGCGCTTTCGCAGCGCCGAGGGAAATCACCGAGCCCATGAACGGCGCCGGTTGCTGATCGAACGCACCGACTTCAATCGTCGAGCTGACGGCCACCAGACGCGCCAGCAGCGTATCGCCCCAGGCGCCTTGCGGCACCAGCAAGCGCCGCGCACAGGTGCAGCGCTGACCGGCGGAAATGAAGGCCGACTGAATGATGGTGTAAACAGCGGCATCGAGGTCCGCGACCTGATCCACCACCAGCGGGTTGTTACCGCCCATTTCCAGCGCGAGGATCTTGTCCGGACGACCGGCAAACTGCTGGTGCAGATGATTGCCGGTGCGGCTGGAACCGGTGAAGAACAGGCCGTCGATGCCCGGGTTAGCCGCCAGGGCGATACCGGTTTCGCGAGCGCCTTGCAGCAGGTTCAGCACGCCGGCCGGCAGACCGGCTTCGATCCAGCACTTGACCGTCAGCTCAGCCACTTTCGGGGTCAGTTCACTTGGCTTGAACAGCACGCTGTTACCGGCCAGCAGCGCCGGCACGATGTGTCCGTTCGGCAAGTGACCCGGGAAGTTGTAAGGACCAAACACCGCCACCACTCCGTGTGGTTTGTGGCGCAATACCGCAGTGGCATCGCCCAGCGGACCGCTCTTCTCGCCGGTACGCTCGCGGTAGCTCTGCACCGAGATCGCAATCTTGTTGACCATGCTGGTGACTTCAGTCGCCGCTTCCCACAGGGGTTTGCCGGTTTCTTCACCGATGGTGCGAGCCAGCTCGTCGGCGTGATTCTTCAGTGCAGCGGCAAAGGCTTCCAGCACGCTGATGCGTTCTTCCAGGGGACGACGAGCCCAGCCCGGGAACGCCTGACGCGCCGCTTGCACAGCCGATTCGACCTGACTGGCCGTGGCGCCTTCGCCGGCCCACAGCACTTGCTGGGTCACCGGGTTTACCGATTGAAAGTTTTCACCCTGACCGGCCAGCCATTCACCGGCGATGTATAGCGAATTCATTATTTCGACTCCCGAGCGGACAACGGAACGGCGCGCACTTGATCGCCAGCGTTGAGTTGAAGACGTTTGGCGGTCAGCGGATCGACCACCAACGTGCCGGCGGCGAAGCGTGCTGGTGCGGCAGTGATCCGGCAGTCTTCGCGCTTGCGGTTATGAATCAGGAATGGCGTGGCGTCGTCACCCGGGGTGCCGATGGCCAATACCAGCGCCTGGCTGTCGCGGACCGCACGGATCTTGGTGGTTTCGCATTCCACCGCAGGGCCGGCATCGAAAATGTCGACATAGCCTTGATAACTGAAGCCTTCGCTCTTGAGCATCGACAGTGCCGGCTCGGTATCCGGGTGAACCTGGCCGATCACGTTGCGCGCATCTGGCGACAGGAAGCAGGTGTACAGCGGGAATTTCGGCATCAGTTCGGCGATAAACGCCTTGTTGCCCACGCCAGTGAGGTAATCGGCCTGGCTGAATTCCATCTTGAAGAAGTGCCGACCCAGGCTTTCCCAGAACGGCGAACGCCCGGCCTCATCGGACACACCGCGCATTTCGGCGATGATCTTGTTGCCGAACAGCTGCGGGAACTCGGCGATAAACAGCAGCCGCGCCTTGGCCAACATGCGGCCGTTGAGGCCACTGCGGAAATCGGCGTGCAGGAACAACGAGCAAAGCTCGGAGTTACCAGTCAGGTCGTTGGCCAGAAACAGCGTCGGAATTTCACGGTAAATGTTCAGCTCTTGGGAGGCGCTGACCGTCAGGCCGACCCGGAAGTTGTACCAGGGCTCACGCAGGCCGACGGCGCCGGCAATGGCGGAAATGCCTACCACGCGGCCGTTGTCGTCCTCGAGTACGAACAGATAGTCCGCATCACCGCGCCCGGCTTCGCCGCGGAAGGTCTTCTCGGCCCAGCCGACCCGATGGGCCAGACGCTCTTCGTTGGCCGGCAAGGTGGTCAGGCCGGTACCGGTGCTGCGGGCCAGGTCGATCAGAGCGGGTAAATCGCTGCTGCGTACGGGACGAACAATCATGCTATCTCCTCAAACGGGCCGCTGGCGCTGCCCGTGAAACTCGCTGCTTTACTAAGCATTCATTCTTTACTAGGCATAGCAGCAGGCGTTAAACCGCCACCAGGCGCACGCTGGCACCTTCACCGACGCCCAGGGCTTCGGCCGCTTCAAGATCCAGGGTGACGGGTTTGCCCGGCGCGTAATCGAGCTCAAGCAAAACGGCGCGGTAATCCTGCAACTGGGCATTGGCCACCAGATATTGACGACCTGCGCCTTTGACCGGCTCGCCAATTTTCACCGGCACGACACGGCTCTGGGCGATCGAACGGATCCCCGAGACGCGGGCATGCAGCGTCGGGCCACCGTCGAAAATGTCGATGTAGTGATCGGTCTCGAAGCCTTCACGCATCAGGATGTCGAAGGTGATCTGTGCCCGTGGGTGCACCTGGCCCATCGCCTCTTGAGCGGAGTCCGGCAGCAACGGCACGTAGATCGGGTAATGCGGCATCAGTTCGGCCAGGAAGGTGCGGCTTTTCAGGCCACACAGACGCTCGGCTTCGGCGTAGTTGAGGTCGAAGAAGTTGCGACCGATGGCATCCCAGAACGGCGAGTCGCCATTTTCGTCGCTGTAACCGACGATCTCGGTCACCACCGAATCGGCAAAGCGCTCCGGATGGCTGGCCACGAACAACAGGCGACCACGGGAATTGAGCTCAGCCCAAGGCGAACCCACCAGCTCCGGCTTCACGTAGAAACTGGTCAGCAAGCTGTTGCCGGTCAGGTCGTGGCACTGGGAGAGCACGTGGATCTTGTTGTGAATCTTCAGCTCGCGGGAGGCATGCACAAAAGTTTCGTTACGAAAGCTGTAGAACGGCTCGGAATAACCGGCCGAGGCAACGATGGCCGAACAGCCGACCAGCTTGCCGGTGGCCGTGTCTTCGAGGACGAAGAAATAGCTTTCTTCACCGTTGAAGCTGACTTCGGCGGCGAACGAGGCTTCGCTTGCGGCGATCTTGTCGCTCAGGCGTTCAACGTCATCCGGCAAGGAAGTGACACCAATCGGGCTGTCCGCAGCCAGACGCTGTACCTCGCCCAGATCAGCCATTTGTGCGGGGCGCATCACCAGCATGGTGTCACTCCTTTCTCGAAAAATTCACAGAAGAAAATATCCGGGCCGCCCTTGAGGAGACTGTGGGAGCGAGCTTGTGTGGCGAGGGGGCTTGCCCCCGTTGGGGTGCGAAGCGCCCCTGAAACCAGTCGCCACGATCTTGGATCAGAAGGTGGTGACCGGTTTACGATTGCTTCGCAACCGAACGGGGGCAAGCCCCCTCGCCACAACAAGCCGCTCCCACATTGGTTTGGCCCGGCACAAAAAATTGGGTTCGACGCCTGAAATCATCAGGCGTCGAGGGGTCTATCAGGCTTGCGTCAGCTTGGCCACGGCGCGTTCGAAACGGTCCAGGCCAGCATCGATATCGGCGTCTTCAACCACCAGGCTTGGGGCGAAACGAATCACGTCCGGGCCGGCTTGCAGAATCATCAGGCCTTCACGCTCGGCGGCGTTGAAGATGTCTTTGGCCTTGCCTTTCCAGGCATCGCTCAGCACGCAACCGAGCAGCAGGCCCAGACCGCGAACTTCAGTGAAGAGGCCATATTTCTCGCCGATCTGCTCAAGACGGGTCTTGAACTTGTCGTGCTTGGCACTGACGCCATTCAGCACTTGGGGCGTGTTGATCACATCGATCACCGCCTCAGCGACCGCACACGCCAGCGGGTTGCCGCCATACGTGGTGCCGTGGGTGCCGACGACCAGGTGTTTGGCCAGGTCTTCGGTGGTCAGCATCGCTGCGATCGGAAAACCGCCGCCCAGGCTCTTGGCGCTGGTCAGGATGTCCGGGGTCACGCCGTAATGCTGGTAGGCGAACAGCTTGCCGCTGCGGCCCATGCCGGTCTGAACTTCGTCGAACACCAGCAGCGCGTTATGCGCATCGCACAGTTCACGCGCACCTTGCAGGTAAGACAACTCGGCTGGCAGTACGCCGCCTTCGCCCTGGATCGGCTCCAGAACCACCGCGCAGGTCTTGTCGGAAACAGCCGCTTTCAGCGCAGCCAGATCGTTGTAAGGCACGTGGGTGATGCCGGTGATCTTCGGACCGAAGCCGTCGGAGTACTTCGACTGGCCACCGACGTTCACGGTGAACAGGGTACGGCCGTGGAAGCTGTTGAGCGCGGCAACGATTTCGTACTTCTCGGTACCGAAACGGTCATGGGCCACGCGACGGGCCAGCTTGAAAGCGGCCTCGTTGGCTTCGGCGCCAGAGTTGCAGAAGAACACGCGCTCGGCAAAAGTGGCGTCGACCAGCTTATGAGCCAGACGCAAGGCCGGCTCATTGGTGAACACGTTGGACACGTGCCACAGCTTGTTCGCTTGCTCGGTCAATGCAGTGACCAGCGCCGGATGCGCATGGCCCAATACGTTAACGGCAATCCCGCCGGCGAAGTCGATCAGCTCGCGGCCAGACTGGTCCCAAACACGGGAACCGGCACCACGCACAGGAATGAAAGCGGCTGGCGCGTAGTTGGGAACCATTACCTGGTCAAAATCGGCGCGTTCTACCGCAGCGTGCTCAACGGACATCGGAGTCTCCTGAAGAGGAACACTCGCCTGGAACTGGCGAGCGATGAGGGGATTGTAAGGACAGTTTTCAGCCCGGCCTTGCCGCCAAGCGACAACTTCTTATAGCGCAAACACAGGTTTTGCCCGGGTTTACGGCAATGCGACAAATACCGTCGCAAAGGCGCAGTTTAAACTGCCTGCAGGGTTTGCGGCAGGCTGCGAGGATCTTACTCATCCGGATTTTACGGTGGCGGTATATATGTACCGCACGTCGTCGGCGCTCAGGGTGTTTTCTGAGGTCTTCTTAACGCCAACGGCAACCTTCATGAGCCTGACCAACGAAAATCCGGACGCTCTCCATCTCGATCCGATGCCACCCTTTAACAGGGACACCCATTACCAGCATTTGATGAGCGTCATCCCCCGCTGGCTGACGCAGGCGACTGCGCAAAAGCGCGAAGCCTTGAGCAAGGCAAAACCACGTTTGCCGGCCGGCCTCGACAGCGCGTCCCGCAGCCAGCACGCCGAATTACGCGAACTCAATGCCTTGCACTGGCAAGCACAGAATCGCGTTGACCAGTCCCTGGCCAAGTTGAAAAATGCCAGCGACTTTGCCGAACCATTGCTGGTTGCAGCGCTGAAAAAGCGCTTCGGCCTGGTGCTGGACGTCCGTCAAACTTTTTTGCGTCTTTATATTCCCGCCCATATCCCCTGGTTGCGGCTGAAGTCGGGCGCGGCGCGCATCTGGACGGTGTCGCTGCTGGACGCCGCGCTGCACAACTTCGAAAGCAGCGAGACCGAGGGCGACGCCTTTGAGGCCGCCTCGACCTACATCAGTGCGCCCTCCCCTGCGGGACAGTTCAATGAGCTGCCGCACGTCCGGCTAAAAATGCCCATCGCGGCATTCACTCAGCTGTGCCGGGAACTGGATATTGGCGAACACTACAAAACCTACCTCGAAGAAAACCTGGGCATCAGCAACCCGGTGGTCGCGGCGATCCTGCAAGCCAGAGTCCGCGATAGCCAGAAAACGGCCCTCGACACCGCCCTGCAAATGGCCTACATGCAAAACCGGCTTGGCGGCGATGCCCATCGCCTGATCCTTGGTTTACTCGACGGCCTGCAGCATTTACGCCTGCACGGACAGACATGGGGCTGTCATGAACTGACCATCATGAACGCGCGCCTGACTGGCATCGTGCTGTTTTCCCCGGACCTGGAACGGGCGCATGCAGCGGCCCGAGTGGTGGCCTATATCCCCGACGACCCCGAACACCCGATCAAGGAATATCCCTCCAGCGGCGCCTTCGCCCAAGACCTGACCCAGCGCTTGCGCAATCATGACTATCAACAGTTCTTCAGTCGCTTTATCGACCATGAGGATCGCGGGCACTTCTTCGCTCAGTTGAACAACCGTCTCACCCCCATCACCTGGCAACCGCTTCAACCTGGCGATCCACGCCCCACCTGGAGAGAAACTCCCGCCCGACGGGTAAATCTGCAAATGGCGGCAACGCCGATAAAAGCGGAGCTATGGACTCATCTCTATCAGCGCAAGCTCGACAAGCTTCTCAACGATGCACGTGTTGTCGCGGTATCGACGGCGACCGTCGACCAGAAAGCGCGCTGGGCGCTATGGGATTCGTTCAGTGAAATCGCCTCGGCCCTGATCAATATCGTCTCCTTCGTCGCCCTGCCGTTCGTGCCATTTCTCGGCGAGTTGATGCTGGCCTACATGGCCTACCAGTTACTCGATGAAACCTTCGAAGGCATTCTCGACTGGGCGCAAGGCCTGACCGTTGAAGCCTTCGAGCACTTCATGGGGGTGGTCGAGTCGGCCGTGCAACTGGGCACATTTGCGGCCGGAGGTGTTATTGCTGCGGGGGAGTTCCGTGCGGTTCTGCCCCGGGAAATCGTGCAATTCATCGACCGTTTCAATCCGGTACAGACGCCCACCGGCGCCACCCGCTACTGGAACCCCGACTTGACCCCTTACGAACAACCCCTCGCGCTTCCTGACGACATCAAGCCCGATGAACTCGGGCTACACCATTACGCGGGCAAAACCCTGCTGACCCTGGAAAACAAACACTACAGCGCGTCCCTGGATCCGGTGAGCGGCGAGTATCGCATCGAACACCCGACTCGCCCGCAAACCTACAAACCCGCGCTGAAGCACAATGGCAAAGGCGCTTGGCAAACCGAGGTCGACCAGCCGCTGAGCTGGGACCAGGCCACGGTGTTGCGCCGTATCGGCCCCGAAATGCAACGGTTTTCACCGTCAATGCGCGAACGCATGCTCAGCATCAGCCACTGCCATGAGAATGCCCTGCGCAAAATGCATGTGAATACCGGACAGCTGCCGCCATTGCTGGCCGACACGCTCAAACGCTTCAAGATCGATCAAGACCTCCAGACCTTTATCGATCTGATCGGCAGCGCACAGCCGATTGACTACCTGAAGGCCGACCCCATCGCACAACTGGAACTGCTGTGTGACTACAACTACTGGCCGGCTGACAAAGGATTGCGTCTGGTCGACGCAACGCGAACCCTTTGGGAGCGCAGCACCGCCCACCAAACCGTGGTGCAGATCAATCAAACGCAACTGAGCAACGGTGACCTGATCAGAACGCTATTCCTCAAGCTTGGGGAAAGCGAAACCAGAACACTGCTGGGTGAACATTTCGGCACGCCGGCTCCAAGCCTCGATACCCGCGCCCGCACTTTACGCGCGACACTGAAAGCGCTCGCCGAGAGTAAACGGGAAATTCTCTTCGACAATCGATACCGCAAGCTCGAACGCGCCACTTCCCCGCTGGTGCAAAAACTCATTGAAGCCGAACCCGGCTTGCCGACCAGCGTGGCGCAAGCGCTGCTGCAAACGGCCAGCGACCAAGAGCTGCAACAACTGGAGCGCGGCAACTTATCCAAACGCCTGGCACTGCTCACCCGTGAAGCCCGATTGCAAGTCAGGGTGACCAGGGCCTACGAAGGCTTGGAGCTCCGCTCAACCGCCAACAACCCCGACACCGATCGCCTGGCTCTGCACACCTTGAAGCAACTGCCTGGCTGGTCAGGACAATTGCGCCTGGAGATTCGCGAATACGTCCATGGTGGACGCTTGCTCGACCATGTCGGCAATGCCGATGCGCCGATCCGCAAAGTGCTCGTTCTCAATGCGGATGGCGATTACCAGGCCTTTGACGATAACGGCCTTGAGCTCAGCGGCACGAGCACGTTTTATCTGGAGCTATTGCAGGCGCTACCGGACAGCGAGCGCTCGGCACTCGGCATCCACATTGGCGAAGGCGAAAAACTCAAACAGCTGATTCGCAGCCATGCCCTGAACCGCGATGAACTGCGTTCGGTATTGGCGCAACATCCGCTGTTGAAACCCAGCTACGGCCCGACTGTCATGCGTTTGCTCGGTGGCGCGGATGGCTACCATCGCGCGCCGTACGCTACGCCAACCTTGCAGGCCCGCGCCCATCAGCTGTTCCCCCAGCTATCGCGCGAAGCACTGCACGCCTTTGTCGAACGCTTGCAACAGCATCCGACCGGCCCGCGGGCAGAGCTGACCCGGCTCATGGCCGAATACGCGCGACTGCGCAATGACCTGCACCTGTGGCGTGACGAAATCCCGCTGTTGATGCCGGACACCCAGATAAGAATCCCCCCAGAACAATTCAGCATCCAGCAGCGAAATCGCCGAGACCTGGCACAAGAATTACTCGACTGCTGGCGACAACAAGCCTCACCGCCCGACGGCGAGGATCACAGTGTCGACTTCCGCTTCTCCCAACCGATACTGGGCGAGCTGCCAGCCCTCAGCGCGGGCTTCGACCACGTGACAAACCTGTCGCTGGACGGCCATATCGCCACACGAGGTGTCCACGAATTCATACGCGGATTCCACGGCTTGCGTCGTCTGGCCTTGCGCGGTTTGCGCCTCAATCGCTTGCCGCAGGCCATTGAGCAATGGCCGAACCTCAATGAACTGATTCTGAGCGACTGCGCCATCACCCTGACGCAACAAAGCCATGCGACCCTGTCGGCCCTGGATAAACTGGTAATTCTGGACTTGTACAAAAACCCGCTGGGAATGATCCCTAATGTCGAAAATTTGCCGCACCTGAACTACATCGACGTCTCGGCCACCGGCATTTCCAGATTCCCCTCCGGTTTACTGACTCGGCCACACCTTCGAACCGCCCTGCTCAACGACAACCGCATTCAGGAGCTGCCCGAGGCACTTTTCAATCTTCCCAACGCTACCCGGGAAGGCTTCGATCTCGGCGCAAATCCGCTTTCAGTCATTGCCCGAGAACGCATAAAAATCCATTTCGGCCGCACGCGCCAGGACTTCGCAGTGTTTGCCGAACAGGCTGATATCGATCGGGTGCAAGCGCTGTACCCAGGCATGGATCAGGAGGAAGCCAGTGAATTAATCTATTTGCTGCCCGGCACGCTGGCCGACGGCAAAGTGGCGATCACGCGCCTGGAAAGCGAATTCAACACCCTCAGCAACGACCTCTCAGCCTGGACCGCAGATGTACCGGCGGTGCATCCGGTGAGCGGCGCCCCTTTTACCGCGCAGGAGTTGCTCAGCGAGCATTCGATCCGGGATGAATTCAAACGGATTGTGGAACGTTGCTGGCGCCGGCAAACCACTCTGGATGATTTCAATCAGCAGCTCCTGCCCACCTATGAGCTGAGCCTGCCCACCATTATTACCGGTAACTTGCCGACGCTGCGGGCCGACTTCAGTCACGTCTCGCTGCTGTATTTGCACAGCGTTGATGGGCTGTCCTCTGGGGCCGAGCGTTTTCTGGAGAGCTTTCCTCGCCTCAAGGGGCTGACCCTCGTTAACTACCGACAGCAGCATTTTCCCGAAGCGATTTTCAGGATGGGCGATCTGACCGCCTTGTCGATGACCGATTGCCAACTCACCCTGACGGCACACAGTGCCTTGGAACTGGCACAGATGGAGTGGCTTGATTATCTGGACCTGAGCGACAACCCGCTGGGGGCCCCGCCAGACGTGAGTCAGATGTCCCGCCTCACGACCCTGCTGCTGAACAACACCGGCATCACTGAATTGCCGCCAGGTTTGTTGCAACTCAACTCCCTGAACACTGTGGATCTCAGCGCAAACGCAATCATCCATATACCCGCCGAGATTCGGGAATTGCCACGGGAGATTGGCGAAGGCATCAATCTGAGAAGCAATCCGTTGTCAGAGGAAAGCCTGCAAATGCTGATCGATTATTTCAGGCAGACAGGTATTTACTTCGGCGTCGATGCGGTCATTGATCAAGCGGAAATGGAAGTGTCATCGTCCGAAGGCTCTGACGTCGATGAGTGATCGACGCCAGATTCAACGACTGATCAACCGCGTTCGGATGGCACCGACGACAACTCGAACGGGCTGCTGCTGCGCCGCTGGTTGCGATCTTCCCGCGGCGTGGCGCCGAAGAAGTTGCGGTAGGCGCTGGAGAAATGCGGCCCCGAAGAGAAGCCACATGACAGGCCGATCTGGATGATCGACTTGCTGGTTTGCATCAACATCTGCCGAGCCTTGTTCAGGCGCAATTCCAGATAGTACTGGCTCGGCACGCGGTTGAGGTATTGCTTGAAGATGCGCTCCAGCTGCCGACGCGATACGCACACGTGTTGGGCGATTTCGTCGGTGGTCAGCGGCTCTTCGATGTTGGCTTCCATCAGCAACACCGCCTGGGTGAGCTTCGGATGACTGGAGCCCAAGCGGTTCTGCAGCGGAATGCGCTGGCGTTCGCCGCCTTCCCGGATGCGTTCGACCACCAGTTCTTCCGACACCGCACCGGCCAGTTCGGCGCCGTGATCGCGGGCCAGCACCGCCAGCAACAGGTCAAGCACCGACAGGCCGCCGCACGCGGTCAGGCGATCACGGTCCCAGTCGAACAGGTGGCTGGTGGCAATCACCTTCGGGAAACGCTCGGCGAAATCGTCCTGCCAACGCCAATGCACGGCCGCGCGATATCCGTCGAGCAAACCCAACTGCGCCAACGGGTAAACACCGGCCGACAAGCCGCCGATTACACAACCGGCGCGCACCAGTTGTTTCAGCCCACTGCTGAGTGCCGGCGCAAGCGAGGTCGGCGGCTCATCGGCGAGCAGGAACAGTTTCTGGAAGTTTTCGAGCTTGCCGGCCCAGGGTTCACCTGGCAATTGCCAGGCGCCTTCGGTCGATGGTTCGGCCTGCAAGAACGACAGTTCGTAAACGACGTCCGGGTGCACACGCTGGGCAACACGCAAGGCCTCCTCAGCCAGCGCAAGCGTCAGAGCTTTTGTGCTGGGCCAAATCAGGAAACCAATTCGATGGGCAGTCATGGCGGGCAATCCGAAGCAAAGAACAGAATGAAGGCTTGGGCCAAGGCTAGCCTGTAAATGAACACAAATCTTGAAACCGATGGAGATCAAATTGTAGGAGCTGGCCTGCCAGCGATGGCGGTGTGTCTGTGCCACAGATGCAAACTGACCCACCGCTATCGCTGGCAGGCCAGCTCCCACAGGGATCGGGGCCGGCCTCTAAATCGCGAAGCATGCACAATCGCGGTGCATAACGACAGTCCTGATTATTTCAAGCTGCCGGACAAAAATTGCTGCAAACGCTCGGACTGCGGATTGACCAGCACTTCGCGCGGGTTGCCGCTTTCCTCGACCACGCCTTTGTGCAAGAACACCAGCTGATTCGACACTTCACGGGCAAAGCCCATTTCGTGCGTCACCACCACCATGGTCCGGCCTTCCTGCGCCAGGGCCTGCATGACTTTCAGCACGTCGCCGACCAACTCAGGGTCCAGGGCCGAGGTCGGCTCGTCGAACAACATCACCTCAGGCTCCATCGCCAGCGCCCGGGCAATCGCCACACGCTGCTGCTCGCCGCCGGACATGTGGCCCGGGTAAGCGTCTTTGCGATGGGCAACACCGACCTTGTTCAGGTAATGCTCGGCCTTTTCGCGGGCTTCGCTCTTGGATATGCCGAGCACGTGGACCGGCGCTTCCATGATGTTTTCCATCGCGGTCATGTGCGACCACAGGTTGAAATGCTGGAACACCATCGACAGGCGCGAACGCATGCGTTGCAGCTGTTTCGGGTCGGCGGCTTTCAGCGCGCCGTCCTTGTTGGCGACCAGTTTCAGCTCTTCGTTGTTGAGCAGAATCTTGCCCGCGTGCGGCTGCTCGAGCAGGTTGATGCAGCGCAAGAAAGTACTTTTGCCGGAGCCACTGGAGCCGATGATGCTGATCACATCGCCAGCCGCCGCTTTCAGGGACACGCCCTTGAGCACTTCGTGACTGCCATAGCGTTTATGCAGGTCTTGGACTTCAAGTTTGTACATGCGGTCGGTTCTCACAAAAACAGTCAGTCAGTCGTTGAGCAAGCGCCCGTGACGCAGCGCTTCGCGCCCCGCCACCTTGGCCAGCCAGAAACCGGGTTGGGCATAACGCAGCCGTTCAATGGCAAACAGCACCCCGGACGTACCAGCACACACCGTGCTGACCCGATCCGATAACGGATCGATCACTTCAAAAATCTCGTCGCCCGCCTCAACCCACTCACCGGGTTTACGCAGAAAACTCACCACGCCCGGATGCGGCGCGAACAGCAATTCAGTGCCTTCGAACGGCAGGCCTTCGCAAGCATCTTGCGCAGGTTTTGGCCATTCGCCGCTGATCAAGCCTTGTTCCGCGAGGAACGCCAGAATGCCTTCGGCGCAAGCCACCGCCTCTTCGCGACCGGTATCGGATTGACCACCCAGCTCGATGGTCGTTGCCAGGCAGGCCAGTGGAATCCGGGCATCCGGAAACAGACGCGACAGACGCAGCCATGGCAGCGAACAGGCTTCATCAAAGGAGCTGCCGCCGGAATCCTCCGCCAACAGCCCGACCTTGACGTTCAAGTGTGCGGCCAGCGAACGCCATTGCGGCCAGTGTTGCGGCAAGGCATACATGTGCAGCGCCGCTTCACAATCGCAATGCAGATCCAGCACCACGTCGGCGGTGCAGGCATGACTGAGCAAGATGCGCTGCATGCCTTGCAACTGACTCGCGGCCGGCGGCAAGGCAGCCAGCACATCGCTCATGGTTTCACGGATCAAACGGATATTGGCGTGAGGATCGTCACCCAGATGCCCTTGCAGCTCAGCGGCCACGGGCTCGCTCAGCTCGACGAAATCGCGGTTGAAATTCTTGCCGCTACCCGCCTCGAATCGCCCTTGATGATTACCCTGAAGCAGTTGACCCAGGCCCAGCGGATTAGCCACTGGCACCAGTTCGATCACACCGTTCAGCAAGCCCTGGGCTTCGAGTTCGGTCAGGCGTTTTTTCAGTTCCCAGGCCGTGCGCATCCCCGGCAGTTCATCGGCGTGCAGGCTGGCCTGGATGTAGGCCTTGCGCTCGCCAGCGCCGAAGCGGAACACCGAAATCCGGCGCTCGCTGCCCAGGTGACTCCACGGCAAAACATGATCGATACGTTCCATATCAGTGCTTCCGCGGGGCCAGATAGCCCAGCCAGCGCAGCTCGGCCATTTTGAACAGGCGCACCAGAATGAAGGTCAGGCACAGGTAGAACAGGCCGGCGGTGATGTAGGCTTCGAACGGCAAGTAGAACTGAGCGTTGACCGTACGCGCTGCACCGGTGATGTCGATCAGGGTCACGATGGACGCCAGACTGGTGGTCTGCAGCATCATGATCACTTCGTTGCTGTACTGCGGCAGTGCCCGGCGCAGGGCCGATGGCAGCAGGATCCGCTTGTACATTTTGACCCGCGACATGCCCATGGCCTTGGCCGCTTCGATCTCGCCGTTCGGCGTGGCGCGCAGGCTGCCGGCGATGATTTCAGCGGTGTAGGCGCTGGTATTGATAGCGAAGGCCAGGCACGCACAGAACGTGGCACTGGACAACCATGGCCAGAGGAAGCTTTCACGTACCGTTTCGAATTGCGCCAGGCCGTAGTAGATCAAAAACAGCTGCACCAGCATCGGCGTGCCGCGGATCACGTAAGTGAACAGCCAGGCACTCATATTCACCACCGGCTGCTTGGAGACGCGCATCAGCCCCAGCGGCAGCGCCGCCAACAGACCGAAGAACAGCGACAGTGCGAGCAATTTCAGGGTGGTCACCAGACCGCCGAGGTACAGCGGCAAGGCCTCCCAAATGACGTTGTAGTCGAAGATCATAGATCAGCCGCCCTTACGCCTACCGAGTAGCGCTTCTCAAGGTGACGCAATGCCAGCAACGAGACGCTGGTAATCACCAGGTACATCGCCGCCACTGCGAGGAAGAAGGTGAAAGGCTCGCGGGTAGCATCTGCCGCCTGCTTGGCCTTGAACATCATGTCTTGCAGACCGACTACCGAAATCAGCGCGGTCGCCTTGGTCAACACCAGCCAGTTGTTGGTGAAACCCGGAATCGCCAGACGAATCATCTGCGGCACCAACACCCGGAAGAACACCTGAAAACTGCTCATGCCATACGCCATGCCGGCTTCTGCCTGCCCCTTCGGGATTGCCATGAAGGCACCACGGAAAGTTTCCGACAGGTACGCACCGAAGATGAAACCCAGGGTGCCGATACCGGCGGCCAGCGGATTCAGGTCGATGTAATCGTCATAACCGAGCATCGGCGCGACACGGTTGAGCAAGTCCTGGCCGCCATAGAAAATCAGCAGGATCAGTACCAGATCGGGAATACCGCGGATCACCGTGGAGTACAGGTCGCCCAGCCAGGCCAGCCAGCGTATCGGGGACAGACGCAGCGCAACGCCGATCAGCCCCAGAACAATGGCCAGGACCATGGACGACAAGGCGAGCTGAAGCGTCAGCCATGCGCCATCGAGGATGACAGCCCCGTAGCCTTTCAACATGATTCAGGTCCTCGAAAGTTGGGATGAAAAAATGGCGCAAACCTCAGAGATCCTGTTGCTTGCGCCATTTCGCAGGTGTTGCGGGGACGATTACTTGCCGTAGATATCGAAGGCGAAGTATTTGTCCTGGATTTGCTTGTACTTGCCGTTCTCGCGAATGGCCGCGATCGCGGTGTTGATCTTGTCTTTCAGCGCGTCGCCCTTGCGAACTGCGATACCCACGCCGTCGCCGAAGTATTTGACGTCGGTGAAGGCCGGGCCAACGAAGGCGAAACCTTTGCCAGCGTCGGTTTTCAGGAAGCCGTCATCCAGCAGGGTAGCGTCTGCCACGGTGCCGTCGAGGCGACCGGCAGCCACGTCGAGGTAGATTTCGTTCTGCGAACCGTAAGGCTTGATCTCGGCACCCAGCGGGGCCAGGACTTCGCGGGCGAAACGCTCGTGGATCGAACCACGTTGCACGCCAATGTTCTTGCCCTTCAACTCAGCCAGGTTTTCGCTGACCTGAGTGCCGGCCTTCATGACCAGGCGAGCCGGGGTGTTGTAGTACTTGTTGGTGAAGTCCACAGACTTCTTGCGGTCTTCGGTGATGGACATGGACGACAGGATCGCATCGATCTTGCGCACTTTGAGTGCCGGGATCAGGCCGTCGAACTCTTGCTCGACCCACACGCACTTGACCTTCATCTCCTCGCACAGGGCATTGCCGATGTCGTAGTCAAAACCCACGATGCTGCCATCCGGCGCTTTGGAGGCGAACGGAGGGTAAGCTGCTTCGATACCGATTTTTACGGGCTTGTCATCGGCGAAGGTCGGCAGGGACAGCACGGACAGCGCCAGGGCGCCAAGCAGCACAAGTTTCTTCATCTTGGGACTCCATCGGTAAAGGGCAAAACGGCAGAGTGAGCAACAGCCCAATATGCGAATGGGTTAAACCGCAAAGCGGTGCTGCGTCCTAGGAACCATGCGCTGATTTCAACACAGGCAACGACGAGCGAGTGATCGGCATTCTAACGACAGGCCCGAAGCCGATATTTCTTCAATGCGACAACAAATTACAGATGCACCGAGAAAGCCGCTTGAGCGCATTGACAGCCTTGCAATTTCATGCAAGAGCAAAAGACAGTGAACCGATCTATATTGCAAATTGCGGGCCTATTATTGGCAAACCCTTCTAATCCGGCAAGCGCAGCGTGGCGTCTTATTTTTCCGGCCGGATTGAAGGGCCCTGAAACGGGGCGTTGCGTTTCCCAATGCCTCGTTATTGGACGAGCGGTTACACATTAAGTTACTTGAAGCGGGATGGGTAACAGTGGGAATGGGCCTACGGCGGATACCGATAATTATTGGCACTCCCGCTGATCATTCCCGCGCTCCGCGTGGGAATGCATCCCGTGACGCTCTGCGTCACAGCGTCAACGGCGGACGCGGAGCGTCCATGGCGGCATTCCCACGCAGAGTATGGGAACGATCAATACGAAAAAACCCCACCAGGCTCAACACCTGGTGGGGTTTCGATGACTCAGGAATCGGCGCTTACGCGACGTTCATGGTCTTGTGCGTATCAATCAGATGCTGCACCACACCCGGATCGGCCAGGGTCGAAATATCCCCCAACCCATCGTATTCGGCCGTCGCAATCTTGCGCAGAATCCGGCGCATGATCTTGCCCGAACGGGTTTTCGGCAGGCCCGGCGCCCACTGGATCACATCCGGCGAAGCAATCGGACCGATCTCCTTGCGCACCCAGTTTTTCAACTCCAGACGCAATTGCTCGGTCGGCTCTTCGCCAGCATTCAAGGTGACGTAAACATAAATGCCCTGCCCCTTGATGTCATGCGGCACACCGACCACCGCCGCTTCGGCGACTTTCGGGTGCGCGACCATCGCGCTTTCGATCTCGGCGGTGCCCATGCGGTGGCCGGATACGTTGAGCACGTCATCCACGCGACCGGTGATCCAGTAATAACCGTCCGCATCGCGACGCGCACCGTCACCGGTGAAATACATGCCACGGAACGTCTTGAAGTAGGTGTCAACGAAGCGGTCATGGTCGCCAAACAGCGTACGCGCCTGGCCTGGCCACGAATCGAGAATCACCAGGTTACCCTCGGCCTCGCCTTCGACGATGTTGCCCAGGTTATCCACCAGCGCTGGCACCACGCCGAAGAACGGACGCGCCGCAGAACCCGGCTTGAGGGCGTGAGCGCCCGGCAACGGGCTCATCATGTTGCCGCCGGTTTCGGTCTGCCACCAGGTATCGACGATCGGGCAACGAGACTTGCCGACATTCTTGTAGTACCAGTCCCAGGCTTCCGGGTTGATCGGCTCGCCCACCGAACCCAACAGGCGCAGGCTGCTGCCATCGGCGCCTTCAACGGCGGCGGTGCCCGAGGCCATCATCGCGCGGATCGCGGTCGGTGCGGTGTAAAGGATGTTGACCTTGTGCTTGTCGACGATCTTCGCCACCCGGGTGATGTCCGGGTAGTTCGGCACGCCTTCGAACAGCAGCGTGGTCGCGCCGTTGGCCAGCGGTCCGTAGACGATATATGAGTGACCAGTGACCCAGCCGACGTCGGCGGTGCACCAGTAAATTTCGCCCGGACGATAATCGAACACACGCTCGTGGGTCATCGCCGCATACAGCAGGTAACCGCCGGTGGTGTGCTGCACGCCCTTCGGCTTGCCGGTGGAACCGGAGGTGTAAAGGATGAACAGCGCTTCTTCAGCGCCCATCTCTTTGGGTGCACACACGGTGCCCGCCACTTTCATCAGGTCCTCGAACCAGATGTCGCGGTGCTGGTTCCACTTGATGTCGCCACCCGTACGCTTGCACACGATGACTTTCTGGATGCTGCTTGTTTCCGGGTTGGTCAGCGCGTCGTCGACGTTGGCCTTCAGCGGAATCTTTTTGCCAGCTCGTACGCCTTCGTCAGCGGTGATCACCACTTTGGATTTGCAGTCGATGATGCGGCCGGCCAGGGCTTCTGGCGAGAAACCGCCGAACACCACCGAGTGAATTGCGCCGATCCGGGCGCAGGCCAGCATGGCGACCACAGCTTCGGGGATCATCGGCATATAGATCGTCACCACGTCGCCGCGATGCACATCCTGGCCGCGCAAGGCGTTGGCGAACTTGCAGACTTGTTCGTGCAGCTCGCGGTAGGTGATGTTGCGGCTTTCGGCCGGGTCATCCCCTTCCCAAATGATCGCGATTTGATCGCCGCGTTCGGCCAGATGACGGTCGAGGCAATTGTAGGAAACGTTCAGCGTGCCGTCGGCGAACCATTTGATGTCGACGTGGTGATCGTCGAAGGACGTCTGCTTCACCGTGGTGAAAGGCTTGATCCAGTCCAGGCGCTTGGCTTGTTCACGCCAGAAGCCGTCCGGGTTGACGACCGACTGCTGGTACATGGCCTTATAGGTGGCCTCGTCAGTCAGCGTGTTGGCTAGAACCTCGGGACGAACGGGATACAAAGAAGCCGCACTCATCTTTCTTACCTCGGTGGAATAGTTGTTTTTGTATGGCTTCAGTTGTAGCCGGGCCGGGCCTATAGAACCATTCGACGATGGTAGTAACAAGCCCCTACAAATTATCGTGGATACCCCGAAACCCCACTTCTACGCCTATTCCAGACAATGCCGGAACGCGACCTGTAGCAGCTGGCGAAGCCTGCGTTCGGCTGCGCAGCAGTCGCAATTCGGTAAACGCCAAATTAGCTGACATACCGCATTGCTGGTTTTACGACTGCTGCGCAGCCGAACGCAGGCTTCGCCCGCTGCTACAAATCATGCGTCGCAGTAAAACGGATGCCTTGCCTTTTTGGGGATTGTTACCAAATCCGCCAAAAGTGTTTATCAAAAGCACGGCTATATGCCCGCCACCCCCAGGCTTAAAATCGATCTCGCCAACACGGCAACGTGATTAACCCAGTTGCAGCCCCCACGAAGGCAGTTAATCCAAGTCTCTTTATTAAAGCGCCACACGCAATCCAAAAAAGATTGCGCGACCCCATTCGACCTCAGAAAGGTAAATTTGAAATGAAAGCTTTATGGGTTCTGGTCCTCGGCAGTCTGTGCTTAACCGCCATGGCGGATGAGGTCCCGACTGATGTCGCACAGCAAAAACCCGCCATTGAGGAATACACCTACTCCACCCACCTGGACATCGCCAAAGTCATATCGATGAGCGAAATCCCGAATGTCTGCGAAGTGGTTCCGGCCAAAATGGAATACGACGATTCCAAAGGCCAGCGGCACATTCTGCGCTACAGCGTCATGGGCAACGGCTGCACTAACGGCTGATCCGCCCCCCCTTTATTTATCAAGGCTCGATCCATCCGCCCGCTTTGAAGGCAGATGAAGCGCCGAGCATTAAATCGATAAATACGATTGCTTTAAGCGTTTATTTGCGATTTTTAATCAAATTAGTTGGCGTAGGATGAATTCCACGCCCAAGGCACACAACGCCAACGAACCTGGAGATACCACCATGAAAACCAAACTGATCTTCGCCCTGACCCTTTCCGTTCTGGCCGCCAACACTTCCGCCGCCGATGGCTACGACCACACCGGCTCGGCCGCTTTCACTCAAGCGGCTGTCGTTTCTGACGGTTATGACCACACGGGTTCGGCTTCTTTCGCCTCCGATGGTTCTGATCACACTGGCGCTGCCAGGGTTGCTGCAGACGGCTTTGATCACACCGGCGCTGCCAAGGTCGCCGCCGACGGTTCTGATCATGTCGGCGCTGGTCGTCTCAGCTGAAAATCGAAAACGCCCTCATAGCCCGACTTCGGTCGGGCTTAGTTGTGTCTGGAGTGGTCAAAAATCGACCAAAACCACTACATGTAGTAAAAATCGCCGTTTCTGGTTGTTTTTTGAGCAGTCTATTCCAAGAACATTTTCAGCCAAAAACTGCACACAATCCCACCCACAAAAACGCTGAAAGGCCCGCCCCACCTGGCCTGCAACACAACAGCAGACCCTAATCGCGCGAACACCCAGCCCTCACCGTCAAAAACCAGCCAAAACAGGCGAAAAAAAAACTTCCTCCGCCAAAGCCCTGTAAACCCTCGCTCCAACCTGAAAACGCCACTCGCCGACCGCTCCGGGTGCCATTTCGCCGCACCACGGGGGCGAAAATTTCCTTATAATGCGCACTTAAACGGGCCTGCAATATTCCCTTACAGAGGTGAAAAGCCAGTCTGAAGCCCACGCAGAGCGGTTCACGTTTTCTGCACCCCTCAGCGGCTTCGGAACACCCGTACAAAATTCTGTTTATTGCCTGCGTTGTACCGCTGCAACAAACGATTTCCTTTAGATCCAACGCGGCCAGAAACGGCTGTGTGAAAAACCAACCTATCAGTTTTCACACGGGCAATCTGGCCCTCACGCAGGAGACGACACGTCATGCTGAGCTGGGACGAATTCGACAAAGAAGATGACGGCGAAGTCGCTGTAAAAGGCGCCAACGCCGGCCACGCTTCTGAAGCTAACATGGACCGCCTCGACAGCGCCGGTGGTGCCGCCGCTCAAGAGGCCCGCGCCGTGACCGCGACGGACTCCGCCGCGATCGCCCGCGCCAAGGCTGCCCTGGATTCCCTCGACGTCGCCGAAGGCCTCGCCGAACTGGAAGGCGCCTCTGCCCGTGTAGCCGTCGATGAAAAGCGCATGATCAACTGCCGCGCCGACCTCAACCAGCTCGTCCCATTCAAATACGACTGGGCATGGCAGAAGTACCTGGACGGCTGCGCAAACCACTGGATGCCGCAAGAAGTCAACATGACCGCCGACATCGCCCTCTGGAAAAACCCGGAAGGCCTGACCGACGACGAGCGCCGCATCGTGATGCGCAACCTCGGCTTCTTCTCCACCGCCGACTCCCTGGTTGCCAACAACCTGGTTCTGGCCGTGTACCGCCTGATCACCAACCCGGAATGCCGCCAGTACATCCTGCGCCAGGCCTTCGAAGAGGCGATCCACACCCACGCCTACCAGTACTGCATCGAATCGCTGGCCATGGATGAAGGCGAGATCTTCAACATGTACCACGAGATCCCGTCGGTCGCGAAAAAAGCCACCTGGGGCCTGAAATACACCCGTTCGATCTCCGATCCGAAGTTCGAAACCGGCACCGTCGAAACCGACAAAGAGCTGCTGCGCAACCTGATCGCCTACTACTGCGTTCTGGAAGGCATCTTCTTCTACTGCGGCTTCACCCAAATCCTCTCCATGGGCCGCCGCAACAAAATGACCGGCGTCGCCGAGCAGTTCCAGTACATCCTGCGCGACGAATCCATGCATCTGAACTTCGGCATCGACGTGATCAACCAGATCAAAATCGAAAACCCGCATTTGTGGGATGCTGAAATGAAGGAAGAAGCGAGCCAGATGATTCTGCAAGGGACTCAGCTGGAGATCGAATACGCACGGGATACCATGCCTCGTGGGGTATTGGGCATGAATGCGGCGATGATGGAGGATTACCTCAAGTTTATTGCTAACCGTCGGTTGTCGCAGATTGGGTTGAAAGAGGAATACCCAGGGACTACTAACCCGTTCCCTTGGATGAGCGAGATTATGGACTTGAAGAAAGAGAAGAATTTCTTTGAGACGCGGGTTATTGAGTATCAGACGGGTGGGGCGTTGAGCTGGGATTGATTCCTTAAGCTAAACCACCTGCTAGTACTGATGCAGCCATAGTAAAAAGCCCTGATTCCTCAGGGCTTTTTTTATTGAAATCTCTCAGGAAATCACCCTTCAAAAACCAGAGAAAAATTTCGACCCTTTATTGAAACAGGACTTCCGAACAAATCTTCCTGCAAAGAAAAAATTTCATCTCTAAAATTATAAAAATCAAACTCAGAAAGATAAACCCGACCAAGCAACTCTTCTTGGGCCACAACTATTTGACTTGACGTCCACTTCGGAAGCTCACACTTCAGATATTTCAGGAGCCTAGGCATAAGAATTTTGGCACGCTTATCACAAATCGCTCTAATAACCCGTATTAAAACCCCCGCTTTATTTGGATTCTCCGTCAACACAACCTCTAGCTCGCCCATTTTTAGACACTCCAGATAAGATGAACTAGAAATTATCTGCTTATCTTTAAATGAGAAAGCGACAGCATCCCAGTTTGTAATAGTTGTCAGAAGTAAGCTCTCGCGCCCCTCATACAAAACGTGCTTATGCTTAAACGCCCATGTTTCACGGATAGGCCAGACATCCACCGTCCAGCCACCAACCTCAACCCTATACCCACCAAATTTGTTTCTACTAAATGCAGAAGCCTCTGTAACAAAAAAAACGGACATCTCTTCAATAGAGCAATCGACAACCAAGTCGATATCAGAATTAAATCCTCTTGCCCCAAAGAGAGCTATATCTCTCAACAACCCGCCAAAAACCAGCACCTCGCCAAACAGGGAAAGACGTTTAATAAAATCTGCAACATCAGATCTTTTAGGCGAGCTGAAAAATCGTACAACTCGCTTCTTAAAAGCCTGACTATTAACGGCAATGTCGATCATAAAGAGGCTTTAATTCCGAGTGCAAAGCAATCAAATAGCTATCCGTCATACCAGAAACGGCATCAGCTAAAAGCTGCGCTTCTTTATAGCTCGTTGACAGTTCATTAGATGGGTCTGAGAAAATCCGTCTATAGCTCTCTGAGATCCTTGAGTAAACATACTCACCGAATGGTGCATTAGATTTAAATCCTCCATCCAGCCTTCCATGGATTCCTACCCATAACATATCCATAGTTTCTTCTATGTAATTATTACCTCTCAACTCTAATTCCAATACACTTTTATGCTTAAAGCCATACGCCATATCGAAGTCTTTTAGTACCTTGCAAAAATTCGCGGCATCAGAAACCCCTATTAACCCCTTGAAAACCTGACGCCCCTCTAAAAAGCCCTTCGAAAGCTCAGAGAACTTATCTACAACAGACTTAACCATCGCTGTAATAGCATGGACGCGAAACATTTGCATTGAACAGTCATTTAATTCCTGCGGACTCAGCGCCCCTTTTTCAAATTCGGAACTATGTCCTTTAGCACAGGCGATTACACCAGCAGCCACCGCATCAAAGGTACAATTCTTTTCTAGATATCTTAATAAATCATAATATGAAGCCAATCCCTTTTTAACCGTATCTTCAGCATCTAAAACCGAATACGCAATATCATCACAAGCTTCCATGATATAAGTTAGCGGATGCCTAACGCCTTCCGAAAGCCCAGTAGCTTCCCAAACCTCGGCTACTATTTTTTCCTCAGACTTAAAAAATCCTTGCTTTTTCCACTTTTCTTTAGAAATATTTTTTGTTGACACGGGGTACTTCAATAAAGCCGCAAGTGTCGCATAAGTCAAATTAAGACCAAATTGATCATTTAAAATTTGTAATTTTGTTACAAGACGAACCGTTTGCGCATTTCCATCAAAATTCAAGAAATCGAAAGCATCCTCAGTTTCACCCCCAAACACCTCTTCTTTATTTTCAGCAAACCAATTTCTAATTGCATATTCTCCCTGATGTCCAAAAGGAGGGTTACCTAAGTCATGAACGAGTCCTATCGCAGCCAATAGAGCGGGAACGCTGCGCTGGATAAATTCACATGTACCGGCGCCTTCAAAAAGGTTGGGGTTCTCGTACACCAATCGCAAACCTATACTTCTGGCCAACGTAGCAACTTCGTGCGAGTGGGTAAGCCTAGTTCTTACGCTATCATTTTTATCTAAAGGAAAAACTTGAGTTTTGTCGGCTAAACGTCTCGTCGGGGCCGAAAAAAGGATGCGGTCATAGTCTCGCTCAATTTCATATCTACCATTTGCTGTAGCAGATGTCCCACCTGGCTTTAACTTATCTTTCCTACGATCTTGATTTAAAAGCTGAGTCCAATTGAGCATATGAGATCCTTTTCACTGACTATTTGACCAAATAAGGTGATGAGCATAGTACTGTGGATAAACGACTAGTGCCAACATGTTCATTTCTCGTCACGCGCCTTTACATTTATGGGTTTTTTGATGCTTGACCCCCACCAATTATGCCCATACCCTCCCGGCTAGGTGCCTAAGAAACACCTCACACAGCGGACCAACCGCACCCGACAGTAGCGGCTTTTTTGTGCCTACGGCTCCTCCGTGCGCATCAAAAAATCTCTGTTATGCCGGGAGTGGGCGAATACAAGACCCGAAAGGGGAATATGTCCGGCCCTCTGTGTGGGGTTTCTTAACTCCCGGCACCCAGCCCTAAGAAAGCTGCCATCACACAGAGGTAAAGGATATGCCTAAAAATCTCTCCTTCTCTCCGAAGGAAATCCGCGTTAGCTGCTTCATTTTCTATGCGCCTCCATGCCTGGAGGCTTGCCATGTCTGATCCATACACCCCCACCGTCTTCATTCGCCAAAACCTCGAACTTCACGCCCTCCTCCTGGAAAACCAACCATGGTTCTGCGCCCGCGATCTGGGTCGCTTAATGGGCTTTCACCTGAGTGATCGGGTAGTCAGCAAGCTGGATGAGGATCAACGGCATACACTGTTGATTGACTACCACGGCCAACCAGAGAAGCGGTTAATGCTCAGCGAATCCGGTGTGTATGCGTTACTGGTGTATCACTACGCGCCAGGGAATCGGTTGTTGCGAGAGTGGTTGACTCATCAGGTGGTGCCGGCCTTACGTGATGCGGGGCAGTCGAAAAATGCGGATCGGCCAATGTTGAGCTTGTTGGATTGGCCGGAGATGTCATTGAGTCTGTTGCATTGGCAGGATGAAGGTTGGATTCGGCTGCGGGATATGCCTTATCTGTTGCTCAATCGCACGCGGCGGCGGGTGCCGGTGGTTAAGCCTTGGTGGCGGAAGGTGGCGGAAGTGGTGTTTCAGTCTTCGAAGCATTCGGTGGGTTAGAACGTATTTATAGGATCGCTTTAGCGATGCATCGGTCTTTTCAGTAGGAATTTTCGTAGACATCGTAATGACCACTCAGCATCGCCGAGGGTTTTCAACCCTCGGCGATGTTATGAACGTAACGACGAAAGCTCAATCAACCTTCAATTGCTTCCAACCGTTGCTTCAGCCTCTCATTCACCAACGCCCCGTGCACTCCAGAATGAATTTCCCTATGACAACTTGGGCACACGGCCCCCACGTAGCGTGGGTGATCTAACCCACCATCTGAGAGCCGGTTTACGTGATGTGGCTCTAAGTAGGGTGTGCCATCCTTTTTCATAAAAGGAGCCGGCATCTTACAGCTCTCGCATTCCCCCTGAGCGCGCATCAGTACATAGTGCGCAACCTTTCGGCTGCGCTGATAGATCTTACGCGGAGCGGATTGCCCTAACTCATCGCTGCCAGGCTTACACGCAGCCAGCGCAGCCAACCGTGCAGCAGCTAGAGAGTCGGGAAGGTCAGCTTCACCCTCATCTTCTTCAGCCCCAATCATTCCACTAGGAATACTCACAGGGACTAACCGAAAAACAATCGCCGTCCGTGCCTGGCCACTCACATCCGGCTGGGTCCGATTAAACATGTCGGCGCACGAAAATTCGCCCTCGTAAGCGTAGCCATTACCTTTGCCGAGGGACTTAAACAAGTGCAGCGCTCGGCCATCCTCCGCATGCTTGGCAATGGCTCGGTTGCCACGGATCAAAGTCATGGGCCCGCGTTGTCCTTCACCGGTGTAAAAGTACGCGCCGTCTTCCCAATGGTCGGCATATCCGTATTGCTCACCACTATCGCCGGTGAACAAAAAAATCACAGGATGGGTAGCGGACGCCGCAATGCCACTTTGCAGGCTTCCGCCGAACGGTCCATTGATCTCAGTTTTTCGGTCGTAAACAGCTCCTGGAGTGAACTGCAACACCGGCTCGGCCTCCCCGCGAGGTAACTCCACAATTGTGAAGCCTCGTTTTTCTAGGTAACTGTTGGTCGGATACCCACCAGAGAACTCGCCTACAGCAATGCCGGTAGCCAGAGAGACGATTTTTTTCGCCGGATACAGCTCACCGCCCGCGTGAATGGCATATCGGTGAGCTAAGTTATTTTCCCAGCCCTGCCACTCACGCCTACTCCGGAATTTACGATCAAACTCCAACATCGCTTTGTCTACTCGTTCCTTCGAAACCGCTTTGATCGCCACGAGTGCTGCCCTTCATCGACAATTGCCGTAGGAAAATTCCTACAGCAACCAAAGTACCAAAGGGTTTCAATGCGTAACAAGGCGAAAAGCCACTATTTCTAAAGCGCTAATGCTCAATATGCCCACGGCGCTGCGGAAGAACGCTTGATGTTGAGCGAATCCGGTGTGTACGCGTCGCTCAGCATGCTGCACTGGCAGGATGAGCCCTGGATTCGGTTGCGTGATATGCCTTGTGTGTTGGCAGATGGTCCATTCAATCGGCGTGAATCCTGGTGGCGGAAAGCTTCCAGGGTATTGCGTGGGTTCTGATTGTTTGTCGTGACATAAAAAATCCGCTGTTTGAAGTTCAAGCAACGGATTTTTTTCATTCGGTCGAGCCCTAATCGCCATCCTTGGTCTTCGTTGTGGCTCGCAACGAAGCCACTCTATTAAGCTGTCCTGCGGACTTGCGTTTAGGATTGGCACCGCGAACGGGCGCTTTGGAAACCGGCTTTTGCTGCCCAAGCGGCGGCGTGTAAAGGGTTGTGGCAGCCATGGTCAGCCCCAGGCGCAACCCGAATTTCCTCAAGATAGAGTCGATGGTGCTGATGGTCGGATTACTCTTGTCCTTCTCGATCTGGTACAGGGCCTTGGTCGACATGTTGCACATGACAGCAAAGGTTTCCTGATCCAGACCGGTCACCTCCAGCCGTAGCCGGCGAATAGCGGTGCCCAGGGTTTCGATCCCCGTCACATGCTGCATGACGATGTCGTCAATGAGCTCTCTGCGCCGTTCGTTGCTGTTCTCTTTCATCGCAGCCCCCATTCAACCAGGCGCTTATCCAGATTGTTCATTGGAATAGACTGGGCGCGCCTCACTTCCTCTGGAAGATCGACCAGCAGATCCGGCAAAGCTCTAAATGTCTCAGCGGCTTCGAGCAGACGCTCGAAGAGCATGTCAGGGCTCACCACGTCCTGGAAGTATCCGCAGATCGTTCTCCAGTCAGGACTTCCCATATGCTCGGGCTTCCACTTGGTGACTCGAGTAACGCCTTCCGGATCGAGCACCATCGGTGCAAGATCGTATATCGGCGCCAGCTCAAATTTGTCCCGATACCTGAAAATGGCCGTGTTGCGTCCATGGTTATCCGAATTCCCCAGGATACGGTTCAGCAGGTCACGGCGCAGGTATTCAAGTACCAGTTCCTCAAGCTCTCCCTCCTGCCCATTCGTACGCCACAGGTGGATCAGGCGGCTGAGCACATCCTCATGATTCATCTTCGAACCAGGCTCGGTATTCCCACACACTGAATAAATCGACTCGACCGGAATCCTCTCCACCACGCCGTTAGCGACTCGCCGATCAAAGCGCGGCATCCACAGACTTGGCTTAGCGGCTTCCTCCAGCACCAGTTCATCTATGGATATCGTGTTCAAACCGAGCTGGGATATCGCTTTGTAGTAGTGGTACTCGGCCCGCAGGATGTTCTTGTCGCGCTCAGTAGCTTGGTTGCGAGCAAACTTCACCAACCAATGGCGACGCGCAAGCTCGTCAGAAAGCATCGCATCGGCATGAAGCGCTCCATCCTCATCCTCAACCATAATCAGCTTTGGAGCTTCCCCCTGAGCGCCCGTAGCACCGCCTAGCGCAGCGCCAGATTCATAGGCGTATTCGAGGAAGTCATTTGTTCTGTCTACGACTTCTTTGCGCGCAAAGGCCTCCTTGCGAGTCTGATCGATATGCTCGAAAGATTCCTTCACGCGCAAGTGCCCAATGGGCGAGGGCGTGCAGCGACTCAGGAGGAAAAAGCTCATGTCCATGCCATCAGGCTTTTCCCCACCGAATCGCTTCTGCAACGATTTACGAGCAGCGCCGGCCGGTATGATGTCGTAGACAAATGGGGGATAGCCTTTGCTATCGACAGGGTTCCAGCTCAGCGGAAGGTTCACACTGATGGCGGGCTCGAACGGCGTCTCTAGTTTATTGATGAAATCGACCAAGTAATGCTGGTCGTAAGAGGCGCTGCATCGCGACTCATCAACCTTCTGAACGTTCGACACAGAAAGCGTCATTGCATCGTGCCAATGGCCTTCAATGAAAGTCTGGATCGTGAGTTTTCCTAACATGGCGCGCCATACAATCGGAACTATGATGCCGACTACTGTGGCTCAACCCTTCGTTTTCAGCAATATAATTCTGATTACCTAGGAAACCCAACTCATAATCGGCATTATCATGCCGATTACATCGAGCTTGGTGACTGCGCTGGTTTGGGGAAATCGCGAGCAGGCTCGCACAGATTTTGCACCGCGTCGAAAACATTCAGTGCAACCCGCCCCGCCTCCCGCTATTAATACCCTTCCCCACTCAAGGACCCGAGCCCAGCATGAAATTCGACCTCGCCTACTGCCTCAGCCTCGACGACAAGCTGTCGATCTATGACGTGCGCGATTTGAATTTCGACGAGACCATGGATTTCGACTCCGCCAAAGAACACTTCCAGTGCCCCAACGATGCCTGCCGTTCGGCGTTTGATGCGGCCAACGTGTTGGGGACGTTCAACGCCAAGAATGTGAATTACGTGCGCACACCGCACTTCAAGAACATACCCAGCACGCGGCATGTCGAGGGTTGTCCTTATGTCAGCCTGAAGACGCCGGCGCCGGGGCTGGAGGCGGATGGTGCGGAATCGGATGACAGTCGGGAGGAGCATTTTCCGTCGGAGTTGTTGCTGACTCGGCGTGAGTATGTGCGTAAGCCGTCAAACCCGGCGGAGGCGGCGGATGTCATGCGGGATGGCCCGAAACCAGCTTCAACGGCCAGTAATGTCGAGCATCCGAGCCGGGAGTCGGCGCCGGACAAGACCAGTGTCTTCGCCCATCCGGTGGAGTGTTTTGTGTCGAACTTCGAGGACAAGGAGCTGCTCAAGCGCATGCCGCTGAAGATTGGCGAGCACTCGGCGCCTTATGGGTCGTTCTTCAAGAAGATTGAGTATTTGCAGGACAACAAGGGGCTGATTTACTGGGGCAAGATCAAGGAGATCAAGGACTACACCCAGAGTTTTCGTATCGATTTCGAGCAGAAGGTCTGGTTCAAGCAACCGGACGAGGCGAAGAAGAAGCCTTATTCGGTGAACGTTTATTTGAGCAAGAAGCTGATCGACAACTACCGCAAGCGCAAGGCGTTTCTGGAAGAGATCAAGCACGCGGTCGACAGTGACGCCGAGTTGTATTGCTTCTTTTATGGGGTGACGCCGGAGTTGAAGCAGGTGCCGAGCAAGAAAAACCCCGAACAGACGTTCGGGGTGTTCAGTGCCAACATCGAAAATCTGGATCACTTCATTATTCGTGAAGCGCCGGGGTTGGCGGAGAAGTAATCAGTTTTGCTGAAGCTGATTCTCCAGATCCCGAATTTCCTGCTTCACCTCTTCAAGTCGATCACGTGCTGCCTGAATACTTTGCTCATCAACCCCGCAATACTGACGTAACCAGTGAACCATCATCTCTTCGCTCGGGAAGTAATAGTCTTTATAACCTTTACTGCCTTTGAGGAAGTCGTTCATCCTCGCGTCGAAGCAGCCGGCCGCATACTCATCCGGCGGTAAGGTGCCCCACTCCGCAGCGCAATCCTGGAAGATCCAGGCGATCTCGTCGATGTGCTTTTGCGCACCGCGATGACGGCGTTTATACAGTCGGTACTCGCGATTGCTTTCCTCAAAGCGCTCCATCATTGGCTTATCTTCGGCCCAGCGAAGGATGTCGTGCTGCCCCGCATGATGGATCAGGCCGTTTATCCATCGCTCGGAAAAACGTTGAACAAAACCTGCGACATCGGCCTTTTTCGCGTCCGCGAAAATCATGCAATAACGGGTTTGCACATGGATGACAAATAACACGTGCTTGCGTTGAACGGTGATTGCATGGACCAGCCACTGTTCGGTGGACTCAACTGACTCGTCGTCTTCGATAACAGGCGATGGCGGTTTCTCCACCGGAGTGATTTTCTTGCCCTTGCTCACGCGACTGAAGAAGTCACTGGCCGCTTCAGTGCAGTTGAAGATCAACATCCTTGGTCCTTTTGGTTCATGTAGTGAAGGACACTCAGTCCTGGCTCACGATCTCGTCAACCCATTCAAGCTCATAGGGTTGGCGAACAACTTCCGAAATGTAGTCCAGCGCATGTTCGCTTAGAACTGATAATTCGGCGTCGGTCAGCAAGTCGTGCATGGCCTATTCTTGCGAATAAGCCGACTGATTCCAACCTCACTTGGCGCACATACTCAGCATCACCAAAACCAGCAAACCAATATAAACCCGCGCATGTATTTGGTCCGGTATCCGTCCGATCCACGGCGTCGCCAGGCGAATCCCCACCAGCGATCCAGCCGTCAGCACCGCAAACGCCAGCACATCCACATAACCGACAAACCACGCCCCCAGATCAAACTCGGCAAAACCCGCCATCGCCATGTAAGTCAGCGTCCCGGCCAGTGCAACCGGCAGACTCAACGGATTGGCCATGGACGTCGAATGGGACATGCTCAGCCCACAACGCCGCAGCAAGGGCACGGTCATGACGCTGCCGCCCACGCCGAGGAACGTGGCGATGCTGCCGATGCCTACACCGCCGCCCGACACTTCTGCCCTGCCCAATCGCCGTGGGATGACGGCGTCGGACTGTGTAAGAAAACCGCGTCGGAACAAGCAGTCCAGAATCGTCACGCCGAGGTAGGCGATGAAGGCAAAACGGATCAGTTCGCCACTCGCCCACATCGCTGCAACGGCGCCGACGATCGCGCCCAAACCGATGAACCCGCCCAACGGCCACAGGTAATGGCGAATGAGATTACCGGCGCGGTGATGCTTTTCGGTAGCGATCAGGGCGTTGACGATCATCACGCAGGTCGAGGTGGCCACGGCGATGTGCATCGCCGATTGACTGATGGGGGCGTCGGCGCCGTGGCTGGCGGTGAGCATGCGGTACAGCAGGGGCACGACGACGAAGCCGCCGCCGAAGCCGAACAGCACGGCGGTGACGCCGGTCATGCAGCCGAAGAGTGCCAACAAGAGGTAGAAGAACATCGCGCATCGTCCGTTGGTTGAGAGTGGCCGACGATAGGGCGATGAGGCTTGGCCTGCTTCAGCAAGTCGGCCAATAATGTTTGCGTTTACGCCAACCGCTGGGTACCGCTCGATGCGCAATGTTTCGATTGATCTGCTGGATGACACGCCGCGACCGGTGGTGGCCCTCGGCACGGATTACCCCGACGGGCAGCTGTTGCCGCGCCATACCCATCGACGGGCGCAGTTGTTGTACGGCGCCACCGGGGTGATGCAGGTGAGTACGCACGACGGCAATTGGGTGGTGCCGCCGCAGCGGGCGGTGTGGATTCCGCCGGGGGTGGCGCATGAGGTGTTGATGCTGGGGGTGAGCACGCGCAGCTTGTACATCGAACCGGGGGCGGTTGATCTGGGCAATCGCTGTCAGGTAATCAATGTTTCGCCGCTGATGCGACATTTGCTGATGGAGTCGGTAGAGGTTGCGCTGGAATACGACGAGGCCGGACGCGATGGTGCGCTGATCGACTTGCTGCTGCATGAACTGGCCCGTAGCGCTCACTTGCCGTTGCACATTCCGCTGCCTGTGGATACGCGACTGCTGGGGTTGTGCCAGACGTTTCTCCAGCAACCGAACGCTCATCAAACGCCGCAACACTGGGCTGACCAGTTGCATATCAGTTTGCGTACTTTCAATCGTTTGTTCCGCCAGCAGACTGGGCTGAGTTTCAGCCAATGGCGGCAGCGGGCCTGTGTGGTGTTGGCTTTGGCGCGGTTGGCGGTGGGCACGCCGGTGACGCGGATTGCCCTGGATTTTGGCTATGACAGCCCGGCAGCGTTCTCGACGATGTTTCGTCGCGTGCTGGGGCAGGCACCGTCCGTTTGGTTGGAGGGGGCGAAATAGCGAGGCCAAAAAAGCACCTGCCAAGTGCAAAACCTGTGGCGAGGGGGCTTGCCCCCGTTGGGCTGCGAAGCAGACCTGAAACCTGCAACGCCGTTCTGTCAGGTACACACCGCATGCACCGGGCTTGCGACTGCTGCGCAGCCGAACGGGGGCAAGCCCCCTCGCCACAGGTGCAATGTTTGTCTCACAATTCCATAAGCATCAGCCGCTGCCTTGTTCTGACAGCAACTCAAAACTCTGCTCCTTCACGTCCTGGGAATCCAGACCGATCTGCACCCGGAATTCGCCCGGCTCGGCGGCGTATTCCAATTGGGTGTTGAAGAACTTCAAGTCGTTCTCATTAATGCTGAAATGGACTGCTTTCTCCTCTCCGGCCTTTAGCATGATTTTTTGAAAGTTCTTCAGTTCTTTCACCGGACGGCTGACAGATCCCACGACATCGCGAATGTACAACTGAACCACCGTTTCGCCGTCGCGCTGACCAGTGTTCTTCACCAGGACGCTGGCGACGAGGTTGTCGGTCTTGCTCAGGGTAGTCGACGACAGGGCCATGTCGGTCAGGCTGAAGTTGGTATAACTCAGCCCATAGCCGAAGGGATAAAGCGGACCGTGGGATTGATCGAAATATTGCGACGTGTAGTTGCGAAGCGCACCCGCTATATAGGGGCGACCGGTGTTCAAGTGGCTGTAGTAATTGGGTATCTGCCCCACGGAGCGTGGAAAGGTGATGGGTAATTTTCCGGATGGGTTGTAGTCGCCGAACAGCACATCAGCCACGGCGTTGCCTCCTTCCGAGCCGCTGTACCAGGTTTCCAGAATTGCATCAGCCTGTTTGTGCTCCTTGCCAATGGACAGTGGCCGGCCGTTCATCAACACCAGTACCAACGGCTTGCCGGTGGCTTTCAGGGCGGTGATCAATTCACTCTGGCGCCCAGGCAGGTCGAGGCTGGTTCGACTGGCCGCTTCATGAGACATGCTGCGGGGCTCGCCCACTACTGCGATCACGACATCGGCTTGCTGTGCAGCCTTCACCGCTTCATCAATCATTTCTGCCGCCGAACGAGGGTCATTCTCGATTTTGGACACGCCCTGGTATTCCAAGTATTTAACGACCTCCTGATCCTCCTCGAGATTGGCGCCTCGGGCATAGATCAGCGAGCCCTGGGTCATGGCGTTTTTCAGGCCGTCGTAGATCGTCACCGATTGCTCGGCCACGCCGCTTGCAGACCAACTGCCCATGATGTCGACGGTACTTTTTGCCAACGGGCCTATGAGTGCGATCACGCCCTCTTTTTTCAGCGGCAAGAGGCCGTTTTCATTCTTGAGCAGCACCAATGTCTTGCGTGCCACCTCACGGGCCTGGGCTCTGTGCAGACGGTGTTCGGCATTGTTGTCAGCGGGGTCTTCACTGGCAATGCCGATGCGCCGGTAAGGGTCTTCGAACAGCCCCATGTCGTACTTGGCCCCCAGCACTTCCCGCACTGCGTTATCGATATTGCTCTGGGAAATAGCGCCCGACTCAAGCAGCCCCTGTAACTCCGGACCGTAGGAAAAGTCGTTCATGCTCATATCGACGCCGGCCTTGATCGCGAGCCTGGCGGCTTCGCGGTGATTCTTCGCCACACCATGCTGAACCAGATCGTTTATCCCGTTATGGTCGCTGATGACCAGCCCCTTGAAGCCCCATGCCTTGCGCAGCAGGTCTTGCATCAACCAGGCATTGGAAGTGGCTGGCACGCCATTTATCGAGTTAAGCGCGACCATCATTGCCCCCGCGCCCCCCTCGATTGCCGAACGATAAGGCGGCAGGTAATCCTGGTGCATTCTGGCCAGGCCCATGTCGACGCTGTTGTAGTCGCGCCCACCCTCGACAGCCCCGTACAACGCAAAATGTTTGGCGCTGGCCATGATGCTGTCGGGTGCATTCGGGCTTGTGCCCTGGTAGGCCTGAACCATCGCTTTGGCAATGCGCGAAACCAGATAGGTGTCTTCGCCAAAGCCTTCGGAGGTGCGTCCCCAACGAGGATCCCGGGCGATATCTATCATCGGGGCGAAGGTCAGGTCGATACCGTCTGCACTGGCTTCTTTTGCCGCTATCCGGCCGCTTAGCTCAATAGCGCCAATGTCCCAGCTGGAGGCCAATGCCAGCCCAATGGGGAAAATGGTTCGATGGCCGTGTATCACGTCCCAGCCGAAAAACATGGGGATTTTCAGGCGGCTTTGTTGAGACGCGTCCTGCATGGGGCGGTTTACGAAACGGCTTACAGAGCCGTAGGTACCACCGATTCGCCCGGCGGCGATCTCTTCGCGTATTTTTTCGGGAGTCATCTTTTCATCAATAGTGATCAGCCTCAGTTGGCCGATTTTTTCCTCCAGGGTCATTTGACTTATCAGGTTGCTGACAAAGGCCTCTTTGCTCAACGATGCCATATCAGCCGCGGCGGGCAAGCTTGTAAAACCGATCAGGGCACATAACAGACGTAGTCTTTTCATGATTCCCTTCCCTGCATAACGCTGTGGCGCACTGCGTCATAAACGCCACCTTCCCTGTATTGAAGATCAGAAAGCTGACGTTCAATCATTGCTGCTCGCGGGCGTTGAAAGCCTTGAGCGTTCAGGTGCCCGCATAGAAACAGCGTAGTCGCTCTCAAGCGCCTGCCGGAGCGGAAAACAGAATCGATCAAAAAAATGAGTTTGATCCGGGATCAAAACAACTGTACAAAAACACAGTATATTTTGAATCAGCACTCTCGAGCCCGGAGAACACCATGGTCACTCTTGCGATGAAAATCACCCTGGAACGTATCGCCCTCTTTCAGTTCACCCCCGCCCACTGCGCCCAGGCCCGAGCGATGCTGGGCTGGAGCGTTGAAGAATTGTCCGAGGAGTCCGGGGTTTCCATTGACGCCATTCAGCGCTTCGAGGCGGAACGCGATGTGCTCGATGTCACCCGACTGGCGTTGGCGTATTGCTTCGAGTCGCAAGGCCTGGTGTTCTTCCCGGGATTTGCAACGGGCAGAGGGATGAATGTGAGAGGGTCGACACCGGACCCGGTGGGGCGGGCGGATTATGCGATGGTTGAATGAGGTGCCAGCCAATGAATGAAATCGATGGAAGCAACAGCTGCCTTCACGAGGCGCCGGGCTATCCCGAGGCGGGTGAGATGCGGGCCAAAGCCGAACATGTCATGAAGATTGGCCTGCTCCTCCAAAACGGTCAGCTGAGCAAGACTGAGGCTGCCCAAAGGCTCGGACTGTCTCGGGAAGAACTGGACGAATTACTGGGTGGACAACTTCGCGATTTGACCGTGGCAAAGATCTCGGAATATCCAAACCTGACTAACGTAAATAGATAGGGCAAGGAGCCAGGCCACCCACTTTTTTGTAGCAGCTGGCGAAGCCTGCGTTCGGCTGCGCAGCAGTCGTGAATCCAGCTAACGCGGTCTGCCTGACATACCGCAATCTCTGATTTTACGACTGCTGCGCAGCCGAACGCAGGCTTCGCCAGCTGCTACAGATTGCATTCGGCATCACGTGCCGCGCCCATGGCAAGCGGCCCGATAGCACAACATCAAGCGTTCTGAGGCGCCGCCTGATCGCTTTCGCCTTCCAATCCAAACCACCACGCACTGCCCCGTTGCGGATACATCACGTTGAATGCTTCGCCCATTTGCGGCGTGGTGATCGACACGTTTCGTTCCCAGGCCAATGCCAAAATACGGTCGAAGGGTTCGTACCAGGCGTGCATCGACAGGTCGAAGGTGCCGTTGTGGATCGGCAGCAACCAGCGCCCTTTGAGGTCGATGTGCGCCTGCAAGGTTTGCTCGGGCTGCATGTGAACATGCGGCCACTCGACGTTGTAGGCGCCGGTTTCCATGAGCGTGAGGTTGAATGGGCCGTACTGTTCGCCGATGCGTTTGAAGCCGTCGAAATAACCGCTGTCGCCACTGAAGAAAATCCGCGTGTCGCCGTCGATCATCACCCACGACGCCCAAAGGGTGCTGTTACCGTCGAACAGGCCACGGCCGGAAAAGTGCTGCGAAGGGGTGGCGACGAATTGAAGGCCATCGACCTCAGTGCTCTGCCACCAATCCAGTTGGCGCACTTTGCTGGCATCGATACCCCACTTGATCAGGGTGTCGCCTACACCCAGCGGGGTGAGGAAGTATCGGGCTTTATCCGCCAGTTTGAGCACGGCCTGATAATCGAGGTGGTCATAGTGATCGTGGGACAGGATCACCGCTTCAATCGGTGGCAAGTCTTCGAGGCTGATCGGGGGCTGATGGAAACGCTTCGGGCCAGCCCATTGCACGGGTGAGGCGCGCTCGGCGAAGACCGGGTCGGTGATCCAGAATTTATCTCGCAGTTTGAGCAGTACAGTGGAATGACCCAGACGATAGACGCTGTGGTTGGGCGCAGCGATCAACGCTGCCTGGGTCAGGGTTTGCACCGGGACGGGAGCGGACGGACGGGTGTCGCGCGGCTTGTTGAAGATAAAGTCCCACAAGATGCGCAAGGTTTTGCGAAAGCCTTCGCGCTTCACAGGTACATGATTTCGATATTGCCCTTGCGCCTGTCGTGAAGCTTCAGGCGTTGAGGCGTTATCCGCTGGGGTTAAAGGGGCCATGACTGAATGACTCCAGGAAAACGGCAGTTCGCGATTTTCCCTTTGGGGACGATAGATGGCCAAAGCACGCACGCATCAGCCGCGAGTTCTATTTTTTACCGGGCAGGATTAACAAAACATTACACTGCACAGTGTAGTTTCAAGGTTGCATCAAAGTCGTTCGCAAGTAAACTGCCAAGTGTAGTTCTCAACCTTTTCGTGCCTAAGCGTATTTATGACAGCTCCATATCGCCTCACCGACCGTAAACGCGAAGCCATCATCCAGGCGGCGATTGCCGAATTCCGTGCCAACGGTTTCGATATCACCAGCATGGACAAGATCGCCGCCACCGCTGGCGTGTCGAAGCGCACCGTGTACAACCACTTCCCGAGTAAAGAGGAGCTGTTCGCCGAAATCCTCAATCAGTTGTGGGCGCGGGTAACGGCCGAACAGGAAACCGCCTACCGCCCTGATCTGCCCCTGCGCGACCAGTTGCGTCAGCTGTTGCAGGCGAAATTGCAGATGCTGGCCGATGACAATTTTCTCGACCTGGCGCGAGTGGCGATCGCCGCCACCATCCATTCTCCCGAGCGCGCGCAGAACATGGTCGCCCGGATGGGTGAACGTGAAGAAGGCGTGACTGTATGGATTCGGGCTGCTCAGGCCGATGGCCGATTGAAACCGGTCGCCCCCGAATTCGCCGCACAACAGGTCCAGGGATTGCTCAAGTCCTTTGCGTTCTGGCCGCAGATTTCCATGGGCCAGCCAGGCTTGTCGCCCGAGATGCAGCACACCGTTGTGGAGTCGGCGCTAGACATGTTCCTGACCTGTTATGAGTGCTGAATCGGGTTGCAAAAAATGACAATGTGTACTGTTTTGCCGAAGGCCGGATAGCGCTGAAGAGAACGCCGTAATTTGTTTCAGAATGAAACTGGCGTTGGAGGTCATGAAGCCTTCGCAAGGTAAGGAACCGCCATTGAAGGAAGTTTCAGCGTGCGTAATCGCCAATCTATAGTGGGTACCAGGAATCAACAAGCGTCGAGATCACTCATGGAAACCAGCGCCATCCGCATCGCCCTGATCGGCGATCACGACCCAGAGGTCACCGCCCACCAAGCCATTCCTGTCGCCCTTGGCATGGCTGCCGAACACTCAGGCCAAGACATTCAGTTTCAATGGTTGGCCACCGACCGCATCAACGCCGCTACGCCACTGAATGACTTCGATGGTTTCTGGTGCGTGCCCGCCAGCCCTTATCGCGACATGGACGGTGCCTTACGGGCGATCCGTTTTGCCCGAGAGCAGCAGCGACCTTTCCTCGGCACTTGCGGCGGTTTTCAGCACGCGGTATTGGAATTTGCCCGCAACGTTCTGGGCTGGAGCGATGCCGAACACGGCGAGACCTCGCCCGAGGCCACGCGAGCGTTACTCACGCCGCTGACCTGTTCGCTGGTGGAAGCCGTCGACAGCATTCATTTGGTTGAAGGCTCGTTGATCGCCAAGGCGTACGAAAACGCTGAGATTCGTGAAGGATATCGCTGCCGCTATGGCGTGAATCCTGAGTTTGAACGTGAGCTACTGAAACAACAGTTGCATGCAGTCGGCCATGATTCGGCGGGGGATCTGCGGGCGGTGGAGCTAAAAGATCATCCGTTCTTCGTTGCCACCTTGTTCCAACCGGAACGCGCCGCGCTCCAGGGTACTCTGCCGCCGTTGGTTCGGGCGTTGATCGAGGCGTGTGGTTGAGCAGTAGCAGGTTCCGTGTTTTTTGGATCGCCATCGCGAGCAGGCTCGCTTCCACATTCAATGTGTGAGCGAGCCTGCTCGCGATGGGAAATTTCAACCCCGCACCAAACTCCTCACCGCCGAAATTTCCGGCACTTCCCGCCGATTCATGTACACCCGCAACGGTTCGGTGATGTTGATCCGGTCGTCGATGTTCTGGTCCAGCAGCAACTGGATCAGTTCGCGCTTTAGCGTCATGGTCTGCTCGGGGCCAGAAGCCCAGACGAATTCACTGCTGGGGATGATGCCGTCATCCGCCACGTCCATGCCGAACGAGTCTTCGCTGAAACGAACGATGTACTGGCCGGTCTTGCGATTGAGGCCGACGAAGCCTTTGAGTTGGTCGGCGGCCTGGCAAATGAGCTGGGATGTGATGCGCATGATAAACCTCACAAAAGGTCGAAAGACCGGTGATCGATGGTTTACACGCAGGGCAAGCGAACGGGTTTCCCTCTGCCGGGGAAATGGCCGGGGCCAAGGGTACTGCAAAGAACCGCACAAATGCGCTGAAAAAACTCCTTTAAACACGTTTATGTCGGTCTGGCGATAGCGCAAGTGGCGCTCAGTTGTTAAAAGAGACGTCTTTGAAAACCCATCGCAAAAGGACTTCGAGCATGCCTGTCAACTTCACCAAGAGCGCCTTGCTGCTGAGCCTGATGCTCGGCCTCGGCCAGGCACAGGCCACCAACGAGCCAAACCCCACCTCGCTGGCGACCCGTCTGGGCATTCCGCATCCGGCAGTGATCGCCCACCGTGGTGCGTCTTTCGACGCACCGGAATCCACTGCGGCGGCCTATAAACTGGCCCGTGATCTGGGTGCCGATTACCTGGAGTTGGACCTGCAACGCAGCAAGGATGGCGTGCTGTTCGCCCTGCATGACAACAACCTGCAACGCACCACGGATGTCGCCACCAAGTTCCCTGAGCGCAAGGACAGCCTGGCCAACGAGTTCACTATCGCCGAACTCAAAACCCTGGACGCCGGCAGCTGGTTCAACGCCGCTTACCCGGATCGCGCACGCCCGGGCTATGCGGGCCTGAAAATTCTGACCCTGGATGAAATCATCGACATCGCCCAGGGCAACCCGCTGCACAAACCAGGCCTGTACATCGAAACCAAAGAGCCCAAGCAGTTTCCCGGCATCGAGCGCGACCTCAAGGATAAATTGCAGGATCGCGGCTGGCTGAGCCCGGCCGGTTCAAAACTGGCCAAGAGCAATCTGGCGGTCGGTCAGGGCAAAGGTAAAGTGGTGTTGCAAACCTTCGAGAAGAGCAGTCTCGAACTGCTGCAGAAGGAAATGCCCAAAGTGCCGAAAATCCTGCTGTTGTGGGTGGGTGAAGGCAGCATCGAGCCAAAATCCAAAGTGACGTTCGCCGAATCCGGCGCCAAGGATAAAGCGACCTACTACGCCAGGCAGGAACCGAAAGACAAAGCCGAATTCCAGCAATGGGTTGACTACGCCAAGGCCCAGGGCGCTATCGGCACAGGCCCTTCAGCCGCACTGACCAAGGGTGGCGATCAGAGCTATTCCGACCTGGTGCAACCGTGGATGAACCAGTACACCCATGATCAGGGCTTGCTGGTGCACGTCTACACTATCGACGACGCCGTGGATTATCAGAAAGTCATGGATGCGGGTGTCGATGGCATCTTCACCAACCGCGCCAGCGAACTGCTGAAGTTCTATAAGCGGCCGGCGGCGGCGAGTGTTGCGCAGTTGTTGCAGAACAACGGGTACTGATCGGCGCCAGGCTCTGCACCGCGTCGTTCCCATCGCGGGCAAGCCACGCTCCCACAAGGTCTGCACAAGACCTGTAGGAGCGAGGCTTGCCCGCGAAGCTTTCAATCTGACGCCACAGGTAATTAAGGGTGAATTAAGTTGCGCTGTTTAATCTGATCCCACTTAAACAGTTCACCCCAAGGAAAGAACTTCATGAAAACGTTAACTGCCCTGTTCACCGCTGCTGCCCTGACCCTCACCGCTGGCCTGGCCCAGGCTGACGTTCGCGTCGACCAGATCCCCGAGCTGGTCAAGAGTGGCAAGATCAAATCCCTGGAAGAACTGAACCAGGCGGCCTTGAAGTTACACCCGGGGGCCACGATTACTGATACCGACCTGGATAACCACTTCAACGGTTACGAATATGAAGTTGAACTGCGTTTGGCTGATGGTACCGAGTGGGACGTGGACCTCGACGCCACGACCGGCAAGGTTCTGAGCAACAAACAAGACAAGTGATTCATCTGCAAGAAGCCGCACGATCTTCGGGTCGTGCGGCTTTTTTGCGTTCGGCGTCAGGCCGTTCGCTGAAGCGACGAACGAAGTCGCGAAAATTCACACAAGCCCGCTAGAATCCTTCAAAAATCACAAAAACCATTTGGCACGTTGAAGCAGAGAACCAAGGATATGGGGCAAACAGCGGCAGCAGACATCACCACAATCGGCCGGATCAGTGCGGTGCCGGCGATTCTTCAGGTGATCAGTGAGTTGACCGGCTTGCGGTTCGCGGCAGTAGCCCGGGTCACTGAAGATTCCTGGACAGCCTGCGCGGTGCTTGATCGACTGGATTCAGGTTTGAAGGTGGGCGATAAACTGGACCTGGTGCCTACCCTGTGCAACGAAGTGCGCCAATACCAGCGCTCGGTGATCATCGACAACGCCAGTGAAGATCCGCTCTACCGCGATCAGTACACGCTGAGTAACTGTCCATTTGAAAGCTACATTGCCGTGCCGATTGTGCGCACCGACGGACGTCTTTTCGGCAGCATCTGCGCCCTGGACTCTCATCCTGCGCCGCTCAAGTCCAGCACAATCCTGAGCACCATGGAATCGTTCGCCCGAATGCTCGCGCTG
Source organism: Pseudomonas sp. Tn43 (assembly GCF_014192635.1). NCBI lineage: Bacteria > Pseudomonadati > Pseudomonadota > Gammaproteobacteria > Pseudomonadales > Pseudomonadaceae > Pseudomonas > Pseudomonas sp. Tn43. The sequence continues at coordinate 282,587 of NZ_JACHYG010000003.1, forward strand.
CAAATCGAAGCAGAAGAAACCCGGCAACAGACCGAAGCGGCGCTGGTCCAGGAACGCCGAACCGCCGAACTGCGCGAACAGTTCATCGCCGTGCTTGGCCATGACCTGCGCAACCCCTTGTTCGCCATCAGCGCCGGCGCCGAAATGCTCCTGCGCAAACTTTCCGACCCCGCCAATGAGCAGCGCGCCCGACACATCCTCACCAGCGCCCGACGGGCAACCAAACTGGTGGACGATGTGCTGGACTTTGCCCGGGGGTCATTGGGCCGAGGCATCCCGGTGAACATCGAGCCATGCCCAGACCTGAGAGATGCGTTGCGGCACGTGATTTCCGAGATCCAGAGCATTCACCCCAAACGCATCATTCAGTCGTCGATTGGCGACTTGAACAACATCAGTTGCGATCGCGAACGGGTCGCGCAATTGCTATCCAATCTGGTAGCAAACGCCGTTGTCCATGGAGATCCCCACGGCCCGATCGAAGTCAGTGCAAAGGTCAAGGAAGGACACTTTGTGTTGAGCGTGAAGAACCAGGGGCTGATTGCCGAGGATGCGCTACCGCACCTGTTCCAGCCCTACTCGAAGCCAACTGGCGGATCACCGCAGGCCGGGCTCGGGCTAGGGTTGTACATTGCCAGTCAGATTGCGCAGTCTCATGGGGGGCGGCTTGATGTGAAATCAACTCCGTCCGAGGGGACGGAGTTCATGTTTACGCTGGCGTTGGCACAGTAGCCTCAACGCTCTCCGTTAGCGTGGCTGACGGACGATTGGCTGTTAAATACCTCCACCTTGCAACGGAAAGAATCTGAGGTGGAGGTCGTTCCGTCCAGATGTTTGATCACGTAGAAAAACTCCCCCGTGCCAGCGATTAGAGCGAGTTTCTCTTTACTCAAAGAAACGTGCACAGGAAAGGAATCACCTTCTCGATAGACGTGAGAGGCAACCTCGATGTTGCCGCACGATACTGTGATTCTTTCGCCTGCTTTAAAATGTTCACGTGCCGGAACGACCACTTTCGGAATCAGCGGGTCTGCCTGGTTAACGTAAAGAACAACAATCTGACCGCCGACAAGTGTCATTGGGCTCAATGTTTCGATCATCGCAACCTCCTTGTGAAAGTACTGGCGGGTCAAATAGGCGCGCCAGGCGTTATGTAGCGCTGCGTGAAAAAACTTGTCTACTGTCAGAAATTACAGGTTGCGGCTGAATCAGGTGACGCAACCGAACGTATTCGATCAACGGTCACCTGAGCATTGCGTATGCCTTAATTTTCAGGCGGACGTGCTGAAAAGCGCGCCGGGCATATTGCCCATTTCACTAGGCACTCAACCGCGCCGTCACTTCATTCAATTGCCCCGACAAGCCATGCAGATTGTGGCTTGCCGCTTCGGTGCGCTGCACGTTGTCCAGGTTGGTACTGGCGATGCTGGTGATTTCGGTGAGGTTGCGCGAAATGTCTTCGGCCACTGACGTCTGTTCTTCGGCGGCGGTGGCGATCTGGCGGTTCATGTCACGAATGGCTTCCACGGCATGGGTGATGCGCTCGAGCATGGCGCCGGCCTGGGTCACTTGCTCGACGCTTTCTTCGCTGCGCGACTGGCCGCTTTCGATCGCCTGGGCCGCGTCCATCGCACCGGTTTGCACGGTTTGAATGATCTGGTTGATCTCGATGATCGACGCTGCCGTGCGCTGGGCCAGGCTGCGCACTTCATCGGCGACCACCGCAAAACCACGCCCGGCTTCACCGGCACGGGCCGCTTCGATGGCGGCATTGAGCGCCAGCAGGTTGGTCTGCTCGGCGATGCCGCGAATCACTTCCAGCACTTTACCGATGCGCCCGCTGTCGGCTTCCAGACGACGGATGACCGTGGCGGTGTTAGCGATTTCGCCGCGCATTTGGGTGATGGTGTGAATGGTGCCCTGCATGACTTTTTCGCCCTGCTGGGCGGATTGATCGGCGTCATCGGCCGCCCGTGCCGCGTCCGCTGCGTGGCGCGCGACTTCTTGCGCGGTGGCGGACATTTCGTTCATCGCCGTGGCCACTTGATCGGTGCGATTGAATTGCTCGTTGGTGCCGCTGGCCATGAGGCCGGCAATCGAATTCAGCTCACCGCTGGCGCTGTCCAGATCCGTCGCGCTGCGCTGCAAACGGTTGAAGGTTTCGGCGAGGAAATCGCGCAAGGTGTTGGCGGCTCTCGCCAGGTTGCCCAATTCATCCTGACGATGGCTGGCCACGCGCTCGGCGAAGCGCCCTTGGCTGAGTTGTGCCACGTAGTCGATCAGCTTGCGAATCGGTTCCACCAGGTTGCGGTTGACCAGCCACAGACTCAACAGGCCAATCAGCAGGCCCGATACCAGCATCACCACAAGCCCCAACCACACCGTCCGATCGGCGCTGGCGCTGATCAGCTTCGATTGCTCGGTGCCCTGCTTGCGCAACTCACTGACCAACTCGCTCATCTGCTCACTGGCTGCACGGTCCACACCCTTGACCGCGTTGTCGCCGGCTGTCGGGTCGGCACCGGCGGCCACGTAGGCGTCACGGCCCTTCTGATAGGCCACCCCTAATACACGATGCTCTTCACGCAGGCGTTCGATGCGAGTCTTGAGTTGCGGCTCGATGCCCTTCTGCCCGGCCAGTTCACCGAGGATGCCCTGCACATCGCGCTGACGGTCCTCGAACTGCTTCCAGTATTTGTCCAGGTTCGCAGGTTCCTTGCCGCGCAGCAGAACGTTTTTCCACTCCTGAACCTGCACCTTGAATTGCAGGTTGGCTTCATCGATCAATTGCGAGGTGTGCAACGGACCTTCAATCAGGTTCGCGTAGTTCTGAACGCCATTGGACAGGAAGTGAAAGCAGGCCAAAGCGATCAGCAACATCGCCAACAGGCTGCCGCTCAACAGGGCGAGGATTTGCGCTCTCAGGGATTTTTGCAAAAACATTCGAGTGGTATCTCATGACAGGGATAAGGCACGCCCAAGTGGCGTGCAAGATGTCCGGACATCCCTGTCAGCGACGCTGGTTCACCACCAGCATCGCAAGATCGACATCAGCGTCATCGGCGGGCCAGAGCCTTTCTTGAGCCCTTCCGACCATCGGTAAGAGGCCGGATTTGCGGCGCCCTCCTGGCACAAAACCTTCAAGGCAGATTGCGATGATGCGGCTCAAGCGAACCAACCTCGCAAGCCCTGCGCACCACCAGCCGCTCACGCATCACGTCATAACCCCAGTGGTACACGTAGGTGTAGGGCAGGAAAAACAGCAGCACGCCGATGTCCAGCAGCAATGCCTGCCACAGGCTGACCTGCAAACACCAGGCAATCAACGGCACACCGAACGCCACCAGGCCGCCTTCGAACAACAGCGCATGCACCCCACGCACCCAAGCGCTACGCACAATCGCCAAGCGCTTGAGCAACCGGTCGAACAGGCCGTTGAAGACCACGTTCCAAGCCAGCGCCAGGGCTGCAATGGCCAGGGTGACCGCACCCATTTCCAGCATGGGTTTGTCCATGATCCAGGCCAGCAGCGGGGTACAGATCAATATCGCCAGCAGTTCGAAACCGATGGCCTGAAAAATTCGTTCAGTGATGGATTTGTTGGCGTTCATGGCCAGGACTCCCCTGAGTGACTGTGGTTGCCATGATCGGTGGTCACGCCGATACTTCATAACCAATAACCATCGACCAAGGCGATAGTTCATGGCTTCCCACGAAGTGCTGCTGGCGTTTGTCCAGGCGGCGACTCAAGGTTCGTTTTCCGCCGCGGCGCGCAAGCTCGGTCGCAGTCAGTCGACCATCAGCGCCGCGGTGGCCAGCCTGGAAATCGACCTTGATCTCGTCCTCTTCGACCGCAGCAGCCGCAAACCGAGCCTGACCCCGGCCGGGCATGTCATGTTGCAACGGGCCGAAGAAATTCTGGCCGCCACCAGCCGTCTGGAAATGACCGCCAGCCAACTGTCCCAAGGCGTCGAGCCGAAGCTGACGGTGGCAATATCCGACACCTATCAGTCCGACCGTTTTGAAGCAGCGCTCAGTGCTTTTGAGCAGCGCTATCCCGACCTGGAACTGGAATGCCTGATCGCCGAATGCGATGACTTGGTGGCATTGGTGCAACGGGGTCGAGCGCACGTTGCCTTCGCCGAGAAGCAGGACAGTTACCCACCAGACCTGGTCAGTTCGACGGTGGACGAGCGCACGGAAATCGCTCTGTTCGTGTCCCACGCTCACCCGTTGGCGAAACTGACCGACATCGATCAGGACGTGCTGCAACAGCACCGTGAGCTGCGTCTGGCGACGATCGTCAATCCGTATGAAAGCCGGGCGAAGGGACGTGTCTGGTCGGCACCCAGTTACCTGATGCTGCTGGAAATGGCCCAGGGCGGATTCGGCTGGGCGCCGTTGCCTCGGTGGTTGGTGGGGCGGTTCGGGGCTGGCTCATTGGTGGAACTGAATGGGCGCGGCTGGCCGAAAACGGTGTACGTCGATGCGCTGTGGTCGCGGCTGCATCCACCGGGGCCGGCGGGGAGTTGGTTGCTTGGCAAGATGTTGGAGTGAAGGTCTTGCGGGCCCCTTCGCGGGCAAGCCTCGCTCCTACAGATTCGGGTCGAGTCGCAGAGGTGTGATCAACTCAATCCTGTAGGAGCGAGGCTTGCCCGCGAAGGGGCCCGCAAGATCACATCACTCCAACGCCCGCAGCCGCCCCTCGATAAACCGCCGCTCCGGCACTTGCTGCGTCAATTCCAACGCCCGCTCATACGCCGCTCGCGCCTCATCCACCCTCCCCAACTGCCGGCAAAATTCTGCCCGCGCCGAATGCGCCAGGTGGTAATCCAGCAATTCGCCCCGCGCCAGAATCCCTTCGACCAACATCAAACCCGCCAACGGGCCATCGCGTTTGGCCAGCGCCGCCGCGCGGTTGAGTTCGATCACCGGTGACGGCACGGCCCGCAGCAGCACGTCATACAGACCGACAATCTGCGGCCAGTCCGTCTCCGCCGCCGTGGGCGCTTCGGCATGCACCGCCGCAATCGCCGCTTGCAGGCAATAAGGCCCGAAACGCCGCGTTGTCAGCGCCCGCTCCACCAATGCGCAACCTTCGGCAATCAACTCGGCGTTCCACAATGAGCGATCCTGTTCATCCAGCACAATCAGTTCACCGCTCGATGAAGTCCTGGCCAGACGCCGGGACTCATGCAACAGCATCAGTGCCAGCAACCCCATCACCTCCGGTTCGGGGAGCAATTCCATCAACAACCGGCCGAGACGAATCGCTTCACGCGTCAGGTCTTCGCGGGTCAATTCGTTGCCGATGGACGCCGAGTAGCCTTCATTGAACACCAGGTAAATCACCCGCAGCACACTGTCGAGACGTTCGGGCAATTCCGTCAGTGTGGGCACCTGATAAGGGATTTTCGCGTCACGAATCTTCGCCTTGGCCCGCACGATGCGCTGGGCGATAGTGGCGGGCGCCGAGAGAAAAGCCCGGGCGATTTCCTCAGTGGTCAGGTCGCAGACTTCGCGCAGGGTCAACGGCACTTGAGCGTCCGCCGCCAATGCCGGGTGACAACAGGTGAAGATCAGCCGCAAGCGATCGTCTTCCACGTCTTCGTCACTCCAGTCAGCCTGCTCCAGCGCTTGCAGTTGAGCGATCAACATCGGTCGGGACGCATTAAAACGCGCGCGTCGGCGCAACACATCGATGGCCTTGAAGCGCCCGGTGGACACGAGCCAGGTGCGCGGGTTGTCCGGCACACCGTCACGCTGCCAGCGTTCGACCGCGACGAAGAACGCCTCGTGCAGCGCTTCTTCGGCGAGGTCGAAATCGCCGAGCAGACGGATCAAAGTCGCCAGAATCCGCCGCGACTCTTCGCGGTAGACCTGCTCGACTCGCGCCCGTACCGATTCGCCGGGCATCAGTGCGGCGTGCCTTCGGCGGGCTTTCGTTGCTGGGATGGCAGACTCATCAAAACACTCCCGTTGTACCGGTTATTCAAGGATTCAACTGACGAACAGGCCGCACCTCGACACAGCCGACCCGGGCCGCCGGAATATTGCCGGCGACCTGCAGGGCTTCATTGAGGTCCTTGGCATCGATCAAATAGAAGCCAGCCAATTGCTCCTTGGTTTCAGCGAACGGACCATCGGTAATCGACATCTTGCCGTTGCGCATGCGCACGGTGGTCGCGGTCTGTACCGACTCCAGCGCTTCGGCGGCGAGCATCCGCCCACTGCCCTGGATCGACTCGGCGTAGGCCATGCATTCAGCGTCCTTGGGGCTGTCGGGCAGCGAGTGCAACTCGTGCTCGTTGCTGTAGACCAGGCATAAATACTTCATGGGGGCTCTCCATTTCTTGGGGACTGTGCCCTGATCGAACGGATCAACTATGGCTGCAGATGGGTGCTTTGGCGCTGCTTTCCGATAAACAGCCCAACGAATCAGATCGAGCGTCAGGGTTCCAGATTGAACAGGGTCGCGCCGCTCGTCATGTCGAACGGTGCCGACCAATGTTCGTGAACGATCTGCCATAAGCCCGCTTCCTGGCGGTAGCACGCGGTGACGCGCATCCAGCAGGCCTGGGTTTCACCCTTTTCATTGGTGCCGCCGCAATGCGCCAGCCAGTGAGCGAAAGCGATCTCCTGCGACGACACGATGTCGACCTCGTGGAACTCGAAAATGTGCGGGCCAGGGCACATCTCCATGCATTCCTGCCAATGCGCCCGGTAAGCCTCCTTGCCCTTGAATTGCAGGGCTTTGACCGCGTCGAAGGAAACGATGTCATCGGCGTACAGGGCCATGACCTTTTCCACGTCCTTGGCCATGACTGCCTGGCGATAGGTATCGATCAGGCTACGAATCTGGGTCTGAGCATTCATGATGGTTCTCCGTGTTTTTTTTGTTGAAGACACCCTTAGTCGACTGACGATCCGCCAAATCGACAACGGAAATAAAAATAATCCATGGGAGCAAATTCGCTAGAATCCGAAGCTCATTTCCGTTGGAAAAAGGACACTCCAGTGACAGCCCGACTCGTTCCTTACGAAAGCCTGAGCGCCCTGCAGCGTCAACAGGTCGAGGCAATCGAAATCCACGCCGAACAAATCCGGTTCTCCGGCGACATTCATGGTGCATTGCATACTTTGCTGTCCAAGCCTGGCCCCGGGGTCAAAGGCTTCGCGCTGCTGGTTGAGGATGCTCCGGTGGCCTTCCTGCTGCTCAAGCGCCCGCCGGTGCTGCCGGACTGGGCCGACGAACACAGCGCCACTTTGCATGCCCTGCAAGTTGATCGCCGAGCCCAGGGCAAAGGCTATGGCAAAGCCTGCCTGCAAGCCCTGCCCGAGGCGGCGCGCCAGGCCTGGCCGGAAATCAAAGGACTGGAGTTATCGGTGGATGCGGACAATGAATCGGCCATCGCGCTGTATGCCAAATACGGCTTTGTCGACAGCGGCGAAGCGTACAAAGGCCGGATCGGTTATGAACGGCGGATGGGGCTGGTTTTCTGATTCGTAAAGGGATGAACGATGTTGAATTCAATCGAAGCGCTGGAAGCGATCTACGGCCTGCCCCATGACCGCGCGGTGCGCAAGCAGATCCCGTTTCTAAACGAGGACTATCAGGCGATGGTCCGCGCCTCGCCACTGGTGATTATCAGCTCGGTAGGCCCCGACGGCCTGGACGGCTCGCCGCGTGGCGATACGCCGGGTTTCGTGCGGATCGTCGATGAACGCACGCTGGCGATTCCGGATCGACCGGGCAACAACCGCATCGACACGCTGCGCAATGTCGTGCTCGATTCGCGGGTATCGCTGCTGTTCATCATCCCGGGGATCGGCGAGACACTGCGGGTCAACGGCACAGCCCAGATCAGCGCCGAGCCCGAGTTGCTGGAGAGTTTTGCAGTCAATGGCAAACCGGCGCGCACGGTGATGCTGGTGACGGTGCAAGCGGCGTATTTCCACTGCTCGAAAGCGATTGTGCGTTCGGATCTGTGGAACCCGCACAAACACCTCGAACGCTCTGCGCTGCCGACTGCCGGGGCATTTCACAAGCGCCTGAACGATGGACTGTTCGATGCCGAGGCGTATGACCGGGAAGCACCGGTGAGAGTGCGAGATAGTCTTTACTGATACGACGCCCCCAACTTTACTCCTACAACCTCTCGGGCTATGAACTGTAGGAATAATCTTCCAAAGAAAAAACAAAGTTTCTTTCCTGGATTGAATACCTGGAAATCAATCCCTGTAAGACACTTCTGATTTTTTGTATAAGTATTGACGACCTGCGCATATCGACACTAGGGTTCAGTACATGAGTACTATTACTTCTGAGCGGTGAGACGGGCCCAAGTAAAATACTTGCCACTATTCCTTTGGAGTGAAGCCTCTCACAACTTACAAAACCATTGCACAGGGAGTATTAGGCAATGACCGCGCTCATAAAAACTTCGCAATCGAAAATATTTGACAATGAAATCTCCATATTAGATGGAAAAATCTCAATCCCAAAAAAATATCTACGCGAAAGAGTTTTTTTAGAAAGCACAAGCATTCTCGTTATTTCAGGTTCTTTAATCGAGGGGATTGGGACCATTCATTCCGATATCGACTGCATTATTCTATGCGATCAACGACCTAAAGCTAACAACATCAAAAACAGCCAACACGCCTTGGTTACAGATATAAACTACCACTACATCTCCCAAGATGAAGAGGTTCATAACACAACAGATTTTTACGGTAACACCAGCATCCACATTGATGCTGACTATATAACATTTTCCGAGCTGGAAGATATTATTAAGAAGATCGAGAAAGCATTTGATGAGATCACTTATGATCAGCGCTTCCTCTATGGCCCAGTGTTGTCAAACACTGAAAACAACGTCATTCATAGATCATTAATTGGGCATGCATTGGAGAACGAGGAGAAATTCAATCAATTGAAGTCCGAGATACCTCTGGAGAAACACATTTATGTAGCTCATCGTGAAAAACTTCCCGTATTTTATGCATTCCAGGATGTTCAAGGCTGTTGGCAGTCGGGAAACCTTTGGATGGGTTGTGAGATAGCCCGGGATATGATGCTAAAGACAACAATGAGCTTTACCTACTTAACAGGCACAACAAACAAGCACTACAAGTGGGTTTATTCAAACATGTTCAGAGTTAATGGGTTTGATGAAATTAAAAATAGATTCTTTACCTTGTCCAGACAGGGGGCGGTCACAGAGGCTGAATGCCGATCATACATTCAAGAAACGCTGGAATATATGGACCTGGTATTTCTAGCAATCGAAGAACTGCTAAAAAAATACAAAATTTACCCATCAACACAAAAGTCTCTTTCCGCACTGGATAAAGAATTCAACAAACGAAAACAAACAAAACACAAAATATCGATGTGCGAGTACTACTTCAGGAAAAAATATTTTGCTGCGGAAGGAACACCCTCTTTAATCAGCCTACTTAAAGAATGGGATTGAAAGAGCGACTTACAAACAAACACGGGTGATCAAACATGGAAATTACCCGAATAGCTATTCCACTGATACTTTCCAGACTTGGGGAGATGATTGCATCACTACTTTACTTTTCCTTTATTGGACATTTTATAGTTGATTCACTTAGCTATGCCTCACTCGCATGGGCATTAATTTCTTTTATAACAGTAGTAGGTATTGGATTTTTCTCAACATCGCTGGTAAAAATAGCTGGGTCGACTGACTTAAATGCGAACAGCATTGAACTCGATTTAATTATTTCATTTAGACTTGCAATCCTACTTGGCACAATCATTGTTTTTTCTATATACATATTGACCACTGGCGCATCAATACTATTTATAGACAACGGCAACCTAGAAGAACTCAAAGTATTACTAGTACTTTCACTTTCCATTCCAGCCTTATACTTACAGATAGTTATTTTCAATTTTTTCAACGCTATCAAAAAAGCTCAATACGAGTTGATATACACATGGCTATTCAATGCCACTCTTGCTTTAATCTGCATCTTTTTTGCTTCGACGAAATCATACACAAATATAACTCACTTCGTACTCGCATATTCTGGTTTAAGGTGTTTCTTTGCTGGCCTTGCGTTCGTTTTTTTTAATTTAAAAATCCATCAATATATCTCCCAATTTAGGCATTCACGAAACATCCCGGCCACGGCATATGTCAATTACTTTACTAATGGCCTCCCAATGGCACTTTGTTTTGGCGGTGAAAGCTTGCTATTTTTCATTCTATCTTTCATCTCAAAAAGCTTAGACGATACAAGCTTATCCGCGTATCAGGCGTCGCTCCATTTTTTAAGCATCGTATACATGGTCTCAATTGGAGCGGGAAATGCTACTGGAATAGTTGTCGCACGGCACTATACCGCAATGGACTTCAATTCATTGAGCACAGCCTATGCTCAAGGAGTAAAGTTCGGCTTCTTCATACTGACTCCATTTTTGCTAGCTTGTTTTTTCTTAAAGGAAGATATATCAGCAATCTATACGTCCGATGCAACGACGAGGCGAATGATTGAGGGCAATATCCTGACATCAATTCCATTTTTAGTATTTGAATACGTTTATGTTGTGACGCGAATGACGTTAAGAAGTATGGGAGATTTTTGGGTTCCCACGCTATTTACTATATTGCTACTCAATATCCTTGGCTTAATTCTTTCTGTCGGACTACTATCGTTTTATGAACATAGCGTCAACTCCATATTCCTAGCACTAGTGTTTTGTTCGTTTTTTTTGATGTTGTTTCTACTTTGGCGCCTAGGAAGCATTTTATCTGGATAAGGCATTAGATTAGATGCGGTATAAAGCTCGATGTTTAAAGTGAGTTTTCAATCTTGCACATTATCTCGAGGACGCAACTATGAATCACGCAAATCCCGTTCCACCCTCACTAAATCAGCGCACCAAGTCCATAACTATCATTAGCGAGCATCATGGTTGGCGAACATTGAGCGGTGTACAAACCAGCGACTATTACACTTATCGTAACGCCATACTTGATGGCTGCCATCTTCAAAGGGCTTCTTTCGATCTCAGACACCCAGAAGAAATGATCTGTGACTTGAGCAACCTCGAGCCAATTTATAATGGCATGTCCGATGAAAACATCGTGCTTATATGGAACCACTTAAACTTAAGCACAAACAAAATCAAATTAAGAGAGGTACGTAGAATCAAAGGAGATGGGCTATCTCCAGAAATAGCCATTTCTGGCCCATCAAAACCGATCCTTGGCAATTTGAAAAAATCACTTATTAGCGAGGCATTTGCACACCTTCATAATGATAAATTCTCAGTTCTCACGAAAGAAACTAGTCGAGGCATTACCAAGAGCAGATTACTTATAAATACAAATAATGAAACCATGGAATTCCATAATAGATTCTGCGCCTTCTATAGCAAATATATATCCCATGAACATTGGGACAGTAGTTCCATTCTCAACACAAGATTTGTTTACGAGGATCATGCAATTTGGTCCAAACTCGAAAAAATTGCAAAAAATAAACTATTTTTACTATCGGCGGGATTACCGCTTGCCCTTGGCTACTTGGCGGCAACTGGAGATCATAATATTTTCTTTTCTGAAGTGCATCGGCAAAACGACTCTAGCCTTCTGAGTAGAGATGACGCTTTTCAAGATATTTTCCCTACCCCCACCTCATCGGACGGACCGTGGCTGATTATAGATAAAGCCTATACCGGAGGTAGTCTCAGGCAGGCGGCAAATATGATTAGAAAAAAATTTGGTTATGACGTCGAAGTCAAAACTGTAGCGCTATTCCCAAAATCACTCAGCGCCTTCATGAGCGCGGATTACGCTGTTTATGCTGGAAAACTATTTGAAGTCAAGTCTCATGCCCCACGATTAGACAGGGACCATTGGCACATACAATTAATAATGGAATAGTCGATATGAGACCATTATTTAGACGCGAGCACGTTCCCGAGTTAGAAGAATGCCTCTACGAGGCTAGAAAACAATTACGTCGTTATTGGGCGGGAACCCTGGCTTGCCTCCCAGATTCCAACACAAGAAACAACCGTTGGGATAACTCGCAAACCCCGTACGACTTAGATTGCCAGAGAATACTATATGACTGTCTTTCTAAGATAAGCATACGAGTCACGATATATTCTGAAGAGAACACTTCAGCGGTCACATATGGTGATATTGGAGATTTCTACCTGCTTATAGACCCTCTAGATGGAACGCACAACGCAGTTTTAGGATTTCCTGCTTATACATCTAGCGTGGCACTTTACCATGAGGGAGCCTATGTCTTTGGTTGGATTTATGATTTTTCAAGAGATTTAGTATATACCGCCGCATTAGGTGAGGGAGCTTATCTTCAGTCATCGATTATTGTAAAAAGACTTCAGACTCGTAAAGTTAATCGTATGGAAGACATGTGTATTTCTTTCCACCGTCCCAAAGAGGATAGAGAGAAAGTTATAATTGAAAAGCTTATATGGATAGCAAGTAAAGTCCGCGTTTACTCATGTTCCTCATTGGAAATTTGCCTTATTGCTGCAGGAGTTCTTGATGCCTTTATTGATATCGACACACCAGGACATGAGCGTAGTTGCGATATTGCCGCAGCAGAGTTGATTTTGAGAGAAGCAGGAGGTGCGCTATTTGATAGGACAGGACACTCTAGACTTCCCCTACCTCCTTCGCCGGCTTCTCTTTCAGACAACGGAACTTTGATTGCCTTATCCTCCGCAAAACTGATACGACTTTTTCTGTAGTGCAAGATCAACTTAACTGGAGACAAGCAGCATGCTAATCGAAACTGTAAGTCTGAAACTTGAATTATTGTGCAATGGGGTAAGTTTCACCAAGGACTTTCTAGAATATTATCAAGCTCGAACAGATCACATCGAAAAAAGACGACCCTATGGGACAGGTGACAGCATCATTCTTAATTCGAGCACTCGCACGCCGCAAGAAATCATTCTTGACAGGCAGATTATCGCAGCTGCAAATTACAATCCGGACTCAGACTACCGCATAACCTTAGAGCAAGAAACTCCTGTGCTCAAGCATGGAAATAGAACGATGAGAATTACATTTCCAAATAGACCTAGATCTTATGGAAAATATTTGAGCAATGGCGAGCTCTTTGAGAAACATATCACCGCCTATGGAGATTCGACACTCGGAATTTTTTCCCCTGGTCACTGTTATTACTTTAATGATGGAAATGAATGCAAGTTCTGCTCTTTGGGATCAGCAAGAGAAACCCTGTCTGATCACAAAATGCGAATAAAGGGCGATATAGCGGGCGAAGCAGTAACTATGGCCATCAAGGAGGAAAATGGTCGATATAAGAGAGTGCTATTAAACGGTGGCACAATTCCAAACTATGACAAAGGATACTCAATACATTTGGATTTACTGGAACAGGTAAAAAATACAAACCTGCAAAGCAGTTTAGAGTATCACTTAATTTCTATGCCTCCTAAGGACTTTCGTCTTTTTGATCGATTCAAGAAAATTGGCAACAATATGTCAATGAGCCTAGAGGTATTCAACCCGGATTTATTTTCAGAAATTTGCCCAGGGAAAGCTCGTGATTATACCCGCGAACGTTTCTTAGCCGCTTTTGAGGCCGCAGTGGATGTTTTAGGTCGTGGCAACGTATATGCAGGATTTGTCGCCGGCATGGAGCCACTAGAGTCAATTATTGAGGGCATCGAGTATTTTGGAGATATGGGAGTTGTACCTGCTGTTGCTGCATTTCACCCTGACGCCGGCTCGCAATATTATAACAGGCAGCGACCCTCAGTAGATTTCCTAATGAAGCTTGGAAAGAAAATGTCAGAAATATATCGCAAAGAAGGGTTTCAACCATTAATTGAGGGGAGCGGGAGAAACTCGTTAGATACCGAAGCCTATTTGGGAGGATTTTTATGAATTTGCCAACTGCGAGGAAAGCTATATTTATCGCATTTGAAGGCACTGACGGCGCAGGAAAATCTACAGTTGCAAGGGCAACATATGACAAGGTTTTTGAGTCCTATCCCAAATTGAATTATATAGATAAAAATCGACCACCTGTATCATCAGGGCATACGGAGTTTCATATGTCCCGCATACGTGAAATCCTTTGGGATTACCCGGACAATGCCCCTCTGGACCAATTAGGCGACAGGCATTGGATAAGCTTAATTGCCGCGTGGTTTCAAGCCACAGATTATGCCGCCATCAGGCCGTTGATGAAGGCTGGTAATAGTTGCATAGCAGATGGTTGGTACTACAAATACCTGGCACGCTTTTTACTTAAAGAAACATACTTGGCTGAAGAGGCATTAGCGATATTTTCAACAATTAGAAAACCTGATGCCGTCATTTTTTTGGATGTCGACCCAGTTCTTGCAGCGAAAAGAAAAGGATCTTTTCGTCTTAGCGAGAGTGGGGCCTATGATGGCGGTAATGAAGATCGACTTAAAAGTTTCATCGCGTATCAAAATCGAGTTCGATCCAGTTATGAACAATGCGGTTTGGCAAATTGGGTAAGGATCGATACGACCGACCTTAGTGAGGAAGCCGTACTCGATAGAGCGGTGAGTGCAGTAAAAAATATATTCAGCAAAACATAGAGCACAGCAGATGAGGGCTGCAATCTTCAGTGTGCGAAGATCAGCCTTGCCGGTAAGGCAAGGCAGTCTTCGCCTCTTCCGCATACCCCATCACCCCGACCCGCTCACGCTCAAGGAAGTCTTTCACCGCCGACTTCAAGCCCGGGTGGCGCAGGTAATGCCAGGAATGGGTAATCACCGGCTCAAAGCCACGAATCAACTTGTGCTCGCCCTGTGCGCCGGCGTCGAAACGCTGGAAGCCGTTGGCAATCGCGTAATCCATACCTTGATAGAAACAGGTCTCGAAGTGCAGGCGATCAAACTCCGCCAGGCAGCCCCAGTAACGGCCATAGAAGCTGTCGCCACCGACCAGGCTGAAGGCCATGGCCACCGGTCGTGAGCCTTGTTTAGCCAAAACCACACGAATCGATTCCGGCATGCGCTCGGCCAACAGACTGAAAAACTCCCGCGTCAGGTACGGCGCCTGACGACGCACCGCGTAGGTATTGGCGTAGCACGCATACACAAAGTCCCATTGCGCCTGATCCAGTTGCCGTCCTTCCAGCCATTCGAAGTCGATGCCCTGCCCCGCCACTTGCTCACGCTCCTTGCGCATTTGCTTGCGTTTGCGCGAACTGAGAGCGTCGAGGAAGTCCTGAAAATCCCGATAACCGCGGTTCTGCCAATGGTACTGACAGCCAATGCGCTGCAACCAGCCAGGCTGTTGGGCCAATGCCGCGTCGGTGAATGAATCGGTGAAGTTGATATGGGCGCTGGAGAGGCCTTCGATTTCCAGATAACCCGGCAGGCTCTGCAGGAGTTCGAAACCGTCCTCGATCGTCGCCGCCAGCAATCGCGGCCCGCTGACCGGGCTGAACGGCACCGCCGTCAACAGCTTGGGGTAATAGTCGATGCCGGCACGCTCACAGGCTTCGGCCCAGGCATGGTCGAACACGTACTCGCCGTAGGAATGCCATTTTCGGTAACTGGGCAGCGCGGCGATCAGGCGATCGCCTTCAACATGCAACAGATGCTCGGGCTGCCAGCCGGAATGCGGGCCGAGGCTGGCGCTGTCTTCCAGCGCACTCAGAAAGGCATGACGCAGAAACGGCTGAGTTTGCGGTACCAGCACGTCCCAGGTATGTGGCGCGATTTCGGACAGACTTTCCAGACGTTGCAGCGGCATTGGTATCCCCGAGCATCATTTTCTACAGATGGGAGGAGTATCGCTTATCTGATGCCTGACCCGAAAAAAAACCCCGCCGAAGCGGGGTTAAAACGAGAGGAGCTTTAACGGATGAAGAAAGAGCTCTTACAGCGGTTATTGCGATTTAGAACACGTATTGAGCGCGAACCACGAAGCCGTCACCGCTGTCATCACCCGTACGACGTGCCGGGGTAGTACCGCTGGCTGCAGTGGCATTGGTCACGTTGTCCGTCTTGGCCTTGAGGTAGGCGCCAGTGATTTTCACCGCTTCGTTGGCGTACCAGTTGACGCCCAGGGTGTGCACTTGGGCTTCGGCATCGCCGACATCGCGGGTCAGGCTGGCGGTGGTGATGTTGTCGTCTTCGACGGTCAAGCTGTCGTAACGATAGAACAGCTCCCAAGCGCCGATAGATTTGTTGGCTGGCTTGATCGCATCGAACTTGCCGACTTTATAGCCACGGGCTTCGCCGGTGAGGGTGTAGGCACCCTGAACATAGAAACCGTGACCTTTGATGTCTTCACGGCTGCTGTCATCGGCCTTGGTTTTGCGGGCGATGTATTCACCCTGAATCGAGGCCGGGCCCATGGCGAATGCGGCTTCCAGGCCGTAAGCATCGTCACGGTCATAGGAGCCGGCCGGCGACGAGGAACTGCCGCCCAGCACCGGACGGTTGCCGTTGGTGCCAGCATCGTTGCCACCGAGGGTTTCGACGCCACGCATGCCCATGCGGGTGCGATAACGCGAGTCGAACGCCGTGTCCGAGACGTCACGGGAAGCCACGTTCACACCAAAGTGCAGCACGTTACCGGCGTCATGCAATGGCGCGAAAACAAAGCGGCCGTTGGCCTGTTTAATGCTGTTGCCATCAGTGTCGTCGGTGTCTTTGCTAAACACGCCGGCGGAAGCGTAGAACGAATCAGCGAAGGTGCTGGAGGCTTGCAGGCCCAGGCCATTCTGGTGGCTGTTGGCCCAATCGACCATGTCGTACGCCATGTTGCGTTCTGGCGCAGTGACCCATTTGGAGCTGGTGGCTTTTTCCAGGCCGAAGTCCGGGTCGAAACGACCGACTTTGATCGAGACCGGTTTGAAGCCGTTGTAGGCCAGCGACGCTTCGTCGAAGTAACCGTTATCGGAATCACCGCTGTTATGCGAGAAGTCGTAGTTGATGCTGTAGGCCCAATCCGTGTACAGCACACCAGACAACTCCAGGAACCCACGACGGATGTAGGCCGCGTCAGCGGTATCGCCGTTTTTGGTGTAGACGCCATCGAACTGGCTGTAGTCAGCCTGCAAGCGACCGCCGAGTTTGAAGCTGAATTCTTTATCGGTGGTGGCGACTTCAAGGCCGCCCTTGGTTTTGACTACGATATCGGCGCCGTCAGTGGTGACGGTGCCAGCGAAAGCCTGGGCGGTTACTGCCATGGCCAATGCGCTGGCGGCAAAACCGGCGAAGTGCTTACGGATCATCGAAGAGTTCCCCTAATTGGTAGTCTGTAGCTTGGAAACACGCGGGTTTGGCCCCCGCTTGTGTTGGGAGGGAATCTTGGAGACGGGGTATTTCAGCCGGGTTGCTGATAGATAAAGATTTGATGACAGGGGAACTTTTTTACTTCGAATCGAAATAACAAAAAAACAGCATCAAGGGATGAGCTGCAAGCCGCAAGCTAGAGCGGCTGGAGGGGTGTGTTACGGACGGGGAAACTACGGTTTGTTCTTCAGTCGTTCGTTGGCGAGTCGTTCAGCCAGCGCATCCAGATCAGGTACAGAAGGTTCAGGCATCAGTTTCAGGGTGGCCTGCATCAACCGCATTTGCCGAATGAACCGTCGGCAATGGCGACAGAACATCAGATGATGGCGCATCATCAGTCGCTCTCGAAAACTCAATTGGCCATCGAGATAATCACTGGAGCGCGCCACTTGTTCCTTGCAGGTCAACATTCGCCGGTTTCCTCAAAATGCTCCACGGTCGCAAAGACCTTCAATCGTGCCCGATGCAGCAGCACACGAGCATTGGAGAGCGAGATCTCCAGAAGATTACAGATCTGCTCCAACTCAAGCCCCTGACGTTCACGCAACAGCAAGACACTGCTCTGCAGTTCCGACAGGCTGAGCAACGTGTGCTCCAGACATTCGCGCAACTCGTTT
Source organism: Pseudomonas sp. Tn43 (assembly GCF_014192635.1). Taxonomy (NCBI): domain Bacteria; kingdom Pseudomonadati; phylum Pseudomonadota; class Gammaproteobacteria; order Pseudomonadales; family Pseudomonadaceae; genus Pseudomonas; species Pseudomonas sp. Tn43. The sequence continues at coordinate 300,545 of NZ_JACHYG010000003.1, forward strand.
TCGGTCAGCAGCGCCTCTGGCGTGTCCTGATGCCAGGCGAACGGCGCCACCAGCCAATGCCCATCCGTCGATGAAAAACGATCGTCACCGAGGGTGCCGTGAGGCGACGGCAGGTCATCGAGCAGCACTTCCCGGCGGTTTTGCTTGTAGCGGCTCTTGGCCGAATTGGCGGTGATGGTCAGCAGCCAGGTCTTGAGGCTCGAACGCCCCTCGAACCCGCCCAGATTGCGCACCACCGACAGCCAGGCGTCCTGGACCACTTCGTCGGCGTGTCGGTTGCCGACGATGGCATAGGCCACCGCGCGCATGGCGCTCTGATAAGTGCTGACCAGTTCCTTGAAAGCCTTCTGCTCGCCCGCCAGCAGGCGTTCGAGCAATCGGGTGTCGTCAGCTGCAGCCATGCAAACCTCGTTTCAGATCCATCGATGCTCCAGCATCAGACAACATTGTGGCGAGGGGGCTTGCCCCCGTTGGGTGGCGAAGCCGCCCCAAATCTGCGGCCCCGGCTTATCAGTTATACCGAGTGCGCTGGTTTTACGACTGCTTCGCAGCCGAACGGGGGCAAGCCCCCTCGCCACAACAGCCCTCTCACCACAACAGTCCTTCGCCACGACAGCCTTCTCACCACAAGCTCACTCGCCATGTAAGCATCAGCGCTTGCGCAATATCACACTACCGATCGAGTAGCCGGCGCCGAACGAGCTGAGGACCGCCAGCGAACCGCTGACCAGATCGTCCTGGTTTTTGTGAAACGAAATCACCGAACCGGCGGAACTGGTGTTGGCATAGGTGTCGAGAATCACCGGGGCTTCTTCTTCGGTGGCTTCGCGGCCCAGCAGCTTCTTGACGATCAGGTGGTTCATGCTGAGGTTGGCCTGATGCAGCCAGAAGCGCTTCACGTCGCTGACGTTGAGCTGGTTTTCTTCCAGGTGCGTGGCAATCAGCTCGGCGACCATTGGGCAGACATCGCGGAACACCTTGCGGCCTTCCTGCACGAACAGTTTGTCGGGGGCACCGATGCCCTCTTCCGCAGCGCGGTTGAGAAAGCCGAAGTTGTTGCGAATGTTATTGGAGAACTTGGTCAGCAGTTTGGTGCTGACCACATCGAACTGGTATTGGGATGTCGCCAGATCGGCACGTTCGATGATCACTGCGGTGGCGGCGTCGCCGAAGATGAAGTGGCTGTCGCGGTCGCGGAAATTCAGGTGACCGGTGCAGACTTCCGGGTTCACCATCAGGATCGCCCGGGCCTGGCCCAGTTGCACGCTGTTGGCCGCAGCCTGGATGCCGAAGGTCGCCGAGGAACAGGCGACGTTCATGTCGAAACCGAAACCCTGGATACCCAGCGCTTCCTGGACTTCGATGGCGATGGCCGGGTAGGCGCGTTGCAGGTTGGAGCAGGCGACGATCACACCATCGATGTCAGCGGCGGTCTTGCCGGCACGCTGCAAGGCTTGCTCGGCCGCGCCGATGGCCATCTGGCAAAGCACCGACCACTCGTCGTTGGAACGTTCTGGCAGGCGTGGTGCCATGCGTCGCGGATCGAGAATGCCGTCCTTGTCCATGACAAAGCGGCTTTTAATGCCGGAAGCTTTTTCGATGAACGCTGCGCTGGATTCGGTCAATGCCTGGATTTCGCCACGCGCGATGGCGTCGGCGTTGTCGGCATTGAACAGCGCGACGTAAGCATTGAAAGACTGCACCAGCTCTTCGTTGGAAATGCTGTTGGCCGGGGTGTACAGGCCGGTGCCGCTGATGACGACGTTATGCATGGTCGTTTCTCTAATCCGTTCAGGCAGAAAGCGTTGGCACCGACGTACCAACACACAAAGGGTCTATTCCAGGCTCCGGACGCAAACCTGGCATCGCTTTATTCCGATCCGCCCGGCCCGTGAAGGCTCAAAACCGCGGGACTGGCGTTTATAGGCGCGAAGTTTGCCATAAACGCTGGCTTTTGGCGCCTTTTGCAAGAGCGCGATGTAATGCGATACCGGGTAGGAGCTGCCGAAGGCTGCGATCTTTTGATCTTTCTTTGTCGCGACACTAGAAGATCAAAAGATCGCAGCCTTCGGCAGCTCCTACGATAGACCGCAGGCGATCAAGGGGATCGTGTTTAGGGCTCGACCTGGCTCCATTGCTTGTTCAGGCGCTTGTCGGAGATCGGCACTTTGGTCCCCAATTGCTGCGCGAACAGCGAGACCCGATATTCCTCCAGCCACCAGCGATAGAGCTCCAGCTGCGGATCGCGCTTGCCTTCCTGGGCGTGTTTGTTGGCGCGGGTCTGGTATTGGGACCAGAGTCCGGACAATTCACCGCTCCAGACCCGGTCTTTCTGCACCTGAGCGCCGAGTTTTTCGAAACGTTGCTCGACGGCCTTGAGGTAACGCGGCAGTTCCTTGAGCCACGGCATCGGCGTTTCGCGCACGAACCCCGGATACACCAGATGGCTGAGCTGCTGCTTGATGTCGTTCAAGGCCACGGCTTGCGCCAGGTCGATCTTGCCCTTGAAGCGTTTTTGCAGGCCGTGCCACAGCTTGAGAATCTCCAGCGTCAGCCTGGCCAACCGCTCAGCGTGCTCGGTCCAGCCGCCGCGTTTGCGCTCGGCCAGCGACGCCAGCCCGGCGCCATCGCGTGGCAACGGGTCTTCGCCCTCAAGAATGCAGCTGTCGAGGCTGGCCAGCAGAATGTCTTCCACCAGGCTGTCGACACGCCCCATGTCGCGGTACATCAGGCCCAACTCGGTCAGCCCCGGCAACTTGCTGCGCAGGAACTTCGCCGGTTCCGCCAGTTGCTGCATCAGCAAACGCTGCAACGCCCGGCGATGCTGGAACTCGGCTTCGGCCGGGGTCGAGAATCGACCTTCCTTGACGGTGCCGGCCTCTTCGACCAGCGCCGGATACACCGTCATCGATAGCCCGGCGATTTTCTGCCGGGTTTTCTCGGCCACGGCGGCAAAGACTTTCGGCTCCACCGGTTGTTGGCTCTTCGCACTTTGCGGTACAGCCAACGCAGCCTGGCTGGCCTCGGCAAAGCGTGCGGTCAGCTCGGTCAGGTCACGGCCTTCGCCGAGGAACTTGCCCTGACCGTCGACGATTTCCAGGTTCATCCGCAAATGGCTTTCGACCTGCTGCGAGGCTTCGGCCCAGGCTTCATCGCTAACCCGCGCACCGGTCATGCGCAGCAACTCGCGGCCCAGCGCCTGAGGCAATGAGCCCTCGGCAAATGTGATGCGTTGCAATGCGGCTTTGACGAAGTCCGGCACTGGCACGAAATTCTTGCGCAGCGCCTTGGGCAGATTGCGCACCAGCGCAATGCATTTGGCCTCGATCATCCCTGGCACCAGCCATTCCAGACGTTCCGGCGGCAGCATCGGCAACAGCGGCGCTGGCACGCGCAAGGTCACGCCATCACGCGGATGGTTGGGCTCGAAGTGATAACTGAGGGCCAGTTCCAGATCGCCGATGTGCAGCGTGTCCGGGTAATGCGCGGCAGTGACTTCGCTGGCTTCGCGGGCCAGCACGTCTTCTTCGCGCATGATCAACAGCTGCGGGTCTTTCTGGCTGTTGACCCGGTACCAACTGTCGAAGGTCGCGCTCTGGTGAATCTCTGCCGGCAACCGCGCATCGTAGAAGGCGAACAGGGTTTCTTCGTCCGCCAGAATGTCCCGGCGACGCGCCTTGGCTTCCAGTTCATCCAACTGCTCCAGCAATCGCTGGTTGGCCGTCAGACATTTGGCTCTGGACTGAATCTCGCCACGCACCAGACCTTCGCGAATAAACAATTCACGAGACACCACCGGGTCGATCGGCCCGTAATGCACCGGCCGGCGACCCACCACGATCAGCCCGAACAGGGTGATTTGCTCGAAGGCCACGACCTGTCCGCGCTTCTTCTCCCAGTGGGGTTCGAAGTGGTTTTTCTTGACCAGGTGCCCGGCCAGCGGCTCGATCCAGTCGGCGTCGATCTTGGCGATCATTCGCGCGTAGAGTTTGGTGGTTTCCACCAGTTCGGCGGTCATCAGCCATTGCGGACGCTTCTTGCCCAGGCCCGACGAGGGGTGAATCCAGAAGCGCCGCTGACGGGCACCGAGGTAATCGCCGTCTTCGGTTTTCTGGCCGATCTGGCTGAGCAGGCCGCAGAGCACGGCTTTGTGCAGTTTCGGGTAATCCGCCGGCTCCTTGTTGAGGCTCAACTGCAGGTCGCGGCAGATCAGGCTCAACTGACGATGGGAGTCGCGCCACTCGCGCAGGCGCAGGTAATTGAGGAAATTCTTGCGGCACCAGTTGCGCAGCGGGCTGGCCGTCAGGGCTTGGCGCTGCTCTTCAAAACCACGCCACAGATTGACCAGCCCGGCGAAGTCCGAGTCCACGTCTTTCCACTGCGCGTGAGCTTGATCGGCGGCTTGCTGACGTTCCGGCGGACGTTCGCGCGGGTCCTGAATCGACATGGCGCTGGCGACGATCAGCACTTCCTGCAAGCTGCCAAGTTTCGCCGCTTCCAGCAGCATTCGGCCCATGCGCGGGTCCACCGGCAGCCGCGCCAGTTGGCGACCAAGCGGCGTCAACTGACTGTTGCGGTCCACCGCCGAGAGCTCTTGCAGCAGGTTGAAACCGTCGCTGATGGCCTTGCCATCCGGCGGCTCGATAAACGGGAAATCGGTGATCTCGCCGAGGCGCAGATGAAGCATCTGCAGAATGACTGCGGCGAGGTTGGTCCGCAGGATTTCCGGGTCGGTAAATTCCGGGCGGCCGATGAAATCTTCTTCGCTGTAGAGGCGGATGCAAATGCCCGGCTCGACCCGCCCGCAACGACCTTTACGCTGGTTGGCGCTGGCCTGGGAAATGGCTTCGACGGGCAGGCGCTGTACCTTGGCGCGGTAGCTGTAGCGGCTGATGCGCGCGGTGCCGCTGTCGATCACGTAACGAATGCCCGGCACCGTCAGCGAGGTTTCGGCGACGTTGGTCGCCAATACCACCCGACGTCCGGGGTGGGACTGGAAGATCCGCTGTTGCTCGGCCGGCGACAGTCGCGCGTACAAAGGCAGAATCTCGGTATGTTTGAGCTGAGCCTTGCGCAGCATGTCCGCTGCATCGCGAATCTCGCGCTCGCCGGGCAGGAACACCAGCACATCGCCCGGACTCTTGCGCTCACTGCGTTCGAACGCGGCAATTTCGTCCAGGGCGGCAAGAATCGCCTGATCCACGGTCAGGTCATCCTCGACGCGGTTGCCCTCCTCGTCCTGCTCAAGAGTCAGCGGGCGATACCAGGTTTCTACCGGAAAGGTGCGACCGGACACTTCGACGATTGGCGCATCGTCGAAGTGTTTGGAGAAACGCTCCAGGTCGATGGTGGCCGAGGTGATGATGACTTTCAGGTCCGGACGACGCGGCAGCAGGGTTTTCAGGTAACCGAGCAGGAAGTCGATGTTCAGGCTGCGTTCGTGGGCTTCGTCGACGATGATCGTGTCGTAGCGCTCGAGGTAGCGGTCGTTCTGGGTTTCCGCCAGCAGGATGCCGTCGGTCATCAGTTTGATCAGGGTGTTGGCATCGCTCTGATCCTCGAACCGCACCTGATAGCCGACCAGTGCGCCCAACGGCGTCGCCAATTCTTCAGCGACCCGGCTCGCCACACTCCGGGCGGCGATTCGACGGGGTTGCGTGTGGCCGATCAGACCGTGCTGGCCACGACCGATTTCCAGGCAGATCTTTGGCAACTGGGTGGTTTTACCCGACCCGGTTTCACCGGCAATGATCAGCACCTGATGCTTGAGCAGCGCTTCCTTGATTTCGTCGCGCTTGGCGGCGATCGGCAGGCTGTCGTCGTAACGAATCACCGGCAGGCTGGCACGCCGTGCCAACACCTGATCGCAAGACGCCTGCGTGCGTGTTACCCACTCGGCGAGTTTGGCCTCGTCAGGTTTCTTGCGCAGCTCCAGCAACTGCCGCCGCAACCGATGGCGGTCGGCGAGCATGGCGTGATCGAGGTTTTTCAGCAGTTTGTCGATTGAAGGCGATTCGTCAGTCATCAGGTACGCAAAAGTCGTCTAGTGGCGCAGGGGGCGGATTGTCGCAGATTTGGCAGCGATTGCGGGTGGTGTGATCGTTCCCACGCTCTGCCTGGGAATGCAGCAAGGGACGCTCTGCGTCCCAAGAGCGAACGCGGAGCGTCCGGGGAGGCATTCCCATGCGGAGCGTGGGAACGATCAGTGTCAGGTGCGGGTTACTCGTTATCGAGGCCTTTGCGCCGATACGGGAACACATCGATCACCTTCCCCGCCCGAATCGCCTCCTGCAAACTCTTCCAGTAATCGGCGTTGTACAACTCGCCATGCAACTGACCGAACAACTTTCTTTGCCCCAAATCGGCGAACAGAAACGGCGGAAACTCTTCAGGAAACACATCCAGTGGCCCGATCGAGTACCAGGGCTCTGACGCCATTTCGTCTTCCGGCGTGCGCGGTTGCGGGATATGGCGGAAGTTGGCTTCGGTCAGGAAACAGATCTCGTCGTAGTCATAAAACACCACCCGACCGTGACGGGTGACGCCAAAATTCTTCAACAACATGTCGCCGGGGAAAATGTTCGCCGCTGCCAGTTGCTTGATCGCCAGACCGTAATCCTCCAGCGCCTCGCGAACCTGCGCCTCGTTGGCGTGTTCCAGATAAAGGTTCAATGGCGTCATCCGGCGTTCGGTCCAGCAGTGGCGAATCAGCACCGTATCGTCCTCCACGGACACGGTGGACGCGGCCACTTCGAGCAACTCTTCAAGGCACGCCGGCTCGAACTTGCTCAAGGGGAAACGGAAGTCGGCGAACTCTTGGGTGTCGGCCATGCGCCCGACCCGGTCGACGCTTTTCACCAGGCGATACTTTTCGATCACCGTGGCGCGGTCGACGTTTTTCGACGGTGAGAAGCGGTCCTTGATGATCTTGAAAACGGTGTTGAAGCCCGGCAGGGTAAACACGCTCATGACCATGCCGCGCACGCCGGGGGCCATGATGAACTGGTCGTCGGTGTTGGCCAGGTGATTGATCAGCGCGCGATAAAACTCGGACTTGCCATGCTTGTAGAAGCCGATCGAAGTGTACAGCTCGGCAATGTGCTTGCCCGGCAGGATGCGTTTGAGAAAGCCGATGAATTCCGCCGGCACTGGCACATCAACCATGAAGTAGGAACGGGTGAAGGAGAAGATGATCGACACCTCCGCCTCGTCGGTGATCAGCGCATCGATCTGGATGCCCCGGCCTTCGCGATGCAGCAGCGGAATCACCAGTGGCCATTGCTCGTCAGGGGTGTAAATGCGCCCCACCAGATAGGCGCCCTTGTTACGGTAAAGCACCGAGGAAAACAGTTCGACGCTCAGCTCCGGGTCCTTGCAGACCCAGTCCGGCAGATTCTCGCGCAATTGCACTTCGAGGCGACGCAGGTCGCCGGCCAGATCGGCATAATCCTCGCTGAAGCGGTAGTCGGCAAAAATGCTCGTGAGCATGCCCGATAACTGCCCATGCGGTTTGTAGGTGCGGGTTTGTGCCGCCCGGGCGCGACGCAGGCTCGGGCGCGTGGTGTGGATGAACATGCAGCCATCGCTGATCAGGTCGTGGCTGAACAGGCCGCAGAAAATCGAGTTGTACCAGGTCTCGGACAACTCATCGTCAAAGCGCAGGTCGATCAGGCTGATGTAAGCGCTTTTGACCAGCGGCCAGTTGCTGACGTCCATCAGCACCTCGGTCGCGAACGCCGCATGCAAGCGCCCGACCGTTTCGCCGACCTTTTCTTCGTAGAGGTTGATCCGCGCCGCCGATGCGGCTTGCGCTTCCTGCCATTGGGCCTGTTCGAAGCGGGCCCGGGCGCCGTCGGTGATCTGACGGAAATGCTCGCGGTAATCGTCAAAGCCATCGAGGATCATTCGGGCGATGTCGGCGGCTGGCCATTGCTGCGGCATAGGTAAAACCTCGGCGGCTATTCTTGTCGTTGGGGCTGAGCTTAGTGGCCCTGTGTGACGCAACGCAACCATTGCCTTGTGCCCTGACTGGCGCGACACTTGCGCGCCAATCAAGGAAGGAAAGCGCTGTGAACCCCCTCGATATCCTGCGTATGTTGTCGCTTGCCGCCATTTGGGGTGCGAGTTTTCTGTTCATGCGCGTTATAGCCCCCGTGATTGGCACAATCCCCACGGCTTTTTTTCGCGTATCGATTGCCGCCGTCGGGCTGCTGGTGATTCTTGGGCTGATGCGCATCAGCTGGGATTTCAAAGGCAAGTTCAAGACGGTGATGCTGCTGGGGATGATTAATTCCGGGATTCCGGCAACCCTCTATTGCGTGGCGGCCCAGGTGCTGCCGGCCGGTTACTCAGCGATTTTCAACGCCACCACGCCTTTGATGGGGGTATTGATCGGCGGTCTGTTCTTCCATGAAAAATTCACCGCCGCCAAGTTGAGCGGCGTCTTTCTCGGCCTGTTCGGCGTGGGCATCCTCACCCGTGCCGGGCCGGTGGCGTTCAACCTGGAACTGCTGACAGGCGCACTCGCGTGCCTGATGGCCACCACTTGCTACGGCTTTGCCGGGTTCCTCGCCCGGCGCTGGCTCGACCATGCCGGCGGTCTCGACAGTCGCCTTTCGGCGCTGGGCAGCATGCTCGGCGCGACGTTGTTGCTGCTGCCGCTGTTTGGCTACAGCGTGCTCAGCCAGCCACCGGCGAGCTGGGGCGGCTGGAGTGTCTGGCTGTCGTTGCTGGGGTTGGGTTTGGTCTGCACAGCCTTTGCCTACATTATTTACTTCCGTTTGCTGACGTCGGTTGGCCCGGTGAAATCAATGACCGTGACCTTCATGATCCCGCCGTTCGGCGTGTTGTGGGGGGCGCTGTTGCTGGATGAGCCCCTGTCGATGGCGCACCTTTATGGCGGGGTGTTGATTGCGCTGGCGTTGTGGCTGGTGTTGAAGCCGGCGGTGGTGAAGGCGCCTGAGGTGGTTGCCAGGTAGTGAGGTGGTGTTGCTGATGAACCTCTTACGGAACACAAACACCAGGCCGACGATGATCAGCCGGGCAGAAACGATCCCTGTGGCGAGGGGGCTCGCCCCCGTTCGGCTGCGAAGCAGTCGTAAACCAGGCATTGCATTCGTTCTGAAAGAAACGGGATCACTGGTTTTGGGGTCGCTTTGCGACCCAATGGGGGCAAGCCCCCTCGCCACAGGTCACTCAGTCATCGGGCTCAGCCAAACAGCCAATACCCCAACAACGTCAACACCGCCACTGCCAGCACCGGCCGCAGTATGCGGTAGGCCTTGGGGTTACGGCGCTTCCACTGCTTGATCAGACCACTGAATTTGTCGCTGAAATGCTTGCTCCTGGCGTAGGCCTGGTTGATCCCGCCAACGCGTTCATCATCAAGGTTCTGAGGAGCAGTGGCACGTCCCAGCCAGCCGCTGATCGAGCGGTTGATGCGGGTCATGAGACGGTTGCTCAGCGGCCGTTCGATGTCGCAGAACAGAATGAGTCGAGTTCGTTCGGTTTCATTCTTGACCCAGTGCACGTAGGTTTCATCGAACATCACGTCTTCGCCATCACGCCAGGCGTAGACCTGACCGTCGACGAAGATCCGGCAATCGTCGGAATTCGGCGTCGACAGCCCCAAGTGATAACGCAGGGAACCACCGAACGGATCACGGTGCGGGTTGAGGTGACTGCCACCGGGCAGTAGCGCAAACATGGCGCCTTTGACATTAGGAATACTGCTGACCAACGCCACGGTTTTCGGGCACAGGGCTTCGGCCGATGGCAGTGGTTTGTCGTACCACTTGAGATAAAAACGCTTCCAGCCCTTTTTGAAGAACGAGCCGAAACCAGCGTCGTTGTTCATTTCGGCAGCGCGGATGTAGCCCTCGTCAAACAAATGCATGGCTTCGTCGCGAATAACTTCCCAATTGTCCCTGAGTATATTCAGTTCGGGGAACTTGCTGCGGTCCAGATAGGGTTTGGATGGCACGCTGGAGAACAGATACATCAGGGCGTTATACGGTGCGAACAGGGCCGAATGGTTGACGAATTGACGCAGAACCGGCAAACGCGCCTTGCCACGCAAGTGTACATAGAGCGTGCTGCCGAGAAACAGCAACAACACCGATGCCTTCGCGACAAAGGAAAAGTTCATCTACAACTCCTTGATAGTAGGTAACTTTGCACAACGCCATTTACCCGACGTGGCAGTCGGCCATTATCCACATTACAGGCCTGGGGAAATACCCGCCTTATCCAAGATTCAGTGTTAAGGATTACGCAACAAACACTTGTTAACACAAGGTTCCTGAACGGGGGCTGAACTGAATCACCCCCTGTGACAAGGAGTTGGAGCGAGCGTAAATGTTATTGCTGATTTTCCTGGTCGGTAAACAGATCACTGAACAGCATGCTCGACAAGTAGCGCTCGCCAGAGTCGGGCAGAATCACCACGATGGTCTTGCCCTGCATTTCGGGAGTTTCGGCCAGACGCACAGCCGCTGCCATGGCGGCGCCGCACGAGATACCGCTCAAAATCCCTTCTTCCTGCATCAGGCGCAGGGCCATCGCCTTGGACTCTTCGTCGCTGACCAGTTCGACCCGATCGACCATCGACAGGTCCAGGTTCTTCGGCACAAAACCAGCGCCGATGCCCTGGATTTTGTGAGGGCTCGGTTTGATCTCTTCTCCAGCCATCGCCTGGGTAATGACCGGAGACACCGCCGGCTCCACCGCCACCGAGATTATCGGTTTGTGCTGGGTATGCTTGATATACCGCGAAACCCCGGTAATGGTTCCACCTGTTCCGACCCCCGCCACCAGTACGTCGACCGCACCGTCGGTGTCATTCCAGATTTCCGGCCCGGTGGTTTTTTCGTGGATGGCCGGGTTGGCCGGGTTTTCGAACTGCGCCGGCATGAAGTAGGTCGATGGATCGCTGGCGAGGATTTCGGCGGCTTTCTCGATCGCGCCTTTCATGCCTTTGGCCGGTTCCGTCAACACCAGTTCGGCGCCAAGGGCTTTGAGCACCTTGCGCCGCTCGATGCTCATGGACGCAGGCATGGTCAATACCAGTCGGTAACCGCGGGCAGCGGCAACGAACGCCAGGCCGATGCCGGTATTGCCCGAAGTCGGCTCGATGATGGTCATGCCGGGCTTGAGTTTTCCGCTGCTTTCGCCCTCCCAGATCATGTTCGCGCCGATCCGGCACTTGACCGAGTAACCGGGGTTGCGCCCTTCGATCTTGGCCAGGATGGTGACACCGCGCGGGGCGATACGGTTGATCTGAACCAGCGGCGTATTGCCAATGGAATGGGCGTTGTCAGCATAAATACGGCTCATGGCTGGGTCCTTATACAGCGTTGAATTAGCTATCCAAGGTATGCCTGTTACCCGTGGTCGTCCAGTCGGTCGAACGTCCGCCAACCCCCGCAGTCAATCGCTTTATACCGCCAGAGAATTGCCGTCATGAAGCGTCGATACCGTTGGCCTCTGTGGATCCTCGCGGGCCTTGTTGTGCTGCTGGTTGCGCTGCATATCGCGCTCCCCTATCTGGTGCGCGATTACCTCAACGAGAAACTGGCGGACATGGGTGACTACAGCGGTCAGATTACCGATGTAGACCTGGCCCTGTGGCGCGGCGCCTACAAGATCAACGGGCTGAAAATCGTCAAGGTCAATGGCAAGGTCCCCGTGCCTTTCGTTAACGCGCCCTTGATTGACCTCTCCGTCAGCTGGCATTCGCTCTGGTACGACCATGCCGTGGTGGCCGAGGCGCAGTTCGACAAACCCGAAGTGAACTTCGTCGACGGCGGTGCCAACAAGAAGAATTCCCAGACCGGCCAGGGCACCGACTGGCGGGCACAACTGGAAAAACTGCTGCCGATCACCTTGGACGAAGTGCGGATCAACGACGGGCGCATCACCTTTCGCAACTTCAATTCGAAACCGCCCGTGAATATGAATGCCACCCAGGTCAATGCCAGCATCTACAACCTGACCAACGTGGTCGACAACAAGGGCAAACGCGACGCCCGCTTCGAGGGCAAGGCGCTGTTGCTGGGACATGCACCGCTGGAAACCGTGGCCACCTTCGACCCGCTGAGCAATTTCGAAGACTTCGAATTCCGCCTGCGCGCCCGGAACCTCGAGCTCAAACGCATGAACGACTTCGCCTCGGCCTACGGCAAGTTCGACTTCAATGCCGGCCATGGCGACGTGGTCATCGAAGCCGAAGCCAACAAGGGCCAACTCACTGGCTACATCAAGCCGCTATTGCGTAACGTCGATGTGTTCAATTGGCAACAGGATGTGGAGAACAAGAACAAAGGAATATTCCGTTCCATCTGGGAAGCACTCGTCGGTGGCACCGAGAACGTGCTGAAGAACCAGCCGAAAAACCAGTTCGCCACGCGCGTCCAGCTCAGGGGGAGCGTGCATCAGAAAGATATCAGCGCATTCGAAGCTTTTTTGCAGATTTTGCGTAATGGTTTTATCGAGGCCTTCAATGCCCAGTACGAACGGCCCAAGCCGGATACAGACTAGGATTTACGTGTGACGGTGTAGCGACCGGTGTCCTGCGCCGCCCGCGCCGGGTTTGATTGTTGTTGCAGAAAGTCCCAGCCCAGACAGGCCAGCGCCAATGACCGCGGCACCGCTTCACGACCACTGCTGTAGCGACTGATACTGCGGGCCATTCCACGCTCCAGCCATCGTCACCCAAAGCGGCGCCTTCAAAAGCATGCCCCTCCAGCAAGGGTTGCAACCCCGGGTACGAACGCAGATCACGCTAGCGGCCGAGACTGAGTCAAGATGTGACGCCCCATTCAGAGACTGAATAAGCCGTCTGCGTTCACAGTCGACCGGGCAGCGCGTTATAGTCGAGCCTGACCATTTATTGCGCCCCGCCCTGCCTCGCTCAGGTCGGCGTTACCGTTCGAGGATTAGCAGATGAAGTTCGAAGGCACCCAGGCCTACGTCGCCACCGATGACCTGAAGCTGGCGGTCAACGCCGCCATCACCCTGGAGCGGCCACTGCTGGTCAAGGGCGAGCCGGGCACCGGCAAGACCATGCTTGCCGAACAACTGGCCGAGTCTTTCGGCGCCAAGTTGATTACCTGGCACATCAAGTCCACCACCAAAGCGCATCAAGGCCTGTACGAGTACGACGCGGTCAGCCGCCTGCGGGACTCGCAGCTGGGCACGGAAAAGGTCCACGACGTTCGCAACTACTTGAAAAAGGGCAAGCTCTGGGAAGCGTTCGAATCGGAAGAACGAGTGATCTTGCTGATCGATGAAATCGACAAGGCCGACATCGAGTTCCCCAACGACCTGCTGCAAGAACTCGACAAGATGGAGTTCTACGTTTACGAGATCGACGAGACCATCAAGGCCAAGAAACGCCCGATCATCATCATTACTTCCAACAACGAGAAAGAGCTGCCGGACGCCTTCCTGCGCCGCTGCTTCTTTCACTACATCGCCTTCCCGGATCGCGTCACGATGCAGCAGATCGTCGACGTGCATTACCCGGACATCAAGAAAGACCTGGTCAGCGAAGCGCTGGACGTGTTCTTCGACGTGCGCAAGGTGCCGGGCCTGAAGAAGAAGCCATCGACCTCTGAACTGGTGGACTGGCTGAAGCTACTGATGGCCGACAACATCGGCGAAGCGGTGCTGCGCGAGCGCGATCCGACCAAGGCCATTCCGCCACTGGCCGGCGCCTTGGTGAAGAACGAACAGGACGTGCAATTGCTTGAGCGTCTGGCGTTCATGAGCCGTCGCGGCACTCGCTAAGCCCCGATAGAAGAGGCGATTGCCATGCTACTCAATCTGTTCAATGAAATGCGCGCCGCCAAGGTGCCGGTCTCGGTACGTGAGCTGCTGGACCTGATCAACGCGCTGAAACAGCGCGTGACTTTCGCCGACATGGACGAGTTTTACTACTTGTCGCGGGCGATCCTGGTGAAGGACGAAAAGCATTTCGACAAATTCGACCGGGCCTTCGGTGCCTATTTCAAAGGTCTGGAAAAACTCGACGATCACCTCCAGGCGTTGATTCCCGAAGACTGGCTGCGCAAGGAATTCGAGCGTTCCCTGACCGATGAAGAGCGGGCCGCGATCCAGTCCCTGGGTGGCCTGGATAAACTCATCGAAGAGTTCAAGAAGCGCCTGGAAGAACAGAAAGAACGCCATGCCGGCGGCAACAAATGGATCGGTACCGGCGGCACCAGCCCATTCGGCTCCGGTGGCTTCAACCCGGAAGGCATTCGGGTCGGCGATGCTGGCAAGCGCCAAGGCAAAGCGGTCAAAGTCTGGGATCAGCGCGAGTACAAGAACCTCGACGATTCGGTCGAACTGGGCACGCGCAACATCAAGGTAGCCCTGCGGCGCCTGCGCAAATTCGCTCGTCAGGGCGCGGCGGAAGAACTGGACATCGACGGCACCATCGACCACACCGCTCGCGATGCCGGGCTGTTGAACATCCAGATGCGTCCGGAGCGCCGCAACACCGTCAAACTGCTGTTGCTGTTCGACATCGGCGGCTCGATGGACGCCCACGTGAAGATCTGCGAAGAACTGTTCTCGGCCTGCAAGACCGAGTTCAAGCATCTGGAGTACTTCTACTTTCACAACTTCATTTATGAATCGGTGTGGAAGAACAACATGCGTCGTACCTCCGAGCGCACCGCCACCCAGGACCTGCTGCACAAGTACGGCGCCGACTACAAGGTGATCTTCATCGGCGACGCCGCCATGGCGCCCTATGAAATCACCCAGGCCGGTGGCAGCGTCGAGCACTGGAATGAAGAAGCCGGGTACGTGTGGATGCAGCGCTTCAAGGAAAAGTACAAGAAGCTCATCTGGATCAACCCATACCCGAAAGACACTTGGGGCTATACCTCGTCGACCAACATCGTGCGGGACTTGATTGATGACCAGATGTATCCGCTGACGTTGCGGGGGTTGGAGGAAGGGATGCGGTTTTTGTCCAAGTAAAGCCTTGCACCTGTGGCGAGGGGGCTTGCCCCCGTTGGGTTGCGAAGCGACCCTGAAACTTGCAATCGCGATGTATCAGACATACCACATGCAATGGTTCTACGACTGCTGCGCAGCCGAACGGGGGCAAGCCCCCTCGCCACAATTAAAACCGTCGCAAATACTCGACCTGTTCCCGATGCGCCACATCCTGCACCACCGGCCTCAACCGCACCTTCGCCCCGGGCAAACACTGCGCCAATCGCGCCAAGGCCAACGGCGTCAACGCCCCCAGGCGTGGATAACCACCAATGGTCTGCCGATCATTGAGCAACACGATCGGCTGCCCGTCCGGCGGCACCTGGACCGCGCCCAGCGGGATGCCTTCGGAGATCATCGGCTTGCCCTGATACTGCAACGCCGTTCCCAACAGACGAATGCCCATGCGATCGGCGCGGCTGTCGAGGGTCCAGACGCTGTTGAACGCGTCGAACAAACTCTGCCCGCTGAACTTGCCGATCTGTGCACCGAGCACCAGGTCCAGCGGCGCATTGAGTTGGAAATCGGGCACTTGTTCAGGCGCCAACTCCCGCAGCAGTAGCAGCGAGTTTCCCGAGTAGCTCAACTGCGCCTCTTTGGCCAGCGCCCGCCCCATGCCATCCAGCCCACCGAGTTCCTCACGGACCACTGTTGCACAACTGCCCAACACCTTTGGTGCATCAAATCCGCCCGGGGCCGCCAAATAAGCTCGAGCACCCAGCAGCGGCCGGGTGAATTGCAATCGCTGACCTTGGTTCAGCCTGAAACTGCGCCACGGCGCCAACGCCTCGCCATCCACTTGCGCCCCCAGATCCGCCCCGGCCAATGCCAGCACGCAATCGTCCTGGGCAACGACCGTAAACCCGCCGAGGGTGATTTCGATCACCGACGCGTCCAGCCCATTGCCCAGCAGCCAATTGGCCCACGACATCGACCGCCAATCCGCCGCCCCGCCCTGGGTCACGCCCAGATGCCGCACGCCAAACCGCCCGGCGTCCTGCAACAGGCACAGCGGTGTGCTTGCTTCAATCGTCAGTCGGCTCATGCCAGGGTCTCCAACGGCGTATCGTCACCGCCCAGGTTGATGAACTCGGCATGGCTGACCGCTTCGAAGCGTACCGTGTCGCCCGGTTGCAACAGGCTGTAGCCATCGCGCTCGCGGTCGAACAATTTGGCGGGGGTGCGGCCGATCAGGTTCCAGCCGCCGGGGGATACCAGCGGATAAGCCGCCGTCTGGCGTTCGGCGATGCCGACACTGCCGGCCGCCACTTTTTTACGCGGAGTATTCAGACGCGGTGCAGCCAATATTTCCTCCACCAAGCCCATGAAAGCGAAGCCGGGTGCGAAGCCCAATGCGAACACCTGATACTCGTGTTCACTGTGGCGATGGATCACCTCTGGCACCGTCAATCCGCTGCGCCGGGACAGCAAGGTCAGTTCCGGCCCGACGCTCAGGTCATACCAGACCGGCAACACATGGCATTTACCTTTGGCCCGAGCGTTGGGCGACAGATCGATCAAGGCCTCAGCAATCAATTCCCGCGCCTGGGTCGGGTTCAGCGCCATCAGATCGTAATGCACCATCAGTGTCGTGTAAGACGGCACCAGATCGATCAAATGGTTGCCGAATGCCTCCCGCAAACCCTCGCTGGCGGCGAGCATCCAAGGCATGTTGGCCTCGCTGATTTCATCGAACAGACGCACCATCAGGCAATCCAGCGCCACCACTTCCACCCGTGGTTTCATGACGCGCTCTGCTGATTCAGGGCTTGGCGAATGCGTTGCACGGCAGCCACCGAACTGGCGTTGTCGCCGTGTACGCACAAGGTATTGGCTTGCAAGTGCAAGGCACTGCCATCGCTGGCGGTAAGGGTGTCACCGCGGGCAATGATCAACGCCTGTTCGATGATTTTTTCGGGATCGTGATGCACCGCGCCCGGCAGTTGCCGCGAGACCAGCCTGCCAGCGCTGTCGTAAGCGCGATCGGCAAAGGCTTCGAACCACAGTATTACGCCGTACTCATCGCCGAGTTGCTGCGCGGCACTGTTGTCGCGGGTCGCCATCAGCATCAATGGCAGCGTCCGGTCGTAGGCCGCCACGGCCTGAATCACCGCACGTAATTGCGCAGGGTTGGCCATCATGTCGTTGTACATCGCGCCGTGGGGTTTGACGTAACTCACCCGCCCGCCCTGAGCCCGGCAGATGCCGTCGAGGGCGCCGATCTGGTAATGCAACAAATCTTGCAGCTCCTGGGCGGTGTAAGCCATGGACCGGCGACCGAACCCCACCAGATCCTGATAGGCCGGATGAGCACCCATCTGCACGCCGTGGCTCAAGGCCAGGCTGACGGTCTTGCGCATGATGCTCGGGTCGCCGGCATGGAAACCACAGGCAATGTTGGCGCAATCAATGAAGGGCATGACCTCGGCGTCCAGACCCATGGTCCAGTTACCGAAACTCTCGCCGATGTCGCAGTTCAATAGCAGGCGGTTCACGGTGAACACTCCTGTAGGCTTTTATCTTCTTAACTGAAGGACATGTGCCCTTCAGATTATCAGTTACCGGATATTCGCTTATTGAGCGTCGAGTTGCTTGCCACGGGTTTCCGGCAGGCTCAGGGCCGCCAGAATCACTATCCCGTAGGACACCGCCGCAAAGGCGCCGATTCCCACGCTCAGCGGCACCTTCTGGCTGAGCAAGCCGATCAACAACGGGAACAACGCCGCCAATGCCCGACCGATGTTGTAGCTAAAACCCTGGCCAGAACCACGAATCCGTGTCGGAAACAGCTCGGTCAAAAACGCCCCCATACCGCTGAAGATCCCCGAAGCAAAGAAGCCTAGCGGGAAACCCAGCCAGAGCATCACGCCGTTGCTGACCGGCAATTGGGTATACAGCAGAACAATGGTGAACGAGCCGACCGCGAACAGGATGAAGTTCTTTTTACGACCGAGGATGTCAGTCAAATACGCGCTGATCACATACCCGACGTAGGACCCGACGATCACCATGGCCAGATAACCGCCCGTGCCGAGTACGCTCAAGCCCCGTTCGTTTTTCAGAAAGGTCGGCAGCCAGGAAGTGATCGCGTAGTAACCGCCGAGGGCGCCGGTGGTCAGGATCGAAGCGCGAATGGTAGTGAACAAGATGCCCGGGGCGAAGATTTCATAGAACTTGGCGGGGTTGCTTGGCTCTTGTTTAGCCTTGGCTTCGCGGTAGATTTCCGGATCCTTGACCAGGCGACGGACGAAAATCACGAAGATCGCCGGTACGATGCCGAGGAGGAACAGAGCGCGCCAGGCATCTTCCGGCGCCAGCACCGAGAACAGCAGCGCATACAGAATCGCCGTCAGTCCCCAACCCAGCGCCCAGCCCGATTGCACCATGCCCACAGCCTTGCCGCGGTCCTTGGCGCGAATCACTTCGCCCATCAACACGGCGCCAGCAGTCCATTCACCGCCGAAACCGAAGCCCATCAACGTACGGCTGATCAACAGTTGCTCGTAATTCTGGGCGAAGCCGCAAAGGAAGGTAAAGAAAGCAAACCATAAAACGGTCAGTTGCAAAGTGCGCACCCGGCCGATGCGGTCAGAGAGAATTCCCGCCACCCAACCACCGATGGCCGAGGCGATCAGGGTGCTGGTGTGAATCAGCCCGGCCTCGCCGGTGGTGATGCCCCACATGGCAATCAGGGTCGGGACCACGAAACTGAGCATCTGGGTGTCCATGCCGTCCAGGCCATAGCCGATCTTGCAGCTCCAGAACGTGCGACGCTCCTGCTGACTGATGTTGCGGTACCAGTCGAAAGGTCCCGGGCGAGCCGTGGCTTTGGGAATATCGAGGGTGTCGGGCGCACTCATGGCAAGTCTCCGTGCAAATATTATTGGTATTGTTCTGAGCCCCGACGACGCCTATCGTGGGAACCGGATGCGTCGATTTTTGGACGCTTGGCCCTGCTGCGTCCAACTAATAAAAACCCGGCCAAGGCATAAGAAAAAGTTGATCCCATGAACCTGAAGTTTCTCGAGACCTTTGTCTGGGTCGCCCGACTCAAGAGTTTTCGCCTGACGGCAGACAAACTCTTCACCACCCAGGCGTCGATTTCCAGCCGCATTGCCGTGCTCGAAAGTGAGCTGGGGGTGAAGCTGTTCCTGCGCGATTCTCGCGGCGTGAGCCTGACGCCCGAAGGCTTGAAAGTGCTCGAATATGCCGAGCAGATGATGGACACGATGCAGGCGCTCAAGCACTCGATCGAGACACGCTCGAGCAAGGTCGGGCGGGTTCGGATCGGTGTCATGGACACCGTTATCCACACTTGGCTCAGCCCCTTGGTGGCGCAAATGATGGATCACTACCCACTGGTGGAAATCGAGCTGGTGGCCGATACCGCGCTCAACCTCTGCGATCAGCTGCAAAAAGGCTTTCTCGACTTGATCCTGCAAACCGACTTGCTGCGCCAGGAGAGCGTGCGCAGCCTGGAACTGGCCAGTCATCCGATGGGCTGGATCGTCGCCAGCAATTCCATCTACAACCGCGACTATTCGGGTGTCGCCGATCTGGCGCGGGAGCGGATCATTACCTATTCGAAAAACTCCCAACCGCACCAGGCGGTGCTTGCCCTGATGCAGGCCAATGGCGTCATGGCGCCGCGGCTCAACTGCGTGAATTCGGTGTCGGCGATTACTCGGTTGCTGCGCGATGGATTTGGCATCGGCGCGTTACCGCCAGTGTTGGTCGCCGAAGAACTGGCGCGGGGAGAATTGACCTTGCTGGCCATCGATCAACGACCGCCGAATTTGCAGGTGGTGGTGTCGTGGCGGGTGGGCGTGGAATGGGTCGAGGAGATTGTGGCGTTGTGTCAGCAAGTCGTGGAGCGCTATGCGCGCAAGTTGGGTGAGAGTTACATCGTGCTGGCTGATTGAACACTACCCGTGTTGATCGTTCCCACGCTCCGCGTGGGAATGCAGCCCGAGACGCTCCGCGTCCCATTCAAAGCCGAACGCAGAGCGTCCGTTGAGGCATTCCCACGCAGAGCGTGGGAATGATCAGGCCCGCTCGGCAGCGATCAGTCAGAGCCCCCGCACATCCCGGTCTTCGATTGGCCGGCTCTGGCGCAAACGCTTGCCGCCCAGCACCACCCAGTCGATCAATCGGAACAGGCATTCAATGCCGAACGACAGCAGCAATGCGCCGCTCATGCCCCAGATCATCGCTTCCGGTGTCAGCAGGATCTGGTAGCTGTAACCGTTCCAGGTTTCCTTGCGAATAGCCGGGTCGGCGGCCAGGGCCACTTGCAGGACGCGTATGTACCACGGCCCCTGCATGGCCTGGAATTGCTTGTCCAGGGCCAGTTGACGGGTGAGCAAGGTGCTCAGGCTGTCGGCATCGCTGCGAAAGATCGGGTCTTCGCTGGCACGGTAATGGGCCACCAGCGCCTGCATATCACCTTTGAAAAACTGATTGGCAGTGCCCTGAAAACCGCTCAGACCGGTCTGCGCCTCGATCAGATGCGCCTCGACCCGCTTGGCATAATCACTGATGAATCCTGGCACCTGGACACCGATCAACAGGCCCGCCGCGAACAACACCAGCCGTAGATAACTGAGCAACATGGGGGAGAATCCTTATTCGGTCTTGCCCTGGCTGACGCATTCACCGCGTCGCCAGAGGCTCCATTGGCCCGGTTCGTAGCGGGTCCAGGTTTCGTTTTCGGTCAAGGGTTCGGTGGCGATCACCGTGACCACGTCGTTGGGCGTGGTTTCAGCCTGGAAGTCGACGATCACATCGACGTCCTTCAACCGCGCCGGGCCGAAGGGTGCACGGCGGGTGATTTGCGCCAATTTGCTCGAGCAGTAGCAGAACAGCCAGTCGCCGTCGCTGAGCAGGCAATTGAACACCCCTTTGCTGCGGTATTCGGCGCAAGCGGCGACCAGGTCCGGCAGCAACGCTTCGATGTCTACCGGCTCGGGGAACGCGGTGCGTACCCGGTTGAGCAAATCGCAAAACGCCGCTTCGCTGTCGGTATCGCCAACGGGCCGGTAAAAACTGGCGGTCGGGTTGAAATCGGCCAACTGGCCATTGTGGGCGAAACACCAGTTGCGCCCCCACAACTCGCGCACGAACGGGTGAGTGTTGGACAGGCAGACCTTGCCGACGTTGGCCTGGCGGATGTGCCCGATCACTACTTCGCTTTTGATCGGATAGCGCTGCACCAGGTTCGCCACTTCCGACTCGCTGCTCGCCGCCGGGTCCTGGAACAGCCGCAGGCCACGGCCTTCATAAAAAGCGATGCCCCAGCCGTCACGGTGTGGCCCGGTGCGGCCGCCGCGCTGCATCAGCCCGGTGAAGCTGAACACGATATCGGTCGGGACATTGGCGCTCATGCCCAATAACTCACACATGCTCGGACTCTCGATTCAGTACTGGGGCACGGTTACAGGCGCGGTTCGACTCGCGAACGCTGAGGGTTGCTCGGCACCGGTGGCCGACCGTAACGATCATCGCCGGCACCGCCGAAAGGCCGATCGTCATCAGGCTCGTCGGCCCGCGCGGCTGCTTTGGCGGCAGCCGCCCGTTCCTTGCGAGCGTTGGAGGCGCGCTCGATGGGAAAACGGATGGCCACGAACACCAGGTAAATACCGAAGACAATCATGCCGTACATGAACAGATCGGAAACAGCGCGCCAGGCGTTATTGCCGACCTTGAACAGCAAGTCGAGGGCAGTAATGGCGATGGCCGGTGCGACCTTTTCTTTCACCGGATCGATGATGGTCGGGCTGAACAGCAACACCGCCACCAGCAACCGCAGCGGCTCACGCAGCCAACGCCACATCCAGCGGGTGATGCGCATCCACACCAACAGGCAGCCTAAAGCGGCAAAGGCGTAAAGGCCCCAAGCGATCAGATAGTCGTTCTCGGTCATGGTGTCCATGGCAAGGCTGGCAAAGAGACGCTTATAGTAACGACTTTTCGCACGTCAGGCTTGTCCCAATACCAGTTGGGCAAGACACAGACTCTGTGGGAACGGGCTTTTGTGGCGAGGGGGTTTGCCCCCGTTGGACTGCGCAGCAGTTCCTTTTTTGGGGCCGCTTCGCAGCCCAACGGGGGCAAGCCCCCTCGCCACAGACAAGCCTGCTCACCATAAGCCCGCTCCCACAGGTTGCGAAGCCCTTATTCCGTACATTGTTCGAGAGCCATTCATGCCTTTATCCACCCACGTCACCAGTGCCCCGATTGCCCACAAGGCCGACGGCTCTGACCCGTATGCCTGGCTGCAGGAGCGCGACACCGACGCGGTGCTCGATTACCTGAAAGCTGAAAACCGCTATCAAGAGGCACAAACCGCCGATCAGGCCGGCCTGCGCGAAACCCTGTTCGAAGAGATCAAGGGGCGGATTCTCGAAACCGATCTGTCGCTGCCCTCCCCGTGGGGCCCGTACCTGTATTACACCCGTACCACCGCTGGCGACGAATACGCCCGCCACTACCGCTGCCCGCGTCCGGCCGATGGCAGCCTGCAGATCGACGAAAGCCAGGAACTGCTGCTACTTGATCCGAATGTGCTGGCCAAGGGTGGCTTCTTTTCCCTGGGCGCGTTCAGCATCAGCCCGGACCACCAGCGTCTGGCCTACAGCATCGACTCCAGCGGCGAAGAGATTTACACGCTGTTCGTGAAGGAATTGTCCAGCGGCCGCGTCAGCGAGCTGGAGTTCCAGAACTGCGACGGCAGCATGACCTGGGCCAACGACAGCCTGACGCTGTTCTTCGGCGAACTCGACGACACCCATCGCCCGCACAAATTGTTGCGCTATCGACTGGATGGCACCGCGGCCGAAGAAGTGTTCCATGAGCCGGACGGCCGATTCTTCCTGCATTGCTATCGCTCAAGCTCCGAACGGCAACTGCTGTTGTCGCTGGGCAGCAAGACCACCAGCGAAGTCTGGGTACTCGACGCCTCGCTGCCGCATCAGGCCTTTACCTGCCTGGCGCCGAGGGTCGAAGATCATGAGTACGATGTCGACCACGGCAAACTCGATGGCGAGTGGACGTGGCTGATCCGCACCAACCGCGACGGCATCAACTTCGCCCTCTACCAGGCCGCCGATACTGGCGTCGCGCCGACCCAAGCCGACTGGCAGAACCTGATTCCCCACAGCGACACAGTGATGCTCGAAGGCATGAGCCTGAACGCCGAGGCCATGACCCTGACCCTGCGCGAAGGTGGCCTGCCGATCATCGAAGTCCGCCCACGGGACTTGGTGCCCTATCGCGTGCAATTGCCGGATGCGGCCTACAGCCTGCATGTGCAGAACAGCCTGGAATTTGTCAGCGACCGGATTCGTCTGCGCTACGAAGCCTTGAACCGTCCGGCGCAGATCCGCCAACTGATTCTGACCACCGGCGAGCAGAAAGTCCTCAAGGAAACCCCGGTGCTCGGCCCGTTCGACGCCGACGCGTACGTCAGCCAGCGGCTGTGGGCGACGGCACCGGACGGTACGCAAGTGCCGATCAGCCTTGTGGTCAAACGCGAATTTCTGGGTCAGCCGACGCCGCTTTATCTGTATGGCTACGGCGCCTATGGCGAAAGCCTCGACCCGTGGTTCTCCCACGCCCGCCTGAGCTTGCTGGATCGCGGCATGGCGTTTGCCATCGCCCATGTACGCGGTGGCGGTGAACTGGGCGAAGCCTGGTACCGCGCCGGCAAGCAGGAACACAAACACAACACGTTCAGCGATTTCATCGCGTGCGCCGAACACCTGATCGCCAACGGTTTCACCACCCCATCGAAGCTGGCGATCAGTGGTGGCAGCGCCGGTGGTTTGTTGATCGGCGCGGT
This sequence comes from Pseudomonas sp. Tn43, assembly GCF_014192635.1. Classification (NCBI taxonomy): domain Bacteria; kingdom Pseudomonadati; phylum Pseudomonadota; class Gammaproteobacteria; order Pseudomonadales; family Pseudomonadaceae; genus Pseudomonas; species Pseudomonas sp. Tn43. Next base: position 324,390 of record NZ_JACHYG010000003.1, read on the forward strand.
ACTCAATCAACGGCCGGAGCTGTTCGCTGCGGCGATTGCCGAAGTGCCGTTCGTCGACGTGCTCAACACCATGCTCGACCCGGAGCTACCGCTGACCGTCACGGAATACGACGAGTGGGGCAACCCGCAAGAGCCGGACGTTTATGAGCGGATCAAGGCCTACGCCCCGTACGAAAACGTCACCGCGCAAGCCTATCCGGCAACGCTGGTGATCGCCGGCTACAACGACAGTCGCGTGCAGTACTGGGAAGCGGCCAAGTGGGTGGCGAAACTGCGTGCGACCAAAACGGACAACAATCCCCTGCTGCTCAAGACCGAACTGGGCGCCGGGCATGGCGGCATGAGCGGTCGTTATCAAGGATTACGTGACGTAGCCCTCGAATACGCATTCGTTTTCAAGGTTTTGGGCATCGCCTGAGGAACTTGGCCCGGTGCGCCGGTCTTAACTCCAGACACCGGGCGCGATCCCTTGCAGGAGCGAGGCTTGCCCGCGAAGAGGCCCTGACATTCAACATCAATGTCGGCTGTGATAATGCCTTCGCGGGCAAGCCTCGCTCCTGCAAGGGATCGCGCCCGGAACAGACACAGACACAAGAAAAAGACCGTGACGACATGTCAGAACCGACCTTACTGAACAACGAAATTCGCGACTGGCTGATGGACTGCGGCCTGTTCGATCAACTGTTGCCCGCAGACTTCGTCGCGGCTTCGGGTTACTTCAGCATCAGCACCATTGCCGAAGGCGAAGAGATTTTCCATGAGGGCGATGCCGGCAGTTTCATGTGCATCATCCACACCGGCCAGGTTGCGGTGCAGAAAACCAACAGCGACGGACAACGAGTGACCATGGCCACCTTGCGCAGCGGTCGGGCGTTCGGCGAAATGGCCGTGCTCGACGGCGAACGACGCTCGGCCAGTTGCGTGGCCGCGAGCAATTGCCAGTTGCTCAACCTGGGCAAGGATTCCCTGGAAAAGATGCTCAACGACGCACCCAAAATCGCCGCCAAGATCATCCGCGCCCTCGCCGTTTCCCTTTCCAAACGCTTGCGCATGGCTGATGGGCAACTGCTCTCGCAGCAGCTTTAGTGGCCTGTGCCACCCACCGTATTGGTGAAATCGATACTACCCGCCCGGCGGTTTGATTTTTGTCGTGTTCGGCTCAAGGCCCGGCAAGGTCTGGTCCTTGGGTGGATTGGGCATTTCGATCGGCGGCAACAGCGGTGGCCCGCCACTGCCTGAACCGGCCTTGGGCACACTGGTCGGGGTGATCTGCGGATACGGCGTCGGAGTGGCGGTGCCAGGTGAACCGGGCATCGGCGCGGGGCTGGTGGGGATGGTCTGCAGCTCCTGGGCCGGCACTGCAGTTATCGAGAGCGCGGCCAGGGCAATGACCGCTAGAATGGTGCGCTTCATCAATGGCTCCGTTGGCCTTGTGGTCTTTTTGCAGGCTACTCCCTACTGCACGGGTTTGCCTTCCTCCATCTGTCAATTTCTCCTCAAGAGCGCCCCATGAAACGTTTCGTTCTGCTCGACACCACCCCCATCCCTGAAAACGGCGGCGCCCTGTGCCTGTTCGAATACGGCGAGGATTTCGTCATCAAGATCCAGGGCGGTGACGGCGGGCAGTTGATGAACACCCGCATGCACGGCTCCGAAGATGCCCTGGCCGAAATCCCCTGCCGCAAGGTTGCCGGCCGGTCGAATTCGCGCGTGTTGATCGGTGGCCTGGGCATGGGCTTCACCCTCGCCTCGGCGCTCAAGCATTTGGGCAAAACGGCGGAAGTGGTGGTCGCCGAACTGGTGCCCGGCGTGGTGGAGTGGAATCGCGGGCCACTGGGCGAAAAAGCCGGCAACCCGCTGCTTGACCCGCGTACGGTGATCCGTATGGAAGATGTGGCCAAAGTGCTGCAAGCCGAGCCGCAAGGCTTCGATGCGATCATGCTCGACGTCGACAACGGCCCCGAAGGCCTGACCCAGAAAGCCAACAGCTGGCTCTACTCCGCCGGCGGCTTGAGCGCGTGTGCCAAGGCCCTGCGGCCAAAAGGCGTGCTGGCGGTGTGGTCGGCCAGCGCCGACCGGCAGTTTTCCGACAAGCTGAAAAAGGCCGGCTTCAAGGCCGAGGAAGTGCAAGTTTTCGCCCACGGCAACAAGGGCACCCGCCACACCATCTGGATTGCCGAGAAACTCAAGGGCTGAGCGTGGGCCTGTCATCACTTATTTACTAGGCCGCATTGCGCCTGAAGGGCCGGTCTGCTGTGGCGCAGGGCTGCGTTGCTCGGAGCTCGTTTGGAATAACCAAACCACGCTCCTCGCGCCTTGCCTTGCGTCACAGCAGACCCGGCGCGGCCTAGTAAATAAGTGATGACAGGCCCTACACTCACGTCATAACCGTCATTAGTCTTTTACAAAGGTGAACCCATGAGTTCGTCCACCCCAACCAACACATCGAAGCTGGACCGCATCCTCGCCGACAACCAGCGCGACAAGGAAATGGGTTACCGCGACAAAGCCCTGAAGATGTACCCGCATGTGTGCGGTCGCTGCGCCCGGGAGTTCTCCGGCAAGCGTCTGAGCGAACTGACCGTGCACCATCGCGACCACAATCACGACAACAACCCTCAGGATGGTTCGAACTGGGAACTGTTGTGCCTGTATTGCCACGACAACGAACACTCGCGGTATACCGATCAGCAGTATTTCGACGAAGGCTCGCTGAGCACGCCGAAGATTGCCAAGGCGACGCACAACCCGTTTGCGGCGTTGGCGGGGTTGATGAAGAAAGAAGACTGAAATCTTCAGTGTCCTGACTGGCCTCATCGCGAGCAGGCTCGCTCCCACAGGGATCCTCTGTTGATCGTTCCCACGCTCTGCGTGGGAATGCATCCCGTGACGCTCTGCGTCACATTCGGAAGCGGAACGCGGAGCGTCCCTGGCGGCATGCCCACGCAGAGCGTGGGAACGATCACTGAACACCCCTCCCCCAATCCCCGTATAATCGCCGTTTTTTCCCCGAAGGCACCCCGCTCGTGGCAGACAAACGGTACAGCTGCATTGGTTTGTACAACCCCAAATCACCGGAGAACGTCGGTTCGGTCATGCGCGCCGCCGGTTGCTATGGCGTGGCGTCGGTGTTTTACACTGGCAAACGCTATGAACGCGCTGCCGATTTCGTCACCGACACCAAGAAAGTCCATTACGACATTCCGCTGATCGGCATCGACGACCTGAAGAAAATCCTCCCGCTTGGCTGTGTGCCGGTCGCGGTCGAACTGGTCGACGGTGCCCGCTCGCTGCCGGAATACACGCACCCGGATCGCGCCCTCTACATCTTCGGCCCCGAAGACGGCTCGCTGGACAAGGAAATCCGCGACTGGTGCGAAGACGTGGTCTACATCCCGACCACCGGTTGCATGAACCTGGCAGCCACCGTCAACGTTGTGCTGTACGACCGCATGGCCAAGGGCAACAACACCCGCTCAGGGCCAAAATTCCGCTGAATTGCCGCATATTCAATGGAACAAGCCGCTCGCCCAGGCAGTCAGCTAAATATCTGCAACCCTTCCCTGCCTGGAGACTGATCATGCGCGAGTTCAATCCTGTAGAACGTATCGAAACCACCCCCTTCCAGAGCCGTTCCGAACAAAACGTTCATGGTTGGGAACGTGCCGGCTCCCTGGCGGGTGGTGTGGTCATGCTAAGCAAAGGTCTGCGACGCGGCGGCGTGTTCGGATTGATTGAAATAGCCATTGGCGGCATGGCCCTCGCCCGGGGAATCACCGGGCATTGCTCGGCGAAAAGACTGTTGGAAAAAAACCGTCAGGACATGGAAAACGCCCGCACGCGAATCGAACGCGCCGGGGATGAGCTGAGCCGTATGAAAGCCAATGCCGAAGCGGCGACCAGCACCGTGACCGTGACAGGTAATGATTCGCTGAACTCGCCGAAGGCTGGAGTTTGATCCGGACGTTGCGATAGGCCTCAGGACCTCTTCGCGGGCAAGCCCGCTCCCACAGGGATTGGCGGTGAGCACACATGTTGTGTACACCGCAGTTCTCTGTGGGAGCGGGCTTGCCCGCGATGGCGGTATTACTGAAGCAACGCGTAGGTCAGGCTGGCCCAGGCTCCAGACACCACGGGCCTGCTTGGCGTTTAAACGACGACGCTTAACCCGCGCGAAAAATCAGATGGTCTTCCCAATCCTCTTCAGCCACGCTGCCCTCGGCGAGCATGCGCCCGGATTGGGAAATACGTTCTTTATGCACCACCTCGCGATCACCGCACACCAGGTGATGCCAGAGCGGCAAATCCTTGCCTTCGCTGACCAGTCGATAACCGCAGGTCGGCGGCAGCCATTTGAACTCATCGGCCTTGCCCGGCGTGAGCTGAATGCAATCGGGCACAAAGTCGCGGCGGTTGGGGTAATCGGTGCACTGACAGGTTTTGAGATCGAGTAATTTGCAGGCGATACGCGTGTAATAGACGGAGTTGTCGTCTTCGTCCTCGAGTTTTTGCAAGCAGCACAGGCCACAGCCATCGCACAGCGATTCCCATTCCTCTTGATCGAGTTGATCGAGGGTTTTGCGTATCCAGAACGGTTCGACTTTGGCGGCCATGGCTCAAGCATCAACATCAGGTAGTGAAAAGGCCGCCAGTCTAGTGCCAAGGCATCGGCGGGCCAAGCATTGGCGACTATCGGTACAACGGAACTTGTCAGTTACAGCGTCGCCAAGTAGCTTTGCCGTCGCAAGGAGCCATGCTCAAATGCCATTAACGCTCAATCGCGTTGCATTCAGGTGAACTACCCAGGCTCTCGAAAAACCGCATCGCTCAGTTCAACTGCGCCCGCAGGTCTCAGACGCCCCTCACTTTCAAACGTAAAGGAATCTCTTGATGAGTGCTAATCCACGCGTTGCCGACTACGCCATTCACCCTCAGTTCACCGATCGCTGGTCGCCCCGTGCCTTCACCGGCGAAACCATTCCCGTCGAGACCCTGCTGAGCTTTTTCGAAGCGGCTCGCTGGGCACCATCGGCATACAACTCGCAGCCTTGGCGGTTTCTCTATGCGCGCCGCGATACGCCGAATTGGGAGCGCTATCTGGGCCTGCTGAACGAGTTCAACCGCAGCTGGGCGCAGCACGCCTCGGCGCTGGTGATCGTGATCTCGAAAACCACTTTTGCGATACCTGGCGCCACCGAAGAAACACCGGCGCTATGGCACACCTTCGACACGGGCTCGGCCTGGGGCCACCTGGCGCTGCAAGCAAGCATCAGTGGCTGGCACACCCATGGCATGGCCGGTTTCGATCAGGAGCTGACCCGCAAGGAGCTGAATATTCCAGAAGGCTATGCGCTGCACGCGGCGGTGGCGATCGGCAAGCTGGGCGACAAGGCAACACTGGCCGAGTACCTGCAAGCACGCGAAGAACCGAGCCCGCGTCGCCCGTTGAGCGAGTTGGCGGCCGAGGGTGATTTCACCCTCTAAACGCGCCGGACTCGATCGTTCCCACGCGAAGCGTGGGAACGATCAGCTGGGTGAATTCAATACCCGCGATTGAAATCCACTTCCCCACGCAACGCTTCGCCCGCCTGATACGCCCGCAAGTTTTCGACGAACAGCTTCACCATCATGGGTGGCGAAGTCGGTGCCGAACTGTGGCCGGTCAGCAGCAGGCCCCACGCGGTCCAGAACGGATGGCGCTGTGGCAGTGGTTCCTGACGGCAGACGTCAATCACGGCCCCGGCCAGATGCCCTTCCTTCAAGGCTTGCACCAGATCCGCATCGACCACCGCCACGCCGCGCCCGACGTTGATGAACAACCCGGTCGGCTTGAACTGCTTGAACAGTGCGGCGTCGTACAGGTCATGAGTGCTCGGGGTGTTCGGCAGCAGATTGATCACGTAATCCACTTCGCCGACCAGTCGCGGCAAGTCGCTCAGCGCGCCGACTTCGACAAACGGCGCCTGCTCGCGGGCTTCGCTGGCGATGCCGTACAACTTGACGCCAAAGGGCACAAGGAACTGCGCCACGGTCTGGCCGATATCACCGGTGCCGACGATCAACACCTTGCGACCAGCCAGGCTTTGGCCCTGGCGACTGTCCCACTTTCGCTCGACCTGGCTGACCAGCCGCGGCAGTACTTCGCGCTCATGGCCGAGCATGTAAGTCAGTACGTATTCGGCCATGACCTGACCGAAAATCCCTACCGCGCGAGTCAAGCGATAGTGCCGTGGCAGGCCGTCGGCCAGCAACGGCGTGATGCCGGCCCAAGTCGACTGCAGCCATGCCGGCATGTGGCCCTGACGCAACAGCGTCGCCAGCAGGTCCGGCTGGCCGAGCCAGACCTGGCACTCGGCGGCCTGACGGGCCAGTTCGGCGGAATCGCCGCTGGTCAGTACTTCCAGATCAGGCGCTGCCTGACGCAACAGTTGGGCATACACAGGGTGGTCGTGTTCAGCAATCAGAACGCGCATGGTTCAAACCTTTCAAAAACAGTGCAGACGGCCGCCGACGGAGCATCACTCCATCGCCCTGGCCTTCGCCAAAATCATTCCAGTGTTTCATAAAGGCTCTGAACAGAGCCTGTCTGCCGATTACATCGGGTCGTTGCGTCGCAGCAATTCTTCCGGCAAATGCTCGATGTATTCGTCTTCGGCTGGCGGCATTTGCAGGTGATAGCCCTGCTTCTCGAGGTTTTCCAGCACTACGGTGATGTCTTCGCGCGACAGCTTGCGCTCAGGCGTCAGCACCAGATCGAAAGCGTGATGCGGTTTGCCGAAAGCCGCCATCAGACTTTCCGGAACGCGCTCCAGTGCATCGCTTTTAAGCACATAGAGGTACATCTCGTTTTTCTTCAGGCTTCGATAGATGGAACAAATACGTTTCAAGGCTGTTCTCCGGCGGTGGCCAGGCTGTCGAGCAGCGCCTGGCCCATCAATTCGCGGCGCCAGCCACGCAGCGAATCAGGCAATTGGTAAGGACCATTGGGGAAGCCGCTTTTGAGCAGCGCTTCCAGGGTTTTCTTGCGCAGCATCAGTTCAGGAGCGATGTTCAGTCGCTCGGCTTCGGCCTGGCCGATGGCGCGCAGCTGTTTGACCAGCGTAGCGGCATCTACCGGCAACGGCTCCGGCACTGCTGGCGGCCATTGATCAGGCGACACACTGCCAGAGCGCTTGATCAGATCAAGCAGAAATTCGCCGTCCTGACGCACGGTACGCGGGTGCATGTCTTCGATTTTCGCCAGCGCCCCGAGGTTGTCCGGTTGCGTGCGCGCCAACGGCCACAGGGAATGTTCACGGATGATGCGGTTGCGCGGCAGATCACGGGCGCGGGCTTCGCGCTCGCGCCAAGCACAGAGCTCACGCAATACGGCGAGTTGGGCGCGGGACAGCTTCCAGGCCAGTTTGGCGTCGCGATAGACCTCATACGGGTCGACCTCGCGACGCAGATTGGCCACCAGCTCGGCACCGTCTTCCAGGACCCAGGCGTATTTGTCCTCAGAAAGCTTCGGACGCAGTTGCACGAAAACTTCTGCCAGATGCAAGGCATCTTCGGCGGCGTAGCTGATCTGGGTGTCGGACAGTGGACGTTGCAGCCAGTCGGAACGGGTTTCGCCCTTGGGCAGATCGATGCCGAGCACTTCCTGCACCAGCCGCGAGTAACCCATGGAAAAACCCAGGTTCAAGTAAGCGGCGGCCAGTTGGGTGTCGAACAACGGCGTTGGCAGGCTACCGGTCAGACGCAGCAGCACTTCGAGATCTTCGCTGCACGCATGCAGGACTTTGACCACGGCCGGGTTTTCCAGCAACGCGGCCAGCGGCTGCCAGTTGTCGATGGTCAGCGGGTCAATCAGGTAAGCGCGTACGCCATCGCCAATCTGCAGCAAGCCTGCGATCGGGTAAAAGGTGTCGACCCGCATGAATTCGGTGTCGAGGGCAACGAATGGCAGCTGCTGCCACTCGGCGCAAAACTGACCGAGGCTATCGTTGTCGCGAATCCAGTGAATATCGATGGCCACACGGCTCTCCCTTGAAGAATGGCGCGCAGTATATATCGCCCCCGGGGATTTCCGCGCATCCACTGCACAAGAGCTTTAGCGAAAATACCTGCTGGATCGCAAGAATTGTCTGACAGAAGGAAACTAGCTGGTCTTACGCAGCACGTAGACCCGCATCCGCGCGCAACCCGGCAGGAAGTCCTGATGGCTGAGCAAGCGGAAACCCGCCTGCCTGAACTCGGCCTCGAGTTCGGCCTTGCTCGCCTGCGGCTGGACATAGGCACCTTGCGCAGTCGATCGGCGCAGCGTGAAATGCGCATCGACTCGCGCCGCCACAATTACTGTATCGCGACTGACCCGATGGAACTCACCCAGCATGGCTGACCGATGTTCAGGACTGGCGATATGTTGAAACAATTGCATGCAAAAAATGCAATCTACCGCGTTCGCCGACAAACCGATGGTGAAGGCTGAACTCTGAAAGGTCTTGACCCGTTCCAGCAGGTGCTGCGAATGGTGGGTACGGGCATGATCGAGCATGTCCTGCGACGGATCGGTTGCAAGAATCACCCGATTCGCATGCTCGGCCAGTATCGACCAGAAGCGCCCGACACCGCAGGCAACATCAAGAATCAATCCCGGTTCGCCAGCGACCTGAAGCGCATTACGCACCAGTTGCTCGTCGCGCCAGAACGACAGGCGCCCCGCCAGCCCACGCGGTCGCGACTGAAGGCAGACGCGGGCATGTTCCTGATCGTAGCGCCGGGCGAACTCCAGTTCGATGGCGGATGGGGGCTGCGCGGACATGTGCAAGGGCTCTGGTTGGAGTATCGACTGAGGGCAGGTTACTGACTGGCGCGTGAAAAAAAGGTCGACGGACTCATTTTTTGGCCAGCACTCCGTCAATGACTGCACCACGGCAGCCGACAAACAGGTCCAGCCCCGGGTCGTAAACCTTGCTGTTGACCTCCAGCAAGCCAAGCATCGAATGGAACAGGTTGTCCTGGCTCAAGGGCTTTTCGCGGCTCAACTGCAGGCAATGCGTGTCGACCGAGAACGATTTTTGATAACTGTCGGAGAACCACGCCAGCATCGCTACATGCTTCTGTTGCTCCGGCGCCAGCATGTAAGGCGTGCCATGAAGGAACAGATTGTATTCGCCCAGGGATTCGCCATGGTCCGACAGATAGAGCATGGCGGTATCGACTTTGTCCTGATTACTGCGCAATAGGTCGATCAAGGTCGACAGCACATGGTCGGTGTACACCAATGTGTTGTCGTAGCCATTGACGATACTTTCGCGGCTGCAATTGTTCAGCGCATTGCTTTCACACACCGGCGTAAAGTGCTCGTACTCTTTCGGGTAGCGCTTGAAATATTCCGGGCCATGACTGCCCATCTGGTGCAGTACCAGCACCGTGTCTTTATCCAGGGTGTCGATGAAGTGCTGCAAACCTTGCAGGAGAATTTCGTCGCGGCACTCGCTATAGGCGCACAGCACCGGGTCTTTCAGGTTACTCACGTCATCGACGGTAACCCGATCGCAAGTGCCTTTACAGCCTGACTGATTATCCCGCCAGATCACCTCCAGACCGGCGTGCTTGAGCACGTCCAGCAGCCCTTCCTCATTCTTTGCCTTGCTGGCGTTGTAATCCTTGCGGCCCATGTTGGAAAACATGCAGGGCACCGATACGGCGGTTTCCGTGCCGCAAGAATGCACATCGGTGAAGGCGATCAGGCCGGCTTCCTTATCCAGTTGGGGGGTGGTGTCGCGGTCGTAACCCAGGATGCCAAAGTTCTCGGCCCGGGCACTTTCGCCCACCACCAGGACCGTCAGGGATTTACGGCCGTGGGTCTGCCAGACCGGGTTTTTCCGGGCATCTTCACCGAGTTTGACAAAGGGTTGCCGGGCAGAAACGACTTGCTCGCGCAGATAACCGAGCGAGGCCCCGATGTAGTTGCTGGGTACCACCATCAGGCGCAATTCATGGTGATTGCGAAACAACGACGACAAGCCTTGATAGTTGACCAGGGCAACACCGCCGATCACTGCAACCGATGCGGTACTCACCAGCACTTTACTTAATAACTCGCGGTGCCAGCGACGATAGTTGACGGGGATTTTCCACAATAGCCAGGACGGTAATATTCCGAGCGCGACAATATAAACACACAACTTGACGGACACTAAGTCACGCACTTCTGTGGCATTGGTTTCTGCGAAGTTACGAAACATACCGGCGTCGATCAATACACCGTATTGGCTCATGAAATAGGCAACCCCGGCACTGACCAAAAAGATCAGGGTCAACACGGGTTTCATTACCAGTCGAAACGCCAGCCAGGTCAGCACTATGTTGAAGACCGCCAGGATCATTACCCCGAATGCAATACCCAAGGCGATGCCTTGACCCTTTGCCCCGGTGATAACGAACAGGTGACCCCAGAGTTCCGAATTGAACCCAGCCAATAAAAAGACACTGACAATCAACGTCACCCACTCGGGGCGTACGGCTTTTAACTTCAACATGATGGTCGGCTGTTCCTGAAAGAAGTGTCCGCGGCAAATGTGAAAAACTCATTGCCGCGACAACACAAATCTTAAGCAGCCCACTCTCAATTTTTCGTGAAAAAGAAGCCAACGATTAGTTGGCGCATGCCAGGAGACTCAAACGTTCAAAAGACTCACTTCACGCCTGATGCAGATACCAACGCCAGTCCTGCTCGCCGACTTCGCCCATGAACTGCCGGTACTCGGCACGTTTCACCGCCAGGTACACACCAAGAAACTCACTGCCGAATGCCTCCCGCGCCCAGTTCGATGCCTCCAGCGCGCGCAACGTGGTCAACCAGTCGGTGGGCAACAATGCCGTAGCCTGGGCGTACCCGTTGCCTTCCACGGGTGCTCCAGGATCAAGCTGCTCGCGGATGCCGCGATGAATCCCGGCCAGAATCGCCGCCGCCGCCAGGTACGGGTTGGCGTCGGCACCACAGAGGCGGTGCTCGATATGCCGGGAGAATGCCGGCCCGCCGGGCACTCGCAAACTCACGGTGCGATTGTCCACGCCCCAGGTGGCCGCCAGTGGTGCGTAGCTGTTGGTCTGGAAACGACGGTATGAGTTGGCGTTCGGACAGAACAGCAGCAATGAATCGAGCAATGTGCTGAGCATTCCGCCGACCGCTTGTTTGAGCAGTGGCGTGCCGTCCGGGGCTTCGCTGGCGAACAGGTTCTTGCCATCCTTGTCTGCCAGGCTGACATGCATGTGCATGCCGGTGCCGGCCAGATCATCGAAAGGCTTGGCCATGAAACAGGCGGTCATTCCATGCTTGTGGGCCACGCCCTTGACCAGTCGTTTGTAGCGCACCGCTTCGTCCATCGCCTGCAAAGCATCGGTGCGGTGTTCAAGGGTGATTTCCACCTGCCCCGGCGCGTATTCGGAAATCGCCGTGCGCGCCGCAATGCCCTGAAGCTTGCACGCGCTGTAGAGGTCGGCCAGAAATGGCTCGATCTGCTCAAGCTCACGCAAGCCATAAACCTGCGTGGAGCGTGGGCGCCCGCCATCAACATCCCGCGCCGGCTGCGGCCGACCGTTGCTGTCGCGCTGTTGATCCAGCAAATAGAACTCCAGCTCCGCCGCCATCACCGGGTAATAGCCGTCGGCCTGCAAGCCTTCGATGACCTTGGCCAGCAGGTGCCGTGGGTCGGCGATGGTCGCGGGCATGCCCTCTTTTGGATGCATGCTGACCTGCACCGCCGCCGTGGGAATCAATCGCCACGGCATGCGCTGTAGACTGCCGCTGATCGGGTAGGCGCGGCAATCGATATCACCGACGTCCCAGACCAGACCGGAGTTTTCCACGTCATCGCCATTGATGGTCAGGCCCAGAATGGTACTTGGCAGCGGCCGCCCGCTTTCGTACACCGCCAGCAGTTCATCGCGATGCAGCAACTTTCCCCGTGGCACACCGTTGTTGTCGAGGATGAACAGCTCGAACATCTCGATGTCCGGATTGTGTTCCAGGAAGGTCAGCGCTTCTTCTTTCGTGGCGAAGGATGTCGTGGCACAGCTCATGGGAATTCTCGTCTATCCGCGTCAGGCAAACGCACAGCGCGCCGCCAGTTTGATCCCGGCACACGGCGCGGGACCTGTCAGAACAATCAGCGAGACAGGCAGGAATCTGGCGGGCGCGCGTGGCGGCAGTGCCACAGTGCCCAAAAGGCCAGTTCGGAAGGGAGTGCGACCGGACAACCGTCCATAGAGAAGACCGCAGTAAACAGATGAGCAGCAGCGTCACACGGGCGGTTAACTCGTTAAATCGGGATTTGAAGAACCTTGGGTGTGGACAGACTAAACAATCAATTTCCCAAACGCCCTCTATCGCTATGGGAATGGGCTTGCCCGAGATGACGGATTTACATTCAGCCAAGTTGTTGACCGGTCTACCGCTATCAAGCCCGTTCCCACAGGAATTCTGGAGGTAGCGATACCGCTATTTAATTTTTAAATACCGCTCCAGACTTTCTGATTTGCGGCCTCCGGGGCTCGCGCGCCTAATCGGCTCCTGATTTTTGAAGGTCCGATTATGGAAAACGTTCGCACAACCTCCCGCCCTGCCTTCTGGCTGATGTTCAGTATCATGCTTGTCGCCCTGAACCTGCGTCCATCCATGGCCGCTGTCGGTCCTTTGCTATCAGCCATTCGCGGTGATATTGCGCTGAGTTTCAGCCTGGCCTCGCTCCTGACAATGCTGCCAGTCATGGCCATGGGGCTGGCGATGTTCTTCGGTATCGGTGTCAGTCAGCGCTTGGGCGAGCAACGCACCGTGGTACTGTCGCTGCTGATCATCGGCCTGGCCACGGTGTCGCGGCTGTTCCTCGATTCTGCGGCGCAATTGATCTTGAGCGCGGTGGTGGCCGGCATCGGCATTGCGTTGATTCAGGCGTTGATGCCCGCGCTGATCAAGTCCCGTTTCAGCGACAACGTTTCCGTGTGCATGGGCCTCTACGTCACCTCAATCATGGGTGGCGCGGCAATCGCGGCGTCGTTTGCGCCGCTGGTGATGACTCGCACTGCAAGTTGGCGAGTGGGTTTGGCGATCTGGGCGGCGCTGGCGCTGGTGGCGTTATCGTGCTGGTGTGTCCAACGCTCGAGAATGCCGACACTGGATACCAGATCATCAGGCAAGGAATCCTTTTTCACCCATTCTCGCGCCTGGTTACTCGCATTCTTCTTCGGCCTCGGCACCGCGTCCTACACCTGTGTGCTGGCGTGGCTGGCGCCGTATTACGTGGAAAAAGGCTGGAGCGAACAACAGGCCGGTTTGTTGCTGGGCTTTTTAACCGCCATGGAAGTGTTGTCAGGGCTACTGGTTCCCGCCATCGCCAATCGCAGCCGCGACCGCAGACTGGTGCTGGTGGTCTTGCTGATATTGATCATGGCCGGTTTTTGCGGGTTGATTCTAAGCCCGCAACACCTGAGTCTGCTTTGGCCTTGCCTGCTCGGACTGGGCATCGGCGGGCTGTTCCCGATGAGCCTGATTGTGTCATTGGATCATTTGGACAACCCCCAGCGCGCCGGCGGATTGACTGCCTTCGTACAAGGCATCGGTTACCTGATTGCTGGCCTCTCGCCGCTGATGGCCGGGATAATTCGCGATCAGTTGGGCAGTTTCGAATGGGCCTGGTGGTCACTGACCGGCGTCATGGCATTGATGATTTTGATGGCCCTGCGCTTCGATCCGCGGCATTACGCCAAGCACATTCACTGACCCGAGACCCTCATCATGAAACCCACAGGTTTTGCTGCGGCCCACGTCGGCATGCTGCTCTGGGCATTGTTGATTGCCGTCTCGTTTTCCGCCGCAGCCCAGGTCAGCCAAGCCATCGATCCGATTCTGCTGACCGGTTTGCGCTTGCTGTTTTGCGCCCTGGTATTTTTGCCCCTGCTGCTGGTAAAGGGTGATACCGCCATGAACATCCAGGGGCTGCTCAGCCATGCGCTGCTCGGCATGTTGCTGGCGCTGTATTTCGGTTCATTGTTCGAAGCATTGCGCTACACCTCGACGGTCACCACTGGGACGATGTTTGCTGTGGTGCCGTTATCGACGCTTCTGTTCGAAGCCTTCCTGATACCCGACAGCAACCTGAAACAACGCGTATTGCCCATGCTGACTGCCGCAGCCGGTGCCGTGCTGCTGGTGTTGAAAGGCGCCGGCCCCGACGAGTTGCCGTCGCTGTATGCGGTGTCGGTGTATGGGATCGGTTGTTTGGCAATGGCGCTCTACTCACCCCTGAGTCAACGGCTCAAGACCAATACCCTCAAGGGGCGCGGACCGGTGGGCATGACTTTCTGGAACATGCTGTTCGGCGCGCTGTTTCTATTGGCAATCTGTGGGCTCAGCGGCGGCTGGCGATCGGCGTCGTTGCTGACTGCGAGCGATCTTTGGTGGTTGTTGTACCTGGCACTGTTCGCCACGCTGGCGACCTTCTGGCTATTGCATCGAGCCATTGGCGTCATCGCCCCTTCCGCGGTCATTTCCTACATTTACCTGAGCACTCTATTCATCACGCTGTTCCACTGGTTCTGGCTACGTGAGTCGCCGCTCGCCCTGGAAATCATCGGCGCATTACTGGTGGGCATCGGCATGTTGGCGCTGCTAACATCCAGTCGCCAGGCGATTCCCGCGCAGCCATCAGCCTTATAAGCCTTATAAACCTCTGGCCAGCCATCAAGCGATTGAATTCAAAAGTCGTATTCGTACATTTTCTGTCCCACAACTCATGAAAAATCCTACAAGGCATTCTCTTGGCACCATCGTTCCGCTAGGATCATTCGCACACCTTTGCGCACAGTCAGCGCAAGGAGCACAGTGAGACAGAACGGATGCTGAACAGTAACTTGCTTAGAAAACTCGACATGCAGGACCTCATGGTGTTTGTCGCCGTGTATGAGCAAAGCAGCGTCACCGGCGTGTCGGAAGCGCTCTGCGTCAGCCAGTCCACCGTGAGTTATTGCCTGAAAAAACTGCGCATCAGTTTCGAAGACGAGTTGTTCATCAATACCCGCACGGGGATGCGACCCACCTACAAAGCCAGCACCATGTATACCTACGTGCTGAAAATTCTTGAAAACATCAACCTGTGTCATGCCGGAGCACCGACCTTCGACCCGACCTTGCAAGCGGTCACTTTCAATATCTGCGCGCCGGAATACTTCGAGCAGTTAATCCTGCCGCGTCTGTTGAAGAGCTTCGATTTCGCCAACCTGCCAGTGATGGTCAACATGCACAAGTTCGAAACAGACATTCCGGCCGACGAACTGCGTGACGGTAGCCTCGACCTGGTGGTCTGTTTCGGCCCGAATTTTCATCGCAGCCATACCGATTTCAACTGCAAGAGGCTGCTGGAGGATGACCTGGTCTGCGTCTTCGACAAACGGGCCACGCCACTGGAGCCGCGCTTGAGCCTGCAAGCGTTCACTCAACGCCGGCACGTGTTCCCGACGCCATGGACATCTACTACGAATATGGTCGACGGTTGGCTTGCTCAACAGGCCCACAAACGACAAATAGTCGCGCGCTCCAACAGCTACAGCGCGGCGCTGAAGATGATCACCGGCACCGATTTCATCCTGACCCTGCCCCGACGCATTCAGCAATTGCTGGCCAACGAAGCGATCTTCAATCACTGCGAAGCACCGAACGGCTTGCCGGGCTTCACCCTGGACATGCAGTGGAGTCAAAGCGTCGATCAGGACAGCGCCAACACCTGGCTACGCGAGCAAGTGATCAAAGCCTGCGCCGAGCAGGAAATGGCCTGAAGCTCAGCGGCTGATGGCGGTCTTGGTGTAAGACTCTCGATCGATGTCGAGGATTTCAACACACAGTTGGACCTCAACTTCTGCCGGCCACTCACACACATCCTGCACCACGGCCAGCAGGCTTGCAGATAACTGCTTTTTGGTCTCCGGCGAACGACCGCTCAACAGCGCCAGTTTCACATGCACGAAACCCCGCTCGCCCAGTGCAGTGCCCACCCTGAAAGTCTCGACCTTCACGGCACGCGCCTTGATATCGAACTCAGCGCCAAACAGGCCGGAAGCGACCAACGCGTTGTTGAGTCGCATCAACGCCACATCGGCATTCAATTCGGGCAAGTTGGCGGTGTATTCCATGTGCAAGTGAGGCATAACGGGGCTCCTGAAGATTGATAGGAAAAATGATCCTATCCTGAAAACCCGAAACACTTATACGAGCGTTCAAAAAAAAGAAGCTGCTCTGAGTGAGCAGCTTCACCGCCCGAAACCTATATTTCCCTGACCGGTGTCTGATCATGAGTCCCTTTGATCAAACTGATGGCATGCACGCAATCAGACTTGTTGACGTAAGCCTCTCCACTGGCAATCGTTTCATGATTCCCCGCCCGTAAACGCCAGCGCCATTGCCCCTTGCCGGTTTGTGCGGTGCCACGGGTTTGCCTGTAAATCTCAAAATACATTGATCGCTCCTTGCGACTGCTGATTACGACAGGTCAGTGACCTGCAAAACCAGAGTAGATGAGGAATTTTTGCGGCAGTGTCTTTCAATGTGAGGGGATATTTCGAAGATAACCTCTTGATTCACGAGACAATCAACAAATACAGGAGGTGGTAATTAAAGAGACCCAGTGGAGGTACTTTTCTCGGGAACAGTCATATTTTTCTTACGCAGTTGAGCTGATTTACTGACGCTGAAAACCTGAGGCACATGCAGTGAAAGTGGCCGGCCGAAAAATCCACACAAACGAAAAAGCCCCGTAGCTTATTCAGCTACGGGGCTTTTCTATGTAATGGCGGAGAGATAGGGATTCGAACCCTAGGTACCGGTGAAGGTACAACGGATTTCGAATCCGTCCCATTCGGCCACTCTGGCATCTCTCCAACGGCGCGCATCATAACAACACTTTTGCCGGAAGCGAACCCCCTAAGCGAAATTTTTCCGTGCTATCAGATGCTTGCGTCGATTAAAGCGGTACGCCCAGACGATTGGCGACTTCTTCGTAGGCTTCGATGACGTCACCGAGGCCCTGACGGAAGCGGTCCTTGTCCATTTTCTTGCCAGTGGCCTTGTCCCACAGGCGGCAGCCGTCCGGGCTGAACTCGTCGCCCAGAACGATGGTGCCGTCGGAGAAAACACCGAATTCGAGTTTGAAGTCGACCAGCAGCAGGCCGGCGTCGTCGAACAGTTTGCTCAGCACTTCGTTGACCTTGAGCGACAGTTCTTTCATGCGAACCAGTTGCTCGGCTGTGCCCCAACCGAATGCCACGACATGGGATTCGTTGATGAACGGGTCGCCCTTGGCGTCGTCCTTCAGGAACAGTTCGAAAGTATAAGGGTTGAGCTTCATGCCTTCTTCGACGCCCAGACGCTTGACCAGGCTGCCGGCGGCGTAGTTACGCACGACGCACTCGACCGGGATCATGTCGAGTTTTTTCACCAGGCATTCGTTGTCGCCCAGCAGTTTGTCGAATTGAGTCGGTACGCCGGCTGCTTCGAGTTTCTGCATGATGAAGGCGTTGAACTTGTTGTTCACCATGCCTTTGCGGTCGAGCTGCTCGATGCGCTTGCCGTCGAACGCCGAAGTGTCGTTGCGAAACAGCAGGATCAAGCGGTCAGCGTCATCGGTCTTGTAAACCGATTTGGCTTTGCCGCGGTAGAGTTCTTCACGTTTTTCCATGATGGGCTCCGCTTGCTAAGTAGGTGGGCTAGGCGATATGTCGCCAGTCGAGCCCTGAATCTTGATCGGCCAGTTGCAGCCAGTCCGGGTCGCACCCGAGGGTGTCGACAAAACATTGCCGGGCCAGCTGCGGCAGGTTGTTCTTGCTGCTCAGATGGGCCAGGACCAGGTGTTGCAGGCCTTGCCAGCCCAACTCGGCCACCAGGAATGCCGCCTGATGGTTGTTCAAATGTCCCAATTCACCGCCCACCCGCTGCTTGAGAAAGTACGGATAGTGACCGCGAGCCAGCATGTCACGGCAATGATTGGACTCGATCATCAATGCATCGAGGTCCCGGTAGCCGTCCAGCACTGTATTGCAATACGAACCCAGGTCGGTCAACAGGCCGAAACGCCGCTGACCATCACTGAAGACATACTGCGTCGGTTCCTGTGCATCATGGGCCACGGCAATGACGCCGATGCTCAGGTTACCGATCTGCAATTGCTCGCCGCCAGCCAGAAAGCCTGCGGGTTCAATCGGTTTGCGCATCCCGCGCAGGGTCCCGCGACTGAGGTAGACAGGCAGATTGTAACGCCGAGACAGCAAACCCACGCCATGCACGTGATCGGCATGTTCGTGGGTCACGAGTATCGCGCTCAACTGCGACGGGTTCACCCCCAGTCGCAGCAGGCGTTTTTCGGTTTCCCGCAGGGAGAAACCACAATCCACCAGTACATACGTGTCGTCGCTGGCTATCAGCGTGCCGTTCCCTTGGCTACCGCTGCCGAGAACGGCAAAACGCATGTGATCAGCCCAGGTTGTCCTGAATCACGCTCAACACTTTGCGCGCCACGTCTGCTGGCGCCACGGTGTTGATGTTTTTCTCGACAGTGACCTGGACGTTCTCGCCAACCTTGCTCAGTCGAACCTGATAACGCTCGGCGCGGGCTTCAACTTCTTCCTTGTCCGGCTTGCTGCCGAACAGACCGCTGAAGAACCCTGGCTTCTCGTCCTTTTTCTCGGCTTTTTCGGCGAGGTTGATGTAGTACAGGCCCAGGCTGCGGTTGATGTCTTCAACGCGCCATTCGCCCTGTTCCAGCGCACGACCGACACTCGACCAGGCACGATCCAGATCGGAACCGACGTTGAGCACCGGGTTGCCGCTGCCGTCCTCGGTCAGGCTGACACGGCTTGGCGTATCGAAATCACGGGAAGCCAGCATGGAGACCGAACCGCCCTTCTCCGAGGTGCGGCTCATGCTCGCGAGCATGTCATCGACCAATGCGGCGTCCAGGCCGGTATTGACCGAACGATTGGTGAAATCCACGTTGGCAGTGCTGCCGGCAGGACGCTCGGCGCTGACCACGTAGACTTCACTGGTGTTGCGTTGCACGCCCGGCTCGATACGCACCCGTACGCGGGTTTCGCTGTCGGTGTCGACACCGGCCGCGCTCAGGCGCTTGGCCATGGCTGCGGACAGTTCGTCGGAACGTTGCCAGGTAGTGGTGAACTCGCCGGTTTGCGGGCGTTGCTCGTCCAGACGGAAACCGTTGTCCTGGAAGAACTGCACGGCCACGGGCCAGACTTCAGCCGGTGGATGCTGGGCCATGACCCAGCGCGAATCGCCGCTCTTCTGCAGGGTGTAGTCGCTGGCATCAGCCGCTGCCGACAGCGGCTGTGGGCGAGGCACGATGTATTCGCCCTTGGCGGTGTCATCCGGCACATTGCGCGGGATCGGCAACAGCGGATCCAGACGCTTGGCGGTGCTGACGTCCGGAGGCAGTTGCATCGGTGCAGTCTGTTGCGCTTCCAGGTAGTCGCTACCACGGTCACGGAAATAACCTTCCGGGCCCCAGATCCATCCGCAGCCACTGGTGCTGGAGATAATCAAGGCAAGTGCGGAAAGTCCGGCCAATCGCTTCATGCGTAGTACTTCCTCAATTAAACCAGGACGCCGGACTGGCGCATGGCCTGTCGCAGCGGTTCGTGACAGGCAGCGCTGAGCCAGGTGAGCGGCAGACGGATACCGTCCGGCATCAAGCCCATTTCATGCAGCGCCCATTTCACCGGAATAGGGTTGGATTCGATAAACAGGGTTTTATTGAGTGGCATCAGTTTTTCGTGGATCGCCCGGGCCTTGACGGCATCACCGGCCATGGCTGCGGCGCACAACTCACTCATGGCGCGCGGCGCGACGTTGGCGGTCACCGAAATATTGCCCTTGCCGCCGAGCAGCATCAGCTCGACTGCGGTCGCGTCGTCACCGGAATACACCAGGAAGTCGCTGCTCACGCCGGCCAGGATGTCCTTGGCACGCTGCAAATCGCCTGTGGCTTCCTTGATGCCGATGATGTTCTTCACGGTCGACAGGCGGATCACCGTCTCGGCCAGCATGTCGCAAGCGGTACGGCCCGGCACGTTGTAGAGAATCTGCGGGATGTCGACGGCTTCGGCGATTGCCTTGAAGTGCTGGTACAGGCCTTCTTGCGTCGGCTTGTTGTAATAAGGGGTTACCAGCAGGCACGCGTCGGCGCCGGCGTTCTTCGCGTTGGTGGTCAATTCGATCGCTTCGCGCGTCGAATTGGCGCCCGTACCGGCGATCACCGGAATACGCCCTGCAACCTGGGCAACCACGCGACGAATCACTTCGATGTGCTCGTTCACGTCAAGCGTGGCCGACTCACCTGTAGTGCCGACGGCCACGATGGCGTTGGTGCCCTCTTGCAGGTGGAAGTCTACCAGTTTGCTCAGGCTGTCCCAGTCAAGACGACCTTGTGCATCCATGGGTGTGACCAGTGCCACCATACTGCCCGCAATCATGCAACCGCTCCTGCCGGAAAAAGAGAGCGGTAATGGTACTGGCGCCAAGATGCTTGTACAAGCGAAGTACTGCGCTGCTGCCATTCCCCTTGGCGCTGCTTTTCGCTACCCTTCAGACTTTGATCGGTACTGATAAGCTCGTACGCCGCGTTCCAGCCTCCATTTTCGGCCTCACAAGCCCCGATCCAGCGTTGCCACCCCTCGCTCTCGCCACTCTGGAGCACGTCGCAACCTTCGGCCGGGGTTTCTGAATTCGCATCCGCAGGCTGGTCCCGGTAAAAAAAGCCCATAAAAGTATCGACCGCTCATCGCTTTAGGAATGCTGCATGTCCACCCCCACAGTTCGCGAACAATTCCTTGTCATCAGTGCCCTCGGCGCCAACCCCATGGAGCTGACTAACGTCCTGTGCCGTGCCAGCCATGAAAACCGCTGCGCCGTGGTCACCTCTCGCCTGACCCGCCACGGCGAATGCAGCGCGCTGATCCTCGAGATCTCCGGCAGCTGGGACGCCCTGGCGCGCCTCGAGGGCAGCCTGCCCGTGCTGGCCAAACGGCACGCCTTCACCGTTAACGTGGTCCGCAGCGCTGCCCTGGAGAACCGTCCCCAGGCCCTGCCATACGTTGCCTACGTCAGCTCGGCCTACCGTCCGGACATCATCAACGAGCTGTGCCAGTTCTTCATGGATCACAACGTCGAACTGGAGAACCTGACCTGCGACACCTATCAGGCCCCGCAGACCGGCGGCACCATGCTCAACGCCACGTTCACCGTCACCTTGCCGGCCGGCACCCAGATCAGCTGGTTGCGTGACCAGTTCCTGGATTTCGCCGACGCCATGAACCTGGACGCACTGATCGAGCCGTGGCGCCCACAAAACCCAATGTAAGGAAGCTTTCATGGCCGTAGCCATCGACCAACCGGTTGCCGACTTCGAAGCACTCGCCACCAACGGGCAATCCGTCAGCCTCGCGGGCCTCAAAGGCAAGCAAGTGGTGATTTACTTCTATCCCAAAGACAGCACGCCGGGCTGCACCACCCAGGGTCAGGGTTTCCGTGATCAGCTTGACGCCTTTAAAGCCGCCAATACCGAAGTTTTCGGCGTGTCTCGCGACAGCCTCAAATCCCACGAAAACTTCAAGGCCAAACAGGCGTTCACTTTCGAGCTGATCAGTGACAAGGAAGAAGCGCTGTGCCAGCAGTTCGACGTGATCAAACTGAAAAAGCTCTACGGCAAGGAATACATGGGCGTTGATCGCAGCACATTCCTGATCGACAAGAATGGCGTGCTGCGTCAGGAATGGCGCGGCGTGAAGGTGCCAGGGCATGTGGATGCGGTTCTGGCTGCTGCTCAGGCGCTGAACAAGGCTTGATTCGGCTAGTGCCCGTTCTGACGCCATCGCGAGCAGGCTCGTTCCCACAGGATTTGCGCAAACCTTGGGGGACCGAGCCTGCTCGGGATGAGGCCTTCTGCCCCAACCACATAACCCGCACCGACGATTAAAGCAGCGGCGCCACCACAGGTTCTTTGCGCGGCCAGGCATCCAGCACGGCTTTGAACAGCGTCGCCAGGGGAATCGCAAAGAACACTCCCCAAAAACCCCACAATCCACCGAACAGCAGCACCGCGCAAATGATAGCTACCGGGTGCAGATTGACCGCCTCCGAGAACAGCAGCGGCACCAGCACGTTGCCGTCCAGCGTCTGGATGATCCCGTAGACTGCCATCAAATAGATGAACTGGTCGCTCCAGCCCCACTGAAACAGTGCAATCAGCAGCACTGGCACGGTCACCACCACTGCCCCGACGTAAGGCACCACGACCGAGACACCCACCAGCAATGCCAGCAACGCCGAGTAGTTGAGCCCCAACGCCACGAACGCGATATAGGTCACACCACCGCAAATGAAGATTTCGATGACCTTGCCGCGAATGTAATTGGCGATCTGCCGATTCATTTCCTGGGCAACCCGGGTGATCAGCGCCCGCTCGCGCGGCAGATAACCGCGGACCCACTGGCCGATCATCTCCCGGTCCTTGAGAAAGAAGAACACCAGAATTGGCACCAGCACCAGGTAAATCATGATGTTCACCAACAGTGGCAGGCTCGACAGCGAAAACGTCAATGCCCATTGGCCGAACTTGCCGATCTCGCCCCGCGCCACTTCGATCGCCTGCAACACCTGTTCATCCGACACCAGATGCGGATAGCGCTCGGGCAGCAGCAACAGCAGCGACTGCCACTTGACGAGCATGCCAGGCAATTCGTTGAACAGCGTGATCAATTGGTGCCAGAGCAGTGGCACCACGACGATGATAAAAACCAGCAACAACCCCATGAATAACGCGAATACCAGCCCCACCGCCGCGCCACCCGGCATGCGCAGGCGTTCGAGCGTCACCACCAGCCCCTGCATCAGATACGCCAGCACCATACCGGCCAGTACGGGCGCGAGCATTCCACCCAGGGTGAGCACCGCGGTAAATGCCAGAAACAGCAGCACCGCCAGCACCACGGCTTCTTCATCCGAGAAGTAGCGCTGAATCCAGTCGCGTAACACCTTGAACATCAATAATCCTTAGAAACGAACGCAACAGGTTTCAGGCTTTTTTTAACCAATAGCGGTAAACGCCCGCCTCATCTTCTTCACGAAGCAGCGTATGACCGGCCAATCGGGCAAAGGTGCGAAAGTCGCGCTGGGAACCTGCATCGGTAGCGATCACCTTGAGTACCGCACCGCTGGCCAATCGGTTGAGCTCCAGTTTGGCCTTGAGCAACGGCAACGGGCAATTCAGACCGCTGGCGTCCAGTTCGACATCGTGGGTTACTGCGTCAGTCATCAAATCACTCCGGGGCGGGGGTTAAGCCGCTTAGAATATCTGGTCCCAAGCGTAGTGTCCGGCTACAGTAAGGTCTTTGTCGACTAAGGCTTTGTGCATGACTTTTTTGCGCCCTACCCTGCTGACGCTCGCTTGCCTGCTCGCCTCACCGGGCTTCGCTGACGACTTGCCGTCACTTGGTGATGCCAGCTCTGCCATCGTCTCGCCGCAACAGGAACACCAATTGGGCCGTGCCTGGCTGGCGCTGTTGCGCAGCCAGGTGTCACAGCTCAACGATCCGCAGCTCAAGGATTATGTCGAATCCAGCGTCTACCGTTTGGTGGAAACCAGCCAGGTCAATGACCGGCGTCTGGAGTTCATCCTGATCAACAGCCCGCAGCTCAACGCTTTCGCCGCCCCGGGCGGAATCGTCGGCGTCAACGGTGGCTTGTTCCTCAATGCCCAGACCGAGGGTGAATATGCTTCGGTCATGGCCCACGAACTGGCTCACTTGTCGCAGCGTCACTTCGCCCGCGGTGTCGAAGCGTCGCAACGCATGCAAGTGCCCATGATGGCTGCGTTGCTGGCTGGCATTGTGATTGCCGCGGCCGGTGCAGGCGATGCAGGGATCGCAGCCATTGCCGGTACCCAGGCAGCGGCGATTCAGGAACAACGACGCTTCTCGCGCCAGAACGAACAGGAGGCCGACCGTATTGGCATCATGAACCTGGAAAGGGCCGGTTACGACCCGCGCTCGATGCCGACCATGTTCGAACGGCTGATGCGCCAGTACCGTTTCGACGCCAAGCCACCAGAATTCCTGCTGACTCACCCGGTCACCGAATCGCGGATCGCCGACACCCGCAACCGCGCCGAACAGGCCAAACCGGGCGGCATCGAAGACAGCATGCGTTACCAACTGATTCGCGCCCGCGTGCAATTGATCTATGAAGAAACTCCAGGCTTGGGTGCCAAGCGCTTTCGGGCCCAACTCGATGAAAATCCGAAAAACGACGTCGCACGCTATGGCTTGGCGATCGCCCAGATCAAGGGCGGTCAACTGAATGAAGCTCGGGAAAACCTCAAGCTGCTGCTGGCCAAATCGCCGAACGAGATCATCTACAACCTGGCGCAGGTCGATCTGGACATCACCAATAATCGCCTGCCCGATGCTCAATCCCGGGTCGACCGGATGCTCACTCAATACCCCGGCAACTACCCGCTGAATCAGGTGCGTGTCGATTTGCTGCTCAAGCAGAATCGAGCGGCCGAAGCGGAGAAAGCACTGGAGATCCTGCTCAAGAGCCGACCCTATGATCCGGACGTCTGGTACATGGTGGCCGAAACTCGAGGCCTGTCAGGCAACATCATCGGTCTGCATCAGGCTCGCGCAGAATACTTTGCACTGGTCGGCGACTATCGCCAGGCGATCCAGCAACTGGACTTCGCCAAGCGCAAGGCTGGCAGCAACTTCCCGCTGTCATCGCGCATCGACGCACGCCAACGCGAGTTGATGGAACAGGAACGCATGGTCAAGGACATGATGGGTTGACCTCTTCGGGAACAAAAATCCAGGCATAAAAAAACCGCCTCTTTCGAGGCGGTTTGTTATTCAGCCGACAACCGGTTTATTCAGCCAGTTTGAAGGTGATGAAGCTGGCACGACCTTGACGCAGAACTCGCATCGACACCGAGCGATTCTTCGGCAGCGCCTTGGCAATTTCCGTGAACTCCTTGGAGGAACCGATCGCCTGATTGTTCAGGTGAGTGATCACATCACCCGGTTGCAAGCCGATCAGGGCAGCAGGACCGTCCAGAACTTCCTTGATAACCACGCCACCCTTAAGGTCGAGGGTTTTCTTCTGCTCCTCAGTCAGCTCGGCCACGGAAACACCCAGGCGATTGCTGCTGCGCTCGATGCTGGATTGAGGAAGGGCTTCCAACTCCTTGC
Organism: Pseudomonas sp. Tn43; assembly: GCF_014192635.1. Taxonomy (NCBI): domain Bacteria; kingdom Pseudomonadati; phylum Pseudomonadota; class Gammaproteobacteria; order Pseudomonadales; family Pseudomonadaceae; genus Pseudomonas; species Pseudomonas sp. Tn43. Next base: position 349,674 of record NZ_JACHYG010000003.1, read on the forward strand.
CTTCTTCGGGAATAGCGCCGACGGTCAGCTCGACGTTCTTGCGCTTGCCTTCGCGAATGACTTCAAGATTGGCTTTCGAGCCAGCCTTCAGCGCACCCACCAAATGCGGAAGATCGGCGGACATGACGATCGGTTGACCGTTCATGCTGAGGATCACATCGCCCACTTGCAGGCCACCCTTGGCAGCCGGACCGTCATCCTGGATCTGAGCCACCAGCGCACCGGCCGGCTTCTCGAGGCCGAACGATTCGGCCAGATCCTTGTTCACTTCCTGGATCACTACACCCAACCAGCCACGACTGACTTTACCGCCACTTTTAAGCTGATTGGAAACGTCCATCGCCACATCGATAGGGATCGCGAACGACACGCCCATGAAGCCGCCGGAACGGGTATAGATCTGCGAGTTGATGCCGACCACTTCACCGGCCAGGTTGAACAGCGGACCACCGGAGTTGCCCGGGTTGATCGCCACGTCGGTCTGGATGAACGGTACATAGTTTTCGTTTGGCAAGGTACGACCGATGGCGCTGACAATACCTTGGGTGACTGTGTGATCAAAGCCGAATGGCGAACCGATGGCCACGACCCACTGACCGGCTTTCAAGTCTTGCGACTTGCCAAGCTTCAGAACCGGCAGGTCCTTGCCTTCGATTTTCAGCAAAGCGACATCGGAGCGCGGATCGGTACCGATCAGCTTGGCCTTCAACTCACTGCGATCGGCCAGACGCACGAGAATCTCGTCGGCATCGGCAATCACATGGTTGTTGGTCAAAATGTAGCCATCGGGCGAAATGATAAAGCCTGAGCCCAGCGACTGCGCTTCACGCTGACGGTCACCGCGCGGGGACCGTGGCTGTTGCGGCATGCCCCGCTCGAAGAACTCTCGCAGCATCGGCGGCAAGCCTTCAAGGTCGGGCATTTGCTCGCTGGAGATCCGGCGATCGGGCAGCTTCTGGGTGGTACTGATATTCACCACCGCGGGCGAGGCCTGCTCGACCAGCTGCGTGAAATCGGGCAACTCGACCGCTGCTTGTGCGGCGACCGCCTGACCGAGTACTAGCACGGTGGCAACGATGGAAAGATAAGACTTCAAGCGTGGTATCGACATACGGCTCCCGTTACGACGAGCATGGTTAAGCGATATGGAGCAAGGAACACCGGAAACGATACGCCGGTATTTTTGTTCCGGGAACAACAAACAAGGCCAGAGCCGAGGGGTTCTGACCTATAAAAAATTTTCGGAATATTTGCAAATGAAAATGCTCGGCAAAACATTTCGAGACATTAATGGCGCAGTAGCCATTACCGATTCCCGCTCCAAACCAGCCCAGATAGGCGAGCACGGCTGACTCAGCTTACTGCTTGCTGGTAGCCGCGGCATCGTTGCGCATGGACAGCGCAATCCGTTCGGCGGTGCCAATCGGTATTTCACCGACAACGGTCACCATCATCTCACCTTGCGGTGTAGTCAATCGCCGGGAGACAGCAACGGTTGGCCCCAGCTGGGTGCGCGTATCTGTGACTGTTGCGCCATTCAATGGCTCAAGGAATACCGAGAAACGGGCCAGACCGTCGTCGAACATCAGGCTGTTGACCTGGGCTTTGGTCGCCGGGTCCTTGTGCGAGGTACTGCTGACCAGCTCGAAACCTGGTGGCAACCAGTCCGAATGCCAGACCTGTGCAGTTTTGACGGCGGAAGCCTTGTCACTATCGAAAGTAACAGGTTTGCAATCAGCACCTGCCTGCATATCGCTGTCGGCAGGCATCTGCGTAGTGTCCAGCCGGGTGAACTGGAACCGCTCAAGCAGTTGCCCTTTGTCATTGAGCAGCAATGACTTCAATGGCAAACCGGTTTCCTTGTCCAGATGCAGCTCAAAACCGTAACGATGCTGATCGCGAGGCTTTAACGACACGATCACCGCCGCACGCCCGGCCACACGCGACTTGCCAATAACGGCAAGGTCATACCAATTCTTTAGCTTTTGTGGATCGAGTGCCCGAGCGGTGGAGTTGGGTGTGTCCCCCAGCCCTGCTATCAGGGTGCCGCTCACGCATTGAGTATGCCCATCAATGCGCACGACTTCCTGTGCGGAGCCGTCGAGCTGGAGTAAACGCTCGCGGACCTTGCCATCCTGGACACGATGCCAGATGTTATGGGTAGAAAAACTACCGTTACGCTCGTAGACGAAAGTACCTTGGAAGCTCTGCGTTTGCTCCGCCTGTCCCAGACGCTTCAGCCAGTCCTGGGCTTCATCGGCGTGGGCTGGAACAACAAACCAGCCACTGAGCAGAAGCGTAAGTAGAGGTATGGGGCGCATGATCCTCCTTAACGGTTTTCCAGGCTTGCTGCACGAGCGTAAGGCAGAGCGCTCTCGGTACCTTTCAATGCTGCTTGTTGAGCATGTTGGCGCAAATAACCTGGCAGACGCTGATCCTGCCAGCCTGGCTGACCTTGCAATACGCCGTTGGCCATAGGGCCAGTGGCTTGCGAACTCTCATTGTAGCCTGCCAATACAGCGGGACCCTTGACCTGTGGAGCGGTCAGAGCCGGTTGACTGGATTGCTGGGCCAATTCGACACCGGCGATCTCATCCTGGTTATACAGACGAACACCTGCCAGCACGGCAACAGTCACAGAAGCAGCGACTGCCAGACGACCCAGACTGCGCCATGGACCGCGAGAGGCTTTTGCCGGTACGGCTTCGTCAGCCAGTGCAGCAGAGACTGCCGCAGCGATGTCCAGACGAGGAAGCAACAAATCCTTGTGCATAACTGCCCGAGCGATCTGGTAACGAGCCCAGGTATCGCGGGTTTCAACATCGTCGAAGGCGTTCAACACCCGACGCAATTCCAATTCGTCCGCTTCGTTATCCATCACTGCGGACAGCGATTCCTGCAGGGCTTCACGACTCATGGCGTTCCTCTCTTGGCTGTCGCCGCTGTCTCAGTTTTCCTGCAACAACGGCTGCAGGGCTTTATCGATGGCCTCCCGGGCGCGGAAAATCCGGGAGCGCACGGTACCCACCGGACACTGCATGACGCTGGCAATGTCCTCGTAACTCAGACCATCGAATTCACGTAAAGTTAACGCCGTACGCAAATCTTCTGGCAGTTGCTGAATGGTTCGATGGACGGTGCCTTCGATCTCATCCCGCAGCAATGCACGTTCTGGCGACTCGAGATCCTTGAGGCCATGATCGCCGTCGTAGAACTCTGCATCCTCGGAACTGACATCGCTATCCGGCGGCCGGCGGCCGCGTGAAACCAGATAGTTTTTCGCCGTGTTGATGGCGATGCGGTAAAGCCACGTATAAAACGCGCTGTCTCCGCGAAAATTGCCAAGTGCACGGTATGCCTTGATAAAGGCTTCTTGTGCGACATCCTGGGCTTCATGGGTGTCGTGCACGAAACGCACGATCAACCCGAGAATTTTGTGCTGGTATTTCAGCACTAGCAGATCGAAAGCTCGCTTGTCGCCGCGTTGAACGCGCTCGACCAGCTGCTGATCCTCTTCCTGGGTTAGCATGAACACTCCTCGATAAGCTCGAAGGAGGCTTGCATTACTGAACAACCAGACTTGCAAACATAGACTCGGGCTTTTCGCAAAAGTTCTCCCCCCTCCAAGCAAGTTTCCTGCGGGCTCTGATTTGGCACGCACGAAAAGCGCAGCGCGGGATAGCCCGGCTGCGCGAATAATCTTGTCATCGGATTCATGAGCAAGGACCCAATCGCAAGTCCTGCACCGAAGCCGACGCTGTCCCTTGTTTCAGGCAACCGTCTATTGATCTTGGGCCTTTGGCAAAAGTTCCATATTTATAGCTGCCCGAAACCGACATTGTGCAACCCTGAAGAGAAAAAGACTGTTAAATCCGCGATACAGTCGTGTTGTCGCCGAAGCCTTCGAAAAACTTCCGACGAAGCGTCCAGCGTTTTCCGTCACAGTAGTTTCACAATGCCATGCTGGCACGGCTATTGTGCCGCTCCCCCCCTCTATATACTAGTGGGCTGTGTGGCTGTCTTGACTCGCCGATCCAGCTGTCTTGCGCCAACCCCGACCCGGTTCGCTTTGAGCGGAATCCTGAAATGAGCCAACAGTTTCAACACGATGTTCTGGTAATTGGCAGCGGTGCTGCCGGCTTGAGCCTTGCGCTGACCTTGCCCGGTCATTTGCGCATCGCCGTATTGAGCAAAGGCGACCTAGCCAACGGTTCAACCTTCTGGGCCCAGGGTGGTGTCGCTGCTGTTCTGGATGACACTGATACTGTCGAGTCCCATGTCGATGACACCCTCAACGCCGGCGGTGGCCTGTGCCATGAAGATGCCGTGCGCTTTACGGTCGAGCACAGCAGGGAGGCGATTCAATGGCTGATCGACCAAGGCGTGCCTTTTACCCGCGATGAACAGTCCGGCACCGAAGACGGGGGTTTCGAATTTCACCTGACCCGCGAAGGCGGTCACAGCCATCGGCGCATCATCCACGCGGCCGATGCAACGGGCGCAGCGATTTTCAGAACCCTGCTCGATCAGGCCAAGCAGCGTCCCAACATCGAACTGCTGGAACAGCGGGTCGCGGTCGACCTGATCACCGAAAAGCGCCTGGGACTTGAAGGCGACCGTTGCCTCGGTGCCTATGTGCTCAACCGCGGCACCGGTGAAGTCGACACTTACGGCGCACGCTTTGTGATCCTTGCTTCGGGTGGCGCGGCAAAAGTCTACCTTTATACCAGCAACCCCGACGGCGCTTGCGGTGACGGCATCGCCATGGCCTGGCGTTCGGGCTGTCGAGTGGCGAACCTGGAATTCAACCAGTTCCACCCCACCTGCCTTTATCACCCGCAAGCCAAGAGCTTCCTGATCACCGAAGCCCTGCGCGGCGAAGGCGGGCATCTCAAGCTGCCCAATGGTGAACGCTTCATGCAGCGTTTCGACCCACGGGCTGAGCTGGCGCCACGGGACATCGTCGCCCGCGCCATCGACCATGAGATGAAGCGCCTGGGTATCGACTGCGTCTATCTGGATATCAGCCACAAGCCAGAAGACTTCATCAAGACGCACTTCCCGACGGTCTATGAACGCTGCCTGGAATTCTCCATCGACATCACCAGACAACCGATTCCGGTGGTACCGGCGGCGCACTACACCTGCGGCGGCGTGATGGTCGATCAGCGGGGGCGCACCGATGTGCCGGGCCTGTATGCGATTGGCGAAACCAGCTTCACCGGCCTGCATGGCGCCAACCGCATGGCCAGCAACTCGCTGCTGGAGTGTTTCGTCTACGCTCGTTCCGCGGCGGCGGACATTCTCGAGCAGTTGCCAGATGTATCAATTCCAACCGCCCTGCCCGTTTGGGATGCGAGCCAGGTCACCGATTCGGACGAAGATGTGATCATTGCGCACAACTGGGATGAACTGCGGCGATTCATGTGGGACTACGTCGGCATCGTGCGCACCAACAAGCGCCTGCAACGGGCTCAGCACCGGGTGCAACTGTTGCTGGACGAAATCGACGAGTTCTACAGTAACTATAAAGTGAGCAGAGACCTGATTGAGTTGAGGAACCTTGCTCAAGTCGCCGAACTGATGATCCAGTCAGCCATGGAACGCAAGGAATCTCGGGGTCTGCACTACACACTGGATTATCCAGAGATGCTGCCAGAGGCGAAGGATACGATCCTTACCCCGACCAGATGAGGCACGTTAGGAGCCCTGAGCGTAGCACGCTGAGGACCCGTTTTGTAACAGCTTTGGGCCATATTTGTCCCATCGCTGGGGTCCTTATCGCCCGCCAGCGAGGGTCCTTATCGCGCCCGCGAGGACCTGAGCGAGGCCACACGGGGGAACCTCACCCAGGAGAAGCATTGAGGTGGTGGCTCAGATTTTTCTATCAGATTTTCGAAGGCACCAGATTATCTGCGCTTAGACTCAAGGCCCGCGAGCATGACTATTGCGGATGCCGTTAGGTGCAATCCATAGGCGACAATCTCTGGTTCCACAGTCCTAACTTCCTCCCCTTGCCCATGACCACCATTCTTGTTTCTTAATGTAGGTATTCCGCTGGTGAGTACGTTGACCAAGGATGACATCTGAGATTCGTTGTATGCAGGCATTAGCCCTGCGTCCCTACACCCCAAGATCAATTTGGAGGCGGTGTCCCCTGCGCCATAAGTTTTACCATTGGCTGTCAGAATGACCTTCATGGTGCTTTCAAAGGCCTTAAGTGCATCGACTAACGCCTCCTCATGGTTCCCGTGACGGTAGTGCTCGTACGCCCCGAAAAACTCATCTCGTGCGCCTTCGAATCCTTCAGCGTTGAGGAATCCAATGGCAGGCTTCACGACTTCCGAATGAAGAAGCTGCGAATCGATACGGATAATTTTTCCATCGATTAGCTCGTACCCGCGTCCAGCTTCTTTGAATCGAGTGTTCAGTTCCTGAATGCAATCATCAACATGAGAACTGGCATCACGCCGACTAAGGTAGATTTGCTTTCGCGCAAGGGAGTCGCCAACGGCATAGCAAAGCTCGACAGCGTCAAGACATCGTTCAATGTCAGGCTCACTGATTAGAAAACTATGCAGATCAGCAAATTCGCTGTCGTAATAGCCGCTCATGGTGTCGGAATGCAATTTTTCTATCCCGTACTCTTTCCTCAGAATCTTGACAATCTGCTTATAGGCATCGATGGGCATCGGAAATTCGCGGAGCTGGGATTTGTCACCTAAAAGGTCTTTGATCATGTATGACAACTGCATTCGCAAAGGAGCTGGGAATGTGTCGTAGACGTAGACATCGATGACCTCACCGCGCAATCGCTTTTGCCGTTTTGAATACAAATCAAAGACTGCCATTTCACCGCCTCAACTGTTTGTCAAAGCGACATCATACATCTAAGCGTCACATGTATTACGCCCCAGCCAATCCCTCATCGGATAGGCCTTACGGGGCTTCACAGCGCGGCTCGTTACGAAGCCTCGAAGGTAATAGTGGTGATCATCGGGAACGCTACAGACTCGGTCTGGAGACCATCAGCGGTCAGCTTCACACGGACCTTGCCATTAGCCACGATGTCCACGACAGCCATGATCTCAACGTCCCAGCACTGATGGGCACCATTGCGGGTCGCTTCGATCTTCCACACGTCACCGTTGCGACCTTCACGGTAGCTCAGTGAGGTGAACAGCTTGGGCAGCAGGAACAGGCCATAATCAGTACCGCTGTAAGGTTGCACAGAGGTGCCAATCAGGGCTTCGATGTCCTCTACGCCAGCTCGTTGAGCAGCACGCTCAAGAACGGCCACCAGTGACACCGGGAGCAGGACCACGAAGTCACCCAGCGAGGTGCCCACAGTCTGGTTGATGTGCATCGTCAAGATGTCGATCAGGTCCTCTGCGATCTCTACAGGCTTGCCGGTTGGCTTGGTCGTGGAGACGCTCTCGGTGGATGGAGCAGTTGCCAGAATGCCAGCGATCTTGCCAGCGGCAGTGAACTCGATGTCCCTTAAGAGCTTCTCAGCGGTCTGGTTCATAGAGCCCTCGGTGAAGCCTGCCAACAAGGTGTGGTCGAGGATGGTGAAGCGGTGGCTGATGACCAGAGCGGTATCGGTGGGCTCAGTGAAGATCACAGACCCGGCCAGGACAGCGCCCTTCGAGATGGTCTGGTTGTCCCAGTTCTTGCGAGGGTCGAAGGTGACAGAGCGATCAGCCATGGTGATGATTTGTTGACCTGAGGCGTTAGAGCCAGCCGGACGGAACTCGCAGGGGGTTCTCTCAGCGGCCTCTTCACGCCATTCGTCACTGTTAAGGTACTCGTCGAGACCCTCGGTCAGGGCTTGCACGTAGACGGACACATCGGTGGCCGCTTCGTTCTCGGTGCGGATGTCAGCAGTGTTGAAGCGGATTGACCCGTTCTGATCATCGGTGATCGAGGTGTAATAGGTTGATGGCTTTTCGTATTGGTTAGGCAGTTTCATGGGAATGGTCTCCTGAATTATGGGAATGATTGAAGTGGTGTCTTTAGGTTCTCTTTGAGAGTTACCAGCCAGAGTTACGAGAGGCAGCACGGACACGGTCGCCTTGTTCACGAATGGCAGCCGCTCGGGCTTCTCTGTCAGCCTTCGCTTGGGCCAGCTCACGGGGCGTAGCTTCACGGAGACGCTCAGCGTGAGCATTGGCCTCAGCTTGTTGACGGAGACGCAGACGGGCCTTCTCTGACTTGTCTATGGCGTACTCACGGGCGACTTCGGGAATCGCAGCGAGCGACAGACCAGCCTCATCGAAGACCTTAACGATCTCGAACTTACGGCTTTGCACGGTGGCGCACTGAGCGACCAACATGGGCAACATGATGTTCTCGACGTACTCACGGCTCAGGGTCTGGCCGGACACGGTGACTTCGTTCTTCAGGACATTGGTGATGGTGATTTTCATGGTGTTGGATCTCCTATGAGGTGACCCATTCGTTCAGCCTTGGCGCCATAGACGCGCACGACAAGACGGCAAGGAGGGAGCCGCGTGGGAATCTTCCAAGACTGACGAATAGGTTCTTGATTGGTTTTGTTTAATGGTGATGGACTAACAGGCTATGGCGGACCTGAGAGACATCATTGAGGGCACCAGTGAGGCGACACTGGGTTATTGCATAGTTACTACAGGACGAGCCTTGAGAACTACGGGGATATTCTTCACGGCATTGTAAAGGGCGATCAGGTCGAGACCAGTAGCAGTCATCAAGGCCTCAAGGGACTCCATTAGGAACGCTCCCAGCTTGCCTGAGACAAACGCCTTGGCTTTCTCTGGGTCCCGATTGGTGAAGACATCGAGAGCTTTGAGGTCAAACAAAGCGGTAGAGGATCGACCTGTCATGGCCGACTCGATGGACAACAAGGTGTCACGGTGCTGATGATCGAGACCATCGAGCTTGAAGTGGAATCGCATGGGTCCTCCTTTGAGATGTTCGGAAAGAATGGGATGTTCATGGTCGCCAGACCAATCCCTAACTTAGAGAGAACTTGAGATGTTCTTTAAGATAAGAGCAAAGACTTATTTAAAGAGAATAATAAGAGAGTTACTCATTGAGTAATCTTTAGAATCTTTAAGGTTAAAGGCCCCCGTGAACATTGAGCAATACACGGTGGCCCCAATCCCGTGCAAGGTCTCTCAGCGGTGCCCTTAATGGACATCGACTAACGAGTGACAGTGTCAATGTTCGCTCCTTCCTACTGGAGCCAGACGCGAAGGTCTGCTTACCGGGGACAGTTGAATGTTGGCGTGTCACCTTGAAGGTGGTCGCACTTAGCACTCGGTGGTCTCAGGCCGGGTCCGTGATGGAGCCCGGTAGGAATCTGAATGGTCGCAGGGACAACTATTTATTTTCGTTGGTGTGTCGCCCTGTAGCCATAGTGAGGGTTTTTAATCCCCTGTTGACATCCTTGCGGAATCCGTGAACGGAATTAATCGACAGCACAACCATAGTAGGAAGGAACGTCAAGGTCGCCGTCATAGCCGTTGAACTCGAAAGGCTCCTCATCGACCTCCACAGGGAACGGTTCGAAGTTCTCCGGAAGTTCCTCAAGCACGCTCACCTGAACGAGGCGGGAGCTGCCAGTCTCTGTATTGGTATGCCGCTCAATCAAGTCGCCAGTGCAGGCGTCAGCGCCAAGAAGCTCGAAGTGGGGATGCTGGGCATGTGTCGTAACTCCTCGAATGGCCGCTGCGGGAGTGCAGCCATAGTGAGGGGTTTTAATGAGCCGTACATAGTGAGGGGTTTTCTAAGCTCGCCAGAAGCGCTACAGAGAACGTACCCAGTAGTCCATGCCGATGCATTGGAAGGGTGCCGAACGTGCCATGAACATGATTTTAGAAGGTTGCTTTTTGGAGGATCAAACGAAAAACCACAATATTCATATGGCTTTACGCGCTCCTACGCTCACACAGCAAGACCAGGACCCAGCGAGTCGAGGATATTTCACGTAGAAGCGCGTTTCGACGTATCAAATTTCGATATTTAGGATCAGCGCCTTGAGTTCGCCCAGCTCGACACCCATGAAACTGCGTTTTTCAACTATTATGGTCTCTCAAGCTCACCACCCGGCATACCTCTGCAATAGTCCCGCAGCGCTACTATCGTGGTAATTATACACTTCTTTTCAACACTCCATTCTTCTGGGCATACCCATTCATAAAACCGAAGACAGTCAACATTATCCCTCCCTGTAATTGACTGAAGAAGTTCCATCCCTCGTTGGATCGAGACTGGCTTATTAGTGACATTATCAAAGATATGCGCTGCATATTTACTTCTAAACTTACAAATATTCTTTTGCTCTATCGCTTTAGAATCTTCAAAGAGCGCCTTGGTAATCTCCGAGGGAAAGTGACGCAAAAATTGATTGTACTCCTTCCTGATCTCAACGAGTTTGAACAATGACAAGACTATGGAGTGATTATAAATCCGAAATGACCCCACGGTACGATTAGTTATTGCGCCCCGCGTTATATTTACGAGTTCTCTTGCAAGCTCCACAGCGGTCGTAAGATCCAAAATCAAATCAGTTAAAAGCCACTTAATATGGTTTGCTTCATTGTCTACGTTCAAGCCGCCACCCCTTTTATGTCAAAAGCAATTTTCAGCGCCTCAGCCATTCGCCCTACCTCTACGGCACTTCCCGCCCCATACAAGTCGTAACTGATCGACCCTGACGAATGCCCCAAGATTGACTCAGCGGTGCCCACAGGAACCTCAGCGGCCTTCAAGGCACCAGCCAGCGAGTGCCGTAACGAATGGAAGGTTTGGGTCCGGTCTGCCTTCAAGCTCAGGACATCCCGGAGGGTCCCATTGAGCAGCACAGAGAACTGACCAGCGCCCAGCGTGAACAACCGAGAGTCGGCCTTATCGACAAACTCAAGGAACGCCTGAAGGTCAAACCCATACGCCCCATCGGTCAGAGGGACGACCCTCAAAGCGTTCTTAGTCTTGGCTGTCTTACCATCGTTTCGGTTGATGTCGATCACCCAGACACCAGCGACCTGCTTAACATCAGCCTTGGTCAACTGCCTGAGTTCCTCGATGCGAGTCCCAGTGATGACCCCAAGGGACAAAGCCCAGCGTTGCCATGAGTCCACTGGGAGTGTCTTGGCGTGCCCCATAAGCGTCTTTACCTGATCCTGAGAGAACGCCTCACGGGAGCTGTCAGTGCCCTTTGTTGGCTTCAGGCCATCCGTGAGCGCCTTGGTTAAATAGTCGTTGTTCACTGCCCATTTCATCACCGTTGATAGCGTGGTCAGGATCTTCCCCACCGTCAAAGGCTTGCGCCCCTCAGAGAGCTTGGCTCGCAGGTTCTTCATGTCCTCCCTTGTGTGGGTCCTCAGGTCCAAGTCACCGAGAATCTCAGCGATGGTCTTACAAGAGGACTTGACGTCTCGTATGGTCCCTTCCCCCGCATACTCCTTATGCTCATCCATGTAGAGCGCAGAGAGAGTCTTGAAGGTCAGCGGCTTGGATGCTTCAGACGATAAAACAGATAGGGACGGAGACAGGGATACAGACGTGCCACAAGACTCACTCTTGAGGCCCCTTACGATCTCGACCAGCTTCCCCGGCCTACCCTCCAAGCGCTCTTGAGCGGCCTCAAGGATCTCCAACGCCTTGCTCACAGCCCGTTGCTGATTGACGCTCAAAGGCAGCTTAGCGCTGGCCTCACGGAGGGCAACATGGTGTTCATCGTGGATCATTTCATAGGCGACCAAGGAGCTATCACCATGCGCCATCGTCAGGCAAGACTCAGCGATGTCTATAAGACGCTCACGGAGTTCGTCCCAAGTGGCCTCAGGGTTGTCGAAGTGGTACGCCTTGAGGGTCTTGAGGATGTCTTGGGAGATGGTCATAGCAGTGGCCTTGTCGGTGGTCCTAAGCGATAGCGTGAAGAAGTCTTTAGTTGTGCCTTGAGGGCGAAGGCGAAGGTAATAACGACCAGACCGGCGATAGTGGTATGGCTTGGCGAGTGCGGTTTGTAACAGGTTTGTCCCACTTTGAGGGCGCTGGTTGATGCTCATCGGCTGAAACCCCTGTAGCCATTGGGTTTAGCCTCATCGCGTCGAGTTCTACAGTAACTATAAGGTCAGCCGGGATTTGATCGAGCTGCGCAACCTGGCTCAGGTAGCCGACCTGATGATCCGGTCAGCCATGGAGCGCAAGGAAAGTCGGGGCCTGCATTACACCCTCGACTATCCGAACATGTTGCCGGTCGCCCTGGACACTATTCTGGTGCCGCCCACCTACGCCGACTGAACTTGAGCCGAACCCGCAGGCGCCGGTGCATATCCGCCGCCTGCGAATCGCGCGGCACACAGATCGCCCTGATCCGTCGCTCATCGCGCAGACGAAAACGCAGCACCACAATCAATGGCAACGCCAGACTGTCCGGCCGCAGCTGCACGGGCTGCCAACCTGCCGCCTGATTCCACAACTGCCAACCATCGGCATCGCGACGCAAGCCGCGAAACGCCTGTGGGTGTGTCAGCAAAATCTGTCGCGGCAATGCCCAGACGCCATGAGCCAGACAGCAAAAAGTGCCGAGCAAACTGGCCCAGATCGGTATGGAAAGCAGAAACAACGAACCCAGCGCGAACAGCTGGGCCAGAAGATACGCCGCCAGCAACTGCCGTGAGGCATGCCAGCGGCATTCGAACACATTACTTGGGCTGGACACGATCCAGAATCATGCGAACCATGCGCTGAAGCTCCGGATCGTCCGATTCGGCACGCTCCATGAACCAGCCGAACATGTCCTGATCTTCGCATTCAAGCAGCCTGACGTAGCATGCGCGATCAACCTCGTTGAGGTGCGGGTAAACCTCTTTCACAAACGGCACCAGCAACACGTCAAGCTCAAGCATGCCACGGCGGCTGTGCCAGTAGAGGCGATTCAGTTCAACATCTTCGACCATGGAGCGCTCCTCAAATAGGCGGCAAGTATACAGCCCCGGGCCCGCTCGAACAGTCAGCTTTGGTCGCCCCCACCGATCCTTTGTGAACTACCCATTTCATGGGCGTCCCCTTATGATGTCCCTCGGACTCTTTACCCTGCGATGACCCATGGCCGATTCTGCTTTTTTCTGCACCCTGTCTCACGAAGGCGTTCTCGCGGTACGCGGCGCGGATGCCGGCAAATTCCTGCAAGGCCAATTGACTTGCAACATTAATTACTTGAGTGACAGCCAGGCCAGCCTTGGCGCGCGCTGCACGCAGAAAGGCCGGATGCAGTCGAGTTTCCGCATCCTGCTCGAAGGCGACGGTGTGCTCATGGCGATGGCCAGCGAACTGCTGGAGCCGCAACTGGCGGACCTGAAAAAGTACGCGGTGTTCTCCAAATCGAAACTGACTGATGAAAGCGCCCATTGGGTTCGCTTCGGCCTTGAGCATGGCGATGCGGCACTGACCAGCCTGGGCCTGGAGCTACCGGCGCAAACCGACAGCGTCGTGCGCAATGACGGCCTGATCGCCCTTCGCGTCTCGCCGGATCGCGCTGAACTCTGGGTTCGCGCCGATCAGGCCGACGTCATCAAGGGCAAGCTGTCCGCTCTGTTGGCCGAAGGCGAATTGAACCAATGGTTGCTGGGCCAGATCCGTGCCGGCATCGGCCAGGTCATGCCGAGCACCCGCGAACTGTTCATTCCGCAGATGCTCAATCTGCAAGCCGTCGGTGGCGTGAGCTTCAAGAAAGGTTGCTACACCGGCCAGGAAATCGTCGCGCGCATGCAATACCTGGGCAAGCTCAAGCGTCGGTTGTATCGCCTGCAACTGGAGGCCGGCGAATTACCGCAGCCGGGTACCCCACTGTTTTCCCCGACCCACGGCAGTTCGATCGGTGAAGTGGTACTGGCCGCCCGCGCCGGACAAAGCATTGAACTCCTTGCCGTGCTGCAAGCCGAAGCTGCAGAAGATGGCAACCTGCACCTTGGCGCACTCGAAGGTCCGGGCCTGCATCTGCTCGACCTGCCTTATCAACTGGATCGCGATCGCGAAATCCAGCGTTAATAGCAGCACTTGTCGCAATACCTAGAGAAAAGAAATGAGCGAGCTGGCGGATAAGGTCCAACAGGATTTGGTTGAGGCCATCGATAACGATGACCTGGTTCTGCCAACGTTACCGGAAGTGGCCCTGCAGATTCGCAAGGCCGCCGAAGACCCGGAAATCAGTGTCAGCACACTGAGCAAAGTGATTGGCCGCGATACCGCGCTGTCGGCGCGCCTGATCAAAGTGGTCAATAGCCCGTTGCTGCGCGCGACCCAGGAAGTGACTGATTTGCACACGGCCATCACCCGGCTGGGCGTCAATTACAGCAGCAACCTGGCCATCGGCCTGGTGATGGAACAGATCTTCAATGCCCGTTCCGAAGTGGTGGAACAGAAAATGCGCGAGGTCTGGCGCAAGAGCCTGGAGATCGCCGGCGTCAGCTATGCGCTGTGCCGCAATTACACACAGCTCAAGCCCGATCAGGCGGCGCTCGGCGGGCTCGTGCATCAGATTGGTGTACTGCCGATTCTGACCTATGCCGAAGATCATTATGAATTGCTGTCTGACCCGGTCAGCCTCAACCACGTGATCGATCGAATTCACCCGCTGCTGGGCGATAAATTGCTCAGGGTCTGGGAGTTTCCGGAAATGCTGGTGCAATTGCCGGGGTTGTATCTGGATTTCAAACGGCAATCGGAGCGGGTCGACTATGTTGATCTGGTGCAAGTGGCCAGCCTGTATTGCCGCAAGGACACCGATCATCCGATGGCCCGTATCGACCCCTTCAGCGTACCGGCCTTCAAGAAGCTGGGAATCGATCCGGAGAACGAGGCGATGTGCAAGCCTCTGGAAGAATCGCGGTCGATGTTTTACTGATTCTGTGGCGAGGGGGCTTGCCCCCGTTCGGCTGCGCAGTAGTCGTAAAACCTGTTATGTATGATCTACCAGACGGAATGCTGGGGACCGCTTTGCGCTCCAACGGGGGCAAGCCCCCTCGCCACAGGAAGCCCCCTCGCCACAGGGCTGTGTTCACTCTCCGGCAATAAAACTAACCCGCACCTTCAGCCCCGCTTGCTCGCCATCGTGCAAGCTGATCTGCGCCAGGTGGGCGCGGCAGATCTCCCCTACGATGGCCAAGCCCAGTCCCGATCCGGCCACCTGCTCATTACGCCGATAAAAACGCTCGAACACCCGATCCCGCTCCTCAAGGGGAATTCCCGGGCCATCGTCCTCGACCTCGAGCACCGCCGGTGCCATGACCCGCAAGATCACATTACCGCCCGGTGGCGTGTGAGCCAGTGCGTTGTCCACCAGATTGCTCAACAATTCGTTCAACAGCGTCGGCTCGCCACGCAGCCACACCGGTTCGTCTGCTTCCAGTGCCAGCGCCACGCCACGCGCATGGGCCAGCGGCGCCATGGCCATGCCCAGTTCACGGGCCAACTGACTGAGGTCGAGCAACTGCGCACCGCCCTCGGCGATTGCCCGGGCGCCATTCTCGACCCGGGCCAGCGAAAGCAATTGATTGGCCAGGTGAGTCAGGCGATCAGTGCCTTGGGCGGCGGTTTCCAGGGTGTTGCGCCAGGTGTCGGGTTCGTTCGAGCGCAAGCCCAGTTCGAGCCGTGCCTTGAGCGCCGCCAACGGAGTACGCAATTCATGGGCGGCATCGGCGATGAACTGCGCCTGACGCTCGAACTGTCCGCGCAACCGCTCGGTAAAGTGATTGAGCGCACGCACCAGCGGCCAGAGCTCGTGCTGCACTTCCACCAACGGCAAGGGTCGCAAGTCATCGGGCTGACGCTCTTCCACCGCCGTACGCAAGCGCTCCAGCGGACGCAACGCCGCACTGACCGCAAACCACACCATCAGCAATGCACCGATCGCCAGCATGCCCAGACGCAACAAGGTGTCAGCCATCAGGCTACGAGCCATGCGGACCCGCGCTTCATCGGTTTCCGCCACGCGAATTTCCGCCATGCCGTTCATGTTCGGCTCGCTGACCGCTTTGAGCAGGCTGACGACTCGCACGTTCTGCCCTTGATAAGTGGCGTTATAGAAACGCGCCAGCGCGGGATAATCATCGGTGCGAGGCGTTCCCGGCGGCGGCGGTGGCAGGTTTTCGTAGCCCGAGATCAGCTTCTGGTTGATGTCATTGACCAGGTAGAAAATCCGCCCGGCGCTGTCGTAGGCAAATGTATCGAGGGCCACGTAAGGCACGTTGGCGCTGAGGCTGCCATCGCGCTGGGACAGGCCCGCGGCAATGGTCCGCGCCGAGGCCAGCAAGGTCCGGTCATAAGCAGTGTCGGCGGCTTCGCGACCGTTCCAGTACGCGCTCAAACCACTGGCGAGCATCAACACCACCAACAACAGCGCGAGGTTCCACAGCAACCGCCAGCGCAGGCTGCTGAGCTTATGCATCGCGGCTTTCCAGCAAGTAGCCAAGGCCCCGGAACGTCACGATGGCTACCGGCTGCCCATCGAGTTTCTTGCGTAAGCGGTGAACATAGATTTCGATGGCATCGGGACTGGCTTCCTCGTCCAGACCAAACACCTGGGCGGCCAGTTGTTCCTTGCTCATCACCCGACCGGGACGGGCGATCAGGGCTTCCAGCACCGCCTGCTCACGAGAGGTCAGGGTCAGCAATTCTTCGCCGAGGGTAAAGCGCCGGGTGTCCAGGTCATAGGCCAGCACGCCACAACGCTGCTGACGTTCACCGCCGAGCACACTGCGACGCAGCAAGGCTTTGACCCGTGCTTCGAGTTCCGTCAGCTCGAAGGGTTTGGCCAGGTAATCGTCAGCCCCAAGGTTCAGGCCATGAACCCGATCCTTGACGTCGCTGCGAGCGGTCAGCATCAGCACCGGCAGGTTCTTGCCCCGGGCCCGAAGGCGCGCCAGCACTTCGAAGCCATCCATGCGCGGCAGGCCGACATCGAGGATCGCCACCGCGTACTCCTCGCTGCTCAAGGCCAGGTCGGCCGCCACACCGTCGTGCAACACATCCACGGTCAGCCCGGTGCTCTTGAGCGCCTGAGCAACACTGTCGGCAAGCTGCAGATGGTCTTCAACGAGCAGGACACGCATGGATCTTTACCTCATTCAGGGATGGTCGACGCCCATTCTTTGGCGCGGAGTTTACAGCCGCATCCGTCGCTGTGAAGCCCGAAAACCGTGAAAGTCAGCTGAAAGGTTAGCGAAAGGTTGGCCGGTTAAAGTCCAGCCACGGACAGTTTCGACTGCCGTCGCTGTACGAAAAACGCCCCGAAGCGTTTTCGCCAATAAGAACAATAAACGGAGTACGTCACCATGCTGTCCATGCAGCTTCAGGCTCGCCCGCCTGCCCGTTTTTCCCGTCTCAGCCACACCGCCCTCGCCAGTGCCGCCGCCCTCGCCGGCTTTTCGCCGTTGAGCCAGGCTGCCTTCTTCGAAGACAGTACGGCAACCTTCGAAACCCGCAACATGTATTTCAACCGCGACTTTCGCGACGGCACCAGCGCCCAGCAATCCAAGCGGGACGAATGGGCCCAGGGGTTCATGCTCAATCTACAATCGGGTTACACCGACGGCACCGTGGGGTTCGGTGTCGATGCGCTGGGCATGTTGGGGGTGAAACTCGATTCAAGTCCGGATCGCACCGGCACCGGCCTGTTGCCGACCCATGACGACGGGCGCGCGGCGGATGAATATTCCAAGCTCGGCCTGACCGGCAAAATGAAAATCTCCGCCACGGAATTGAAAATCGGCAGCCTGATTCCGGAATTGCCGATTCTCAAAGCCAACGACGGGCGCATTCTGCCGCAGACCTTCGAAGGCGGTCTGCTGACCTCCAAAGAAATCAAGAACCTGACCTTCACCGGCGGGCGCCTGGAGAAAGCCAAGGACCGCGACAGCACCGACTTCGAGGACATCGCCCTCAACAACAAAAACAGCCGTTTCGCCGGCACCGTGGCCGGCAAGCACTTTGATTTTGGCGGCGTGGATTACAAGTTCACCGACAAGATCACCGGCAGCTACCACTTCGCCCAACTCGATGAAGTCTATAACCAGCATTTCCTTGGCGTGGTCGCCTCGCAACCGTTCGGCCCCGGCACGTTCGGCACCGATCTGCGATTGGCCGTCAGTGACGACGAGGGTGCTGCACGGGGCGGCAAGATCGACAACCAATCCCTGAACGGGCTGGTGAGCTATGCCTTGAGCGGGCATAAATTCAGCGCCGGTTATCAGCACATGTCCGGTGACAGTGCCTTCCCCTACGTCGACGGCAGTGACCCTTACCTGGTCAACTTCGTGCAGATCAATGACTTTGCCGGTGCCGAAGAACGCTCCTGGCAGGCACGTTACGACTATGACTTCGCCAAACTCGGCATTCCCGGCCTGAGCTTCATGAGCCGTTACCTGAGCGGCGACAACATCAAGCTCAAGAACGGCGACGAAGGCAAAGAGTGGGAACGCAACACCGAGATCAAATACGTCGTACAAAGCGGCACCCTCAAAGATGTCGCTGTGCGCCTGCGCAATGCCACCTACCGCTCCAATTATTCCGCTCGCGATGCCGATGAAGTGCGTCTGCTGGTGAGCTATAGCGTTGCCCTTTGGTAATTCAGTACGTCCATAACAAAAACTCCAAGGAGACTCGAATGAATCTGTCATTGCGTAAAGTTGCTCTGGCCGCTGGCGTCATGTTGTTCGCCGGCCAATTGATGGCCGAACCCAAACGCCCGGAATGCATCGCCCCGGCCTCGCCAGGCGGCGGTTTCGACTTGACCTGCAAACTGGCGCAGAGCGCGCTGGTGAATGAAAAACTGCTGACCAAACCGATGCGCGTGACCTACATGCCCGGCGGTGTCGGCGCGGTGGCGTACAACGCGGTGGTCGCTCAGCGTCCGGCCGATGCCGGCACGCTGGTGGCGTGGTCCAGCGGTTCGTTGCTGAATCTGGCGCAAGGCAAGTTCGGTCGTTTCGATGAAACCAACGTTCGCTGGCTGGCCGCTGTTGGTACCAGCTATGGCGCCATTGCGGTGAAAAGCGATTCGCCTTACAAGACCCTGGACGATCTGGTTCAGGCACTGAAGAAAGATCCGAGCAAAGTGGTGATCGGTTCCGGCGGCACCGTCGGCAGCCAGGACTGGATGCAGACGGCATTGATCGCCAAGGCAGCCGGAATCAACCCGCGCGACTTGCGTTATGTCGCCCTCGAAGGCGGTGGTGAAATCGCCACCGCCCTGCTGGGCGGCCACATCCAGGTCGGCAGCACCGACATCTCCGACTCCATGCCACATATCCAGAGTGGCGACATGCGTCTACTGGCGGTGTTCTCCGAGAAGCGTCTGGACGAGCCGGAAATGAAAGACATTCCGACCGCTAAAGAGCAAGGCTACGACATCGTCTGGCCAGTGGTTCGCGGCTTCTACCTCGGGCCAAAAGTCAGCGACGAAGACTACGCCTGGTGGAAAAGCGCCTTCGACAAACTGCTGGCGTCCGAGGATTTCGCCAAATTGCGCGATCAGCGTGAACTGTTCCCGTTCGCCATGACTGGCCCGGAGCTGGACACCTACGTGAAGAAGCAGGTCGCGGACTACAAAGTGCTGGCCAAAGAGTTCGGCCTGATCCAGTGATCGCCTCTGTCTAGCGGCCACGGCCCCGGTTCTCGGGGTCGTGGCCCAGGAGTTCCTCATGCTCATACAACGCATTTTCGCTTCAGTGCTGTTGCTGGCCTGCATCGCTCTGGCCCTGATGGCGTGGCCGTATCAGGCGGCTTTTTCCTACGAACCGGTCGGGCCTCGGGCCTTCCCGCTGCTGATGCTCGGCCTGATGGGCCTGGCTTTGCTGTACATGGTATTTCGACCGACGCCGATCGTGCACAGCGACGATGACCCGAAACTGGACCGCGAAACCCTGATCAAAATCGGCATCTGCGTGCTGCTGCTGCTGGTGTTCGCCGGGACCTTCGAACCTCTTGGCTTCATCGTCGCCAGCATTCTCATCGGCGTCCCGATGGCACGTCTGTATGGCGGCCGCTGGCTGCCTAGCACGGTGATCATCAGCCTGATGGCCATCGGTCTTTATCTGCTGTTCGACAAGTTGATGGACGTGCCACTGCCGCTGGGCGTGCTCGACGTTCTGGAGAACTGATATGGATACTCTTGGCTATTTGGGTCAGGGCTTCGGCGTCGCGCTGAGCCCGTACAACCTGGTGACCGCGCTGTGCGGCACCCTGATCGGCACCGTCGTCGGGCTGTTGCCCGGATTGGGGCCGATCAATGGCGTGGCGTTGCTGATTCCAATCGCATTCGCCCTCGGTCTGCCACCGGAGTCGGCGTTGATCCTGCTGGCGGCAGTGTACCTGGGTTGCGAATACGGCGGCCGGATCAGCTCGATCCTGCTGAATATTCCGGGCGAAGCCTCCACCGTAATGACCACCCTCGACGGTTACCCGATGGCCCGCAAAGGCCTGGCCGGTGTAGCGCTGTCGCTGTCGGCGTGGAGTTCGTTCATCGGCGCGCTCATCGCGACCTGCGGCATGGTGCTGTTTGCCCCGCTGCTGGCGAAATGGGCGATTGCCTTTGGGCCGGCGGAGTATTTCGTGCTGATGGTGTTTGCGATTGTCTGTCTCGGCGGCATGGCCGGCGACCGACCACTCAAGACCTTCATTGCGGCGCTGATCGGTCTGTTTCTGTCCTGCGTCGGGATCGACGCCAACAGCGGCGTATACCGTTTCACCGGGGACAATATTCACCTGACGGACGGTATTCAGTTTGTCGTGCTGGTATTGGGCCTGTTCTCCATCAGCGAAATCCTCCTGCTGCTGGAAAAAACCCACCGCGGCCAGGAAGCGGTGAAAGCCACCGGGCGCATGATGTTCAACTTCAAGGAAGCTTCGGCGGTGTTCCTGGTAAACATCCGTTGCGGTTTGCTGGGCTTCATCATGGGCGTATTGCCGGGTGCCGGCGCGACATTGGCCAGCGCTGTGGCCTACATGACGGAGAAACGTATCGCCGGCGCCAAAGGCACGTTCGGACAAGGTGACATGCGCGGCCTCGCGGCGCCGGAAACCGCCATTGGTGGCGCCGCCTGCGGTGCTCTGGTGCCGATGCTGACCCTCGGCGTTCCGGGTTCGGGTACGACGGCGGTGATGATCGGCGCACTATCGCTATACAACATCACCCCTGGCCCGCTGTTGTTCCAGCAGCAACCGGACATCGTCTGGGGCCTGATCGCGTCGTTGTTCATCGCCAACGTGATGCTGGTGATCCTCAACATTCCGATGATCCGCATCTTTACCCGCATCCTCGCTGTGCCTAACTGGGCGCTGGTGCCGGTGATCGCGATCATCACCGGGATCGGTGTATATGCGGTGCATGCGACAACGTTCGACTTGTTCCTGATGATCGGCATCGGCATCTTCGGCTACATCCTGCGCAAGCTAGACTTCCCGTTGTCGCCCGTGCTGCTGGGCTTCATCCTCGGTGGCCTGATGGAACAAAACCTGCGTCGCGCCCTGTCGATTTCCAATGGTGCGCTGGAAATCCTCTGGTCGAGCCCGATCACATTCGGTTGCTGGGTGTTGACTGCAATCATGCTGCTGATGCCGCTGCTGCGGATCTGGCGCAAACGTGTGGTTGCCCGGCACGCTATCGCCGATGTCTGATCGCTCCCCGCTCAAAAGCTGGTGGGGAACACCGCTGGTCGGTCTGCTGGGCGGCTACCTCGCCAGTCAGATCGGCTGGCCACTGCCGTGGATGGTCGGCTCGTTGCTGGCAATTATCCTGGTGCGTTGCCTGACGCCCTGGCAATTGGCGGAAATCCCGGGCGGGCGCAAATGCGGCCAATGGGTTGTCGGCATCGGCATCGGCCTGCACTTCACTCCGGTGGTGATGGAGCAGGTGCTGAGCCACTTTGGTCTGATCTTCTTCGGTGCGTTGGTCACCAGCCTGTCCGCCGTGGTCGGGGTCTGGTTGATGCGGCGTACCGGGGAAGATCGCGCCACTGCATTCTTTTCCAGCATGCCCGGCGGCTCCGGGGAGATGGTCAACCTTGGCGCTCGCAATGGTGCAGTACTCAGCCGTGTTGCGGCTGGGCAGAGTTTGCGGGTGTTGGTGGTGGTGTTGTGTGTGCCGGCGGCCTTCAAGTATTTGATGGGCGATGGTGCGCCGATCGCCCATGCCGGCAGCGTCGACTGGCGCTGGCTGGCCATTCTGTTCCCGGCGGGCGCCCTTGCCGCCTGGATCTGGGAGCGGCTGCGCCAGCCCAATCCCTGGCTGTTCGGACCGTTGCTGGTGAGTGCTACGGTGAGCATTGGCTGGGACTTGCACATCGGTCTGCCCAACGGCGGCAGTCAGATCGGCCAGTGGCTGATCGGCAGCGGGCTGGGATGTCACTTCAATCGGCAGTTCTTCCGGCGGGCACCGTCGTTCATGGGCCGAACCTTGCTTGGCACAGTGTTGACCATGTTGATCGCGACCCTGGCGGCATTGGGGTTGAGCGCGCTGACCCATCTGGATCTGCGTTCGCTGACCTTGGGCATGATGCCCGGCGGGATCGCCGAAATGAGCCTGACGGCGGAGACCTTGCAATTGTCGGTGCCGTTGGTGACGGCGATGCAGGTGATGCGGTTGTTATTTGTACTGTTTCTGGCGGAGCCATTGTTTCGGTATTGGAACCGGGAGCCGGACTCTCCCTGATAGAGCCCTGTGGCGAGGGGGCTTGCCCCCGTTCGGCTGCGAAGCAGTCGCAAAATCTGAGAATTCGGTGTTTTTAGGGCCGCTGCGCGACCCAACGGGGGCAAGCCCCCTCGCCACAAATGCCCGCGAAACTTTTTAGACCGACGGCAATCGCCACTCGATCGGCGTCTCGCCGTTCTGCTCCAGAAACTTGTTCGCCCGGCTGAAGTGCCCACAACCAAGGAAGCCGCGATAGGCGGATAACGGCGAAGGGTGGACCGAGGTCAGCACCAGGTGTTTGGTGGCGTCGATGAGTTTCTGCTTGCTCTGGGCATGTGCGCCCCACAGCAGGAACACCAAATGTGGCTGATGCTCGCTGACCACTTCAATAATCCGGTCGGTAAAATGCTGCCAGCCCTTGCCCGCATGGGCGTTGGCATTGGCGCGCTCCACGGTCATGGTGGTGTTGAGCATCAACACGCCCTGCTCTGCCCAACTCTGCAGATAGCCATGGTTGGGGATGTCGATGTTCAGGTCGCGCTTCAATTCTTTATAGATATTCACCAACGATGGCGGTGCCGGCACGCCAGGTTGCACCGAGAAGCACAACCCGTGGGCCTGACCCGGGCCGTGATAAGGGTCCTGTCCGAGGATGACCACTTTGACCTTGTCCAGCGGCGTGGAATTGAGCGCGTTGAAAATCATTGGTCCGGGTGGATAGATCTCTTTGCCCGCCGCGCGCTCCTGTTGCAGGAATGTGCGCAACTCTGCCATGTAAGGCTGGTCGAATTCGGCACGCAGAGCCTCCTTCCAGCTCGGTTCGAGTTTGATACGGTCGTCAGCAGTCATGGTTACATCCGGCAAAAACAATGGGGCGAACCCTAGGAAACCCTGTCTCCCTTGTCAATTGATCCGATACACATCCGGCACTTTCCTCTAGAGCGATCATACTAAACGCTCAATTTACCGATCGAGGTCACGATGAATCTGCACTTCGAAGAACTCACCGGCACCGACGGCGCACGCATCGGCATCGCCAGCCTGGATGCCGAAAAATCCCTCAATGCCCTCTCCTTGCCGATGATCAACGCCCTGCGCGATCAACTGGACGCCTGGGCCAAGGAGCCCCAGATCGTTTGCGTACTGCTGCGCGGCAATGGCGCCAAGGCTTTTTGCGCCGGCGGCGAAGTACGCAGCCTGGTGGAAGCATGTCGCGCCCATCCCGGCGAAGTGCCGCCTTTGGCCGCACATTTCTTTGCGGCAGAATATCGCCTCGACTTCAACCTGCACACCTACCCGAAACCGCTGATCTGCTGGGGTCATGGTTATGTGTTGGGCGGTGGCATGGGGTTGTTGCAAGGGGCGAGCATTCGAATCGTCACGCCGAGCAGCCGGTTGGCGATGCCGGAAATCAGCATCGGCCTGTACCCGGACGTCGGCGCCAGTTGGTTTCTGTCGCGGTTGCCTGGCAAGCTCGGATTATTTCTCGGCCTGACCGGTGCCCAGCTGAACGGTCGCGATGCGATCGATCTGGACCTCGCCGATCGCTTTCTGCGCGATGATCAACAACATGAGCTGCTCGAAGGTTTGCTGCAATTGAACTGGCAGGAACAGACAGCCATGCAGCTCAACAGCTTGCTCAAGGCCTTGCAGCAGGAAGCGATCACACAACTGCCCCAAGCGCAGTGGCTGCCTCGACGCGAGCTGATCGACGAACTATTGGATGTCAGCGACGTTCGTTGCGCCTGGAAGGCCATTTGTGCGCTGCGCGATCATGCCGACCCGCTGCTCGGTCGTGCCGCCAGAACCATGGCTGAAGGCTCACCCTTGACCGCTCATCTGGTGTGGGAACAGATCGTTCGCGCCCGGCATCTATCGTTGGCTCAAGTCTTTCAGATGGAATACACCATGAGCCTCAATTGCTGCCGTCATCCGGAGTTCAGCGAAGGTGTGCGGGCGCGGTTGATCGACAAGGACCAGAAACCTCACTGGCACTGGCCAGACATCAATACTGTGCCGGAGGCGGCGGTGGAGGCGCATTTCCATAAGGTCTGGGAAGGACGGCATCCTCTGGCGGATTTATCGGAATACTAAAATTCAGGCACAAAAAAAGCGGCGCTTCATGCGCCGCTTTTTTATTGGATGTTTACCAGCGATGGCCTCGGCCATCGTGATCGCCACCACGGTGATCGCTTCTATGGCCTCTATCGCCACGATGATCTGACCTGCTGTGGCCTCGATAGCCATCACCCCGACCGCTGCGGTGACGGCCATCCCAGCCCCTGCGGTCATGACGGTCCCATCCACGATTCTGATAGACCCGGTAGTCTGCGCGCGGTGCCGGCTGGTAATAGCGCGGTGCCGGTTGATAAACCCGCGGCTGGTGGTAATAACGCGGGGATGGCTGGTAATACCGTGCAGGCGGTGAGTAATACCTGCGCGGTGCGGTGTAGTAACGGCTGTCGGAGTAATAAGACCCGCCACCGGAATAATACGGCGCTGGGGACGTGTAGACCTCGGAACGGTAATAGCCCGACCCTCCATCGGAATAGGGCACGCATGCACCAAGAGACAATCCCGATAAAACAATCAGCAGAATTTGGCGGAGCTTTTTTTGACAGAGCATGGCGGCCTCCTGGACCGCGGGTGAGCCATACCAGCGACGCTGGCAGGCGACAGTCAATGGTTCGGCGACTGTCGAAATATCAGACAGTGAATTCGGAATCTGGTGCGCTTCTGCAACACGTTGAAACAAGTAGCCGATGAAAGGTTTTTCATCTTTCCCACCAGAAAAACGGCGCGCCCGGGAAGCCGGACGCGCCGTGGTATTCGTGAGCTGATCAGCGATGCCCGCGATGATGTCCGCCGCGATGGTGATGACGGGGACCACTGAAATAATAGTAACGATAGCCCCCGTAAAAACGCGGGCCGCCATAGTAGTAAGGCGAGTAGTAGTAATAGCCGGGATAGTAATAGGGGGCCGGATAGATATCGGCGCCACCGGCATAGTAGTAACAACCGGACAGGCCCAGACCAAAAAATGCACTCAGCAATATTTGGCGGAGCTTTTTTTGACAGAGCATTGAGGCCTCCTGAAAGACCTGCAAAAGCAGTCGACTGACATCCGTTTTGACCTTTAAACCGGTACCGAGTGCCAGACGGTTCCGGCCTTCGGATCAGCGGCCAGCTGCAGCCGGCTTGCGCATGGCTGCTTGCCGGCCGATCATGCGCAGTCTCGGGCCAGGCAAAACCGGCCGTAATCGAATGTTCCTTCATGAATAAACCTGACCTCTGCCCGGCCTGCGGCGCCTCCAACGATTGCAGCCTGGCTGACCCGCGAACCGTCGATCGTGCCTGCTGGTGCTACGGCGTCAGCATCGATCCGGCGGTGCTCCAGGCATTGCCCAGCGAGTTGCGCGACAAGTCCTGCCTGTGCCCGGCCTGCGCTCAGGTCGAGATGCAGTTGCAAGCAGTCGCCTGGCCGATCGCCTAAGATGCGCGCCCCTTTTCCCTCGATCACTCGTCATGCGCGTTGACCGCTTCCTCAGCAATCTGCCCCGCTTCAACCGTAAGCAGATACGCCTGTTGCTGGTGGAAAAACGCGTCAGGATCGACGGCACTATCGTTTGCGACCCCCACGCCGAAGTACTCGAGTTCAGCCGCGTGGAAGTCGACGACGAAGTGCTGCAAGTCGGCAAGCCGGCCCGCTACTTCATGCTGCACAAACCACCCGGCTGCGTCAGTGCCACCCGCGACCCGCAACACCCGACCGTGCTCGACCTGATCGACGAACCGGACAAGGAAGACTTGCACATCGCCGGTCGCCTGGACTTCAACACCACCGGCCTGATGCTGATCACCAACGATGGCAGCTGGTCCCGACGCCTGACCCAACCGCAGACCAAACTGCCCAAGGTCTACTATGTCGAAACGGAGCAGGACATCACTGCCGAATACGCGATCACCTTCGCCAAAGGGCTGTATTTCGCCTTCGAAAACCTCACCACACAACCGGCCGAACTGGTTGTACTCGGGCCAAAATCCGCGCGCCTGAGCATCGTCGAGGGCCGCTACCATCAGGTCAAACGGATGTTCGGCCACTTCGACAACAAGGTGTTGCGCCTGCACCGCGAACGCATGGGGTCGCTGGTGCTCGACGCTACGTTGAAGCCCGGCGAATACCGGCCGCTGAGCAGCGATGAGATCCGAATGATCTAAGCAGGCGACCGCTCAGCAGAAGCCGCTGAAAATTTCACGAAAGATACTTGCGCGATGACGTGACCCCTGCTTGAATCAGGACGTCGGCGCGAAATGTGACCGACGAGTCACCAAAACTACTCTAAGAAACTTTTTGCCGGTAGAGAACCTCAGGTTCCGCCTTCCCCCGGCAAACTGCCCGCTTATAACAATACCCGTCGACCAGCGTGCAATGGATCGACATGGGCCTTCAAAAATTCCAGGCGTATGCCTACCTGTCACAAAGCTCGTGCAATCTGATTTGCGCGCATACCCGCTTGCCAGGAGTCTTATGTCATGAGGCCAGAAATCGCTGTGCTGGATATACAAGGTCAGTATCGGGTTTACACGGAGTTCTATCGCGCAGACGCCGCAGAGAAGACCATTATTCTGGTCAACGGATCGATGTCCACGACTGCGTCGTTTGCACAGACCGTGAAAAACCTTTATCCGCAGTTCAATGTGGTGTGCTACGACCAGCCCTATGCGGGCAAGTCCAAGGCTCACAACCTGCATGAAAAAATGCTGACCAAGGAAATCGAAGGGCAGATCCTCCTGGAGCTGATCGACCATTTCGCCGCCGAACACGTGCTGTCGTTTTCCTTTGGTGGCGCCGCCACGCTCGTCGCCCTCGCCCATCGGCCGCGGCGCATCGAGAAGGCTGTGATCAGCTCGTTCTCGCCGGTGATCAACGGGCACATGCGCGACTACCTTGAGCGCGGTGTCGATTACCTCGGCAGCCGTGACGGTAATCGTGTCGGCCATTTGGTGAACAGCACCATCGGCAAACACTTGCCTTCGCTGTTCAAGCGTTTCAACCACCGTCACGTCAGTTCGTTGGCCGAACATGAATACGGGCAAATGCACTTTCACATCAGCGACGTGCTCAGTAGCGATCGCAACTGCTATCTGAACACGGCAAAGAAAATCAATGTGCCGGTGCTGTTCATGAACGGCGAATGGGATGAGTACACCGCCGCTGACGATGCCAGGCTGTTCGCCGGCCATGTGCAGCACAGCACCTTCACCACCCTTCAGGCCACCGGCCACTTTCTGGACATGGAACACAAAACTGCCTGCCAAGACAGCCGTAACGCACTACTGGGCTTCTTGAAACCGGCGCAACACGAAAGCCGACCGCGTTACCGCTACGTCCAGGACCACCATGCATTGGCAATCTGAAACAGAGTCATCGCGAGCAAGCCCAGCCCTGTAGGAGCGAGGCTTGCCCGCGAATGACCGCAATGCGGTCTCTGCTTTCGTTTCCCCCGTGTTCCCCGTGTTAAAGCCATCGCGTGCAAAGAAAAACTTCATTTTCACGCCCACATCTGGTACAAAGTCAGCCGCTCTGAGCGGGTGTCGTATAATGGCATTACTCCAGCTTCCCAAGCTGATAACGAGGGTTCGATTCCCTTCACCCGCTCCAATCGAATTTTTGTCTCACGTCAGTTTTTGACGGGGGATGCAGGTAAAGAAAACCGGCCTTGATGGCCGGTTTTTTTGTGTCTGGGGTTTGGTGGAATCGGGCTCTGAGACGTCCCCCAATATCCGCTGATCGATGAGTAAGTGCACTCGGGACATTAGCGACTACCCTGAAGTCTGTTAGCGTTTTTTTCGAAAACCCCGGATTTATTATCAGATTTCATCAAGCGTTAACATTTTCATAGGGTTTGGGATTCCTCTACGAATAGCTGACAGGAGAACGCCTGGATGTGGCGCTGCAATGCCGAACTCGTCGGCGCACGACAAGCCCAATGCCGCCATCCAAGCCTTGACGCTACCACCCCAACATGCTAGCGAATGCTATACTTCCTACGAATTGCATCAAGCGTGCAACGTTCCCCACGTGCACAGACATCGACTGCAAATCTCGGTTAAAGGCTGCAGGACAAAGGAGGTCTGCAGCCGACACGAGATGGGAGGTGTGGCATGAATCGGCACTATTACATCAGTGAAAATCTCGATGATCTCGAGGCCGTTGAAAATGAACTGGAAGCCAACGGCATCAATACCGAACAAATTCATGTGCTCAGTGAACAAGTTGCCGAGGTTGAAGAACATCACCTCCACGAGGTCAACTCGTTAATGAAACAGGACGCTGTTCACTCTGGCGAGATTGGTGCGCTGATCGGCTTGCCGCTCGCGGCGCTGGTCCTGGGCGGCGCCTATTGGCTGGGTTGGACTGAATCCGCCGCAGGCTGGGTACCTTTTATCTTCCTGGCCATTGTCATATTTGGCTTCTGCATCTGGGAAGGCGGCTTTTTTGGTTTCCAGGTGCCAAATGCTCACTTCCGCAATTTCAAACAGATGGTAGAAGAGGGAAAACATATCTTCTTCGTGGATGTTGAACCGGATCAGGAACCGGTATTGAACCGGGTCATCGAACATCATCCAGCGCTGACGATTGCCGGCACGGGAACGGCAGCCCCCCACTGGACAGTGGCCTGGCAGCACAAATGGCATCAGTTCAAGCGAGTGATATCCGGTTAGCCCTGAAGATTCAAGGCCAACCGGAAGCTACCTATTGGCCGAAGGAAATGACCCGGCTGAGGAACACATAATCTGCTTCGGAGGCCATCAGTCCGACGAGCACCAGCAAACTCAACGGTGGCACCAATATGGCGTAGACCATGGCCAACCGTTCCCAAGCCATGTGCATGAAAATGGAGACAATCAAACCTGCCTTCAACAACATGAAAATGATAATCAGGGACCACCGCAGGTAACCCTGAAAGTGAAAATAGTCGACGAGATACGACAGCGTGCTGAGGACAAACAACAGCCCCCAGATCTTAAGATACAAACTGATTGGATGTTGCTGACCCTGAGCATGTGCCATCACCAAGTGCTCCTCTACCATAAATAGAAGAAAGCAAAAATAAACACCCACACCAAATCCACGAAGTGCCAGTAGAGCCCGGCTATCTCGACGTTCTGATAGTTTCCGGAGCGCTCATAATCCCCTCGCAATACTTTCATCGCCACAATGCTGAGGTATAGGGCGCCGATTGACACATGCAGGCCGTGGAAACCGGTAATCATGAAAAAGCTGGCTCCAAATTGCGCCGCCCCCATCGGATTGCCCCACGGACGCACCCCTTCTGCGATGAGCTTGCTCCATTCAAATGCCTGCATGCCGACGAAAGTCACACCCAAGGCAGCGGTCGCCAGCATCAGGGCAGCTGTTTTCGCGCGATTACGGCGATAGGCGAAATTAACGGCCATGGCCATGGTGCCGCTGCTACTGATCAGCACGAAGGTCATGATGGCGATCAGAATAAGCGGGATTTCTTTACCAGCAATCGTCAAGGCGAACACTTCACTGGGGTTTGGCCAAGCGGTGGTGATGGTCATGCGTACCGACATGTAGCCGGTCAAAAAACAGGTAAAGATAAACGTATCGCTGAGCAGGAATATCCACATCATCGCCTTGCCCCAGTGGACCTGCTTGAAAGCTTCCTTGTCCGAGGCCCAGTCGCTGACGATGCCCTGCCAGCCTGGTGGCGACATGACGGGGGAATTGGATGAATCGGACTCGCCGGGGGTGAGCGGGTGCGTTGCCATGGCTTTTCACCTCAGGCCGCAGAATCTGGCGATGGCTTCATAGGTTTGCGGCGTGCTGGCCAATAAAGCGAACAGCACGAACCAAAGACCCAACAAGTAATGCCAATAGAGGGTACAGAGCTCTACGCTGGCGCTGAGTTGCGCCAAGGGCACGCGATGCAGGAATTTAGCGACGATGATGCTCCAGGCTATCAGCCCGCCCAGCAGATGAAGCCCATGCAGGCCGGTCAACAAGTAGAAGAAACTGTTAGCCGGATTGCTGGCGATAAAGTAGCCCCAGGCGACAAACTGCTGCCAGACCCACAGTTGCCCTATCAGAAAGGCAATCGCAAATACGCCCCCCAATGCAAATCCAATGGCCGTTGCGCCCAGTCGAGCCTGCCGGGCAGCCATACGCGACCACTGCAGTGCAATGCAACTGAAGACCAGAAAAGCCGAATTCAGCCATAGCTGCCAGAGATCGGCTAACGGTGCCAAGGGGTCTGTCAGGGGGAGCCAGTCAGCCATTTGCGAACGGGCAATGAAGGCGAAAAGAAAGAGAAAGAACAACGAACTCACCACGACCAGAAACAAGCGCAGGCCCACTTTTGCGGTATGGCTTCTAGCGGAAGCGTCGGCGGCCTGAATACCGTCAGGATCGTGGTTCCAACTGCCGCCTGGGTCAGCACCGTCGGCGGTTCTCAATAGCAGCCTTTTCATGTTTTAACGTCCGCTATTCTGGCTTCGGCACTCTGTTGCCGCATCTGCTCCAGCTCCTCGGCGGAGACCGTTTGCGGAACGAAGTCCTGCTCTATCCCCGGCACACTGTAGTCATAGGCCCACCGATGCACGACCGGCAACTTCGCTCCCCAGTTACCGTGTATCGGCGGTGTGTTCGGCGTTTGCCATTCCAGACTCGCCGCTCCCCACGGGTTACTGCCTGCGGGCTTACCCTTGAATGCACTCCAGGCCAGGTTGAACAGGAACAGCAACTGCGCAACGCCAACGGTCAATGCGACTACTGTGATAAAGGCATTCAACTCTTGCGCCGACTGCGGGATGAACGCGTAGTTTTCAAAGGCGTAGTAACGACGCGGCATACCCTGAAAACCCAGGTAGTGCATGGGGAAGAAGATGGCGTAGGTACCCAGAAAGGTTATCCAGAAATGCAACTTGCCCAGGGTGTCGTTCAACATGCGCCCGGTGACTTTCGGGAACCAATGATAAATGCCGCCGAACACCACCAATACCGGTGCGACCCCCATGACCATATGGAAATGGGCAACGACGAAATAAGTGTCCGAGAGCGGAATATCCACGATCACATTGCCGAGAAACAATCCGGTCAGACCGCCGACCAGGAAGGTGACGATAAAGGCCAGCGCAAACAGCATCGGTACGGTCAGATGGATGTCGCCCCGCCACAGGGTCAGCACCCAGTTATAGACTTTCAGTGCGGTCGGCACCGCGATGATCAAGGTGGTGACGGCGAAGAAAAAGCCAAAGTAGGGGTTCATCCCACTGACATACATATGGTGCGCCCAGACCACAAAGCTGAGTGCGCCAATTGCAATAATGGCCCACACCATCATTCGGTAGCCGAAGATATTTTTACGCGCATGCGTGCTGATCAAGTCGGAGACCAGACCAAACGCAGGAAGAGCCACGATGTAGACTTCCGGATGACCGAAGAACCAGAACAGGTGCTGGAACAGTATCGGGCTGCCACCCTGGTGATCGATCTGCTGCCCCAGCGAGATCATCGACGGCATAAAGAAGCTGGTGCCCAACAGTTTGTCGAACAGCATCATCACTGCACTGACGAACAACGCCGGGAAAGCCAGCAAAGCCATGATCGAGGCCATGAAGATTCCCCATACGGAGAGCGGCATGCGAAATAAGGTCATGCCGTGCGTGCGCGCCTGCAACACCGTGGTGACGTAGTTCAGCCCGCCCATGGTGGCTGCAACAATAAAAATAGCCAGCGAGACGAGCATCAGGACGATGCCCCACTCGACCCCCGGTGTTCCCTGAGAAATGGACTGTGGCGGATAAAGCGTCCAGCCCGAACCGGTGGGACCGCCGGGGACAAAGAAACTGGAGAGCAATATCACTACCGCAAGCAGGTAGAACCAGTAACTCAGCATGTTGACATAGGGGAAGACCATGTCGCGGGCGCCCACCATCAGCGGGATCAGATAGTTGCCGAAGCCCCCCAGAAACAAGGCCGTGAGCAAATAAATGACCATGATCATGCCGTGCATGGTCATCGCCTGATAGTAAGCACTGGCGTCCATGAATTCCAAAGCGCCGGGAAAGCCAAGTTGTATACGCATCAAACCGGACAACACCACGGCGATAACGCCCACGAATATAGCCGTCAAGGAATATTGAATGGCGATGACCTTGTGGTCCTGACTCCAGATATATTTGGTCAGGAAGCTTTTAGGCTCGTGGAGTGTTTCTGTTTCGGCTTGCTCCGCATAGGCCATCACGTCATCCTCCGGTTCGAAGTTTCGGTGCATTCCTGGCGACTTACGGTTACTTCCCTGGCTCCGCCTTGCTCGCATCAGCGTCGGCATTCGCTTTGGATTTGATAAAAGCGATCAGTGCCTTCAACTCCTTCTCATTCGGAGCATAGGCCGGCATGACGGCTGCATAGCCTTTGACCAGTCTGGCGCCGGGATCAAGAATCGATTCCTCTAGATAACCCTCATCGACCTTGATACTCGTTCCGTCGGAAAGGGTTTCGGTCTCGTCAAACAGGCCTTGCCAGCTGGGGCCGACCCCCTTGCTGCCATCGACACTGTGGCAGGCCAGACAGCCGAGCGACTCGGCCAGCCGCTGCCCCTGCGTCGCCAAGTCGTCACCTCTGTCCAGCTTTTCGCTGGCAGAAGGTCCTTGCTGTGCAACACCGAGAGATTTGATCAGGGCGACGATAGCGTCCAGTTCATCTTCAGTGAGAGTATAGGCCACCATGACTGGCGGGTAGCCCTGTACCAGTCGGGCCTTCGGATCGAGGATCGACTCTTTCAGGTAGGCCTCATCGACCAGCGCACTGGTGCCATCGGCAAACTGTTCGGTGCGACCATACAGCCCCTTCCATCCCGGACCGAGACGGGTACTGCCATCCTGGCTATGGCAGGCACTGCAGCCGTATGTTTCGACCAACGCGCGACCTTTTTCCAGCACACTGTCCTGACTGGGTTTGGCCGCTGTCGCTAATGTCTGCGCAAAAGTCGGTTGGCTGTTCAGCCATTGATCGAAGGCGCCCTGCTCTTCCACGATCATCTGACCGCGCATGTTGTAATGTCCGACACCACAAAACTCAGCACACAGAATTTCATACTTGCCGGTTTGAGTCGGTGTAAACCAAAAGTACGACACCATTCCCGGCACCATGTCCATCTTGCTGCGAATTTGCGGGATATAAAAATTATGAAGTACATCTTTAGAGCGCAGTAAAACTTTTACTGGCTGATCGAGCGGAAGGCGAACTTCATTGTTTTTTATAAGCACATCGTCCTGACCAACAGGGTCTTTTGGATCCAGGCCAAGGGGATTGGTGAATTCAACAAATTTGATATCCGATTTACCCAGCTTGCCGTCCCGGCCGGGAAAACGAAAGGCCCACTGCCACTGTTGGGCGACCACTTCAAGTTCATAAGCATTTTTCGGCACTCGGATAAAATCATTGTAAACAATCAGGCCTGGCGCCAACATCGCGGCAATACCTATCGAGGTCACGATAATCAACCATGTTTCCAGTTTTTTACTTTCTGGTTGATAGTGCGCCTTGGCCCCCTCCTTGTGACGATAACGCATGACGGCTACCGCCATAAAGACCGTGATGGCGATGAAAAATACTCCACTGATAATCAGGGTGATGAACAGAGTGGCATCTATAGACCCCCAGTTGGAAGCTGCCGGGGTCGCCTGCCAAGGCGCTATTAGATGGAACAATACGGATGCAATAACGATTAGTATCAGGATAATTGCTATTGCCATTTTCTGTTCATCCTATTCCTGTTGTTCACTGGTTATGCAAACGCATCGCCACTGACGTCCAAGCAGGGCAGAAAATACCGTCCCATTCGGCGGTAAAGTCAGCACGAAGTATAGTGCATGGATGGAACAAGTGCTTTTTTGAACAACCTGATACAGGGACATTCCAACGAATATTAGTTAATCGTTTAAAGCAATTCGCTACATACAACTATGGATACTGGGCATTACGTTTCTATGGACTAAACGGGCGCAGCGGACAGCAAGCGAGATCAGGGGCCAGCTATACTCAACCCTGATGACGGGATCACAGAACGAGCCAAAAAAGCGGAAGGCTTGACAAGACACGAGCGCTACACAATCCCAGCAGTCCACGACGGAGGTTTCGTCATGAGCAACCTGACGATCAAAGGCTGGTGCAAAGCCAGCGGTGAGCAAAAGTCCAGCCAAATAGGTGAGATCAGCTTTGATGTCGATGGCCCCCTCCACCTGCGTCTGGAGGAAGCCGAAGAACACCTGCAGAAAACCCATGAGCCCGAAACCATGGTCGATGTCGACATGAATTCATTGGATTTGAACTTGCCGGAGGGATACGGCCCCTTGTCCGACTGCAAAATGCGCGTGTACTTGCAGCACGAGCGCGGTCAATTCCATTTGGTCGGGCATCAAGCCAAGGATGGAAGCTTGATCTATTCCAACGCGGTTTTGATTGATCAGCTGATTTAGAAGCTAGATTGGTTTTCCTTCAGGTTCGATTGCCCGCTGCCCGCGCCAATGCAGAAAAATCAAAAACCGGTCCGAAGTGACCGGTTTTTTATGCATGAAATTGATCTCCCTCGCTCTTCAGCACCTCGGCAAAACCCTGCAATACAGAGAGCCGGCCTTTCCCGAACCATCGCAAAATGCCCTCCTAGACTCATTTCATGTCGCTAACACATCGGGCTCCGGATGGCATCGGTGGTTATAGTGTTGATTAATGAATTTCAGTAGGTATAGTACCCACAAGCACACCACAGGGAGGTGATGTGAATAGCCGTTTTTTGATAAGCCAAATCGTTGCAGATGGCTGGTATCTGGTACGAATCAAGGGTAGCCATCACCATTTCAAGCATCCGACCAAACCAGGGCTGGTAACGGTTCCTCATCCAAAAAAGGATCTGCTGAAAAAAACAGCCATCAGTATTTTGCAACAGGCGCTGCTCTGACGAGACAAGGACAGCGCCTTCGGAGGATGACAAAACATGCTTTACCCAATTGCGATTTCCATGGGCGATGATGAACACGCCTGGGGCGTGGAAGTACCGGATATTCCGGGTTGCTTCTCCGCCGGGGAGGATCTGGATGACGCCATGGCCATGGCACGCGAAGCCATCGAAGGCCACTTCGAAATATTGGCTGAAGACGGCTCCCCGATTCCACCCGCTAACAAAGTGACCTTGCATGCAGCCAATCCGCAGTACGCAGGGTGTACGTGGGCCGTGGTGGACATCGACGTCACCAAATACCTGGGCAAAGCCCAGAAACTCAACATTACCCTGCCCGGCTACTTGCTCAACCGTATCGACGAATACGTACTGCATCATCCAGAAGAAAAAAGTCGCTCCGGATTTCTGGCGTCGGCCGCACTCAAGGTTTTGCAGCAGGGCTGATAGTTCGACGGTGGGTCAACCAAAGGGACAAACGACCAGGCGCGTCCCTTTGTCGGTCAGCGCGTCGCCACTATGAACAACCGCGGAAATGGCAACAGCACCGAACCATCGCTCAATGCCGGATAGGCCTTCTCGATCTCTGTCAGATACTGCTTGAGATATTGCTCCCGCTCCGCTTCATTCAGCGGCTCCAGAAAAGGCCGCAAACCGCTGCCCTTGAACCACTCGACCACGCCCGATGCACCGTCGGCGAGAGCATGATAGTAAGTGGTGCGCCATACATCGACCCGACTGCAGTGGGCACGCAGCATTGAGTAGTAACCACCGGCATCCTCCATTTCCGTTCGCAGGCCAGCGACGCTGGCCAGTTTGTCAGCCCAAGGGCCGTTCGCTGCGATTTCGCGCATCAACCTGTGCGACGGTTCGTTGAGGTTGTCGGGCATCTGAATCGCCAGGCTACCACCAGGGGCAAGCCTGGCCACCAATGACGGTAACAACCGGGCGTGATCAGGCAGCCATTGCAACACCGCGTTGGCGAAAATCACATCGAACGGGCCGGCATCGTTCCAGACATCGATGTCTGCGGTGTCGAATTGCACCTGAGGCAAACGCTGGCGGGCGGCCTCGATCATATCGGGTGAACTGTCCAACCCACGTACCGCGGCATTGGCAAAGCGTTGCACCAGCAACTCGGTGGAATTACCGGGACCGCAACCGATGTCGATGGCCGATCGGACATCCATTGGGGGAATGGCGGCCAGCAAATCACGCGCCGGGCGTGTGCGCTCATCTTCAAACGCTACGTATTGTTTGGCGGACCAACTCATATCGTTCTCCTGCTGTGCATGGTTGTAGACAGAGGCAGACAACCGGTTCGGTACGATACATCGACCGGTCACTCTGCCCCAACCTGACGTCGGAGGAGACATGAGTCTGAATGGCCAATTTCTTATCGCCAATTCATTGAGAGTAATAACCGTTCGTCGACAGTCGCACAAAGCGATTTTGACAGTATAAAAATGGCATCTATAGTCCTATTCGCGGCCTGTTGGAAGGAACCCAACCCGTCATTTCAAGGCAAGGAGCAAGGCCAGCTCGCACCCGTGATCGAGTGGGTTCCCCCGTAGTGTGTCCGCAACGGCCGCAAGGCAAACAAGCGTTGTCGTACCTGGCAGGTAGCCAGGTAATCACTCTGTTCAAGGAGCTTTACTATGTCTCGAGTCACGGATGTACTTGTTTCGATCGACACCGAAACCATTCTGAAAAACTACCCCAACATCAGCAAAAACCCTGCTGCGCCGACGATGATCGACGTCAATCACGTATACATGGTGACCAATCAGAACAACGTGGTGAGTGGCCAGGCCGGTGGTGAGCTCAACCTGAAAGCACAGGTAGGCGATCTGATTCGCTGGCGTGAAACCAGCCTGTCGCTGGGCTTCGAGCAAGCAGTTATTTTCTACAAGTTCGTCGGTAACGCAGGCAACGAGTTGATCTCTACGCCCACGCCACGCAAGGCTACCGCCTCCTTTGCAGTCCCCAACACCAGCAATCCGTCGGTGCCCAGCTGCCAGAAGGTCGATAACCATTACTGGTCTTCGGAAACCCTTGCCTGCGGCAGCGTGACCTATCACTTCCAGTTTCTGATCGTGAATCGCGACTGCCAGATCATCGGCTGCTGCACATGGGATCCGTTCATTACCATCCATAACTGATGCTGGAGCGGGCCCCTTGGTAACGAGGGGCCTACCAGGCTCGTTGCCGCCTCGGCTGGAATGGATTTCTTGCGTGACCGAAGCGGCTATCGATATGCGTCAACATCATGAAAGGAATCCATGATGACTTCCGAACCGATTACCTCCCCTTCGGCGAGCGTCGTGACAGTCAACAATGTGCTGCTGATCGTCGATGCCGAATCGCTGCTTTCCCGTTATCCGCAACCCAGTCTTGAATCGCAGAACCCGACGGTGATTGAAGATGGCTTCATCTTCCCCGTGACTAGTAGCACGACGACACAAAGTGCTGAAAATGACAGCAAAATAACGCTGACCGCCAGCAACGGAAAGGTCTTCCATATTCGCGGCAGAACCGTCAGCCTGCTGACCGAACATACGGTGGTATTTCACGACCTGACGGTGGACGACGCCGGGGTTCTTTCGCCGCCCAAACTGATCGTTCACAGCGACCAGACAGTCCCCGCGCCCGACCCCGCCAACCCGACCCAGCCTGGCAGCCACAGCGCCGATGATCATTATTGGGAGTGTTCGCAACTGAGCGCGGGCGTGACGGCTTGCGAACTGAACTTCGTGCTGATCAACCAGCGCTGTGAAGTGTTGGGGTATTTCAGCTGGGAGACTGAGGTGACGTTGTCGGCGTGAACCAGACACGTACAAAAGCCGGTCTCAAGGGCTTATGCCGGTCAGAATCGTCAAATGCAAGACCTGTGGCGAGGGGGCTTGCCCCCGTTGGGCTGCGAAGCAGTCCTGAAACCTGCAATCTCGTTCTGCCAGGCATACCGCATGCACCGGGTTTGCGACTGCTTCGCAGCCGAACGGGGGCAAGCCCCCTCGCCACAGGTGTCCTTCTCTCGACTAACGGGCATTAGTCTCAAGGAGGGGCCACTCACCGCTATTTACTATCCGCCCCCCTTCTCCTGCATCTGCACCGATGACTTGGTGCCATCAGTATTGTCCTTGGTCTCGTTATCCGAGTTATCGAAACAGCCCTGCAACGCAAGCAGGCAGCAGCAAAGGTAAAACGTGCGAGTGAGGTTCATGGGGGGTCTCCAGTGT
This sequence comes from Pseudomonas sp. Tn43, assembly GCF_014192635.1. NCBI lineage: Bacteria > Pseudomonadati > Pseudomonadota > Gammaproteobacteria > Pseudomonadales > Pseudomonadaceae > Pseudomonas > Pseudomonas sp. Tn43. Next base: position 388,574 of record NZ_JACHYG010000003.1, read on the forward strand.
CTCAGGCTTGAAGTAGTGACCCCCTGTCGGTGGAAATGGTTGCGACTTTTTTCGGCCCCGAACGATGCGCCCCGACAAGGGGTTCCCGCCTCCAGGTGGAGCAATGTTCAGCAGAATTTTCATCATGCCGATGCTGTCTGAAAATCAGGCGCTCCCCTATGAGGACTACGGCAATGAAATTCGCGAAAATCGCACAGAAGCTCTCTCTGTGGGCCGGCTATCCCCGGACTTTTCTGGGGGCGATCATTCTGATTGTGCTTTGGGGTTTGAGCGGGCCGGTTTTTCATTTCAACGATACCTGGCAATTGATCATCAACACCTCGACCACCATCATCACCTTCCTGATGGTGTTCCTTATCCAGAACACCCAGAACCGCGACACGGATATCTTGCACTTGAAGATCGATGAGTTATTGCGAGTAACCAAGGAAGCGCAAAACGCGATGCTGGGACTTGAATCGCTGGATATCAAACAGCTGGAAGAGTTGAGAAAGAAATATCGCACCCTCGGCGAGGGCGAAACAATTCCTCTGGACGGCACTGTCGTCCCGGAAACAAAGAAACAGGATTGAAGGAATGTTGATCCGTGCCCCGCGGGGGACCGGCGACGTCACCCGCGTCCGTGGTGCTAACGACTGGCTTGCAGAGCCCTGGCCATCTGCAGGTGGTTTTGCAGTTTGGGCAGGGTTTCTTCGGCGAACGCTTTGATTTGCGGCACGTCCGTGGTCTGCGCCTGTTGTTGAAGCTGCTCGATGGATTGCTGTGTGGTTTTCACCTGGTGGGCGGCGTATGCCTGATCGAAGGACGCGTCGTCCTTCACCTCCGGGATCAACGCTTTGGCCTTGTCCATCACCTCTTCACGTGGCGCAACCGGTAAATCAAGTTGCTTGGCAATTTTTGCCAGATGCTGGTTGGCGGTGGTGAGGTCGTTGATTACCACGATCGTGTAATCCTTGACCTCCTTGGATTCGGTTTTCTGATGCGCCAGGCGATTGGCTTCGATGTCGGCCATGCCTTTGGCCGACGCTTCGTTGATGAATTCTGTGGCTGACTGGGCGAAGGCACTGCTGGCAAACAGACTCAATAACGTGACAATACTGACATTGCGTAAACGGGTGGCCATCCGGCTCATGGTCGCGCCCTCCTTCTTTGAAAATTCCAACGGGGGCTTTCGCCCCCGTCTTTTAATAAAAACCACTTCACTATTACCGGGATTTCTGTCCACCTTTGCGGCCCATGCCGCCTTTCGCAGAGTCTCTATCAACGGTTGTTGTGGTGGTTTTCCCACCTTTGCGACCGGATTCAGACGACTTTGTTCGATCGTGGGCACTACCCGATCCTGGATTTTTGGAAGTAGGCATGGTTCTCATCCTCTTGGTGATGATCGTTGCGAGCAGCCGCTCGCATAGAATAAGAATTTCCAGTGCCAAAAAGGTTTAGAAAAACTGGCAACGCTGCGACGAACGGTGACGGGCTTTCATGCCCCCAGGTTCAGGTGCTGCTGGCGCTTGGCGCTGTACATCGCCTCATCGGCATGCCTGAACAATTGATTTTCTTCAGTCCCGTGTTCAGGGTAGCGCGCAACGCCAATGCTCGGCTGGATGTTCAGGTTATGCCCGTCCAGGCGCAGGGGTTGAGCCAGTACCTGACGGATTTTTCTTGCCACACTCTCGGCATCCTCCGCGGCATGGATGCTGTGCAACAACACCACAAATTCATCACCGCCGATGCGCGCCACGGTGTCGGTTTCACGCACGCAGCCCTTGAGCCGATTGGCGACCGCTTGCAACAGCATGTCGCCAACCGCATGACCGTGGGTGTCGTTGACACACTTGAAGCGGTCAAGGTCGACGTAGAGCAATGCCATTCGACCTGAGCCTGTTCGGGCCAGTGTCAGCGAGGCTTTGAGTCGTTCGCGCAGCAACTCGCGATTGGGCAACTGAGTGAGTTGGTCGTATTGCGCCATGCGCTGGAGCCGGGCATGCAGTTGCTTGCGCTCGATAGCGGTCGCGACCTGCGCACAAACATATTGCAGCAGTTCCTTGTCTTGCTCGGTATAACGTTCGCCGCCCGGTACGCTTTTAACGACCAACGCACCAATGGTGCCGTTCTTCGAACTCAACGGCACGCCCAGCCAGCAGGGCGAATCCTGGCCTGCGACCAGTGCCGCAAACCCCGTCGGCGGATTGTCCTGATCCGGAGTCAGCAGGATCGGCACGCCGCTGCGAATCACTTCACTGCAAAGACGCCCGGTCACCGTCCCGGGCTCCTCGGGTTGCGGTTCATGGTCGTCGACGTGATAGGGGAAGTTCAGCTGCATGCAATGTTCGTCATACAGCGCCACGGAGAAATTCAATGCCGGAAGCCATTCGCCGATGATCGAATGGATGCGTTTGAACAGCGCCAGCAGATCTTCCGCCGCATGGGCCGCTTCGGAAATGGCATACAGCGCCGCTTGCCGGGACTCGGCCTGTTTGCGCTCGGTGATGTCGCGCGCCACGGCAATGCGCAACTGATCGACCTGCGACCAACGCGCCGACCAGAGAATGTGCACCACCCGGCCGTCCTTGCGCAGGTAACGATTTTCAAAATTGAGCTTGGGCTCGCCGCCCATGATCTCCCGTGCGGCATCGAGGGTGCGCTGTCGGTCGGCGGGATGCACCAGGTCGATCATCGGCTGGCCGATCAACTCGTCGGGGGTGTAACCGAAAATGCGCTCGCAGGCCGCGCTGACAAATACGAAGCGACCTTGTTTATCTACCGCACAAACGGCGTCCAGCAAGAGATCAATGTAGCTCGCCAGTGGGGCGGAATTTCTGGTTTCCATAATGCCGAGAGCGTGTCCGGACAATGCAACATTGAACAACCCTCCCTGACCGGTCATCCGCCTGAGCGATGACTGTGCAGCCGAGGCTTCCCTGCGATCAGCTTCAAACTTTGTGCGTTACCAGCCCCGGCAGCGCATGCACCAGGGCATTGATGGCAAAACCGATGAACATTACCCCGCACAACCGGGTGATCGCCAGTTCATGACGCTGATACAACGTGCGAACCTGACGCGCCCCGACAATGCCTATGAGAATAGCGTAGGCCAAAAGGCCACCAACGAAGCTCAGGATGATCAACCAGGGCAACATCGACCAATGCAGCAATTCTGCACGGCTGGACAGCAGCGCGGTAAAGGTCGCCACTGCCACGGGATAAGCCTTGGGGTTGGTCAAACCGAACAGGATGCCATGCCAGAACGGCTGCCGAGCAGGCCCCTGAGGGGCATCGGCATTGCCGCGCCGAGCGCGAACCGCACGCAGACCCAGCCAGAACAGGTAGAGCCCACTGAATACGCCCAGTACATCGAATGCAGTGCTGCCGATTTCCCGCGCACCGACAATCGCGATCAGCGCCGTGCTGCACCAGACCACGTCGCCCAGCAAATGGCCGCACAGAAACCCCGCTCCGGCCCGCCGCCCGCGCGCCGCACCGATGCCGAACACCGCCAGCACACCCGGGCCCGGCGTGATGCCATAAATGAAGCCCGAGGCGAGAACGGCCATTAGCAGCGATGGAGTCATGGGATTCCTGTTGAAACGCCGGATGAATGGACGCAAGTCTATCTCAGGACCCGGAGCATCGACTCACTGATCGTCGAAGAACTTCATCCCCGCGTATGGCCGTTGCCGACAACCCGTCAGCCGCGACGCCAGGTCCCCGACATGCGCCTCCAGCTTGTGCCCGTCCGGGTCAAGAAAGTAGAACGAAGCCCCTTCACTGCGGTTGTCCCGCCACTCTTGCACGTTGGCCGATCGCAGGCGTTCGACGAACAACGGGAAGTGTGCGCAATCGATACTGAAGGCGTAATGGGTGTAGTCAGCAGCAGGCGCGGATTGGCGTAGCGGATCGAGAGAAAGGCACAACCACAGGCCGGGTAATGAGAGATAGGCGCCGGCGTCCCATGTGGCTTCCTGCTGGAATTGCAGCAGATCGCGATAGAACGCCACGCTGCGGTTCAGGTCGGTGACGGCGAGAGTCAGGTGGTTGAGGCCGGTAAGCATGGGTTTGTGACCTAGAGGCGGGTTCCGACCGGAGCGTACAACTTAAACGTCGTTGAGCGTATAGCCGCAGGTGCCGATGAGGTATAGCGCCAACTCCACCAAGCGCTTGCTGGCCGCCGACACCCTCGGTAATGTCGGCTCGGACGAGATCGCAGCATAGCGCTCCTCCCCCCCGAACCGTGCCCTGGTTAAAACGCGCTGCGGAAAATCTCCTCGATCTGCCGCTGATCCGCCGGCCGTGGATTGGTCAGTCCACAAGCGTCTTTGAGGGCATTGCTGGCCAGCACCGGGATGTCGTTGAGCCTGGCACCGAGCTCGCGTAAACCGGCGGGGATTTCCACTTCCCTGGCCAGATCGCGAATGGCCGCGATCGCTGCCTGAGCGCCCTCTTCAGGGCTGAACCCGCGAATATCGGCGCCCATGGCGTGGGCGACATCGGTCAGGCGGTCAGCGCAGACCAACGCGTTGAAACTCTGTACGTGAGGCAGCAGCACCGCATTGCACACGCCATGGGGCAAGTCGTAGAAACCGCCCAACTGGTGAGCCATCGCGTGAACGTAACCCAGGGACGCATTGTTAAATGCCATGCCGGCCAGGAATTGCGCGTAAGCCATGTTCTCCCGCGCGATCATGTCACTGCCGTCGCGTACGGCCTGGGGCAGGTTATTGCTGATCAAGGTGATGGCTTTGAGCGCACAGGCATCGGTAATCGGGTTGGCCGCCGTGGAGACGTAGGCTTCGATGGCGTGGGTCAGCGCGTCCATGCCAGTGGCGGCAGTCAACCCCTTGGGCATGGCGACCATCAGCGCCGGGTCATTGACCGACAACAGTGGCGTGACGTTGCGATCGACGATGGCCATTTTCACGTGACGGGATTCGTCGGTGATGATGCAAAAACGGGTCATTTCGCTGGCAGTGCCGGCGGTGGTGTTGATCGCGATCAGCGGCAGTTGCGGTTTGGCCGACCGATCGACGCCTTCGTAGTCACGAATCGTCCCACCGTTAGTGGCGCACAAGGCGATGCCCTTGGCGCAGTCGTGAGGCGAACCGCCACCCAGGGATACCACGAAATCGCAGCGGGTTTCCTTGAGCAGGCCCAGGCCAAGTTCGACGTTGGCAATGCTCGGATTCGGCTTGGCGCCGTCGAAGATCACCGAGTCGATGTCCTGCAACGCCAGTTTTTCGGCAATCATCGTCGCCACGCCAGCCTTGGCCAATCCGGTGTCGGTGACGATCAGTGCCTTGCGAAAACCATACTTGCGAATGGCGTCCATGGCTTCGTCAAGGCAACCGGTGCCCATGATGTTCACAGCGGGAATGAAAAACGTACTGCTCATGCGCGAGTCTCCTGGCTGAAGCCGAATCAACAGCACCGATCCGGCGGGTGCGCACAGAATCGACTCATTAGTCGTGCGGTAACTTGATCTGGCTCAAGTCCGGGTCGTGATAAAGTCGCCGTCCATCAGACCTTTTGCTTTGAGACTTTGATCGCAATGACCGATTTCCAGGATGTCGATGCCCAACTTGAAGACTGGAACGCCTTGCGCACCACCGCCTCTTTCGGCGGCTTGCTGGTGGGTAACGGTGCCAGTCGTGCGGTTTGGGACGACTTCGGCTACGACTCGCTGTTTGAAAACGCCCGCACCGTCGAAGAGAAGCCTCTGAGCCAATCCGAAATGAGTGTGTTCGAGGCGATGCAGACGCGCAGTTTCGAACAAGTGCTCGGTGCGCTGAAAACCACCAGCCGGGTCAACAAGGCGTTGGCCGTCAGCTCGGCGGCACCGCGCAATCGTTATTACGCAATCAAGGAAGCGCTGATCAACACCGTGCATGCAGTGCACATCCCTTGGCGCTTGGTGGTGCCCTCGACGCTGGCGACGATCAACCAGGAGTTGGCCAGCTATCGGACGGTGTTCACCACCAATTACGATTTGCTCAACTACTGGGCGGTTCAGCACCGACCTGACGCTATTACCGATCTGTTCCAGGGCACCGAGCCGCGTTTTGACCTGAGCGTCACCGCGACCGATAAAACCCGGCTGCTGTACCTGCACGGCGGCCTGCATCTGGTGCGCAATCAGGACGGTACCGCGCGTAAATTGATGTCGACCGAGGGTACGTTGCTCGGCAGTTTCGCCATCAACAATACGATCAAGACCCTCGACGACGTGCCACTGTTCGTCAACGAAGGCCCGACCCAGGACAAGCTCAAAACCATTCGCAGCTCCGATTACCTGTCGTTCTGTTACGACCAGTTACTGGGCCATGGCGATGGGTTGTGCATTTTCGGGCATGCCCTTGGCGAGCAGGACAGCCACATCATTCATGCATTGCGTCAGGCGAAGCCGAAGACAGCGGCGATCTCGATTTACCCGCGTAGCAAGGCGTTCATCCAGCATCAGAAGCGGCATTACGCGAAGGTGTTTGAAGGGACGGGCGTGGAGCTGCGGTTTTTTGATTCGAAGACGCATGCGCTGGGCAGCCCGAAGCTGACGGTACCGGTTGAGGTTTAGTGGCGCCGAGGCCGGCCCCTTCGCGGGCAAGCCCGCTCCCACAGGAATTTGTGAACACCGCCGAACCTATGTGAGAGCGAGCAGGCTCGCTCCCTCATCAAGTATCCGGTGTGTCAGAGCACCGGCAAGGTCTTGTCCTTGATCACCGTGGTCGGACCGTTGGCTTTAACGCTGGCGATGCCTTTATCCCTTGCGGCATCCGATGAGTAGGATTCGCTGCTGCCGATGATCTCGTGATTACCGGCCTTCAGGTTGAAGTAAGGATGTCCGTCCTTGGTGGTTTTTTTCTCGTAGCGTTCGTCCAGCGGACTGTTGGCCTGAACCGAGGCGATACCGCCATCGGCCGCACCGCGAGAGGTGTACAGCTCACTGGTCAGAATGGTTTCGGCATTGGCCGCTTTCAATACAAACTTGAATTGGCCGTTGACGGTTTTACTCACTTCGTACCATCCAGACATGCTTTTACTCCTTGGCGATTGAGAGGTTTCGCGCTTCAGAGTAAAGACCAAGTCAGGATTTCTGTCGCCTGTACCGACCCCTTCGCGGGCAAGCCTCGCTCCTACAGGACTTCGGTTGACCGCAGGTTTGCGTCCGGCACAAATCCTGTGGGAGCGAGGCTTGCCCGCGAAGGCGTCCTCAACATGGATACAAACTGCTCTACTTCACCGCAGCCCGCACCACCGACAACTCAGGTATCTGCACCCGGCGCTGGCTCAGGTAGCGCATGCAGCTGACCCGCAAGAACGAGGCAAAATTCACCACTTCGCCACGGTAGTCCATCACCTCTTCATACAGCTTGGCGATCAACTGATTGGTGGTCATGCCGTCGACCTCGGCGATTTCGCTGAGGATGTCCCAGAACTGATTCTCCAGCCGCAGGGTGGTCACCACCCCGCAGATGCGCAGCGAGCGGGAGCGCGACTCGTAGAGAATCGGATCGGCCTTGACGTAGAGCTCGCACATGGAAATGTCCCTCGTTACAGCGTGATTTTGGTGCCCAGCAACCCGAGGAAACCGGCCAGCCAGCTCGGGTGCGCCGGCCAGGCCGGTGCCGTGGCCAGATTGCCTTGAACGTGACCTTGCGTCACCGGGAGATCGATGAACGTGCCGCCAGCCAGGCGTACTTCCGGGGCACATGCCGGATAGGCGCTGCACTCGCGCCCCTCAAGAATGCCGGCCGCGGCCAGCAGTTGCGCACCGTGACAGACGGCGGCGATCGGTTTGCCGGCCTTGTCGAACGCTCGCACCAGGTCCAGGACTTTTTCGTTCAGGCGCAGGTACTCCGGCGCCCGACCGCCCGGCACCAGCAGCGCATCGTAGTCCGCCGCGTCTACCTTGGCGAAATCGAAGTTCAGGGCAAACAGGTGACCGGGTTTTTCGCTGTAGGTCTGGTCGCCTTCGAAGTCATGGATCGCTGTGCGCACAGTCTGGCCAGCGGCTTTATCAGGGCAAACGGCGTGCACCGTGTGGCCGACCATCAGCAGCGCCTGGAACGGCACCATCACTTCGTAGTCTTCGACGTAATCGCCGACCAGCATCAGAATTCTTTTAGCCGCCATGGGGAAGACTCCTCTGGAAAATGCGTGGGCATGCAGGAGTATTCAAGGTAGACCTTATCCGGCGGGTCGGGTAATAACCAGCTACTACGAACAATGAGCTTTTGTGGCGAGGGGGCTTGCCCCCGTTGGGTCGCGAAGCGGTCCTAATCCGGTTTATTCACTCAGGCCGTGGTCTCTGGTTTTGCGACTGCTACGCAGCCGAACGGGGGCAAGCCCCCTCGCCACAAGGACAGGGCTTTTTCGCTCTACCCTCGATTCTGGTTCATTCCTCGAGCATCAGAGGTAGCCATCAGCCCGCAGCAGTGTTTCCAGGCAATGTTCGCTGATGTGGTAGAAATCCTTCAGTTCCTGGATTTTCACCAACAGCTGAGCGGGATCAATCGGCTCGGCGCGTTTGACCGCCAGGATCATCTTGTTCTTGTTGGTGTGGTCCAGCGAGATGAACTCGAAGACCTTGGTCTCGTAACCGCACGCGTCCAGAAACAGTGCACGCAAACTGTCGGTGACCATTTCCGCCTGCTGGCCCAGGTGCAGGCCGTATTGCAACATCGGCTTGAGCAGTGCCGGGCTCTGGATCTGCAGGCGGATCTGCTTGTGGCAGCACGGCGAGCACATGATGATCGAGGCACCGGAACGAATACCGGTGTGAATCGCATAGTCGGTGGCGATGTCGCAGGCATGCAGCGCGATCATCACGTCCAGCTCGCTCGGCGCGACGCTGCGCACGTCACCGCATTTGAATACCAGCCCCGGATGTTCCAGCTTCGCAGCGGCGGTGTTGCATAGGTTGACCATGTCTTCGCGCAGCTCGACGCCGGTCACCTCGCCCTCGGCCTTCAGGGTGTTGCGCAGGTAGTCGTGGATCGCGAACGTCAGGTAACCCTTGCCTGAACCGAAATCCGCCACCTTCACGGGTTTGTCCAGCGCCAGCGGCGACGAGGTCAGCGCATGACTGAAGACTTCGATGAACTTGTTGATCTGCTTCCACTTGCGCGACATCGCCGGAATCAGCTCATGTTGCGCGTTGGTCACGCCGAGGTCTTTGAGGAACGGCCGACTCAGGTCGAGGAAACGGTTCTTCTCGCGGTTGTGCTCGGCGGACGGCACTTCGCGCAATTGCTGAGGTTTGCTCTTGAACAGCGAAGATTTGCCCTTTTTGCTGTATTCGAGCTGGGCTTCGTCGGTCAAGGACAGTAAATGCGCATTTTTGAACGATGCAGGCAACAACGCAGCGATGGTCGCCACGCCTTCGGCCAGCGGAAGGTTTTTGGTGATGTCGCGGGTCTTGTAGCGGTAGACGAAGGACAGGCAGGGCTGATCCTTGACCGTCAGTTGCTTGATGATCAGCCGCTGCAAATCCGCTTCGCCCCCGACGTACTTGGCCAGCACCAGTTTGATGAAGGCGTGCTGGTCGAGGCTGGTTTGCAGCAGGTCGATGAACTGGGCGTGATGATCCGGCGCGAGGCTGGCGGGAGTGGCGGTGACAGACATGGGGAAAAACGACCTCGGGCGGTGCGGATCGGGGAATGGTGGGTATTTTAGGGGGGATGGCCGTTCGGGACACGCAGTTATTTGCCAAACGGTGCGAATCCTGAGGCCAGTGAGTTCCTTGTGGCGAGGGGGCTTGCCCCCGTTGGGCTGCGAAGCGGCCCCCATGCATCTTCAGTTGCACCGAGTTCTCTGGTTTGACGACTGCTTCGCAGCCGAACGGGGGCAAGCCCCCTCGCCACAGGGAGCGGTGTCAATTGAAATCAGCTCAACACCACCAACCGATTCGGCAATTCGTTGCGCACATGGGTCACTGGCACATGCACCTTGAGCAACTCGCCGCAGGCCTCGATGCATGTCACAAACCCCTGCAAGGTCTGCCCTTGTTTCACCTGTTGCGTAAACGCCGCCACAATCGCGTCCCAGTTCTTGTTGTCCAGCCGTTTGGAAATACCTTCATCCACCAGGATTTCTACATAACGCTCGGCTTCGGAGACGAAAATCAGCATGCCGGTGCTGCCCACGGTGTGGTGCAGGTTTTGCTCCAGGAACTGCCGGCGCGCCAGGTTCGACGCCCGCCAGTGGCGGACCGAGCGCGGGATCAGGCGCGTGGTGACTTTCGGGATCCGGAACAGCAGGCACAACACGATGAAACTGAACCATTGCACCAGCAACAGGCTATGCATAGTCAGCCAGCCCGTCAGGTAATGCACGATCCCCGGCACCACCAGCGCCAACAGACTGGCCCAGAGCAGCGGGATATACGCGTAATCGTCGGCACGCGCCGCAAGCACCGTGACCAGTTCGGCATCGGTATCGCGCTCGACCCGGGCAATGGCCTCGGCGACTTTGCGTTGTTCGTGTTCAGTCAGTAATGCCATGGTTATGAATGCCTGCTCGCTATTGTTGTTTTTACCTGCAGTGTTATCACCAGCCGCCCGACGAGCCGCCGCCCCCGAAACTGCCCCCACCGCCGCTGAAGCCCCCGCCGCCACCGCCAAAACCTCCACCGCCGAAACCGCCCCTCGAGCCGCCACGGCCGCCGCCGCTTGGCAGAATACCGAACATCTGGCCGACGAAGATCGTCAGGATAAACAGCAACACCAGGAACACGAACAACCCCGGCGGCCGTTCAACGGCATCACTCTCCTGATCACCACGCGGGTCAAACACTGTCGACGGTTCGTCCAGCGGATTGCCGCCCAGCACCACCAGCATCGCCGCAACCCCGTCGCTGATGCCTTTGCTGAAGTTACCGGCCTTGAACGCAGGCGTGATCACCTGATGGATGATCACCGAACTCTGCGCATCGGTCAGGCGCCCTTCCAGGCCATAACCGACTTCGATCCGCAGCTTGCGCTCCTCACGGGCGACGATCAGCAGCGCGCCGTTGTTCTTGTCCTTCTGGCCGATGCCCCAGTAGCGCCCCAATTGATACCCGAAATCCGCGATGTCGGCGCCTTGCAAGTCCGGCAACGTGACCACCACCAACTGCTCGCCAGTGGTTTTTTCGTGGGCGTTGAGCTGTTGCGTCAGTTGCTCGCGCACCGCAGGCTCGATCATCTGGGCGTTGTCCACCACCCGTCCGGTCAGTTCGGGGAACTTCAGCTCGGCCTGGACCGTGAAGGCCAATACCCACAGCACCCACATCAGGCCCACTTTCAACACGCGCATTGGCAACCTCATCCTTGTTGACGCTTCAAGCCCGTTCCGGCGCTTACTGGAACTTCACTTCAGGCGCTTTCTCGGCACCGGGGCTGGTCGCCTCGAAGGTTTCACGGATCGGCAGATCGCTGTACAACACGGTGTGCCACAGGCGACCGGGAAAGGTGCGGATCTCGGTATTGTATTTCTGCACCGCCAGGATGAAGTCGCGACGCGCCACGGCGATGCGGTTCTCGGTGCCTTCAAGTTGCGATTGCAACGCCAGGAAGTTCTGGTTGGCCTTGAGGTCCGGGTAGCGCTCGGACACCACCATCAACCGGCTCAGGGCGCCAGTCAGCTGATTCTGCGCCTGCTCGTACTGTTTGAGCATTTCCGGGTTGTCCAGCGTGCTGGCATCCACCTGAATAGAGGTGGCCTTGGCGCGGGCTTCGATCACCGCGGTCAGGGTTTCTTGCTCATGCCGGGCATAGCCCTTGACGGTTTCCACCAGGTTGGGAATCAGGTCGGCGCGACGCTGGTACTGGTTCTGCACCTGGCCCCAGGCGCCCTTGGCCTGTTCGTCCAGGGTCGGGATATTGTTGATGCCGCAGCCGGTCAGCAATGCGGTCAGCCACATCAAGGCTGCGACCTGCAGACTCGACCGATAGTGAAGTCGTACATTCATCTGGTTGATGCTCCCTTGCCTATTCCGTTGGATGAAACAACCTGCGAACTTGAAGCCGGCTCTTGGGGCATAATCTGCGCCGCTACTGGATTGCATCGAGCCAATGGGCTAAAAGATGCCCCGGCGCTAACACATAACTGTGCTGCATTCACTTGAACAACAATAGTCGCTCCCAACATTTTGGCTGACCGGCGTGTATTCACTGCCGTTTAGGCTTTCGAGAAAACCATTCATGAAGAAGCTGTGTTTGCTGGGCCTGTTCGTCAGCCTGGCCAGTCATACCGTATTGGCCGCCACGACGCCCGCACCGATAGAGAACAAGGACGCCTTCATCAACCACCTGATGAAGCAAATGACCCTCGATGAAAAGATCGGCCAGTTGCGCCTGATCAGCATCGGCCCGGAAATGCCGCGGGAGATGATCCGCAAGGAGATCGCTGCCGGCAATATCGGCGGCACCTTCAACTCGATCACCCGCGCCGAAAACCGTCCGATGCAGGACGCGGCCATGCGCAGCCGCTTGAAGATCCCGATGTTCTTCGCCTATGACGTGATCCACGGCCACCGCACCATTTTCCCGATTCCGCTGGCCCTGGCCTCGAGCTGGGACATGGACGCCATTGGTCGCTCCGGGCGTATCGCCGCCCAGGAAGCAGCGGCTGACAGCCTCGACATTACCTTCGCGCCAATGGTCGACATCTCCCGCGACCCACGTTGGGGCCGCACCTCCGAAGGCTTCGGCGAAGACACCTACCTGGTTTCGCGGATCGCCGGCGTCATGGTCAAGGCGTTCCAGGGCATCGGGACGAACGCGGCTGACAGCATCATGGCCAGCGTCAAGCATTTTGCCTTGTACGGCGCGGTCGAAGGCGGTCGCGACTACAACGTCGTCGACATGAGCCCGGTCAAGATGTACCAGGATTACCTGCCACCGTATCGCGCCGCCATCGACGCCGGTGCTGGCGGGGTGATGGTTGCGCTGAACTCGATCAACGGCGTGCCGGCCACCGCCAACACCTGGCTGATGAACGACCTGCTGCGCAAGGAATGGGGCTTCAAAGGCCTGGCGGTCAGCGATCACGGCGCGATTTTCGAGCTGATCAAGCATGGCGTCGCCGCCGACGGTCGCGAAGCGGCGAAGCTGGCGATCAAGGCCGGCATCGACATGAGCATGAACGACACCCTTTACAGCAAGGAATTGCCGGGGCTGTTGAAGGCGGGTGAGATCGAACAGAAAGACATCGACAATGCCGTACGTGAAGTGCTCGCCGCCAAGTACGACATGGGCCTGTTCAAAGACCCATACCTGCGCATCGGCAAGGCCGAAGATGACCCGGCCGATACCTACGCCGAAAGCCGTCTGCACCGCGCCGAGGCCCGTGATGTCGCGCGCCGCAGCCTGGTATTGCTGAAAAACCAGGGCGACACCCTGCCGCTGAAGAAAACCGCGAAAATCGCGCTGGTCGGTCCACTGGCCAAGGCGCCGATCGACATGATGGGCAGTTGGGCCGCTGCTGGCCGTCCTGAGCAATCGGTGACGTTGTTCGATGGCATGACCCATGCGCTTGGCGCGCAGTCGACGCTGATCTACGCCCGTGGCGCAAACATCACCAGCGACAAGAAAATCCTCGATTACCTGAACTTCCTCAACTTCGACGCGCCGGAAGTGGTGGATGACCCGCGTTCGGCCAATGTATTGATTGAGGAAGCGGTCAAGGCTGCCAAACAAGCGGATGTAGTGGTGGCCGCGGTAGGCGAATCCCGTGGCATGTCCCACGAGTCGTCGAGCCGTACCGACCTGAACATTCCAGCCAGCCAGCGCGAGCTGATCAAGGCGTTGAAAGCCACCGGCAAACCACTCGTGCTGGTGTTGATGAATGGCCGTCCGCTGTCGATTCTCGAAGAGAACGAGCAAGCTGACGCGATTCTGGAAACCTGGTTCAGCGGCACCGAAGGCGGCAACGCCATCGCTGATGTGCTGTTCGGCGACTACAACCCGTCAGGCAAACTGCCGATCACCATCCCGCGCTCGGTGGGTCAGATTCCGACCTATTACAACCACCTGAGCATCGGCCGGCCGTTCACGCCGGGCAAACCGGGCAACTACACCTCGCAGTATTTCGAAGACACCACCGGGCCGCTGTTTCCATTCGGCTTCGGCCTGAGCTACACCCAATTCAGCCTGACCGACATGGCCCTTTCTTCAACCACACTGAACAAGACCGGCAAGCTCGACGCCAGGGTCGTGGTGAAGAACACCGGCAAGCGTGATGGCGAAACCGTGGTGCAGTTGTACATCCAGGACGTGACCGGCTCGATGATCCGCCCGGTCAAGGAACTGAAGAACTTCCAGAAAGTGCTGCTCAAGGCCGGCGAACAGAAAGTCGTGCACTTCACCATCACCGAGGACGACCTGAAGTTCTACAACGCCCAGCTCAAGTACGCCGCGGAACCGGGCAAGTTCAACGTGCAGATCGGCCTGGACTCCCAGGACGTGACGCAGCAGAGCTTTGAGTTGTTGTAATCCCTGCACGGACTGATCGTTCCACGCTTCGCGTGGGAATGCAGCCCGTGACGCTCCGCGTCACTGGACGCGGAGCGTCCCTAGAGGCATTCCCACGCGGAGCGTGGGAACGATCTGGGTGACTATCCCCGCCGATCCAGCATATTCACCACCAGCCGATCCACCCATCCCCACACCCTTTGCTTGATGCGTCGCCACAACGGGCGGCGTTTCCATGCGTCGATGCTGACTTCCTGGCTCAGGGCAAAGTCATTGCCGAAACTCGCCGCCACCGCCAGGGTCAGTGCGGGGTCCAAGGCTTCGAGGTTGGCTTCCAGATTGAAACGCAGATTCCAGTGATCGAAATTGCACGAGCCGATACTCACCCAGTCATCGATCAACACCATCTTCAGGTGCAGGAAACACGGCTGGTACTCGAAGATTCTCACCCCGGCCCGCAGCAGTCGCGGGTAGTAGCGATGCCCGGCGTAGCGCACCGACGGATGATCGGTGCGTGGCCCGGTCAGCAGCAGACGCACATCGACGCCACGAGCAGCCGCCCGACGCAATGAGCGGCGGACTTTCCAGGTCGGCAGGAAATACGGCGTGGCCAGCCAGATTCGGCGCTGGCCGCTGTTCAGCGCGCGAGTCAGCGATTGCAGAATATCGCGGTGTTGGCGGGCGTCGGCATAAGCGACCCGGCCCATGCCCTCGCCCGTGACTGGCACCCGTGGCAAGCGCGGCAAACCAAAGTGCGCAGTGGGTTTCCAGGCGCGCCGATGGCGGTTGGCGATCCATTGGCGGTCGAACAGCAACTGCCAGTCGATGACCAAGGGACCGGTGATTTCCACCATCACTTCGTGCCATTCGCTGGTGTCTTCGCCCGGGGTCCAGAACTCATCGGTGACCCCGGTGCCGCCGACCACCGCCAGGCATTGATCCACCAGCAGCAGCTTACGGTGATCGCGATAAAAGTTGCCTACCCAACGGCGCCAGCTCAGGCGATTGTAGAAACGCAACTCGACACCGGCGGCCATCAGGCGCTGACGCAAGGTCAGGGTAAAGGCCAGGCTGCCGTAGTCATCGAACAGGCAACGCACCCGCACACCGCGCTCGGCCGCCTGGACCAGCGCCTGCACCATGGCCTCGGCGCAAGCCCCCGCCTCCACCAGGTACAGTTCCAGTTCGACCTGTTCCTCGGCGCGGGCGATCGCCACCAGCATTCGCGGAAAAAACTGCGGACCGTCGATCAGCAATTCAAAGCGGTTGCCGTCGCGCCAGGGGAAAATTGCGCCGCGCATTTCAGCGCGCCGTGAAAATCAGCACCGCACCCACCGGCACCGACAGACTGATGGCCGACAAACCGGCAACCTTGCGCAAGCTTTCCAGGCCCGGGGCCAGGTCGAAGTCTTCAGCGTTGATCACCAACGGTTCGAGGGTCACCACTTGAAAGCGCCGGTCATCGAGACGGGTCGCCAGCAATTCGGCGTTGTACTGGTGTTGTTTGCCATGCAGGTTGACGGTCAGCGGCAAGCGCAACTCCAGTTGCGCTCCGGGCGCCAGGTCGTTGATCGGCCGCAGATCGATTTGCGTGGTGATCAGCGCTTCAGGGAACGTCTGGATATCGAACAGCTCCTTGCGCATGCGTTCGTCACGCAGCGGAATGCCACTGTTGATCGACTCCAGCTCAACTTCCACCTGCGCCAGGCCTTTGGGATCGACCTTGCCGTGAAGCACGAGAAAGCGCTGCACTTCGGAAATATTGGCGTTTTTAGTGCTGATGAACGACAGCCGCGAGGACTCGCCGTCCAGGTACCAATTGGCCTGGGCCGACACGGTGACACCGGCCAGCAGCAGGGAGGCGAGGGTTTTGCAGACAAAGCGGTTGAACATAGAGACTCATGGGCAGATAAACCTGAGCGAACCTTAACTGGCTGTGGGCGCATTGCAAACTCTAATGCCCCGGATCTTGAAACAAAGACATTCCCCTGTGGCGAGGGGGCTTGCCCCCGTTCGGTTGCGCAGCAGCCGCAAAACCTGTGTATGTGGACTACTTGAAGAAACTCATTGCCTGATTTTGGGAGTGCTTCGCCCTCCAACGAGGGCAAGCCCCCTCGCCACAAAGAGTCTGATGGCTGTCAGGGCTGCAACCGACATCCCTGCCGTTCACCAACCCAAACAGCGCTATGGCTGCGCCCCATACCGCCCGCCGTCACGCGCTTGTTCGCTGCGTCATCGACGAACCCGCTGGTGGGCAAATACTGCTTCACATAGCCTTGGCAATACTCGGCCGGATTGTTCATCACATAGCGGCACGAGCAGTATTCCTTGGCGGTGTAGGCGCTAATGATGCCCGGGAAGGCCCACAGCGCCACCCGCTCCTGCCAGGCCCAACCGAGCAAGGCAATCAGCAGCACCAGCAAAAGTGTGCTGAACGGTCGACGACGAATAAAACTGCGTCGGTTCATGGCTGCACCTTCATGGCAAACGCCTTGAGCACGAGTTTGAGCAATTCGTTGTGCCGATAACTGCCATCGCGATCATCGCCGTAGCGCACGATCACCAGCTTTTCGCTGGGAATCACGTACATTGCCTGCCCCCAATGGCCCAGCGCGGCATAGGTATCGGCGGGCGCATCGGGCCAGGGTTGGGTTGCGCCCTCCACTGCGCGATTGAGCCACCAATGCCCGCCGGGTACCGCTTCATCCTGATTGGCTTGATAGCCAGCGAACGGTTCACGACTGAAGTCGACCCAGTCCTTGGGCAGCAATTGCCGCTCACGCCACCGACCGTCGCGCGCCATCAACAGGCCGACCCGCGCCAGGTCCCGGGCAGTGAGATAGGCGTAGGACGATGCGACAAACGTACCCGTGGCATCCACTTCCCACACCGCACTGCGAATCCCCAAGGGTTCGAACAGCGCAGTCCATGGATAATCCGGATAACGGGCCGGGCCAACGATGGTTTTCAGCGCGGCGGACAGCAAGTTGGTGTCACCACTGGAGTAGCGGAATGCCTGACCGGGTTTGGCATATTCGTCGTGGTTGGCAGTGAACGTGGCCATATCGCGATGTCCACGGGTGTAGAGCATGGCCACCACCGAGGACTTCAATGGGGCATATTCATAATCTTCCTGCCAGTCCAAACCCGAGGCCCAGTGCAGCAGGTCGGCCATGGTCATGGCGGGGTGTTTTTCCAGCGCGGGATAGAATTTGCGCACCGGATCCTGGAGTTTGAACAACCCTTCGCCATAGGCCACACCCAGCACCGCGCCCATCACGCTTTTGCTGATGGACCAGGTCAGGTGCGGCGTTTGTGCAGTGGTCGGGCCGGCGTAGCGTTCGTAGATCAGCTGACCGTCGCGGATCACCAGCAAGGCATCGGTGCGAATGCCTTGGTGAGTGGCATCGTCGCGGGGCGCGAAGGCGTAGTTCTCCAGGGCTTGAAGTGCCGGGCCGATGATTTTCGGGCCGGGCGACCATTGCTCGGCCGGCCAGTTTTCGGCCTGGGCTGTGAGGCTGAGCAGCAGCATGTAAATCAGGGACAAGCCTTTGAACATGAGGGGCGCTCGGAGGGATGAACCTGCAGAGCCTAGTCGAGCTAGATGACAGTTTTTGAATTTGCGTCGTCCAAGAGATCGCCTTCGCGGGCAAGCCTCGCTCCTACAGGATTTGTGCCGGATGCGATTTGTAGGAGCGAGGCTTGCCCGCGAAGGGTCCCTTCAGCCTTATAACAATCCCGCCAACGCCTTGGCCAACCGCTTGCCCCGCGCCCCTGCCGCCAAATCCATCACCGCCTGATCGCGCTGCCACATCTGCGCCCATTGTGGCGGGCCATCGGCCAGGGCCTGGTTCACTTCAGTCTTGAGCCCGTCGAACTGCGCAAACAACCCGCCCAGCAACACATGCCCCGCCGGATTGTTCGGCGCCTGGCGGCTGACCTCCGCGCACCCGGCCAGCAGCGCCAGCAAGCGCAGTTGCAAGGTTTGTGGCCAGTCGCTGTCCTGCCCGACGCCGAACAGCCACGCCGTCATGGCACTCAGCACATAGATGTCTTCCAGGGTGCGGAACGGTTTGACGTACGCATCCCAGCCATCGCCGGCGAGCAATTCACACAGCGCGTTATCGAGAAACAACCGGCCGTGACCTATGTCCGGCATCAGTGGCATGGGCGCGAGTTTTTCCAGACGCACACCCGGTTCGCCGGGGTAAACCACCGCAAGGTTCAAGCGTGGCGCTTCGCCGGGTTCTTCACTGCGGGCGGCGACCAGCAACCAGTCGGCAGCATCGCCAGCGGTGACGAAATCCTTGCGCCCGCTCAGGCGCAGGTCGCGCAGCCGGGTTTGCATGTCCGCTACCCGCAAGCTGCGCTGTTCGGTCGCGCACAACGCGCCGAGGCTCAGCGGCGCGCTTGGCCAGAGCATGCGCAATGCCGCCTGATAGCCCACCAGAAACGCCAGCCCTGGCGTCGCCATCAGCCGTCCACCGACCACCGCCAATTCGAACGGCGACACCGCGCCCAATTGTTGCAACAAGCTTGCAAAACCTTCCCCCAGATCAGGATTGACGGGCAGACGATCACGGCGTTTCAACAGGGTTTGCCAGGGCATAAGAGGCTCCTTGTGGGCTGTCATATAAGCATCACCAAAGCTTCATGGCGATGACACCGGGGCTACATAGCCTGACTTTGCACAACACGGCTGCATAAAGAAAGTCGATCGGCTGTAACCCAAGACGGGTGGCCAGCCCGTACGGAGACTCACAATGACTCAGATCGCCCGCATCAGCGACACCGGCAATGAACGCCGCCTGCAAGCCGAACGCCTGGTGGGCGCCGAGGCGTTGCAGGAAGCCCAGGCCTTGCGCTTCACCGTATTCAGCGGCGAATTCAACGCCAAGCTGAAAGGCGCGGAGCTGGGCCTGGACATGGACGACTATGATGTTCACTGCGCCCACATCGGCGTGCGTGACTTGAACACCGGGCGCCTGGTGGCGACCACCCGTTTGCTCGATCACACAGCGGCCAGCAGCCTGGGCAAGTTCTACAGCGAAGAAGAATTCCGCCTGCATGGTCTGGTTCATTTGAAAGGCCCGATCCTGGAAATCGGTCGCACTTGCGTCGACCCGGCCTACCGCAACGGCGGCACTATCGCCGTGCTCTGGGGTGAACTGGCCGACGTGCTGAACCAGGGCGGCTACAGCTATCTGATGGGGTGCGCGAGCATTCCGATGCAGGATGGCGGCATCCAGGCCCACGCGATCATGCAGCGCCTGCGCGAACGTTACCTGTGCACCGAATACTTGCGCGCCGAACCGAAGAAGCCACTGCCGAGGCTGGATATTCCGTCCAACGTCATCGCCGAAATGCCGCCGCTGCTCAAGGCCTACATGCGCCTGGGCGCTAAAATCTGCGGCGAGCCGTGCTGGGACGAAGACTTCCAGGTGGCCGACGTGTTCATCCTGCTCAAGCGTGACGAGCTCTGCCCACGTTACGCCAAGCACTTCAAGGCGGCTGTGTAATGAGCCGCTTGCGGGTGTATGCGCGAATCGCGCGAGTGCTTTTGGTGGTGGCGCTGGGTTTGAGCATGGCCAGTGTGTTCGGGTTGTTCGAGCGATTGGGAATGGCCCATTCGATGGTTCGTCGCCAGCGCTGGTCGCGGTTTTTCATGGCGCGGCTGAGCAATGCCCTGCCCTTCCGCGTCACCGTCCATGGTGAATTACCACAGGCGCCGATGCTCTGGGTCAGCAATCACGTGTCCTGGACCGATATTCCATTGCTGGGCATGCTCACGCCGTTGTCGTTCCTGTCCAAGGCCGAAGTGCGCACCTGGCCGGTGGCGGGCTGGTTGGCCGCCAAGGCTGGCAGCCTGTTCATTCGTCGTGGTTCAGGCGACAGTCAGTTGATCCGCAAACAGATGACCCGCCATCTGGAACAAGAGCACCCGCTGCTGATGTTTCCCGAAGGCACCACCACCGACGGCCGCTCGCTGCGTACGTTTCATGGTCGTTTGCTGTCCGCGGCGATCGATTCCGAAGTGGCGCTGCAACCGGTGGCGATTCGTTATCTGCGCAATGGCGAGCTCGATACCCTGGCACCGTTCATTGGCGAGGATGATTTGCTCTCACACCTGATGCGCTTGTTCGCCAATGATCGGGGCGAGGTGGAGATTCACCTGCTCAAGCCGATCGAGTGCCAGAACCGGGAACGTGCGGCGCTGGCGTTCGAAGCGCAGCAGGCAGTGCAGAAGGCGTTGTTCGGTGAAGTCGCAAAACCTGCCGAGCCACGGCGTGCCGGCGAATTGATCGCTGCCTGAATCTGCTTCTGCATCTGCTTCTGTAGGAGCGAGGCTTGCCCGCGAAGCTTTTGGCGCCCTCAAGGGCCTCTTCGCGGGCAAGCCTCGCTCCTAGGGGGATGTGTGTTACCGATTCTGCGCGAATGCCTGCAACTCGGGATAGAACAACCGGAAATCCTCGCTCAGCGGTTCATACAACCGTCGCAATTCCTGCATCGCGCCGGCCAGTTCCTCGGGCCGGGTCAACCTGCGCGAAATCCCTCGTAATACCTGCTCAAGCACTTCGAACTCCTGATATGAACCCAGCCAATCATTGGCCACCATGTGCGGCGCAATCTTCGCCAGGCGCTCCGGCAACTGCGATTCGGCGGACAACACCCGGTACACGTCGCAAGTGAATTGTGCGAGCGGACGGTCGGCATAGCGCATCCAGTCCCGCGCCAGGCAATGGTCGAAAAACACATCGAGCACGATGCCGGCGTACCGCCGGCGAGTGATGGAAAACCGTGACAGGGCGATGTCCACCTGCGGATGGCGATCGGTAAACACGTCGATGCTGCGATGCAACTGAATGGCCGCTTCGATCTCCGGATCGAACTGCCCTTGCAGCCGCCCTTTGACGAAATCGCCATACAGACTGCCGAGCAGTTGACCGGGGCGCTGGCCACCGAGGTGCAGATGTGCGAGATAGTTCATGCGCGCAGCTTAGCACTGCGTCATCCATATCGTTATAACCCGATATACCGATTCATGCGGTCATCAGACCAAAATCATATTGGTATATCGCGAAGTACCGATTTAAAGTTCGCCTCATCGCGATATAGCGTTTTACTCATCACGAGCCCACACCATGACCATCGACCTCGACGAAATAATAAAAGCGCTGGCACACCCAGTACGCCGAGACATCCTCATCTGGCTGAAAGACCCCAAGGTCCAGTTCCCGGAACAGCTCCACAACCATGAGTACGGCATCTGCGCCGGACAGATCGATCAACGCTGCGGCCTGTCGCAGTCGACCGTGTCCGCCCATTTGGCAACTTTGCAACGGGCCGGACTGATCAGCAGCCAGAAAGCCGGTCAATGGCACTTTTTCAAACGCAACGAGGACGTGATTCAGGCGTTCCTCGACGCCATCGTCAAGGAGCTCAGCGCTCCGACAAGGAACTGACAATGCCCCTCTCGCTACTCATTCTGGCCTTGAGCGCCTTCGCCATTGGCACCACCGAGTTCGTCATCATGGGCCTGCTACCCGAGGTGGCGGCCGACCTTGGAGTGTCGATCCCCGGCGCAGGCTGGCTGGTGACCGGTTACGCCCTGGGCGTGGCTATTGGTGCACCGTTCATGGCACTGGCCACCGCCAGACTGCCGCGCAAGGCCGCTTTGGTAGCGTTGATGGGAGTTTTCATCATCGGCAACCTGCTCTGTGCCCTGGCCAGTGACTACAACGTTTTGATGTTTGCCCGGGTGGTCACCGCGCTGTGCCACGGTGCTTTCTTCGGCATCGGTTCGGTGGTGGCGGCTGGTCTGGTGCCAGCAAACAAACGTGCATCGGCCGTGGCCCTGATGTTCACCGGCCTGACCCTGGCCAACGTGCTCGGCGTGCCGCTGGGCACCGCGCTCGGTCAGGAAGCCGGCTGGCGCTCGACCTTCTGGGCGGTGACCGTGATCGGCGTGATTGCACTGATCGGCCTGATCCGCTTCCTGCCGGCCAAGCGCGATGAAGAAAAACTCGACATGCGCGCCGAGCTGCGCGCCCTTAAAGGCGCCGGCATTTGGTTGTCGTTGAGCATGACGGCATTGTTCGCTGCCTCGGTCTTCACTTTGTTCACTTATGTGGCCCCGCTGTTGGGCGAGGTCACTGGGGTTTCGCCCCGCGGCGTGACCTGGACCTTGATGCTCATCGGTCTGGGCCTGACGGTCGGCAACATCATCGGCGGCAAGCTGGCAGACAAAAGCCTGGCCGCGACGCTGATCGGGGTGTTCGTCGCCATGGCGGTGGTGTCCACCGTGCTGACCTGGACCAGCATTGCCGTGATCCCGACCGAAATCACCCTGTTCCTCTGGGCCACCGCATGCTTTGCCGCCGTACCCGCGCTGCAAGTGAATGTTGTGACCTACGGCAAGGCGGCACCAAACCTGGTATCGACCCTCAACATCGGCGCTTTCAATGTCGGCAACGCACTCGGCGCCTGGGTCGGCGGCAGCGTCATCGCCCATGGCTTCGGCCTCACCAGCGTACCGCTCGCGGCAGCGGCACTGGCGGTACTCGCCCTGCTGGTGACCCTGATCACTTTCCGTCAGGGCGGCAATGCCGAACTGGCCCCCGCTACTAACTGATCGCTAAAAGAGAGCTATTTCATGACGACTATTTTCGATCCGATCAAACTGGGTGACCTCGAGCTGGCCAACCGCATCATCATGGCGCCACTGACCCGTTGCCGCGCCGATGAAGGCCGTGTGCCAAACGCGCTGATGGCCGAGTACTACGTACAGCGCGCCTCGGCCGGCCTGATCCTCAGCGAAGCGACTTCGGTGACGCCAATCGGCGTGGGCTACCCGGATACCCCCGGGATCTGGTCCAACGACCAGGTGCGCGGCTGGAGTAACGTGACCAAAGCCATCCACGGCGCGGGCGGCAAAATCTTCCTGCAACTGTGGCACGTGGGCCGGATTTCCCATCCCTTGTACCTGAACGGCGAAGCACCGGTCGCGCCGAGTGCCATCCAGCCTAAAGGTCATGTCAGCCTGGTGCGCCCATTGGCCGACTTCCCGACCCCGCGCGCCCTGGAAACCGCAGAAATCGCCGACATCATCGACGCTTACCGCGTCGGTGCCGAAAACGCCAAGGCTGCCGGTTTCGACGGTGTGGAAATCCACGGCGCCAACGGTTACCTGCTCGACCAGTTCCTGCAAAGCAGCACCAACCAGCGCACCGACAACTATGGCGGCTCCCTGGAAAACCGTGCACGCCTGTTGCTGGAAGTCACCGATGCCGCCATCGAAATCTGGGGCGCGGGCCGCGTGGGTGTGCATCTGTCACCACGTGCCGATCTGCATGACATGGGCGACGACAACCTGTCCGAGACCTTCACTTACGTCGCTCGTGAACTGGGCAAGCGTGGCATCGCCTTCATTTGCTCGCGCGAGAAAGAAGCCGGCGACAGCCTCGGCCCACAACTCAAAGAAGCCTTCGGTGGCCCATACATCGCCAACGAACGCTTTACCAAGGACAGCGCCAACGAGTGGCTGGCCAGCGGCAAGGCTGATGCAGTGGCATTCGGGGTACCGTTTATTGCCAACCCGGACTTGCCAGCACGTTTGAAGGCCGATGCGCCGTTGAATGAAGCACGTCCGGAACTGTTCTATGCGAAGGGTCCGGTCGGTTACATCGACTACCCGGCGCTGTAAACATCTGCCGTTGAAATGCAAAAGCCCCGTCTCGAAAGAGCCGGGGCTTTTGCGTTGGAAGATCAAAAGGTCGCAGCCTTCGGCAGCTCAGATCTTGTCAGCGCTTGCGCTGTCCCCAGGCGACCGCAAGACCACTGAGGCAAATCACCGTGATACCGATCACGCCGAAGCTGTCCGGGGTATGGTCGAAGATCAAATACCCATACATCCCCGCAAACAGGATCTGCCCATAACTGAACGGTGCCAGCATCGCCGGCGCCGCATGGCGGAAGGCCTGGGTCAACAACATGTGACCGAGCATGCCGCAAGTGCCCAGCCCGATCATGAACAGGCCGTGCAGCCACGTTGGCGTGCTCCAGAAAAACGGCACCAACGCAGTCATCACCAGGCTGTTGAGAATACCGGTCAGAAAATTACTGGTGGTCGGGCTGTCGATACCGCTGAGCAGGCGGGTGACCAATTGATAGAAGCCAAAACACAACGCCGAACACAGCGGCAGCAAAATCGCCGGGGTAAACAGCGCACCACCAGGCCGTACGACGATCAGCACGCCAACAAACCCACCCAGCACCGCCAGCCATTGGTTACGCGTCCCCCCTCATGCAGCAACGGCACCGACAGCGCCGTCACTAATAATGGCGCAAGGAAGTTAACGGCCGTGGCTTCGGCCAAGGGGATGTATCGCAGACCGGTGGTGAAAAACAGGCTGGTGCCAATCAGGCACAGGGCCCGCAGCAATTGCAAACCGGGCCGTTTGGTGCGCACCACCGCTGAAAAACCAGTGCGTGGCACGAAAATCATCAGCATCAACACGGTGTGCACCACGTAGCGTGCCCATACCACCATCACGATCGGATAAAACCCGGACAGGTATTTGGACAACGTATCGTGACTGGCGAATAACAACACCGCCAGGCAAATCAGTGCGATGCCCTTGATTGGCTGCTCGGCGCCTTTGTACCCGGGGTTGTTAACACTCATTCACACACTCGACACAAAACTCCTACAAAATACGTAGCTCGCTACCTATCAACTCGGCGAACGTCCCTATATAAAAGCACCCCATTACAAAAAGGCGAATGAAGCGAAGACATCTCCTCGCTTCAAACCTTGACACAACCGGATCCAATTACGCATTTTGTTTCATTTGCGCAGGCTGGGACTCAAGCGCAGCATATCCAACCCTGTATCGGCGCAGCGCTCGGCTTCGGTGTGCAGTTGAAAACTGTCGGGAGCCAATAGCCACTGATACAGAATGCCATCGATGTACGCATGCAGGCTGATGGCCGCGCGGGCCGTGTCGAGGTCTTTCGGCAACTGCCCGCGATTCACCGCATTACTCAGGGCCAGCGCGATTCGCACATTGCAATCGAGACTGACCGTCCGGCGCTGCTGGCGCAGGTCGCACATTTCATCGGTGAATTCGCACTTATGGAACAGAATCTCATTGATGCGTCGGGTTTTCGGGTCCAGGGCAACTTGATGAAACAGATGAATCAACAGCTTGCGCATACAGCCCAGCGGATCGAGTTCATCTTCGCTTTCACTGGCCTTGGCCATTTCATCCAGCGGCTCATGCAAGGTATCGAGCATCGCCTGCAGCAGATCCGCCTTGTTGCTGAAATGCCAGTAGATGGCCCCACGAGTCACACCGGCCAGGTTAGCGATATCGGCCAGTGTCGTGCGGGCCACGCCCCGCTCGAAAAAGGCTTTTTCTGCCGCTTCGAGTATCTGGCTTCGGGTTTCTTGAGCTTCCTCTTTGGTACGACGGACCATGGCAGTAAAACCTCAATCAAGGGAGCTTCAGCGAAATCGGAATATCAGCTGAAGGAAAGTGGGTGAGCGCTCGCGAACCTTTGGATGGCTTTTGTAACCGTGTGGATACATCGCCAAAGCCTTTACAAACAACCGTGAACGTAAGTATATTACTTAGCAAGCTACTTATCTACCCGGCTAAATTTTTTTAACCTTCCACCTTTCTTGTGCGCAATTGCGCGCCTGACCGAGGATCTTCATGCAATTCAAGCCAGCTGTTACCGCTCTGGTTACTGCCGTCGCCCTGGCATCGCTGCTCAGCGGATGTAAAAAGGAAGAGGCGGCACCTGCCGCACCAGCACCTCAGGTCGGCGTCGTAACCCTGCAACCTCAAGCCTTCACCCTGACATCCGAACTTCCGGGGCGCACCAGTGCGTTCCGCATCGCCGAAGTTCGCCCACAGGTCAACGGCATCATTCTCAAGCGACTGTTCAAGGAAGGCGGCGACGTCAAGGCCGGTCAGCAGCTTTATCAGATCGACCCCTCGGTCTATGACGCGACCCTCAAAAGCGCCGAAGCCAACCTGCGTTCGACCAAATCGATCGCCGACCGCTACAAGCAACTGGTGGACGAACAGGCTGTCAGCCGCCAGGAATACGACACCGCGCTGGCCAACCGCCTGCAATCGGAAGCGTCCCTGCAAAGCGCCCAGATCAATGTGCGCTACACCAAGGTTTACGCACCGATCTCCGGTCGCATCGGCCGTTCGTCGGTGACTGAAGGCGCATTGGTCAGCAATGGCCAAACCGACGCCATGGCCGTTATCCAGCAACTGGACCCGATCTATGTCGACGTCACCCAGTCTTCGGTGGAGCTGCTTGAGCTGCGCCGCGAACTGGAAAGCGGTCGTCTGCAAAAGGCTGGCGACAATGCCGCCGCGGTCAAGCTGACGCTCGAAGACGGCAGCCAGTACCAGCTGGACGGCAAGCTCGAGTTCTCCGAAGTTTCGGTTGACCAGACCACCGGCTCCGTAACGCTGCGTGCCGTGTTCCCGAACCCTGATCACACCCTGCTGCCGGGCATGTTCGTTCACGCGAAGTTGCAGGCCGGTGTGGACAGCGCGGCGATTCTGGCCCCGCAACAAGGCGTGACCCGCGACCTCAAAGGCTCTCCGACCGCGCTGGTCGTGGGTCCAGACAACAAGGTCGAACTGCGTCAGCTCAAGGCCAGCCGCACCGTCGGTAACCAATGGCTGATTGAAGACGGGCTGAAGGCAGGCGATCGCGTGATCACCGAAGGGCTGCAATTCGTCAAACCTGGCGTTGAAGTCAAAGCCACTGAAGCCACCAACGTTGGCGCCAAGAGCCCGGCCCCCGTACAGGCAGCTAACACAGCTGTCGGCGGCAAAGGGGAGTAAACCATGTCGAAATTTTTTATCGACCGCCCGATTTTCGCCTGGGTGATTGCCCTGGTGATCATGCTGGTCGGGGCTCTATCGATCCTCAAACTGCCGATCAACCAATACCCGAGCATTGCCCCTCCAGCCATTGCGATTTCCGTGACCTACCCGGGCGCGTCTGCACAAACCGTGCAGGACACCGTGGTGCAGGTGATCGAGCAACAGCTCAACGGTATCGATAACCTGCGTTATGTCTCCTCGGAAAGTAACTCCGACGGCAACATGACCATTACCGCGACCTTCGAGCAGGGCACCAACTCCGATACCGCGCAGGTTCAGGTCCAGAACAAGCTGAACCTGGCCACCCCGCTGCTGCCACAAGAAGTGCAGCAACAGGGCATCCGCGTGACCAAGTCGGTGAAAAACTTCCTGTTGGTCATCGGCGTGGTGTCGCGCGACGGCAGCATGACCAAGGACGACCTGTCCAACTACATCGTGTCGAACATGCAGGACCCGATTTCGCGCACGGCCGGTGTCGGTGACTTCCAGGTCTTCGGTGCCCAGTACGCGATGCGGATCTGGCTGGACCCGGCCAAGTTGAACAACTTCAACCTGACTCCGGTAGACGTGAAAACCGCCATCGCGGCGCAGAACGTCCAAGTCTCGTCCGGTCAACTCGGCGGCTTGCCTGCCCTGCCCGGCCAGCAACTGAACGCGACGATCATCGGCAAGACCCGTCTGCAGACCGCCGAGCAGTTCAAGGCGATTCTGTTGAAGGTCAACAAGGACGGCTCGCAAGTACGTGTCGGCGACGTTGCGGAAGTCGGTCTGGGTGGCGAAAACTACTCGGTCAGCGCCCAGTTCAACGGCGCCCCGGCTTCCGGTCTGGCGGTGAAACTGGCCAACGGCGCCAACGCCCTCGACACCGCAAAAGCCCTGCGCAATACCATCGACACCCTCAAGCCGTTCTTCCCGGAAGGGATGGAAGTGGTGTTCCCGTACGACACCACCCCGGTGGTGACCGAGTCGATCAAGGGTGTGGTTGAAACCCTGGTCGAAGCGATCGTGCTGGTGTTCCTGGTGATGTTCCTGTTCCTGCAAAACTTCCGCGCCACCGTCATCACCACGATGACCGTGCCGGTGGTATTGCTGGGTACGTTCGGGATCCTCGCGGCGTTCGGCTTCAGCATCAACACCCTGACCATGTTCGGTATGGTGTTGGCCATTGGCTTGCTGGTGGACGATGCCATCGTCGTGGTGGAAAACGTCGAACGGGTCATGAGCGAAGAAGGCCTGTCACCCAAGGAGGCCACCAAGAAATCCATGGGGCAGATCCAGGGTGCCCTGGTCGGTATTGCCCTGGTGCTATCGGCGGTACTGCTGCCGATGGCGTTCTTCAGTGGTTCCACCGGTGTAATCTACAAGCAGTTCTCGATCACTATCGTTTCGGCCATGGCCTTGTCGGTACTGGTGGCGTTGATCTTCACCCCGGCGCTTTGCGCAACCATGCTCAAGGCGATACCGAAAGGTGAGCACGGCACGCCGAAACGCGGCTTCTTCGGCTGGTTCAACCGCAGTTTCGACCGTGGCGTCAAAAGCTACGAGCGCAGCGTGGGCAATATACTCACGCACAAGGCTCCCTACCTGCTGGCGTACCTGATCATTGTGGTCGGCATGATCTGGCTGTTCACCCGTATTCCAACGGCGTTCCTGCCCGAAGAAGACCAGGGCGTACTGTTTGCACAAGTGCAAACCCCGGCCGGTTCCAGCTCCCAGCGCACGCAAGTGGTCGTGGACGAAATGCGCGAATTCCTGCTGCGTCCAAGCTCGGAGGGCGGTGAAGGCGATGCCGTGGCCTCGGTGTTTACCGTGACCGGCTTCAACTTCGCCGGCCGAGGCCAGAGTTCGGGCATGGCGTTCATCATGCTCAAGCCATGGGAAGAACGTAACGCCGACAACAGCGTGTTCAAACTCGCGGCCCGTGCCCAGCAGCACTTCTTTACCTTCCGTGATGCGATGGTATTTGCCTTCGCGCCACCGGCGGTACTGGAGCTGGGTAACGCCACCGGTTTCGACGTGTTCCTTCAGGACCGCGCCGGTATCGGTCACGAGAAACTGATGGAAGCCCGTAACCAGTTCCTCGGCATGGCAGCGCAAAGCAAAGTCCTGTCGCAGGTCCGTCCTAACGGCCTGAACGACGAGCCGCAATACCAGCTGGAAATCGACGATGAGAAAGCCAGCGCCCTGGGCGTGACCCTCACCGACATCAACAACACCCTGTCGATTGCCCTGGGCAGTAGCTATGTGAACGACTTCATCGACCGTGGTCGCGTGAAGAAGGTTTACATCCAGGGCTTGCCTGGTGCTCGCATGAGCCCCGAGGACCTGAAGAAGTGGTACGTGCGCAACAGCGCCGGCACCATGGTCCCGTTCTCGTCGTTCGCCAAGGGTGAGTGGATCTACGGTTCGCCGAAACTGGCCCGTTACAACGGCGTGGAAGCGATGGAAATCCTCGGTGCCCCGGCGCCAGGCTATTCCACTGGTGAAGCGATGGCCGAAGTCGAAGCCCTGGCCAGGAAACTGCCGGCCGGTGTCGGTATTTCCTGGACTGGCTTGTCGTACGAAGAGCGTCTGTCCGGTTCGCAAGCGCCCGCGTTGTACGCCTTGTCGTTGCTGATGGTATTCCTGTGTCTGGCGGCGCTGTATGAAAGCTGGTCGATCCCGATCGCGGTGATGCTGGTGGTACCGCTGGGGATTATCGGTGCGCTGATGGCCACCAGCATGCGTGGCCTGTCCAACGACGTGTACTTCCAGGTGGGGCTGTTGACCACGATCGGTCTGGCGGCGAAAAACGCCATTCTGATCGTCGAGTTCGCCAAGGAACTGCATGAGCAAGGACGCAGCCTGCGCGATGCTGCGATCGAAGCCTGCCGGATGCGACTGCGACCGATCATCATGACCTCGCTCGCGTTCGTGCTCGGTGTGGTTCCGCTGGCCATTTCCACGGGCGCCGGCTCGGGTAGCCAGCATGCGATCGGTACCGGTGTGATTGGCGGTATGATCACAGCGACTGTGCTGGCGATCTTCTGGGTCCCCTTGTTCTTTGTCACCGTGTCGTCCATGGGCCAGCGCAAAGTCGCCGACCAGGATGACGCCATTGAACCATCTAAAGAGGCTGGCTAATGAGCAAGTCGCTACTCTCCATCGCAGTCGCGGCCTTCGTGCTGAGCGGCTGCTCGCTGATACCCGATTATCAGCAGCCTGAAGCTCCGGTGGCGGGCCAATACCCGCAAGGCCCGGCGTATTCGCCGGCCCAGGCGCCTGGCCAGGCTGCGGCCGAACAAGGCTGGAAACAGTTCTTCCACGACCCGGCGCTGCAACAGCTGATTCAGACCGCACTGGAGAACAACCGCGACCTGCGTGTCGCGGCGCTGAACATCGACGCTTATGCGGCTCAATACCGCATTCAGCGTGCCGATCTGTACCCGGCCGTTTCGGCCACCGGTAGCGGCAGCCGTCAGCGAGTTCCGGAGCGGGCCTCGCAAACCGGCGAAGCGAACATCAGCAGTTCCTATTCTGCCACCGTCGGCATCAGCGCCTATGAACTCGACCTGTTCGGTCGAGTGCGTAGCCTGAGCGAAGAAGCCTTGCAGAAATACTTCGCCACTGAAGAAGCACGCCGCAGCACGCAAATCAGCCTGGTGGCCAGTGTGGCCAATGCCTACCTGACCTGGCAGGCTGATAAAGAGCTGTTGAAACTGACCCAGGAAACCCTCAGCGCCTACGAGGAGAGTTACAAGCTCACCTCGCGCAGCAACGAAGTGGGTGTCGCCTCGGCGCTGGATCTGGCCCAGTCGCGTACCTCGGTGGAAAACGCCCGCGCGCAACTGGCCAAATACACCCGTCAGGTCGCCCAGGATGAAAACAGCCTGGTGCTGCTGCTCGGCACCGGTATCCCGGCCAATCTGCAAGCGGCCAAGCCACTGTCGGACGACGTGCTGAGCGAAGTGCCGGCCGGACTGCCGTCGGACTTGCTGCAACGTCGTCCGGACATCCTTCAGGCCGAGTACAACCTCAAGGCTGCCAACGCCAATATCGGCGCGGCACGGGCTGCGTTCTTCCCGAGCATCAGCCTGACCGCCAATGCCGGCTCCCTGAGCCCGGACCTGTCCGGTCTGTTCAAGGGTGGTTCGGGCACCTGGTTGTTCCAGCCGCAAATCAACCTGCCGATCTTCAATGCCGGCAGCCTGCGCGCCAGCCTGGATTACTCCAAAATCCAGAAAGACATCGGCGTGGCCAACTACGAGAAATCCATTCAGACGGCCTTCCAGGAAGTCGCCGACGGCCTGGCCGCTCGCCAGACCTACACCGAGCAGTTGCAGGCTCAGCGTGACTTCGTCAGCGCCAACCAGGACTACTACCGTCTGGCCGAGCGTCGCTACCGTATCGGTGTCGACAGCAACCTGACCTTCCTCGATGCCCAGCGCCAGCTGTTCAGTGCCCAACAAGCGCTGATCACCGACCGTCTGGCGCAGCTGACCAGCGCAGTCAATCTGTATAAAGCGTTGGGTGGTGGCTGGAATGAACAGACGGCGAAGAACGAGCCGTTGAAAGAAGAAGCGCCGAAGATGAAGTTGTTCTGATAGCGCGGTAAAAACACGAAGCCCACCGATTGGTGGGCTTTTTGTTGGCGGCGGGAAAAGGTGCATTAGCCGACAGGCCCCTTCGCGGGCAAGCCCGCTCCCACAGGTTCAGCGGGCTCACAGAATTTGTGTTCGATACGGACCCTGTGGGAGCGGGCTTGCCCGCGATGGGGCCGGTCCCGACACTACAAAACCACGATCAATCTTATGTTCGATAATCGCCCAAAACCCGCCCTCGCCGATTGAACCGTTCAGTTCCTTTCCCTCACCATCTGTCGCACAAAACCAATAACAACAGGTTCGACACCATGTCCCCGCGCCCTGCCCTGTCCGGCTGACTTCGCCCCCGTTTTTCTGAATTCGACATCTTATGTCTGCAACCCGAACGTTGCGGCACCGCCCCGTTTCATCCCCAAGAATTAGAGAGACCCCAGCCCATGCCCCCTTTCACCGCGCAGTATTTCGTTCCCAGCCTGATCGCCATCGCATTGGCCACTGCGGCTCTGCCCGCCATGGCCGAGGAAGCCGGTTTTGTCGAAGGTGCCAAGGTCAACCTGAACCTGCGTAATTTCTACATCAACCGTAATTTCACCAACCCGACCAAAAGCCAGGGCAAGGCTGAAGAGTGGACGCAAAGCTTCATCCTCGATGCCAAATCCGGGTTCACCCAAGGCACCGTCGGATTTGGCATGGACGTGTTGGGTTTGTATTCGGTGAAGCTCGACGGCGGCAAAGGCACCGGTGGTACGCAGTTGTTGCCGCTGGACCACGATGGTCGCCCGGCAGACAATTTCGGTCGAACCAACGTGGCGTTCAAGGCCAGGCTGTCGCACACCGAAGCGAAGGTCGGCGAATGGATGCCGGTGCTGCCGATCCTGCGTTCGGACGATGGTCGCTCGCTGCCGCAAACGTTCCGGGGTGGCCAGATCACCTCGAAGGAAATCGACGGCCTGACCCTTTACGGCGGCCAGTTCCGCGCCAACAGCCCGCGCGATGACAGCAGCATGAATGACATGTCAATGAGCGGTAAAACGGCGTTCACCTCAGACCGCTTCAACTTTCAGGGTGGGGAATATGCCTTCAATGGCACACGCACCCAGATCGGCGTGTGGAACGCTGAACTCAAGGACATCTACAGCCAGCAATACGTCAACCTGACCCATACCCAACCGCTGGGCGACTGGACATTTGGCGCCAATCTGGGGTTTTTCTACGGCAAGGATGACGGCAGCGCCCGGGCCGGCGAGCTGGACAACAAGACCTGGTCGGGCCTGTTCTCGGCCAAATATGGCGGCAACACGTTCTACGTCGGCTTGCAAAAACTGACCGGTGACAGCGCCTGGATGCGGGTCAACGGCACCAGCGGCGGCACGCTGGCCAACGACAGCTATAACGCCAGCTACGACAACGCGAAGGAAAAATCCTGGCAATTGCGCCACGACTACAACTTCGCCGCCCTCGGCGTGCCGGGCCTGACGTTGATGAACCGCTACATCAGCGGCGACAACGTACACACCGCAACCACCAGCGATGGCAAGGAATGGGGCCGCGAAAGCGAACTGGCCTATACCGTGCAGAGCGGCACCCTCAAAAACCTCAATCTCAAATGGCGCAATTCAACCATCCGTCGCGACTTCAGCAACAACGAATTCGACGAGAACCGGTTGATTGTCAGCTACCCGATCAATTTGTTGTGAGGCGTTCATCAGGTTCCTCCTGAATCAGCGAAATAAGCCGCAAGGAAGCGGTTGCCGAGTCGTTATAACAAAATGAAAGTCATTTTATTATCAAAGCAACTTAACGCCTGTTAGTTCTGCCAGTAGACGCCTGCGCCTTGGACTTCTAGAGTCTGACCTTCGAAGTATCCAACGGCTTTTAACCATGGAAGGTAGACACTATGAACTGGTGGCAGATCGATTTATTGATTATGGCTTCTTATGGATTAGTCCATTCTTGCCTGACCACAAAACCGGCAATGAATCTATATGAAAAAATATTTCCCGCCTGGAGCTGGAATATCGGCATGTGTGTATTTTCTGCGGCCACGCTGATTCTGGGCATTCTTTATTGGCAACCGTCCGGGCACTATATTTATGTATTGATACCGGGCAGCCCACTGTTTCATTTCGCCGCATTATCGATGGTCACGCTGTTGGGCCTGACCATTTACTGTTTCCGGTATACCTCGACATTTTGGCAATGGCTCGGCGCTCACCAGCTAATTGCCCGTCTTAGAGGAAGAAAATCTCCCGAGCCCTATCGGCTGCATATTCAAGGCATCAAACGTTACATCCGTTTTCCCCATCATACGTTCTTGATGTTCTTTTTCTGGGCCCACCCGATCATGACGTACGACACCCTGCTCTTTTCAGTCGGTGCGACGATCTATATGTACATAGGCACGTGGCACATGGACAAACGTCTTGAAGCAATATTTGGCGATGAATGGCGGATCTACAAGAAAGATACCGGCCTCATGCTGCCGTCACCCAAAGCATGGTCACGGCTCTTTACAGATATTCGCCAGCAACAAGACGCTATCTGAGAGTGGCTCAGATAATTTCATGCAGGGATGCAATCATGTTTGAAACAGAACTCGAACCCTATCAATACCGGCTGGCCCAACATCCACTGTATGCGGCCATTCGTTCAATCGAACACGTCAGGTTATTCATGAGTCGCCATGTCTTTGCAGTCTGGGACTTCATGAGCCTGGCCAAACGACTGCAACGTGACCTCACCTGCACGCAAATTCCATGGATGCCGGTACAGCATGCCGACTGCGCTCGTCTGATCAATGAAATCATTACTGGCGAAGAATCGGATATCGATCTGAATGGCCACCCAGCCAGTCATTTCCATTTGTACCTGGATGCAATGGCGGAAGTCAGTGCGCCCACCGAGCGAATCGAGATGTTCATGCATCAATTCGCCCACTCTTTTTCGCTACCGCAGGCCCTGACTCAGGCTCGTGTTCCGGCGTACGTCCAGACGTTTGTCAGACACACCCTTAAAACGGCCCGCAAGGCATCCACTGCAGAAGTGGCCAGCAGTTTTCTTTTTGGCCGCGAAGACCCGATACCCGACATGTTTCAGACATTGTTGAACAATTGGGGGATCACCCAAAGTCAGGCCCCCAAGTTTATTCATTACCTGAATCGACACATTGAAGTGGACAGCGGCGACCATGGCCCTGGGGCGCAAAAAATGCTGTCCCGATTGATCACGACGCCCGACCTGCGGGAAAAAGCGTTGAGCGCCGCCATCGAGGCTATCGAACACCGCATCAGGCTTTGGAACGGCATCTATCGCGACATAAAAAAGTCGGACAGAGGTGGGTAAGAATCCGCAGCGATAGTTGGTCAGCCTCATGGACACAGAGGACTTCCTCATGCTCACACGACGAGAGCCAATGGCTCCCGAGAATACCCATTGGGACGCCAAGGCCTACCAGCAATTCTTCCGCCTTCGACAACGCCCTGTTAATGAGTTACTCAACCGGGTTGAACTGAAAAAGCCCAAGTATATTTACGACTTGGGTTGCGGCACCGGTATCGCGACTCAACTGCTGGCAAAGCGTTGGCCCCGAGCCCGTTTGCAGGGCATCGACAGTTCCGGACAAATGCTGCAGGAAGCCCGGTGCCTGCCCATCAAGGCGCTGTGGAAGCAATGTGATCTGCTCGACTGGGCGCCGGCACACTCGGCCGATCTGCTGTTCGCTGCCGCCGTATTGCACTTCATCAGCGACCATGAACAACTGCTGCCGCGCCTTCTTCGCCTGCTCAACCCTGGCGGTTGTCTGGCGGCGCACATGCCCGACTGGCGAGATGCGCCGTGGTACCAATTGATGCTCGACACACTCCAAGATGCCGGTCCCGGCCACACCGCCTTGGGCACCGCGCAACTGCGTCAGGCCATGGCGGCGAGACCGTTGTTGTCGCTGGAAGGCTATTACCGTTTGCTGACGCCACTCACGCAAAAACTGGAGATCTGGGAGACCGAGGAATTACAGGTGGTCGAGGGACGTTCGCCAATCTACGATTGGGTCAAGGTTTCAGCCCTGCGACCGGTATTGATGGCGTTGAATGATGATGAAAAGGCACGCTTTCTGTACCACTACCTGATGCGCGTGCATGCGCATTACCCGCCGGAGAGCGACGGGCTTACGTTGTTTCCCTTCAAGCGGATCTTTATCGTTGCGACGGTGTGATTGCACACAGGGCGTTGATCAAGATCGACCACCGCCATCGCGAGCCTGCTCGCGATGGCGGTTAACAGGGTGCAACCTGATGCAAGGGTGGACAGTTACTCCCGCGACTCAACCCCCAACTCATCCCACACCGATTCAGCCAGGTGGAAGGTCGCATTGGCCGCCGGGATGCCGCAGTAGATTGCGCTCTGCATGATCACTTCCTTGATCTCGCCACGGGTCACGCCGTTGTTGGCGGCGGCGCGCAGGTGCAGTTTGAGTTCCTCGTTGCGGTTCATGCCGATCAGCATGGCGAGGGTGATCAGGCTGCGGGTATGACGCGGCAGGCCGGGGCGGGTCCAGATGTCGCCCCAGGCGTGGCGGGTGATCATCTCCTGGAACTCCGAGTTGAACTCGGTCAGTGCATTCAGGCTGCGGTCGACATGGGCATCGCCCAGTACAGCGCGGCGAACGTTCAGGCCCTCGTCATAACGTTGTTTCTCGTCCACAACCATCCCCTTAATGAGCTGACAAAAACGCCAGTACCCGGTCGCTGAACGCAGCGCCAGCCTGGACGTTGGACAGGTGCGCGGCGTTGAATTCGGCGTACTCGGCACCCTGCACACGTTCCTGAATGAAATGCCCGCCGGACGGCGGCGTCACCGCGTCTTCAGTGCCGGCGATCACCAGCAGCGGCACCTTGATCGAAGACAACTGATCGCGCAAATCGGCATCACGTACCGCCGCGCAATTGGCCGCGTAACCTTCAGGCGACGTTGCCGCGAGCATGTCGGTAATCCGCTTCACCACCGCCGGATTGGCCTCGGCAAAATCCGCGGTGAACCACCGCGCAATCGACGCATCACGCAATGCGACCATGGCCGCTGCACCGTCACGCAACACGGTTTCGATCCGTGGATTCCACACCGACGGGTCGCCGATTTTCGCCGCGGTGTTGCACACGATCAGTTTGTTCAAACGCTGACCGGCATTGATCCCCAGCCATTGACCGATCAACCCGCCCATGGACAAACCACAGAAATGCGCGCGTTCGATGTGCAGCGCATCCAGCAGCGCCAACACGTCGCGGCCCAATTGCTCGATGCTGTACGGCCCCGGCGTCACCAATGATTGACCATGACCACGGGTGTCGAAACGCAGCACGCGAAAGTGTTCGCTGAACGCCGGGATCTGCGCATCCCACATGTGCAGGTCGGTGCCCAGTGAGTTGGACAGCACCAACACCGGCGCATCCGCCGGTCCATCGAGTTGCGGCCCTTGAATTTGGTAGTGCAGTTCGCCCTCGGCGAGTTGTACGAATGCCACGGCAGTCTCCTTCAAGCTATCAACGCAAAATGTTCAGCCGTCGCTCGCTCGACCCAGGTATGGGCCTGACCGAGGTAATGGGCGGGGTCCAGCAGATGATCGAGTTCGGCGTCCGACAGCTGCGCAGTCACTTGCGGTTCGTCGCCAAGTACCGCGCGCAGATGACGTTGCTCGGCCACTGCGCGCTTGCAGCATTGCTCCAGCAGATGGTGCGCAGTGTCGCGACCCACCCTTTGCGCCAGCACGATGCTCACGGCTTCGGCCAGCACCAGGCCCTGGGTCAGGTCGAGGTTGCGCGTCATGCGGTCGGCGTCCACTTCCAGTCCGTCGGCCACCAATAGCGCTTGCTGCAGGCTGCCTGACACCAAACAGCAGATCTCGGGCAGGGTTTCCCATTCGGCATGCCACAGCCCCAGGCTGCGTTCATGTTCCTGCGGCATCGCGCTGAACAACGTCGAAAGCAAGCCAGGCACCCGCGTCGCCGCGCCGATCAGCACCGCCGCGCCCACCGGGTTGCGCTTGTGCGGCATGGTCGAGGAACCGCCCTTGCCCGGTGCCGACGGTTCAAACACTTCGCCGGCCTCGGTCTGCATCAACAGGCTGATATCGCGACCGAGTTTGCCGAGGCTGCCGGCGATCAGTCCAAGCACCGCGCCAAACTCCACCAGACGATCACGCTGGGTGTGCCAGGGTTGATCCGGCACGGTCAGTTGCAGTTCTGCGGCCAAGGCTTGGGCAATTGGCATGGCCTGTTCGCCAAGGGCCGCGAGGGTGCCGGAGGCGCCGCCGAATTGCAGCACCAGCAAGCGCGGTTTGAGTTCCCGCAGACGCTGACGGCTGCGCGTCACCGCCCCCAGCCAACCGGCGATTTTCATGCCGAGGGTGACCGGCGTTGCGTGTTGCAGCCAAGTGCGTCCGGCCATGGGTGTGGCGACGTAACGCCTGGCCTGGGTCGCGAGGGTTTCCCCCAGTTGCGCCAGATCAGCTTCGATCAATTCCAGCGCCCGGCGCAGTTGCAGCACCAGGCCGGTGTCCATTACATCCTGGCTGGTCGCGCCCAGATGCACGTAACGCTCGGCTTCGGCATCGTTCTTCGCGATCTGCTTGCCCAACGCCTTGATCAGTGGAATCGCCGAATTGCCCGCCGTGGCAATCGCCTCACCCAGCGCGGCGAAGTCGTAATGCTCGGCCCGACAGGCCGCTTCGATAGACGCCACAGCCGTCTGCGGAATCAGCCCAACCCGCGCCTCGGCCCGAGCCAGTGCCGCTTCGAAATCAAGCATGGCCTGAATCCGGCCCCGATCGCAGAACACTTCACGCATGTCGTGTGTCGTGAAGTAGGCATCGAACAATTGATTGCCCGGTCGCTGGTTCATAAACAGTCCTTGCAGGCGTGGGGCCGGTCAGGCCGACGCGTAGAAATCAAAGGTCGTGGTGCAAATACTTCGCCGACACGTATCAGTGAACATTTCGAGTCCAGACAGGCATTGCAATATCCCGTTCCATGCTATCCCTGTGGGAGCGGGCTTGCCCGCGATGACTGATTCACATCCAACATTAATGTTGACTGACCCAACGCTATCGCGGGCAAGCCACGCTCCCACAGGTTTGCGGCTTTCACTCAATAATCGAAGAACACCGTCTCGGCATCCGTCCCCTGCAAAACCACATTCCACTGATAAACACCCGCAGCATCCCGCTTCGCCAGCAAGGTGCTGCGCCGCTCGGCTGGCACACATTCCAGTAACGGGTCCGCCACGTTGGCCGGTTCGCCATCAAAGTAAATCCGCGTCAGCAAATGCTTGACCAACCCGCGAGCAAACACCAGCACCACCAAATGTGGCGCCTGGGTCGTGCCTTTCAAGCCTTCCACGGAGCCTGGTTTGATCGTGGTAAAGCGGAAGCGCCCTTGCGCATCCACCGGCACCCGGCCAAACCCTTCGAAATTCGGGTCCAGGGGTTTGTCCTGATCGTCTTCGGGGTGGTCGTACTTGCCGGCCGCATTGGCCTGCCAGACTTCGAGCATCGCATCGTTGACGAAGTCACCATTGCCATCGACGACTTGCCCGGTGATCGCCACGCGTTCGCCGAGTGTCTGCGCAACGGTCAGGTCTTCGCGATTCAGCCAGGTCAGGCCAATGTGGTAATACGGCCCGACGGTGTGGGACGTGGTTGCGTTCAGCGTCATCTTATTTCTCCATCGGCGTGGCTTCGCGGCCGCGCAAGACGATGTCCCAACGATAACCGAGGGCGTAGGAAGGGATGGTTTTTTCCAGGTCGAAACGGGCGATCAGGCGCTCTTTGGCGCTGGTATCGGGCACGCAGTTGTAGATGGGGTCGTAGGCCAGCAACGGGTCGCCCGGGAAATACATCTGGGTCACCAGACGCGTGAGAATACTCGGCCCAAACAGTGAGAAATGGATGTGCGCCGGGCGCCAGGCGTTGTGATGGTTACCCCACGGATAGGCGCCAGGCTTGATGGTCTGGAACTGATACCAGCCATCGGCGTCGGTCACGGTGCGGCCGGTGCCGGTAAAGTTGGGGTCCAGCGGTGCGTCGTGCAGGTCGCGCGCATGGTTGTAGCGACCGGCGGCGTTGGCCTGCCAGATCTCCACCAGAATGCCTGGCACCGGCAGACCGTTTTCATCCAGCACACGGCCGTGAATGATGATCCGTTCACCCAGTGGTTCGCCCGAGTGCTGGGCAGTCAGGTCATTGTCCTGCTCCTGGATGCGCTCGGCGCCGATAGTCGGCCCGGTGATTTCCGACAGCGAATGAGGCAAAAACACCAACGGTTTGGACGGCGAGCGCAGGTTGGTGGATTGATAAGGAGGGTGCAGGTATTCCGGCTGAGTGCCCGCCTGTGGGCGACGGTAACCAGGTTTGTCAGTCATTGCGCTTTCCTCAATTCTTGTTAGTTACTGCTGGGTGTCAGACCCGTTCGATCGCCAAGGCCAGACCCTGGCCGACACCGACGCACATGGTCGCCAGTCCCTTCTTGCCACCGGTTTTTTCCAGCTGATGCAGCGCGGTCAGTACCAGTCGTGCACCGCTCATACCCAACGGATGACCCAAGGCAATGGCGCCACCGTTCGGGTTGACCTGGGCGGCGTCATCCGCCAGCCCCAGCTCACGCAACACCGCCAAGCCTTGGCTGGCGAACGCTTCGTTGAGTTCGATCACATCGAAATCGCTGACCGCCAGGCCCAGGCGCTCGGTCAATTTGCGCACTGCTGGCACCGGGCCGATGCCCATCACCCGAGGTGCAACGCCGGCGCTGGACATGCCGAGCACTTTGGCGCGAGCGGTCAGGCCGTGCTTTTCAACTGCTTCGGCCGAGGCCAGAATCAACGCCGCCGCACCGTCGTTCACCCCGGAGGCATTGCCAGCGGTGACGGTTTTGTCCGGGCCATTGACCGGTTTGAGTTTGGCCAGGGTTTGCAGCGTGGTGTCGGCGCGAGGATGCTCATCCTGATTGACGACACTTTCACCCTTCTTGTGGGCAATGCGCACTTCAACAATTTCTTCGGCGAAAAATCCGGCGGCTTGCGCGGCGGCTGTCCGCTGCTGACTGCGCAGTGCGAAAGCGTCCTGATCCTCGCGGGAAATTTCGTAATCGTCAGCCACGTTGTCGGCGGTCTGCGGCATCGCATCCACGCCGTATTGGGCTTTCATCAACGGGTTGATGAAACGCCAGCCGATGGTGGTGTCTTCCAGCTTCATGTTGCGCGAAAACGCCGCATCCGCCTTGCCCATCACGAACGGTGCGCGGGACATCGACTCGACGCCGCCGGCAATTGCCAACTCCATCTCGCCACTGGCGATGGCGCGGAACGCGGTGCCGATCGCATCCATGCCTGAGGCGCAGAGGCGATTGAGGGTCACGCCCGGAATGGTTTCCGGCAGGCCCGCCAGCAGCAACGCCATGCGCGCCACGTTGCGGTTGTCTTCGCCAGCCTGGTTGGCGCAACCGAGGAACACCTCGTCCACCGCGCTCCAGTCCACCGAGGGGTTGCGCGCCATCAACGCCTTGATCGGCACGGCAGCCAGATCATCGGCGCGAACCGCTGACAGGCCGCCGCCGAAACGGCCGATGGGGGTGCGAATGGCGTCGCAGATATAAACGTCACGCATCAGGCTTCTCCAGGTGCTTGGCCGTGGGCGGCTGCGGTGCGGGCTTCCAGATCCCTGAGCGCCTTGAGTTCGACTTCGGTCGGCTCGGCGGTGTTTTCAACATGTTCTGCAAAACGAACAGCCCAACCGGTAGCCGCGGTCACTTGCTCCCGAGTCACGCCCGGGTGCAGCGCAGTGACGACGAATTCATGGGTGCCGGCTTCCGGTTCCATGATGCACAGGTCGGTAATGATGCCGACCGGTCCAGCGCCCGGCAGGCCGAGACGCTTGCGCGAATCACCGCCCTCGCCATGGCCGACCGAGGTGATGAAGTCGAGCTTGTCGACAAAGGAGCGCGCCGACTGCTTGAGGATGATCAATACGCTCTTGGCGGAACCGGCGATTTCCGGCGCGCCACCGGCGCCTGGCAAGCGAACTTTCGGCTGATGGTAGTCGCCCACCACGGTGGTATTGATGTTGCCGAAGCGATCGACTTGCGCGGCGCCGAGGAAACCGACGTCGATGCGCCCGCCCTGCAACCAGTAGCGAAAGATCTCACCGGTCGGGACGACAGTGTCGGCGGTTTCCGCCAGCTCACCGTCACCGATCGACAACGGCAGTACGCTGGGCTTGGCACCGATCGGCCCCGATTCATAGATCAGGACGACATCTGGCGAGGAAGTCAGACGTGCCAGGTTGGCGGCTTTCGACGGCAGGCCGATGCCGACGAAGCATACCGAACCGTTTTTCAGACGACGGGCGGCAGCGACGGTCATCATTTCATTAGTGGTGTAAGTCATTACTTGGCCTCCGAAGCAGCGGCCAGTTTGGCCTGGAACTCGCTGAAGTCAGCGCAGCCATGGATGTACTCGTTGATCCATGCGGTGAAGGTTTCACGGTCACGGGCAATCGGGTCCCAGGCTTGATAGAAGCGGTTGTCGCGTTCGGTGTAACCGTGGGCGTAGGACGGATGCGCGCCACCTGGCACATGGCAGACCGCGCTCAAGGCCCAGGTCGGCAGCACGCAAGCGTTCATCGGTGCATTGAGGTCGTCGACGATTTCCTCGACAGTGACGATGCAGCGCTTGGCGGCCAGTGCGGCTTCTTTCTGCACGCCGAGAATGCCCCAGAGCAGTACGTTGCCTTTGCGATCGGCTTTCTGCGCGTGAATCACGGTGATGTCCGGGCGCACCGACGGTACCGCCGCCAGCACTTCGCCGGTGAACGGGCACGTGACGGTTTTGATCAGCGGGTTGACCTTTGGCAGGTCGGAGCCAGCGTAAGCACGCAACACCGCGAAGGGTAAGCCCGAAGCGCCCGCGACGTAGGCATTGGCCAGGTCGGCGTGGCTGTGTTCTTCGATTTCCAGCGCATGCGGCCACTGCCTTTCGACCGCGTCACGCAGACGGTGCAGAGAACCCACGCCCGGGTTCCCCCCCCAGGAGAAAATCAGCTTGCGAGCACAACCGGCACCGATCAACTGGTCGTAGATCAAGTCGGGCGTCATCCGCACCAGGGTCAGGTCTTTCTTGCCCTGGCGGATGATTTCGTGACCCGCCGCCGTAGGAATCAGGTGAGTAAAGCCTTCGAGCGCGACGGTATCGCCGTCGTTGACGAACTGCTTTACCGCGTCATGCAGCGAAAGGATTTCAGCCATGGGGCAGGCTCCCGTTTTGTTATGAACCGACAGTGGTAGAAAAAGGCGCGAGGTTCGGCGCCGGAATGACTGAAGGTTAAGCCCCTGAAAAACGCTAAACAATCCGATAATCGACTGAGTGTTCGTTTATCGAACAGATTGTTACTTCCCTACCGATTTCCTTTGCCGATCGTTCCCACGCTCCGCGCGGGAATGCAGCCCGGGACGCTCCGCGTCCCAGAAGCGGACGCAGAGCGTCCGTTGAGGCATTCCCACGCGGAGCGGGGAACGATCATCACCTGACCTCAGGTCGCATCCGCATGGCTGACCATGCCCTTGATCACCACCGCCGTGGTCGCCAATGCGGCCGGAATCACCAGCGCCGTCAGCACCTGTTCGAAATTCCAGCCCAGGCCCAACAACGTTGCGCCCATCCAGGCACCCAGGATCGCGCCAAAGCGGCCAATCCCGAGCATCCACGACACTCCTGTCGCCCGGCCTTGAGTCGGGTAGAACCGCGCCGCCAGCGACGGCATCGCCGATTGCGCCCCGTTGACACACATCCCGGCCACCAGGACCAGGGTCGCCAGCAATGTG
This sequence comes from Pseudomonas sp. Tn43, assembly GCF_014192635.1. Classification (NCBI taxonomy): domain Bacteria; kingdom Pseudomonadati; phylum Pseudomonadota; class Gammaproteobacteria; order Pseudomonadales; family Pseudomonadaceae; genus Pseudomonas; species Pseudomonas sp. Tn43. Next base: position 432,376 of record NZ_JACHYG010000003.1, read on the forward strand.
ATGTTGCCCAGGCTCTGCCCTACCGCGTAGGCAAACACCCCGGCGAACAAGTAGAAAATGCCGATGACCTTGTGCGGATTGAACCGGTCCATCGCCCAGCCCACACCCACTGCGCTCAACACCCCACCGAACTGGAACAGCGCACCAATGAACGCCGCCTGCTCCATGCTCGCGCCGCTGTCACGCATCAGTGTCGGCAACCAACTGGTCAACAGGTAAACAATCACCAGGCCCATGAAGTACGTCAGCCACAGCAACAACGTGCCGGTGCTGTAGGTGCCGGAGAAGATCACCGCAAACACATTGCGCGCCTTCACGGTTTTCTGTTCCGGCACGCTGAAGCTCGAAGCCTGAGCCACCACCGTCGGGTCGATCGGCGCCAAGGCCTTGCGCACCTTGTCCGTGCCACGATTGCGCACCACCAGATAGCGCGCCGATTCCGGCAACCAGAACAGCAAGACGACAGCGAGGATCAACGGCAGAATCCCGCCGATCATCAACAGACTGTGCCAGCCGAAGGCCGGGATCAGCTTGGCCGAGATGAACCCGCCCCCGGCCATGCCAAGGTTGAAGCCGCAGAACATGCTGGTCACCAGCAGGGATTTTTTGCGCTCCGGTGTGTATTCGGACAGCAGCGTGGTGGCGTTCGGCATGCCGGCGCCCAGGCCCAGGCCGGTGAGGAATCGCAGTACCAGCAATTGGTCGACGTTGGTGCTATAGGCCGACGCCAGGCTGAAACCGCCGAACACCAACACCGCGCCCACCAATACGACTTTTCGCCCGAAGCGGTCAGCTAATGGGCCGGAACCCAAAGCGCCGAAGACCATCCCGATCAACGCCGCGCTCATTACCGGGCCGAGACTGGCGCGATCGATGCCCCAGTCCTGAGACAGTGCCGGCGCGATAAAACCCATGGCCGCGGTGTCGAGGCCATCGAGGAAAACAATCAGGAAACATAAAATCACCACCCGCCATTGGTAGCGCGAAATGGGTTGAGTGTTGATGAAGGACTGCACATCGAGGCAGTTTCCTACAGCAGACTGAGGCTGGTTCATTATTTTTATTCCACGCAAAGACGCAGTCGAACAGGTGTCAGCCGGGGCTGACGCTATGACAGGAAAGGAGGTCGGAATCAGGCAATCCGGTTTCGGCAGCTAAACCGATGGGAACAGCGACGGTCGGAAAACGTGCGCATGATGGTGCCTCTTCTCATTATTATTGGGGGCATGATCCGGCGATCGGGCTTAAGGCCAACAGTGCCGGATGACGCTGCCGCGACATTAATGATCCGAGGGAAAGAGCGTCAATTCGATAAACGCGACTCTGTGCGTTTATCGAACAGCTTAGGCAAAGAGCTGCGCGCTCAGGTCACGACTGGCGCTTAGCAGGCCGGGCAAGAAACGTTGCTCCAGCTCGTTGCGACTGACCCGGCCGGCGTGGGTGCTGACGTTCAAGGCCGCCACCACTTGGCCAGAAGCGTCGTACACAGGAACGGCAATTGAGCGCAGGCCCTGCTCCAACTCCTGATCAACAATGCACCAACCTTGTTGCCGTACCTCTTGCAGGCATTCGAGCAACGCCTGGGGCGTATGCAAGGTGCGACTGGTCTTGGCCTGCAGCTCGGCATGGTCGAGGTATTCACGCAGTGACGTATCGTCCAGCGCGGCGAGAAGAATCCGGCCCATGGACGTGCAATAAGCCGGCAGTCGTCCGCCCACCGAAAGGTCGACGGAAATCAGCCGCTGGGTGGTCGCCGAGCGCGCAATGTACAAAATGTCATCGCCCTCCAGCGTGGCCATGTTGCAGGCCTCATGCAATTGCTCGCTCATGCGGTCCAGATAAGGCTGGGCAGAAACCGCCAAGGGCGTCGACGACAAATAGGCGTGGCCCAGGGTCAGTACTTTGGGCAGTAGCGAATAGGTACGCCCATCGGTGGTGGCGTAACCGAGCTTGATCAGCGTATGCAGGCAACGTCGCACAGCGGCGCGGGGAATTTCGGTGCGATGGCTGATCTGCGCAATGGTCAGGTGCCGCTTGCGTTCCTGGAACGCTTGCACCACCGCCAGGCCACGGGCCAAAGAGGTCATGAAATCCGGGTCACCGGTCAGCGCCTGGATTCGCTTGGCGGGCGAGGCAACGATCGGCGGTGCCACTGAAGCGAAGGAATTGCGCATTTGATCGTTCATATAGTTGTTTCCCACACGAATCAGCGACTATTACAAGCGGCTCCCGGTCTGCCACACAAGCCTACGGCCGCCAAGATTGGGCGATTATCGAACCATGGATCGATAATCGCAATCCATGGTTGCTGAGTGTGGGCCCTGCTGCTTTCAGTCTCGGTGCAATACGTTTGTTATTTTCAGTCGCGTTTTAAAGAAGCACCCGTGTACTAATTCGTTCGGCTTAATGACGCCAGAAAGTCACCGCGGTAACTGGCATCACGGCACTGTAGTTGCCGGTAAAAGTTTGCGAGTAACAAAACAATCACACACGAGGAACTACTTTTAACTCCCAAGAGATAGTGTTCTTCGGATCGACCGCTATAATGCATCTCAACGGCGATCGGTTTTTTACGTGCCGATTTCGCCAACCGGCAGCGCAATATCCATTGCCGCTGTCCGCAGCAAGCGCCTGACGCTCATTTCATATGCTCCGCCAACGCGCTCGCTGAAACAGGAGACTGATGCTACGTCAGCTGTTTTTCTCTGGTGCCGTGGCCGCCTGCAACAAGGACGAATTGATTGCTCCGAGGGAACGATGCCGAGTCAGGCATTGTCCCTTCAACGAACGCGGTCAATAAATCGATGCAGCGCGTTTCACCAGAATTAATCTCAACTCAATCAGGTAGCACTGTGACGAAAGACGAACTGCGCGCGGAACTTGAGCGCCAGGAACAACGTTACAAGGAAGTTTACGGCGGGGAAGTCACCACCTACGCCGCTCAGCCCGAACCCGAACGCAAACCCTGGCGTAAACGCGCCACCGTTCAGGACCAGGCCTTCTCTCAGGAATTGCAGAAGATGGAAAAGGAACTCAAATCCGAAGAGCCATGACTGCTTGGGTTTGAATTCTTTCAAGAGCCTGCATCTACACCTGTTAAAAGCGGGTTGTATCGATGATGCTTTTCGCGCCCGCTACAAGCGGGCGGCGGTCCCCTCATCCATTGGATGAGGTAAATGGCTCCTGTCCGACCTTCTTCTCAGATATTTCACACACGCGTTCAAGCCTCTCGCCCTGCCGGGAGAAACCCTTGTGGCTACGGCCTTTGCAAGTCAATTCAATGACTTGTAAAACCCCGAAAAAACCTGGGGCCCGAGGGATTGCTACAAATTAATTCGTTGAAGAATGTAACCGATGAGCAGCTAGTGCATCGATTACCCATCTTTTCTGGCATAATCGCGCCCCCTTACGACCGGGTCAGAAAACCTTCATGATCGATTTATTCAGCGGACTGGATGCTTGGGTGCTTGTGAGCCTCTTCCTCGCCCTGGCTTTTGTCCTCGCCTTCGAGTTCATCAACGGCTTTCATGACACCGCAAACGCGGTGGCCACTGTTATCTACACCAAAGCCATGCCGCCTCATCTGGCGGTGTTCTTTTCCGGTGTGTTCAACTTCCTCGGCGTGCTGCTGGGCGGTGTGGGCGTGGCGTATGCCATCGTCCATTTGCTGCCGGTAGAACTGCTGATCAATGTGAATACCGGTCACGGACTGGCCATGGTGTTCTCGTTGCTCGCCGCCGCCATCACCTGGAACCTGGGCACCTGGTACTTCGGTATCCCCGCCTCCAGCTCGCATACGTTGATCGGTTCGATCCTCGGTGTCGGCCTGGCCAACGCCCTGATCAACGATATTCCGTTGGCCGATGGCGTGAACTGGCAGAAAGCGATTGATATCGGTGCCTCCCTGGTGTTCTCGCCAATGGCCGGTTTCCTGATCGCCGCCCTGGTGCTGATCAGTCTTAAATGGTGGCGTCCGCTGTCCAAGATGCACAAGACACCGGAACAGCGCCGCAAGATCGACGACAAGAAACACCCACCATTCTGGAACCGTCTGGTGCTGGTGATTTCGGCGATGGCCGTCAGCTTCGTGCATGGCTCGAACGATGGCCAGAAAGGTATCGGCCTGATCATGCTGGTGCTGATCGGTATCGTACCGGCACAGTTCGTTCTCGACCTGAACAGCACCACCTATCAGATCGAACGTACTCGCGATGCGACCCTGCACCTGAGCCAGTTCTACGAGCGCAACCGCGAATCCCTGGGTGAGTTCCTGGCACTGGGCAAAAGCGTGAAAGGCGATCTGCCGGAGAAATTCCGTTGCAACCCGCAACAGACCGAACCGACCATTTCAGCGCTGCTTGGCACCCTTAAAGGTGTAGCCGACTACCATTCGTTGCCGTCGGAAAGCCGTATCGAAGTACGTCGCTACCTGCTCTGCCTGGACGACACTGCGAAGAAAGTCGCCAAGCTGCCAGGCCTCGCTGCCCGTGAAAAAGCCGACCTGGACAAACTGCGCAAAGACCTGACCACCACCACCGAATATGCCCCGTTCTGGGTGATTCTGGCGGTCGCACTGGCCCTCGGCCTGGGTACCATGGTCGGCTGGAAACGCGTGGTCCTGACCATCGGCGAGAAAATCGGCAAGCAAGGCATGACCTACGCCCAAGGCATGTCGGCGCAGATCACCACAGCGTGCATGATCGGCGCGGCGAACATCTTCAGCCTGCCGGTTTCCACTACCCACGTCCTGTCTTCAGGTGTGGCCGGCACCATGGTCGCGAACAAAAGCGGCCTGCAAGGTGGCACCGTCAGAACCATCCTGCTGGCCTGGGTCCTGACCCTGCCAGCCACCGTGGCATTGTCGGCCGGCCTGTTCTGGCTGGCGTCGAAGGCTCTGGCTAGCTGATACACAGCGGCATAAAAAAAGGCGCGTTCCGTGAGGTTCGCGCCTTTTTTATTGCCCGCATTTCGGTATTAGATCGTTCCCACGCTCTGCATGGGAATGCAGCCCGGGACGCTCCGCGTCCCTTTCGAGAGCTGGAACGCGGAGCGTCCCTTGAGGCATTCCCACGCAGAGCGTGGGAACGATCGAACTGCGGACAAAAAAAAGGGCGACCGAAGTCGCCCAAAATGCCTTGCGTGCTCATTGCTCCAGAAAGACCCTACGGTTTTTTCCGCTTGTGCGAATCCTTCCAGATAAAAAATCCAAACCCTGCAAAAAACAGAACCATGAGGCCGACAGTCAGCACTCCGGCGATCACCACGTTGTCAAAAAACATGACTGGCCTCCTGCACTTGCCCTGTTGCGATGGCGCTAAGTTAACCAATCAGGCAGGAGAGAAAATTGACCGGGATCAATGCCGCCCTACAAGGGCGTAAAAGGAAGGGGAATAACTGACCTGCATCAATCGATGCAGGGTGTTTCAACGCTTTTTCGGTTTGTTCTTCGGCTTTTTCTTCGCTTTGCCCAACGGCATCGCCTGCTCGAACGCCTGGCGCACTTCGTTCAAGCGCTTTTCATTAAGGTCATGAACCCGCTTGGCGCGTTCGGTATTGAGGTCAATCAGCTTGTCATCTTGGCTCATGGCGTTCAGTGCATCGCTTGGAAATGAATTCAACTGCCGATAAAGGCGACAGGATTACGCCAATAATGCGGTCTGGCGAGTGCGCTGACCAGTAATCCGGCATTCAGATTTCGATATCGACCCACAACCCCTGACGCGGCTGATCCTCCATCAACGGCACCACCGGTACGGTGTTGTCGGCATTGAGCTCATTACCGGGAATCGCCAGGTGCTCTTCAGGATCTTCATCAGCCTCACGACGGCGACGCTCCCGTTCCTGTTGCCGACGCTGTTCCTCGCGCAGCTGCAGGCCTGCCTCCTCCGGATCGCGCTTTTGCAGGTCGATGGTGCTTTCGTTGGAGCTTTCCTGCACCGGCACCACGGGCGGGATATCCGGGCGCTGGCGAACCGGATCCTGCTGTGACGTGATCGGTACGGCGCTCAAGGGAAGCATCGGTGGCAGCATATTATTAATCTCCTGTCAGCAAGCTGTCGGCTGCCGCAATGGCGACTTGAGCCATCGGTCACAAACTTGTGATCAGCCTGGCACCGCAGGAGCTGGCGCAGCCTGCGATCTTTTGATCTTCAGCGTCTGAAAAGTTCGCATCCTCCGTCGGCGCGCGCATGTAATCCTTTGGCCCTGAAGGCTCATTCCGTTAAGATAGCCCGCTTTTTCAAGGTGGGAGTCAGGCAGCATGGCGCAGCAGTATCAACCGGGGCAACGCTGGATCAGTGACAGCGAAGCCGAGCTGGGTTTGGGCACCGTTCTGGCACAGGACGGCCGCTTGTTGACCGTGCTCTATCCGGCCACTGGCGACACTCGCCAGTACGCGCTAAGGAATGCGCCCCTCACCCGCGTGCGGTTTTCGCCGGGTGACAGCATCACTCACTTCGAAGGCTGGAAACTGACCGTCCAGGAAGTCGACGATGTCGATGGCCTGCTGGTCTACCACGGCCTCAACGCGCAGAACGAAGTGGTCACCCTGCCGGAAACCCAACTGTCGAATTTCATTCAATTCCGTCTGGCCAGTGACCGTCTGTTCGCCGGCCAGATCGATCCGCTGGCCTGGTTCTCCCTGCGTTATCACACCCTGGAACATACCAGCCGCCAGTTGCAATCCGCCCTTTGGGGCTTGGGTGGCGCGCGTGCGCAACCGATCGCGCACCAGTTGCACATTGCCCGTGAAGTCGCCGACCGCATTGCGCCGCGGGTTCTGCTGGCAGACGAAGTGGGCCTGGGCAAAACCATCGAGGCCGGTCTGGTGATTCATCGCCAACTGCTCTCGGGCCGCGCCAGTCGCGTATTGATCCTGGTGCCGGAAAACCTCCAGCACCAATGGCTGGTGGAGATGCGCCGCCGCTTCAACCTGCAAGTCGCGCTGTTCGACGAAGAACGCTTCATCGAAAGCGATGCCGCCAACCCGTTCGAAGACACCCAGCTCGCACTGGTTGCGCTCGAATGGCTGGTAGATGACGAGAAAGCCCAGGACGCGTTGTTCGCCGCCGGCTGGGATTTGCTGGTGGTCGACGAAGCGCACCACCTGGTGTGGCATGAAGACCAGGTCAGCCCTCAGTATTCGCTGGTGGAGCAACTGGCCGAAGTCATTCCTGGTGTGTTGCTGCTGACCGCGACCCCGGAACAACTGGGTCAGGACAGTCACTTTGCGCGTTTGCGCCTGCTCGATCCGAACCGTTTCCATGACTTGCACGCCTTCCGCGCCGAGAGCGAAAACTATCGCCCGGTGGCCGAAGCCGTTCAGGAGCTGCTGGACAAGGGGCGCCTGTCGCCTGAAGCGCACAAGACCATCCACGGTTTCCTCGGCAACGAAGGCGAAGCCCTGCTAGCCGCCGTCAACGATGGCGATACCGAAGCCAGCGCCCGTCTGGTCCGCGAATTGCTGGACCGTCACGGCACCGGCCGTGTGCTGTTCCGTAATACCCGCGCCGCCGTGCAGGGCTTCCCGGAGCGCAAACTGCACCCGTACCCGCTGCCCTGCCCGGCCGAATACCTCGAACTACCATTGGGCGATCATGCCGAGCTGTACCCGGAAGTCAGCTTCCAGGCCCAGCCGGACGCCAACGAAGAAGAGCGCTGGTGGAAATTCGACCCACGTGTCGAGTGGCTGATCGACACCCTGAAAATGCTCAAGCGCACCAAAGTGCTGGTGATCTGCGCCCATGCCGAAACCGCCATGGACCTGGAAGACGCCCTGCGCGTGCGTTCCGGCATTCCGGCCACGGTCTTCCACGAAGGCATGAACATCCTCGAGCGTGACCGCGCCGCCGCCTACTTCGCCGACGAAGAATTCGGTGCTCAGGTGCTGATCTGCTCGGAAATCGGCAGTGAAGGTCGCAACTTCCAGTTCTCGCACCATCTGGTGCTGTTCGATCTGCCGTCGCACCCGGACCTGCTGGAGCAGCGTATCGGTCGTCTCGACCGGATCGGTCAGAAACACATCATCGAACTGCACGTGCCGTACCTGGAGACCAGTCCGCAAGAGCGGCTGTACCAGTGGTACCACGAAGCGCTGAACGCATTCCTCAATACCTGCCCGACCGGCAACGCCTTGCAGCATCAGTTCGGCCCGCGCCTGTTGCCGCTGCTGGAAACCGCCGATGACGGCGAGTGGCAAGCGCTGATCGACGAAGCCCGCGCCGAACGCGAGCGTCTGGAAGCTGAACTGCACACCGGTCGCGACCGCTTGCTGGAGCTCAATTCCGGCGGCGCCGGCGAAGGTGAAGCGCTGGTCGAGGCCATCCTCGAACAAGACGATCAGTTCGCCTTGCCGATCTATATGGAAACCCTGTTCGACGCTTTTGGCATCGACAGCGAAGACCATTCGGAAAACGCACTGATCCTCAAGCCAAGCGAAAAAATGCTCGACGCCAGCTTCCCGTTGGGCGACGACGAAGGCGTGACCATCACCTATGACCGCAACCAGGCGCTGTCTCGCGAAGACATGCAATTCATCACCTGGGAACACCCGATGGTTCAAGGCGGCATGGACCTGGTCCTGTCCGGCTCGATGGGCAACACCGCCGTGGCACTGATCAAGAACAAGGCGCTGAAACCGGGCACCGTGTTGCTGGAACTGCTCTACGTCAGTGAAGTGGTTGCCCCGCGCTCGCTGCAGTTGGGCCGTTACCTGCCACCGGCGGCCTTGCGCTGCCTGCTCGACGCCAACGGCAACGATCTGTCGACGCGAGTGTCGTTCGAAACCCTGAACGATCAACTGGAAAGCGTACCCCGCGCCAGCGCCAACAAGTTCATCCAGGCCCAGCGCGACCAGCTGACGCCACGGATCAACGCCGGCGAAGAGAAAATCACCCCGCGTCATGCCGAGCGCGTGGCCGAGGCGCAACGTCGCCTGGCGGCGGATACCGACGAAGAACTGGCACGCCTGACCGCCTTGCAAGCGATCAACCCGACCGTGCGCGACAGCGAACTGGTTGCCCTGCGCAAACAACGTGAGCAAGGCCTGGCCATGCTCGACAAAGCGGCGCTGCGACTGGAAGCGATTCGGGTGTTGGTGGCGGGTTAATCCCCCTACTCCACCGCTGGAACAAGAAGGCCCGCAGCGATGCGGGCCTTTTTGCTTTCTGAAGATCTGTGGTGAAACAACCGCCGCCAAGATCGCAGCCTTCGGCAGCTCCTACAGGGGCGCGCCGATCACGATCGCCCTGTAGGAGCTGCCGAAGGCTGCGATCGTTTGATCTTAAACCGCGGGCGCCGCTGCAATCCCAGGCTCAACCACCGCCACCAACCCCTCTTTCATCCGCTTGGCATCCCTGACAAAACACCGCGAGGCCAAAAACAGAAACACCATGGTAAAGAACAGCGCCACCGGGATCAGGTACATCGCGTCATGCAAACCGACCGCCTTGTACGCCTCGGTCATCTGTTCGGCACCCGCCGAAAGCATCGCACGATGGGCGAAGTGATCGGACAAACCGCCGACCACCACCGGCCCCAATCCGCCGCCCAGCAAATACAGACCGGCGAAGAACAACGCCATGGCCGTAGCGCGCAGGCGCGGTTCGACCACGTCCTGGATCGCCGTGTACACGCAGGTATAGAAGTTGTAGGCAAACAGCCAACCCAGGCTGAATACCGCGACAAATACGCCGATCTCGATGCGTCCGGCGTGCAGCGCCCAAGCGGTGCATACGGTCGAAATGATCAGGCTGAACGCCGCGAACAGCAGCCGACCATTGGCTACGCGCTGGTGAATCTTGTCAGCAATCCAGCCGCCGAGCGTCAGGCCGAACAGCCCGGTTACCCCAACGATCACCCCGGTCGCCACGGCTGCATCCTGCAACGGCATCAGAAAATATCGCTGCAGCATCGGCACCAGAAACGAGTTACAGGCATAAGTCGCGAAGTTGAAACACAGCCCCGCCATGACCAGCCACAGGAAAGTCGGCACCGCCAGCACTCGACGGATCGGCCGGTCCACGCGTTCCTGAGACACTTGCACGTTTTCCGCCGCGCCGCGCTTGGGCTCTTTGATGAAGAACATGAACACCGCCAGGATCAGCCCCGGTACCGCCGCGATAAAGAACGGCGCGCGCCAGCTGTCGAACGCCTTGACCATCCAGCCGATGGTGAAGAACGCCAGCAGCAACCCCAACGGCAACCCCAGCATGAAAATGCCCATGGCCCGAGCCCGACGATGAGCCGGGAACAAATCGCCGATCAGTGAATTGGCGGCGGGTGCGTAACTGGCTTCACCGATGCCGATGCCCATGCGCACGATCAGGAAACTCCAGAAACTGCCCACCAGCCCGTTGACCGCCGTCAGCCCGCTCCAGGTTGCCAGGCCCCAGCCCATCAACTTGCTACGCGAACCGGTATCGGCCAATCGGCCAAGGGGCAAGCCGGCAATGGCGTAAACGATGGTGAATGCGGTGCCGATGATCCCCAGTTGAAAATCACTGAGGCGCCATTCCATGCGGATCGGCTCGATGATGATGGCCGGGATGGTGCGATCGAAGAAGTTAAACAGGTTGGCCAGGAACAGCAGGAACAGAATGCGCCAGGCATTCGCCGCTTGGGTCGAGTTCTGCATGGGTCCGTCTCTTTATTGTTATTGGGGCTTCACTGCCAGCGCATTCGAGCCCGGAACCGTCAATCTAGTCAGGCGCACCCGAACTGTCTGTAATTATTCGTAATGCTGATACCCATCCATGGCAGCCATTGCGAGCCATGAAACAATTTATTTCCAATCGTTCTAAATGCCATTCCAAAAACATTGGTACTAAGGTGCCATCACCGCTTGCGCTCCTTTCAAGGCCTCTATACTGCAAGCATTCGCCAGCGTGCACGGCGCAGGCCAGGGAATTCAGAGACGGGACATGCTATGGAGTGGCTTGGTTTGCATTTCATGACCGGGCTACCGGAGAAGGGGCAGGTCATACTCGATTGCAGCCATAACCCGTTTTTGGTCTTGCTGGCCTATCTAGTGGCTTGCGCGACCGGTTTCGCCACACTGGGCATGACCGAGCGGGTCGGCCAAGTGGAAAAACCCGCCACCCAGCGACTTTGGCGCTGGGTCGGTGCCGGGTGTCTGGCGGTCGGTATTTCGGCCATGCATTTCATCAGCATGCTGGCGTTCCAGGCGCCGATCGAAATCCATTACCACTTGCCCACTATCCTGCTCTCGCTGTTGTTCGTCCTGATCGCCGCATGCCTGGCCATGCATACCCTCAGTCATCCTCAGCTCAATTTCTGGCAATACTTGCAGGCCGCCGTGTGGATCGGCCTGGGCATCGCAACCATGCATTACGTGGGTATGGCCGCTCTGCGATCGAATGCGATGGCTTACTACCAACCTGTTCTGTTCGCGCTCTCCATTGTGATCGCCATCGGTGCCAGCCTGGCGGCGCTGTTGATTTCCAGTCACTTGCGCGATGGCGCCGGCGTGTTTCATCAATTGCTCAAATACACCGCCAGCCTGGTGCTCGGGGCTGGCATCGTAAGCATGCATTTCACCGGCATGGCGGCGTTCAGCCTCGTGCTGCCCGCCGGCAGCCTCGGGCCGCTGCCCGGCGACAACAATCACATGCAACTGGGTCTGACGGTGGCGGTAATGACGCTGCTGATCATCGGCAGCGTCATTACCGCTGCATGGGCCGACAAGAAGCTGCAACACAAAGAGCATGACCTGCAACGGGTCAACGCCCTGCTCAGTCAACTGGATCAGGCACGCCTGTCGCTGCAACAGGTGGCGCATTACGACCCCTTGACCAGCCTGATCAACCGACGAGGCTTCAATCAGATCTTCGCCGAGAAACTCATCCAGAAAACCAATGAAGGCGGCATGCTGGCGGTGATGTTCCTCGACATCGACCATTTCAAGCGGATCAATGACAGCCTCGGCCATGACGCCGGTGACGAATTGCTTAAAGTTCTGGCCGGCCATATCAAGACTGCAGTGCGCAGTCATGAAGACGTGGTTGCGCGCTTCGGCGGCGACGAATTCTGCATCCTCATCACCTTGTATGACCGTGAAGAAGCGCGGCAGATGGCCCAGCGCATCATGCTGAAAATGAAGGAACCCATCGAATTGTCGGGACGGCGCATGGTCATGACCACCAGCATCGGCATCAGCCTGTTTCCCGAAGACGGCAAGACGTGCGAAGAACTGCTGAAAAACGCCGACCTGGCGCTTTACCAGTCCAAGGATGGCGGCCGTAACGCCCTGCATTTTTTCAGTGCGAACCTGAAAACCCGCGCCACCCTGGAGTTACAACTTGAAGAAGAACTGCGGTATGCCCTGCGCGAAAACATCGGCTTGATGCTGTATTACCAACCGATTTATGACCTGAGAATCGGCCAGGTCAGCAAACTTGAAGCGCTGATTCGCTGGCAACATCCGGTTCACGGGTTGCTCACACCGGACCGATTCATCACCATTGCCGAAGCCAACGGCCTGATCGGCGAACTCGACAACTGGGTGCTGCGCAAGGCTTGCGAGGACTTGAGCGAGCTGTCCCATCCCGATTGCGAAGAACTCAAAATTGCAGTGAATTGCTCACCCTTGAACCTGGCGCGAGAAGAACTGGCCGACGAAATCGAACACGCCCTGCACGCCTTCGGGGTAACACCACAGCGCCTTGAACTGGAAGTGACCGAGAATGCGCTGATGGGCAATATCAGCAACACCCTGGTGTTGCTGCGCCAGATTCGCGCCCTCGGGGTCTCGTTGTCGATCGATGACTTCGGCACCGGCTATTCATCCCTGGCCTACCTCAAGCGCCTGCCATTAAACACGTTGAAGATCGACCGCTCGTTCATTCAGGACATCCCCAAGGCTACCCAGGACATGGAAATCGTCCAGGCCATTATCGTCATGGCGCATACCCTGCATTTACAGGTCGTCACCGAAGGCGTCGAAACCCTGGAGCAATACGACTTTCTCGAACGCCATGGCTGCGATTTCGTTCAGGGCTACCTGCTCAGCCGTCCGGTGCCGCTGGCCGAGTTGCGTCCAGTGCTGGCCGAAATCAATCAGCGCAAGCACATGCACACCGTCAATCCTTTGAGTTTGGCTCACGGTACAACTGCACTAGCGTCGACGGATCCTTTTCCAGGTAACCCTGGCCCCCATGGAGGCGCATCAGTTGTGCGGCCAATCCGCTGATCGGTGTGGCCGAACCCTGTTCACGGGAAAATTTCACAGCAGTGTCCAGATCCTTGAGCAGCGTGCGTACGTGCCATTTCACCGGTTCGAAATGGCTGTCGGCCATTTGCGGCGCAAGAATCTGCAGCGGTTTTGAATCGGCGAAACCACCGGCGAGCGCCTCGGCGATCAGCCCGGCGTCGACGCCGGAACGCTCAGCCAGGGCCACCACTTCGGCAATGACCAGGGCATTGCACGCCACGATCATCTGATTGCAGGCCTTGGTCACCTGCCCCGCACCGACAGCGCCCATGTGAGTCACGCGCTGGCCCAGGGTCAGCAACACCGGACGCACGCGCTCAAGGTCTGCCGCCTCGCCACCGACCATGATCGCCAGGCTGCCGGCCTGGGCACCGACCACTCCACCGGAGACCGGCGCATCGAGCCAACTCATGCCGGTTTTACTGGCCAGTGCATTCGCCATTTCCCGCGTCGCCGTGGGTTCCAGGCTGGAAAAATCCACCAGTAACTGGCCGCTTTTCGCCCCCTCGGCAACGCCTGCCGCGCCAAACATCACTTCCTGTACAACAGCGGTGTCGGCCAGACACAGCATCACCACATCAGCGTGTGAGCACAATTGGGCCGGTGTCGCCACTTGCCGCGCGCCGGCCTCGACCAGCGCGGCGCACTTGTCAGGGTTACGGTTCCACACCGTCAGCGGATAACCCGCCGCCAACAGGCGTCGGCACATTGGCAAGCCCATCAAACCGATTCCGGCAAACCCCAGCGCTGGCAACGTTGCCATCATTTAGCCTCCTTTTGATTAAAGATCATCGAATATTGGCCGATCCAGCATGACCAAGGAAAGGATTCCCCCGAGCGATGCACAGGTCCAAGACCCTGACGCTTGGGCCACATTCGCGCTGTACAAAGACGCGAGATCTCATTCCGTGATGACTCGATGACACTTGTCGCCGAGCCGACCAGTCCAGGTATATGGCGCACAATGACTTCTAAAAATAATCCGGCAACCGCGGTATCCGACCTGACCCTGAGCCCCGCGGCGAACAGCCCCTCCTCGTCGAAGCCATTGACCCCGTCGCGTCCGCTGGCGACCCAGCAATACCTGTACTTCACCGAAACCAATACCGACCGCATCCTCGACAACCTCGACGGCCTGCGCGACATGGTATTCCCGCGCCCGCCCCATCTGGAAGGCGACAACGAACAACACAGCGATCAGGAATTCCCGTCGGTGTGCCTGATCGGCCTGGGTCGCTGTGGTTCGAACATCGCGCTGGACGTGGCGGAACTGGTGTACAACGCCCGTAAGTTCTACCTCAACGAATTCAACAACGAAGATCGCCTGTCGCCAGACAAACGCTACGCCGAAAAGGGCTACAGCCCGGCGCAATGGATACGCAACAACCTGCGCCTGGGGTCGAACAAGGCCAGCAAACCGGTGTTTCTGGTCGAGCCGCTGGTGATGCTCGGCGACCTGGACAAGGACATCGCCGGCCGCATCCGTTTCTCGCGCAAGGGCGAAAAAAGCGGCTTTCTGCGCGATTACAGCAAAATGAAGATCATGGATTTGTCGGAAGTCCACGCCGGTGGCGCCGGTAACGCGCCGATCCTCGGCCAGTACCTGGCCAAGATCATCCTGAACAAGGATACCCAGCGGTTCTCCAGCCCTGACTGGAAGATGATTCATTCCTACCTGATCGACAGCTGCGGGATCAAGGCGAACCAGTCGCGCCTGTATTTCTCCATCTTCAGTGCCGGCGGCGGTACCGGTTCGGGCATGGCCTCGGAGTTCGGCCTGGCCCAGCAGCACTCGTACATGAACAAGACGTTCGACACCAAACCGATGGACGAACACGACAGCAAAAGCGGTCATTCCTTCGTCTTCGAGCCGATCTTCACCAGTGGCATTTGCGTGTTGCCGAACATCTCCGATCACCGCAGCGAAATGTCCGAGGCGCTGCACATCAATGCCGGTCGCCTGCTGTGCAAATACCTGTCGGAAGAGTGGGACTTCTCCTACAACTTCGCCAACGAAGACAGCAGCGAAGCCAGCGTCATGGGCCGTATCCGCCCATGGAACGCGATGATGCTGATCTCCAACGACATCATGCGTTATGCCGAAGAAAGCGATGACGGCAACATCCAGAACATTGATGTCAATGCCATGGAAAAGCACGCCAACCAGTACATCTCACAACAGATCTTCAACATTCTGACGGCGCAGGCGGTCACTACCGACTACGACCAGAACTATTTCCGTCGTGCCGGCATCGACATCGGTGAAACCATTCGCCTGGACGCCAACGACCTGTTCATGAGCCTGGCCGGCCCTGTGGCAATTGCCTACGCCGAATCCGTCGTGCCAGAAACCCCGCCGCCGAGCAGCGACAAGTTCAAGGTGTTCGAGAAAGAGCCGCAGCGTCTGAATATCGACGACCTGTTCTTCCGCTCCATCGACCTGCCGCACTTCAACAAGGTCACGCAGGCGATCGAAGGCATCAGCCTGTTGCCGATCGAGTCCAAGCGCTATCGCGCCTCGCTTGAGCAGTACAAGAATTCGGGCTATGACGCCGCCGCGTTGCACGACCTGCACTTCTTCAAGAATTGTTCGTCGGTGGTGTCGATTGTGTCCTTGCCCAAGGACTACAAGCTTTCCTACATGGACCTGAACCGGTTGAAGACCCACCTCAACAGCCTGTTCCCCAACACCACGCTCAAGCGTTACGCGTTGGTAATCGGCGCCTCGGCCAATTTGTCGCTGACCACGCTGATCGCCAAGAGCCCATGCCTGTCGGACGACTTCCTGACCCTGATCGTGGCCTTCATCAAGCGCTGCTTTGCGAAAAACCCCTACCGCTTCGACGAGACGCTGGACAACTCGATCCTGGACTTCATCATCAGTGAAGACTTCGACGAAGACCGTATCGACGAGTTGCTCAACGAATTCGAAAACCCGGCGAAAATCCTCGATACCAACTGGTACGCGATCAAACCGATGTACGAGAAGAAGTACCGCGAGCTGATCAACGACAAGGACAAGTTTGTCTCGATCAATGACATTCGCTTGTCCCGGGATTGCGTGAAGAAGTCGATCAAATATTTGCGTGAGATCTATCGTCACCGGATTGGCAAGACCAAGGTTATTTCGCTGAATAACCATACGGGCAAGACGGCTTAACTCACCTACTGTCGATCGTTCCCACGCTCTGCGTGGGAATGCCTCAATGGACGCTCTGCGTCCGTTTTGGGACGCAGAGCGTCCCGGGCTGCATTCCCACGCGGAGCGTGGGAACGATCACAATTAAGCAGCCCGTCGGCTGCTCAATAAACTGTTCCCGTTACGTTTACGTCACCCTCGCCAAGACCCTTCTGTGGCCTTTCTCTACGGCAACATGCCACCACGCTACGCGGCTACACACTTTTAACCGGCAACGTAGCGCACCAATTAAGTGCAAACGTTCAACTCGTCGCCCTTTCCTGGATCAGAATCCACGGTGAAACGACCACGGCCCACAGCTCGGGATCGCGCTCGAAAATATCCAGCGCCCGCGTTTCAGACAGCTTGGCGACCTTGTCGGCGGCCAGCCAGGCAGCGACTTTCTCGCCTTCATCGGTTGCTACCGCCTCTGCCACCGCGATCAAATCCAGGCCGGAATCGACCCACAATAGGGCACCCTTGGCGAAGAATGGCTCCAACTCTTTCCAGGTAATAGATGCGGTCTCACCAAGCAGCTTGGCATAGAGGGTGCTAGGTTCTTGAATCATGGGTTCGTGTCCGCAAAGAAAAATCGACGTGAATGATAACGTCGGTCATGCGCCAGAAAAACCCGGATGCAATTGCGTTACCGATTGAAAAACGTAGGAAAGCCAAGGAATGCAGCTGAATTCAAGTAGTAGCCAGCTAACATCCCGCCGTGATTCTGTCTTTTTCTTTCAATAAAGCGACACCCTCAGGTTTTGCCCCCCGGCGCTGCCTTCCCAGGCTGACAATCGGCGCTCTACACTGTACCGGTACAGTTGCCGGGGGCATTTTCCGGAGGATATCAACGATATCTGACCCGGTTCTGCTGCTACGGCGCCAGGACTATAAAAACTACAACAGTAAGAGTGGAGCACTATGACTAAGGCTACTAAGCAGATTTCAAAACTGTTTGCCGCTATGGTTCTGGCCGGGGTTGCCAGCCATTCGTTCGCCGCTGACACCATCAAGATCGGCATCGCCGGCCCTAAAACCGGCCCTGTAGCCCAATACGGCGACATGCAGTTCAGTGGCTCGAAAATGGCCATCGAACAAATCAACGCCAAGGGCGGCGTCGACGGCAAGAAGCTCGAAGCCGTTGAATACGACGATGCCTGCGATCCAAAACAAGCGGTTGCCGTTGCGAACAAAGTCGTCAACGACGGCGTCAAGTTCGTGGTGGGTCACCTGTGCTCCAGCTCCACTCAACCGGCGTCCGATATCTACGAAGACGAAGGCGTGATCATGATCACTCCGGCTGCCACCAGCCCGGACATCACCACTCGCGGCTACAAGATGATCTTCCGTACTATCGGCCTGGACAGCGCCCAAGGCCCTGCCGCCGGTAACTACATCGCCGATCACGTCAAACCGAAAATCGTTGCTGTGTTGCACGACAAACAGCAATACGGTGAAGGCATCGCCAGCGCCGTTAAAACCACCCTCGAGAAGAAAGGCGTCAAGGTTGCCGTGTTCGAAGGCATCAACGCCGGCGACAAAGACTTCTCTTCGATGGTCTCCAAGCTCAAGCAAGCCAACGTCGACTTCGTCTACTACGGCGGCTACCACCCAGAGCTGGGTCTGATCCTGCGTCAATCCCAGGAAAAAGGCCTGAAAGCCAAGTTCATGGGTCCGGAAGGCGTGGGTAACGACTCCATTTCGCAGATTGCCAAGGAAGCTTCCGAAGGCCTGCTGGTGACCCTGCCGAAGTCCTTCGACCAGGATCCGGCCAACATCGCCCTGGCTGATGCGTTCAAAGCCAAGAAAGAAGACCCGAGCGGTCCGTTCGTGTTCCCGGCCTACTCGGCTGTGCAAGTCATCGCCGAAGGCATCAAGGCCGCCAAGAGCGAAGACACCACCAAAGTGGCTGAAGCTATCCACAAAGGCACGTTCAAAACCCCGACTGGCGACCTGTCTTTCGACGAGAAGGGCGACCTGAAGGACTTCAAATTCGTGGTTTACCAGTGGCACTTCGGCAAACCTAAAACTGAAGTTTCGCCTCAGTAAGGCCTGGCCTGACTGACTGCCAATAAAGCCCACGGCGTGCCGTGGGCTTTATTTTACGAACGTATTGGGCTGCGCTGGCGTGATCCGCCGGTCTTCCCACCTGAAAATCTCAAAACCGTCATCAGCGGTTCGCTGGCAAACCTCGAATTCGAAGTGGATGCAGATCCACGGGGCTCGAGCGGGAAAATGACTCCACCAGTGAAATGCGTATCAGGTTTTTAGGAGCGCTGTAATGCCTGACATTTATCATTTCTTCCAACAGCTGGTTAACGGTCTGACCGTTGGCAGCACGTATGCCCTGATCGCCATCGGCTATACGATGGTTTACGGCATCATTGGAATGATCAACTTCGCCCACGGCGAGGTGTACATGATCGGCTCTTACGTGGCGTTCATCGCCATCGCCGGGCTGGCCATGCTGGGACTCGACAGTGTCCCGCTGTTGATGACCGCGGCTTTCATCGCGACCATCGTCGTGACCAGTGCCTATGGTTACAGCATCGAACGGATCGCCTACCGCCCGCTACGCGGCAGCAACCGTCTGATCCCGCTGATTTCCGCCATCGGCATGTCGATCTTCCTGCAGAACACGGTTCTGCTGTCGCAAGACTCCAAGGACAAATCCATCTCCAACCTGATCCCCGGCAACTTCGCCATCGGGCCAGGTGGCGCACATGAAGTGCTGATTTCCTACATGCAAATCGTGGTGTTCGTGGTGACGTTGGTCGCCATGCTCGGCCTGACGCTGTTCATCTCCCGTTCTCGCCTGGGCCGCGCCTGCCGCGCCTGTGCCGAAGACATCAAGATGGCCAACCTCTTGGGCATCAACACCAACAACATCATCGCCCTGACCTTCGTCATCGGTGCCGCCCTGGCGGCCATCGCGGCCGTGCTGCTGAGCATGCAATACGGCGTGATCAACCCGAACGCCGGTTTCCTGGTCGGCCTCAAGGCCTTCACCGCCGCAGTATTGGGCGGTATCGGCAGCATTCCCGGCGCGATGCTCGGCGGGCTGGTGCTTGGGGTGGCGGAAGCCTTTGGTGCCGATATCTTCGGCGACCAGTACAAGGACGTCGTGGCGTTCGGTCTGCTGGTTCTGGTGTTGTTGTTCCGGCCAACCGGCCTGCTGGGCCGTCCGGAGGTTGAGAAAGTATGACTAGGAATCTTAAACAGGCGTTGTTCAGCGCCTTGCTGGTGTGGGCGGTTGCCTACCCGGTATTGGGTCTGAAACTGACCATTGTCGGCATCAACCTCGAAGTCCATGGCACTAGCACTTCCACGCTGATCACCATCGCCGTGTGCTCGGTGCTGATGTTCCTGCGGGTGCTGTTCGACCAGCAGATCAGCTCGGCCTGGAAAGCTTCGCCCAACTTGCCGGTGATCCCGGCCAAAGCCAGTAACTTCCTCACCCTGCCGACGACCCAACGCTGGATCATCATCGCGTTGATCATTGGTGCTCTGGTCTGGCCGTTCTTCGGCTCTCGCGGGGCGGTGGACATCGCCACGCTGGTGCTGATCTACGTGATGCTCGGCCTGGGCCTGAACATCGTGGTCGGCCTGGCCGGCTTGCTCGACCTGGGCTACGTCGGTTTCTATGCCGTCGGCGCCTACAGTTATGCGCTGTTGTCGCATTACTACGGCCTGAGCTTCTGGATCTGCCTGCCGATCGCCGGGATGATGGCGGCCACCTTCGGCTTCCTGCTCGGTTTCCCGGTGCTGCGTTTGCGCGGTGACTACCTGGCAATCGTGACGCTTGGTTTCGGTGAAATCATCCGTCTGTTCCTGCGTAACCTGACCGACCTCACCGGCGGCCCGAACGGTATCAGCAACATCGAGAAACCGACGTTCTTCGGCCTGACCTTCGAACGCAAAGCTGCCGAAGGCCTGCAGACGTTCCACGAATACTTCGGCCTGCCGTACAACTCGATCAACAAGGTGATCTTCCTTTACCTGGTGGCGTTGTTCCTGGCGCTGTTCGCGCTGTTCGTCATCAACCGTTTGCTGCGCATGCCTCTGGGCCGTGCCTGGGAAGCGCTGCGTGAAGACGAAATCGCCTGCCGTGCGCTGGGTCTCAATCCTACGGTCATCAAGCTATCGGCCTTTACCCTCGGTGCTGCGTTCGCCGGTTTCGCCGGCAGCTTCTTCGCCGCGCGCCAAGGCCTGGTGACACCGGAGTCCTTCACCTTCATCGAGTCGGCGACCATCCTCGCCATCGTGGTGCTGGGCGGCATGGGCTCGCAACTGGGCGTCGTACTTGCCGCCACAGTGATGATCCTGTTGCCGGAAATGATGCGTGAATTCAGTGAATACCGCATGTTGATGTTCGGCGCCTTGATGGTGCTGATGATGATCTGGCGTCCTCAGGGTCTGCTGCCCATGCAACGTCCTCACATGGAGCTGCGCAAATGAGCCGCGAGATCCTTAAAGTCGAAAATCTGAGCATGCGCTTCGGCGGCTTGCTGGCGGTCAACGGCGTCGCCCTGAGCGTGAAAGAAAAACAGGTGGTGGCACTGATCGGCCCCAACGGCGCCGGCAAGACCACGGTGTTCAACTGCCTGACCGGTTTCTACAAACCGAGCGGCGGCAGCATCCTGCTGGACGGCGAGCCCATTGAGGGCCTGCCCGGCCACAAGATCGCTCTCAAAGGCGTGGTGCGGACTTTCCAGAACGTGCGGCTGTTCAAGGACATGACCGCGGTCGAGAACCTCTTGATTGCCCAGCACCGTCACCTGAATACCAACTTCCTGGCCGGTCTGTTCAAGACGCCGGGCTTTCGCAAAAGCGAACGCGAAGCCATGGAGTTCGCCGAGTACTGGCTGGAAAAGGTTAATCTCAAGGAATTCGCCAACCGTCCGGCCGGCACCCTGGCTTACGGCCAGCAACGTCGTCTGGAAATCGCCCGTTGCATGATGACCCGCCCGCGGATCCTCATGCTCGACGAACCGGCCGCCGGCCTGAACCCGAAGGAAACCGAAGATCTGAAGGCGCTGATCAGTGTGCTGCGTGAAGAGCACAACGTCACCGTACTGCTGATCGAACACGACATGAAACTGGTCATGAGCATTTCCGACCACATCGTCGTGATCAACCAGGGCACGCCCCTGGCCGACGGCACGCCGGAACAGATCCGTGACAATCCTGAAGTGATCAAAGCCTACCTGGGGGAAGCGTAAATGCTGCAGTTCGAAAACGTTTCCACCTTCTACGGCAAGATCCAGGCGCTGCACAGCGTCAACGTCGAAGTTCGCCAGGGCGAGATCGTGACCCTGATCGGCGCCAACGGTGCGGGCAAGTCGACCCTGCTGATGACTCTCTGCGGTTCGCCGCAAGCCCACAGCGGCAGCATCCGCTACATGGGCGAGGAGCTCGTTGGCCAGGACTCGTCGCAGATCATGCGCAAGAGCATCGCCGTGGTCCCGGAAGGTCGTCGGGTGTTTGCCCGCCTGACCGTGGAAGAGAACCTCGCCATGGGGGGATTTTTCACCGACAAGGGCGATTATCAGGAACAGATGGACAAGGTCCTCGGACTTTTCCCACGCCTGAAAGAACGCTTCGCCCAACGCGGCGGCACCATGTCGGGCGGCGAACAGCAAATGCTCGCCATCGGCCGTGCGCTGATGAGCAAGCCCAAGCTGTTGCTGCTCGACGAGCCATCGCTGGGTCTGGCACCGATCATCATCCAGCAGATCTTCGATATTATCGAGCAGCTGCGCAAGGACGGCGTGACGGTGTTTCTGGTGGAGCAAAACGCCAACCAGGCACTGAAAATCGCTGACCGTGCGTACGTTCTGGAAAACGGCCGGGTAGTGATGACTGGCACCGGTGAAGCGCTGCTGACCGACCCGAAAGTGCGCGAAGCGTACCTCGGTGGTTAAGCCATTGCGGTAAACAAAAAACGGCCTTCGCAGGCCGTTTTTTTATGCCTGCTACAACCCCACACAATGAAAATCCCCGTAGGAGCTGCATATTCACAATCCAAGCTTGCCCTACAGATACATTATTCATATATTTGAATCTACAGACCAATACAAGTGATCGCCATGACAGCAACCTCCCAGGCCCAAGCCCTCAGCAAAGACCAGTGCGTGACGGGTTTGCGAGCGGCTGTAGGCATACTCGAAAAGTGGCAAGCGTCGAGCGATCAGGCCTGTCGTATCTTGCGCATTTCCCGCAGTACCTACTCCCGGGCAAAGCAGCGCGATCCCGATTGGTCCGTCAGCCTGGATTCGGACCAGATGCAGCGCATCAGTTTTATTCTCAACATCCATGCCACCCTGCGCCTTGTCTTCGACAACCCTGAAAACGTCTATGGTTTTGCGGCAATGGCGAACGAGAACGAGTTCTTCAACGGGCGTAGCCCCCTCGAAATCATGTCCCAAGGCGATATGATTTCCCTGTACGAGACGTTTCGACGGATCGACATGCTGCGAGGCGCACAATGGTAACGGTGAGCCAGCTGGCCATATTGGCCGGTGAACAGTTACAGGCCTACCGATTGATCAATTCGAAATTTCCGCCCATTGCACTGTTTGACGACGTGGCAAATGCGGACGAATTTGAGGTGCTGTATCAGATCCAGGCCCTCACCAATCCGAGGCTGCAAAATGAAGTCGGCCGGCTTGAGCTGATACCGCGTGCGCAAATTCCCTTCGGCATCCCCGGGTGCTCTTACGCAATCGCTCCTTTCACCCACATCAACCCAGCAGGTTCGCGCTTCAGCGATGGCAGTTTCGGCGTGTTGTACCTGGCGGCTTCGATGGACACCGCACTGGCCGAGGTGCGTCATCATCAGAACCAGTATTGGTCGAAAGTCCAGGGGCTCAATTACGAGAGGTTTGTTTTCCGCGGGTTATCCTGCATTTTCGTTGACGAAGCCATGCGGGACGCCGTGTCCATCGCGATGGACGATCCAATCTACGATCCTGTCGATTACACGCACTCCCATCGCTTGGGAAAGGCCATCAAGGATGCCGGAATCCCTGGTCTGCGGTACAACTCCGTGCGCATGCAAGGGAGCCACTGCTGGGCATTGATGACTCCCAGCCCTCTCTCATCGATCACTCAAACAGCCCACTACGAGATGATCTGGAATGGTCAGATCACCAGCGTCAATAAACTCAGCATTGCCTGACGACCTTATCGGCAAAAAATTTTTTGGGTGGCCTGTAACGCATCGTCCTGTCGTTTCTCTAGAGCAGTAAGCAAGCACAAACGCTTGCCAACCCAAGCTCAATTTCGGAGAAACATCATGACTGCTACCACCCGCACCCTGTCCGCCACCGCCCTGGTGCTGGCCCTCGGTTCTGCCCTGAGCATCGCCGCTGTGTCCACTGCCCATGCCGCTGACGACAACATGGAAAAATGCTTCGGCGTGGCCATGAAAGGCAAGAATGATTGCGCCGCAGGCGCTGGTACTACTTGCGCCGGCACGGCAAAGACCGACTATCAGGCCAATGCCTGGAAATACGTCCCCAAGGGCACCTGCGTCACGACGATGAGCAAAACTTCGCCGACCGGTTTCGGCCAGTTGGAAGCCTACAAAGCCAAGTCGTAATCCACGCCCAGCCTGAGCGTCGACCATGAACCATTCATCTTCAGGGCTCCCGCCCCGCTCCGGGCTGGGGCTCAAGACCGAGCACTTTCGTGAAGTGCTCGGTGCACAACCGGACATTGGCTTCTTCGAAGTCCACGCCGAAAACTACATGGTGGCCGGCGGCCCGTTTCATCATTTTCTGGGGTTGATCCGCGAGCGATATCCGCTGTCGTTGCACGGCGTTGGCCTGTCCATTGGTGCCGAAGGTCCGCTGGATCTTCAGCACCTGCAAAGGCTTGCCGCGCTGATCGAACGCTATCAACCCCAATCCTTTTCCGAACACCTGGCCTGGTCCAGCCATGGCCCGGTGTTTCTCAATGACCTGCTGCCCCTGGCCTACGACGCGCCGACGCTGAACCGCGTCTGCGAGCACATCGATCAGGTGCAGAGCTTCCTCAAACGGCCAATGCTGCTGGAGAACCCGGCGACGTATCTGGCGTTCCAGCGCTCGACCATTGATGAAGCCGACTTCATCAGCGAAGTCATTCGCCGTACCGGCTGCGGCCTGCTGCTGGACGTCAACAACGTCTACGTCTCCTGCATCAATCACCAAAGGGATCCGCTGGCCTACATCGACGCACTGCCGCTGGACGCAGTGGGAGAGATTCATCTGGCCGGGTTTGCCGAAGACACCGACAGCCTCGGCGACCGTCTGCTGATCGACGATCACGGCGCGCCCATCGATAACGCGGTGTGGACGCTCTACCGGCAAGTGCTGGAGCGGGTTGGCCCGATTGCCACGTTGATCGAGCGCGACAACCAATTGCCGGCCTTCAGCGTGCTGCATGCCGAAGCCCGCCAGGCCGATGAATGGCTGCATGGCGCGGGGAGCCGATCATGAGCACTCAAGCTGCGTTTGCCGCCGCCTTGCTCGATCCGCAACAACCCTGCCCTGACGGTTTGCTCAGCGCCAATGGTGCCGATCCGGCCAGCCGTTTCGCGGTGTATCGCAACAATGTGCAGAGCTCGCTGATCAACGCCCTGGCTGACAGTTACCCCGTGGTTTCGCAGTTGGTGGGCGAAGCGTTCTTTCGGGCGATGGCGGGATTGTATGTGCAGCATTGCCCGCCTCAAGGCCCACTTATCAACGATTACGGCAAGGACTTCGCCGAGTTCATTGACAGTTTTGAGCCGGCAGCCAGCGTGCCGTATCTGGCCGATATGGCGCGGCTGGAGCGGTTGCGCGTGCAGGCCTATCACGCCGCCGACGCGCAGCCCCTGAGCCATGCACAAATCGCTGACGCGTTGTCGGACCCGCAGGCGCTGAGCGAACTGACGGTCGTGTTTCATCCCTCCTTGAATCTGTTGACTTCAGCTTTTGCCGTGGTTGCGATCTGGGCCGCGCATCAACAGGACGACGCGACGCTGGCCGGGATTGACATTGACCATGGGCAACATGCGCTGGTGTTGCGCAATGGCCTGGAGGTTGAAGTTTTCGCCATCGACCACGGCGCCAGCACGTTCATTCAGAACCTGCGACTCGGCCAGCCTCTGGCCCAAGCGCTGGAAACAGCACCCGCCTTCGACCTCAGCCAAACCCTGGCGCTGTTGATCAGCCACAACGTCATTACCCATTTACATCACCAGGTATCGCCATGAGCCTTCATCAAAATCCCATCGCCCGCGCCATCGAGTGGCTGGAAAAAATCCCCCACAGCCTGATTGCCTTTATCGCGCGTTTTTCCATTGCCGCGGTGTTCTGGAAGTCCGGACAAACCAAGGTGGAAAGCCTGGCCATCGACTTGGTCGATGGCACGTTTCAACTCGGCGTACCAAGGCTGGCGGACTCGACCATCCCGTTGTTCCAGAGCGAATATCGCCTGCCGCTGCTCTCCCCGGAACTCGCGGCGCACCTGGCAGCCTTCGCCGAGCATTTTTTTCCCGTGCTGATCCTGATCGGCCTCGCCACACGGTTTTCGGCGTTGGCGCTATTGGGTATGACCCTGACCATTCAACTGTTCGTGTACCCCGATGCTTATCCTACCCACGGCACTTGGGCAGCGGTGTTGCTGTACCTGATGGCGACCGGACCGGGCAAGCTGTCGATTGATCATCTGATTGCCAAGCGTTACGCCCACTAACCGCGAACCATTGCCGGATGGATTCCCTGTAGGAGCTGCCGACGCCGATTGTCATTAGCCCGTTACCGCGACAGCCGAGCCAACGCCTCGCCACTGCGCTTGAACCAATCCGTCAAATAATCTGCCAGCACTTGAGTACGTTTTGGCAAACCGCCTTGATACGGGTGCACCAGGTACATCGGCATGCTGCGAGTCTGATAATCGCGCAGCAGCCAGCGCAATCGCCCGTCAGCCAGCTCCTCTTGCAACAGGTACGACGGCAAACGCGCGATGCCCGCATCCGCCAGCGCGGCTTTCTTCAAGAGGTTGTAATGGTTACTGGCAAACGTTCCCGAGACTCGCACCCGCAGTAACTCGTGTTGCTGGTGATAGAGCCATTCTTCGCGACCGCTGTAATGGCTGTTGAGCAGGCAGCGGTGTTCGGCCAGTGCCGGAGGCGTCAAGGGTTCACCGAATCGTTCAAGGTACACAGGGCTGGCGCAGGTCATCTCGTGCCAGGCCAACAGCGGGCGGGCGACCAGGCGTTCGTCGTTGGCCACTTCCGAGCGGATTGCCAGATCGAAACCGTCCCGGGACAGGTCGCGGTAGTTATTGTTGAGCTCCAGTTCGATCTGCACCTGGGGGTATTGCCGGGAAAACTCCAGTAGCGCGCCGTCAAAGAAGGTTTCCCCCAGCGAAACCGGAACCGTCATCCGCACAGGGCCAGCGATATCGTCCTTCAACCTTGCCAACGCCTGACGCGCTCGCTCGACTTGAATCACCAATGCCTGGGCTTGCGGCAACAACGCCGCACCCGCCGCCGTCAGGCTCAAGCGGCGCGTGGTGCGTTGCAGCAACACCACAGCAAACCGCGTTTCCAGCAGGCTGATGCGCTTGGAAAGTTGCCCTTTGCTGCAACCCAATTGCTGGGCGGCCAACGTGAAACTGCCCGCTTCGATTAACACCGCAAACGCCGCCAGGTCGTCCATTTCGCTCATGGGGATTGTTTCCATTTGAAAACCAAAGGTTGCCTATTAGCCCGCTTATCAAGGGGAAAAACCACTCTAAACTTAGATTTAAATCCAGCCCATTCAGGTACAGCACGATGAAAATTCTTTTGATTGGCGCTTCTGGCACCGTCGGTTCAGCCATTGACCATGAACTGTCCCAGCGCCACGAAATCGTCCGTATCGGCCGTAAAAGCGGTGAATTCCAGGTCGACATCAGTGACAGCGCCTCGATCCGCAAACTGTTCGAACAGACCGGCAATTTCGATGCGCTGATCTGCGCCGCAGGCAGCGTCAACTTCGTGCCGTTGGCGACCATGACCGAACAGGACTTCGAGCTTGGCTTGCGGGACAAGTTGATGGGCCAGGTCAACTTGCTGCTGATCGGCCGGGAATTCGCCAATGACGGCGCCTCATTCACCTTCACCACTGGCATCCTCAGCCACGATCCGATCCGTACGGGCAGCTCGGCTTCTCTGGTCAACGGCGCCCTCGACAGTTTCGTTCGTGCAGCGGCAATCGAACTGCCGCGCGGTCTGCGCATCAACTCGGTCAGCCCGAATGTGCTGGCCGAAGCCATGGGCAGCTACGCCCCGTACTTCCGTGGTTTCAAACCGGTTCCCGCCGCTGAAGTGGCGCTGGCCTACGCCAAAAGCGTGGAAGGCTTGCAGACCGGCCAGACCTACCACGTCGGCTAAACCGCCAAAATCAAGAGATCGCAGGCTTCGCCAGCTCCTGCAAAGGCCCGGCGTACCTCCTCTCGGACGGGAGGGCATTGCAGGGTTGTGATGAGCGGTCAGCCTGAGTAACGTGGCGGCACTTGTCAGGAGACTCAAAGATGCGTATTGCCCGTTCCTTAGTGCTTGCTGCCCTGCTTCCGCTGTTCGCCGCCTGCCAATGGCTGGATGGCCCGCGCGAAAGTGCTTCCCATGTGGGCCAGACCCGCCTGCAGGGCCAGTTGACGGCGGCCGACGGCAAGTTGCTGTTCCAGCCGTGCAATGAGCAGCGCAGTTTGGTGGTCAACGACACGGGTGGCACCAGCGTCCTGCAAGAAGCCGCAAGCCTGGCCGATGATCAGGGCAAGCTGTTCGCCGACGTGCGCGGCCGGATCACCGCCAGCGGCCAGCTGGATCTGGAGCAGTTGTACCGCGTCGAACGCTCGGGCACGGCGTGCGACGCTCCAGATTTCAAGCAGCTGACGCTGCGCGCCGCCGGCCATGGCCCGGAATGGAGCGTCAAAGTCAGCGGCAAAGGCATGGTCATCCACCGTGCCGGTCAGCCGCCCCTGGCCCTGCCGTACGTTGAAGAACAACTGGGCGATGGCCGCTTTAACCTCAGCACCGAAGCCAATAACCAGCGCATCGAGCTCTGGGTTGCGCCGCAACGTTGCGTCGACACCAGCACCGCCAGCGTGCAGCACATGAGCGCCGAGCTGCGCATCAATGGCCAGGTGCAACGCGGCTGCGGGTATTTTGGCGGATCGCGTAACGACTGATCGTTTTTGCCTCACGGGAATCGTCCGTTGAGGCTTATAATCGCGGGCTTCAAACGCCTTGGCGCAGTTGTGCGCCCCGCGAACCGGATCCCGTCATGTTACGAATCACCGAACTCAAGCTGCCGATCGACCATCCCGAAGAAGACCTGCGCCCTGCCATTGTGCAGCGCCTGGGCATCGCCAGTGATGACCTGCTCGATTTCACCTTGTTCAAGCGCAGCTACGATGCGCGCAAAAAGTCCTCCGAACTGTGCTTCATCTACACCATCGACCTCAACGTTCGCGATGAGGCGTCGGTGCTGCACAGATTCGCCGATGACCGTAACGTCAACGTGGCGCCGGATGTCAGCTACAAAGTGATTGGCGAGGCGCCCGCTGATCTTGAGCAGCGTCCTGTCGTCGTGGGTTTCGGCCCGTGCGGAATCTTCGCCGGCTTGCTGCTGGCGCAAATGGGCTTCAAGCCGATCATTCTCGAACGTGGCACCGAAGTGCGTCAGCGCACCAAGGACACCTGGGGCCTGTGGCGCAAAAGCGTGCTCAACCCCGAATCCAACGTGCAATTCGGCGAAGGCGGCGCGGGCACGTTCTCCGACGGCAAGCTCTACAGCCAGATCAAAGACCCGAAATTCATCGGTCGCAAAGTCTTGCACGAGTTCGTCAAGGCCGGCGCGCCGGAAGAAATCCTCTACGTCAGCAAACCGCACATCGGTACGTTCCGTCTGACCGGTGTCGTGGAAAACATGCGTGAGCAGATTCGCGCCATGGGCGGTGAAGTACGCTTCCAGCAGCGCGTCACTGACGTCTTGATAGAGGACGGCCAACTGATCGGCGTCGAGCTCAACGGCGGCGAGCAGATCCATTCGAAACACGTGATTCTGGCCCTCGGCCACAGCGCCCGGGACACCTTCCGCATGCTCCACGGTCGTGGCGTGTACATGGAAGCCAAGCCGTTCTCGGTGGGTTTCCGCATCGAGCACCCGCAATCGCTGATCGACCGCGCGCGCCTGGGCAAATACGCCGGGCACCCGAAACTCGGCGCTGCCGACTACAAACTGGTGCACCATGCCAGCAACGGTCGTTCGGTCTACAGCTTCTGCATGTGCCCGGGCGGCACCGTGGTGGCGGCGACCTCCGAGCCGAACCGCGTAGTCACCAACGGCATGAGCCAGTACTCGCGTAACGAGCGCAACGCCAACTCCGGGATCGTCGTCGGGATTACGCCGGAAGTCGATTACCCGGGTGGCCCGCTGGCCGGCATCGAATTGCAGGAACGTCTGGAATCCCACGCCTTTGTACTGGGCGGCAGCAATTACGAAGCGCCAGCGCAATTGGTTGGCGACTTCATTGCCGGCAAACCGTCGACCGAGTTGGGCAGCGTCGAGCCGTCCTACAAGCCGGGCGTTGCCTTGGGTGATTTGGCCCTGGCGTTGCCGGCGTTCGCCATCGAAGCGATTCGCGAAGCCTTGCCGGCGTTCGAGAAGCAGATTCGTGGCTACTCGCTGCACGACGCCGTATTGACCGGGATCGAAACGCGTACCTCATCGCCACTGCGCATTACCCGTAACGAGTCGATGCAAAGCCTGAACGTGAAGGGCTTGTTCCCGGCGGGTGAAGGCGCGGGTTATGCGGGCGGGATTCTGTCGGCGGGTGTGGATGGTATTCGGATTGCCGAAGCGGTGGCCCGAGACATTCTTGGCCTCGAAGCCTAAGGAACGATCACACGCCCCTGTAGGAGCGAGGCTTGCCCGCGAAGAAGTTGACGCGGTCTTCCTGAAAGACCGCATTATCGTTCTTCGCGGGCAAGCCTCGCTCCTACGGGGGGCGGTGTCTGGTGTCAGATGTTTGCGCGCAACACGCTGGCGGGCAGCGGCTCGCCGCGCTCGACACTCGCCGCCACGGCATCCATCAAGCCACTCAACTCATACCCCTGGGCCTTGAGCCAGGCCTGATCGTAATAGGTGGTGGCATAGCGCTCGCCGCCATCGCACAAAATAGCCACGATCGAGCCCGACTCCCCCGCCGCTTTCATTTGTTGCGCCGCCATCAACGCGCCGATCAGGTTGGTGCCGCTTGATCCGCCCACATGCCGACCCAAACGCTGCGCCAGGTAATGCATGGCCGCCAGCGACAACGCGTCCGGCACTTTGACCATCGCATCGATCACTTTGGGCAGGAATGACGCTTCCACTCGCGGCCGACCAATGCCTTCAATCCGTGACCCGCAATCCAGGCGCAAGCTGGCATCGCCAGTCTGGTAGTAATCGAAGAACACTGAACGCTCGGCATCGGCGCACAGCACGCGGGTGCAGTGCTGGCGATAGCGCACGTAACGACCGAGGGTTGCGGTGGTGCCGCCGGTGCCGGGGCTGGAAATCAGCCAGCTCGGTTCCGGATGCCGCTCGAAACGCATCTGCTGGAAGATCGATTCGGCAATGTTGTTGTTCGCCCGCCAGTCAGTGGCACGCTCGGCGTAGGTGAACTGGTCGATGAAGTGCCCGTCGTGTTCGCGCGCCAGGCGTTCGGATTCGGCGTAAATCTGCGTCGGATCGTCCACCAGATGGCTGTTGCCACCGTAGAAAGCGATCTGCGCGATCTTTTCCTTGGACGTGCTGGCAGGCATCACCGCAATAAACGGCAAACCCAGCAACCGAGCGAAGTACGCCTCGGAAATCGCTGTCGAACCGCTGGACGCTTCGATCACCGGCGCACCGGGTTTGAGCCAGCCGTTACACAAAGCGTAAAGAAACAACGAGCGCGCCAGCCGATGTTTCAGGCTGCCAGTGGGATGGCTCGACTCGTCCTTGAAGTACAACTCAATGCCTGGCAACCCCGGCAGCGGCAAGGGAATCAGGTGGGTATCGGCGCTGCGCTGGAAGTCGGCTTCGATGATCCGGATGGCTTCGCGGGCCCACTGTCGGTTGTCGCTCATGATGGTTTTCTCGTTGAATCAGGCAGGGTCGGCCTAGTTGCAAGGCTCAGCCCACAAGCTTAGGAAAGAACCTACATCATGCACAGATACAGCTGAGGTCCAATACGTTTGGCAACTGCTAGGCTCAGACCTTTGTTGAGCACCCACGTTGTAACGGTATATAACAAAAAAGAATATAACTTTTGTTTTAACAACTAACGGTACGGGTTAGGGTGTGCCACCTTTTGAATTCATCGATGGAGAGCGACCTTGCCTCTGCGTAGCACGTTCACGCGTTTCTTTCAGTTGGAAGCTGCCAGCGGTCTGTTATTGATCGCCGCCGCCGCTCTCGCCCTGATCATCAACAACTCATCACTGTCATGGCTCTATAGCG
Source organism: Pseudomonas sp. Tn43 (assembly GCF_014192635.1). Taxonomy (NCBI): domain Bacteria; kingdom Pseudomonadati; phylum Pseudomonadota; class Gammaproteobacteria; order Pseudomonadales; family Pseudomonadaceae; genus Pseudomonas; species Pseudomonas sp. Tn43. The sequence continues at coordinate 464,288 of NZ_JACHYG010000003.1, forward strand.
GGCTGCTGGACACCCCCGTGGTGGCTCAGATCGGCGCGCTGAAAATCGCCAAGCCACTGCTGTTGTGGATCAACGATGGCTTGATGGCCCTGTTCTTCCTGCTGATTGGCCTGGAAGTGAAGCGTGAAGTCCTCGACGGCCAGCTGTCGAAGCCCTCGCAAATCGTCCTGCCCGGCGCGGCGGCGATTGGCGGCATGGTGGTGCCGGCGCTGATCTACTGGTTCCTCAACCGCGACAATCCGTCCGCCCTGAGTGGCTGGGCCATTCCGACCGCCACCGATATCGCCTTCGCCCTCGGCGTACTGGCCTTGCTCGGCAAACGCGTGCCGGTGTCGCTGAAACTGTTCCTCATGACCCTGGCGATCATCGACGACCTGGGCGCGATCATCATCATCGCGATCTTCTATTCCGGCGCACCGTCGACCTTGTCCCTCGCGTTGGCCGCGGCCTGCATCGCAGCGTTGATCGGGATGAATCGTCTCGGCGTGGTCAAGCTTGGGCCTTACATGATCATCGGGCTGATCCTCTGGATCTGCGTGCTCAAGAGTGGCGTACATGCCACGCTGGCTGGCGTGACCCTGGCCTTCTGCATTCCACTGCGCACGAAAAACGCCGAGCCTTCGCCGCTGCTGTCCCTGGAACATGCCCTGCATCCATGGGTGGCCTACGGCATCCTGCCGCTGTTCGCCTTCGCCAACGCCGGCCTGTCCCTGAGCGGCGTGACCGTCGACAGCTTCACCCACGACGTACCCATGGGCATCGCCGTCGGCCTGCTGCTGGGCAAGACCGTCGGTGTCTACGGCCTGACGTGGCTGGCGGTAAAAATCGGCATCGCCACCCTGCCCCAAGGCGCCAATTGGGGCCAGATCATGGGCGTGGCGATCCTTTGCGGCATCGGGTTCACCATGAGCCTGTTCGTCGGCTCCCTGGCCTTCGTGCCCGGCACCAGTGAATACGCCGGGATGGATCGAATGGGAATTCTGACCGGCTCGATACTGGCGGCATTGATCGGTTATGCGGTGACGGCGGCAGCGAGTCGCAAGAACACCGCCCTGCCTTGACTATCGCCTTACCGAACAAATCATCGGTATAGAAAAAGCATGCTCACTCGATCTGCCTAAAAATCTCGAATTATTTCTGACATCACACGACTAACGAGTTATCGAAACGACTTGCATGCGACGTCTGCCAGTACCCACGCCATCCATAAACAATCCCAATAACAAAAACCCCGACCAGTCACCTGATCGGGGTTTCTTTTACCCTACATTCCCGCTTAGTGCGTAACGCGGCTGGTGCCATCAACCGTGGCAATCCGCACCCGCTCGCCCACGCGGAACACTTCGTTTGGCTGAACTTCCTGCACGTAGGCGCGCATGCTGCCATCGTCTTCGCGCACGGTGATTTCAACACCTTGCGTACGGGTCAGGCCTTCTTCGGCAGCCGAGCCTATCAGGCCGCCGGCGACAGCGCCGATGACCGCTGCGACGATGCTGCCGCGACCGCCGCCGATGGAGCTACCGCCGACACCACCCACGGCGGCGCCCGCGACGCTGCCGATCGGGGTTTTGGTGCCTTCGATTTTCACCGGACGCAGCGCTTCGATGGTGCCCATGCGAATCGTCTGCACACGACGCGCTTCGTCACGGGAGTAGGAGTCACCGGTCAGGCTCGATTGGCAGCCAGTGAGCAACATCGCCATCGTGGAAAAAGAAGCAACCAGTAGAACAGACTTACGCATAGCATCAAACTCCATAGGACAGGTATCCATTAAACTCCGCAGCTTGACGCCTGTCACGGCATTGCCCGGATAAAATTGGTTTCATTCAGGCCCGATACAGGCGCTTTATCGAACTCGGCATACAGTAGCGCCAAAATACGAAATCTGCGCCATCGACCCAAGGATTTTCATGGATTACTTCATCATTGTTGTCACGACCGTCGCCGGCTTGTACTTCCATTGGTGGCTGTACGTGCGGATCAAACGCTGGATGGACCGCGATCTGGCGTTGTCACTGGCGGGGCAAGACGAACAGAAAAGAGCCTTCATGCTCCAGCAACTGGCGAACGCTCAAGCGCAGAAGATCAAGCGGCGGGACCTGCCCCAGTGGCTGGCGGCCGCTGCGGCAGGGTATTCCGATCGGTAGGCTATTTACGGTGCCAGACGCTCACGAACCCAGTCGGTGCCTTGCAAGCGATAGTTGAGGCGATCGTGCAGACGGCTCGGACGGCCCTGCCAGAATTCGATGCGCTCGGGTAGCAAACGATAACCGCCCCAGTGTTCGGGGCAGTGAGGCTGAGTATCGCTGAAACGTTGCTCGGTGTTCTTGAGCAGCGCTTCCAGTTCACCGCGATCGGCGATCACCCGGCTCTGTGGCGAGGCCCAGGCACCGAGACGGCTGCCCAGAGGACGAACCTGATAATAAGCGTCGGACTCTTCAGGCGTGACCTTCACCACCCGCCCTTCGATACGCACCTGGCGCTCCAGGGCCGGCCAGAAGAACGTCATGGCCGCAAATGGATTGGCCGCCAGTTGCTGACCCTTGTCGCTTTCATAATTGGTGAAAAAGGTGAAGCCCTGCTCGTCCAGGCCCTTGAGCAGCAGGATGCGGCAATGCGGCCGCCCCTGCTGATCGACGGTGGCCAGCGTCATCGCATTCGCCTCCACCGGCACTTGTTCGGTGTTCACCGCGTCGGCAAACCATTGATGAAACAGTTCGAACGGCTCAGCCGGGGCTTGTGCCTCGGTCAGGCCATCTCGGGTGTAGTCGCGACGCATATCTGCCAAGGGCCGGGTCATGGCGCATTCCTTTTGATTAACGAATCACTTCTTTGTGTCATCGGCGACAGCGACTTTCTTGGTGTCGACCGCCGCTTTGGCTGGCGCAGTCTTTTTCACCACGGCTTTTTTGGCTGGCGCCTTGGCAGCCGGCTTCTTGGCCGGGGCCTTTTTCGTCGCCGGCACAGCCGCTTTCTTCGCAGCAGGCGCCGGGGTCACAGGCTTGGTCACTGGCTTGATGTCTTGCGCAGCGACCATGGTTTTCACCGGTGCCGGAGCCGGCATGTTGTACTTGCTCAGCAACGCGACCATGGTGTTTGCTGGCGTCACCAACAGCTCGACGCGACGGTTCAGGGCACGCCCTTCAGAACTGTCATTGGCGGCACGTGGAGCCTCGCCACCCATGCCACGCAACATCAGGCGATCACGCTGCAGACCGCTGAGACGGAAGATCGCCGCCACCGCTTGGGCGCGCTCCTGGCTCAGCTTCACGTTGGCCGGTGCAGCGCCTGTCGTGTCACTGTGACCGAGTACCAGCACGGCAGTCTTTGGATCGACTTCGAGGATTTTCGCGACACGGGTGAACGGGCCGAGGGTTACCGGCAGCAGCATGGACGGACGATCAGGGTTGAACGAGCCTTCTACCGGCGCCGTAACGACCAGCACGTTTTCGCGGCGCTCGAGTTTCAGGTTGCTGTCCTTGATCGCCTCGCGCAGGCGCGGTTCGTAATCGTCGAGCCAGGCCTGGGTGACTTTCGGGTCGGGCATCGGCACGGCCTTGGCGGTGCTTTGCTCCTTGCCGCCAAACGGCCACCACCAGTTGCCACCGGCATCGGCTTCAGCCTTGGCCACAGCAACCGGCTTGGCTTCAGGTTTAACGTCCGGTTTCACGTCCGGCTTGGCCACTTTGTCGGCAGCGTCATCGGAACCGAATGGCCAATACCAAGGGGATGCACTGTCAGCTTTGGCGACGGGTGCTGTTGCAGCAGGTTTCAACGGAGCCGGGGCCGGTTCTTTGGTCGCGACCTTGTCGGAAGAGCCAAACGGCCACCAGCTGCCACCGTCTGCATCATTTTGTGGGGTTTGTGCGCAACCGGTGATAGCGAAGCACAGGGCCAGGGCGAGCGTTTTATTGGATGACATCGGATATCCACAAAATGAAGTAATGAAAAATCAAACCGGGTTAGCCCGGATAAACAGCGCTTTGAAACCACAAAGGCTTTCGGGTTCCGGCCCTGGCCCCCTTAAGCGTGATTTACAGACAAGTGGCCAGTACTCGCACCAGCTTTTGCGCTCGTGGATCCATCAAGACGTACGGCCCCAGGGTATTTGTCACAAAGCCGAAGGCGACATCATAGTGCGGGTCAGCAAAACCGATGGAGCCGCCAGCGCCCGGGTGACCGAACGCCCGTGGGCCGAGGCCATAGGTGGCGTTGGGTACATCCGGTTGATCGAGCATGCAACCCAGGCCGAAGCGGGTCCGGGTCAGCAAAGTCTTGTCTTCGCCGACGCTGTGTTCGCGGGTCAGTTCCTCGAGCATTTCGCTTTCCAGCAGGCTACCGTCGAGCAAACCGGCGTAGAACCCGGCCAGGCTGCGGGCATTGCCATGGCCATTGGCGGCGGGCTGCTGCATGCGCCGCCACTCCGGCTTGTTGGTACTGGTCATTATAGACGGCGGGTTAGTGAAAGCCCGGGTGCTCATGGCCGTCGGCTCGCGCAGGGTCACTTGCAGCAAGCGCTGGGCCGCGGCATCGCCGAGGTTGCCCTTGCTCCGGGCAATGTGCGCCACGCGATGGAACTCTTTGTCGGCGAGGCCAACATGAAAATCCAGCCCCAAAGGCTTCGCGACCCGTGCCACGATGGACTCGCCCGGCCCACGACCGTCAGCGCGACGCAGCAATTCACCGACCAGCCAACCATAGGTGATCGCCGCATAACCGTGACCTTGACCCGGCGTCCACCAAGGCGCTTCGCCAGCCAGGGCATCGACCATGGTCTGCCAGTCGTAAAGTGCTTCTGGCGGCAGCAATTCGCGCAGAGCAGGCAGGCCCGCCTGATGGCAGAGCAAGTGGCGCAGCGTCACCGATTCTTTGCCGGCGGCAGCGAATTCGGGCCAGTAGCGCGCGACTGGAGCATCCAGTTGCAGCTTGCCTTCGGCTACCAGTTGCAGCGCGGTCACGGCGGTGAAGGTCTTGGTGCAGGAAAACAGGTTGGCAATGGTGTCGCTGTGCCAGGCCTCGGTGCCGTCCTTGTCGGCGGTGCCGCCCCAGAGGTCGAGAACGGTTTCCCCGCCAATGCGGATGCACAACGCCGCGCCACGCTCCTGAGGATCGTCGAACAGCGCCGCAAAAGCTTCGCGCACCGCTTCAAACTTAAGCTCGTAATGACCCTGAATCTGCACCCACAACGCTCCCGGATAAACGCTCTATAAAGTGGCCCGCATTGTTCCAGCCCTTGAGGGTTTTGGGAACAGGGCCGGGCCGGGCGGTCGCCCGCCCGTGAGAATGCCTCAGATATCGATGGTGCGATCCCTGTGGCGAGGGGGCTCGCCCCCGTTCGACTGCGAAGCGGTCGCAAAGCCTGAATTTGCGGTGTATCTGTAAAAACATGGGGGCCGCTTCGCGCCCCAACGGGGGCAAGCCCCCTCGCCACAGGCGGTCTCAGCTATTAATGACCATTACTCGAATGCCCACCCGCATCGCCGGCACCTTGCTTGCCGCCCTCGCCTTCCTGGTTCCCGGCGGCTTTTTCCGCCTCGGCCCTGGCCTTCTCGGCCGCTTTGCCAAGTTGATCGACGGTCTGCAGATTGCTTTTGCGCACCGTGTCGACAAAGCCCTGGAACGGCAGATCAGTAATGCCCACCAGGCCGAAGTGACCGTTCTCGCCGTCCAGCAGGCGACCCGTCACCGGTTGATCGAGGTACTGGAACCAGTGCACCCCGACAATCGACGGTTCGCTCATCGCCTGTTTGAGGAAATTGGCGTAGGCCGGGCCACGGTCTTCTTCTTTCGCCAGTTGGGTCACGCCGCCCCAGAACGGGCCGCGATCTGTCGAACCGAAATTGAATTCAGTGATCAGCACCGGTTTGTCCAGGCTGCGCAGTCTGGCGAAGTCGTAACCGTCCTGGGGTTGCAGGGTGTACATATTGAAGCTCAGCACGTCGCAGTATTGCGCACAGGACTCGACGGCTTCCGGGGTGCTGACGGCAAAACGGCCACCCAGTAACAACTGGTTCGGCGCATGCCACTTGAGCGAGTCGGAGACGGTTTTGAAGTAGGTGTCGGCGAACACTTTCTGGAAGTATTTGAAGTCGGCTTCGATTTCCGGGTACTCGGCACTCGGTTGCGGCGGAACGAAGCCTGGGTCTTCCATCAATTCCCAAGCCGGCAGATCGATGCCCCAGGCTTTGGAAAGCCCCGCCTGATTGCGGTACTTGTCACGCAGCTGTTTGAGGAAGGCACGTTTGGCCGGCACATCGGTGGTCATTTTCAAGGTGCCGTAGGCCAGCGCGTAACGGGCCTTCGGGTCATCGCCGGGACCGGCCCAGGCCAGTTCGTTGTCGGCGAAGTAACCGATCAGCCACGGATCGTCGCGGTGGTCGCGGGCGGCGATGGCCACGGCGCGCTCGGTGGCCATGGCGAAACGCGGATCGAACGGATCGGGCATGCCGCCCCACCAATCAGTGCCGGTGCTGATGCTGGCGTAATCGCCGACGATCGACAGCGGCAAGGTGTATGGCACCCGGTCAGCATTGCCAAACACCGGGGCGCTCCAGTTACCGAGGGTGTTGAACCCCCAGGCTTGCAGGCGATCGAGGGTGTGACTGGCCCAACGCTTTTCGTCGAAAACCGCTTTGCAGGGTTCGGTGGCCGTTTGCTCGGCCGCCTTATCGACTGACGCTTCAACGGCGCCGGTCTTGGCCGCTTCGGCAACCCCGGCCGCGGATTCGGTTGCCACAGGATCGGCTGAGGGTGCGGCGGCCTTATCGGCCGTCGCCTCGACCGCATCGGCTTTGGCCGCTTCGGCGACACCGGCCTTGGTGTCGCTGCCCGGTGCACAAGGCTCGCCATAGAGGCGCTGCAGGTTGGCGCCATAGAAATCGTACCAGCGCCCGGCGTTGTAGGCTCGGCCCTGATCGGCGCCATTGCCGCCACGGTTGTCGCCTTCGCCGTAGTGGCTGGCAAGGGGCTCATCGGGTTGGGGCAGCGACTCGAACATCCATTCGCGACCGGCGACGTAGGTCTGGTTGACGTTCGGGGTCACCGTGTTGACGCCGAGAGAATAGAACGGATGCCCTTCCGGGGTCACCAGGTACCAGCGACCGTCACGTTTTTCGGTGCGGAAAAAGCCGCTGGCCTTGAATGCCAGGCCGTTGGTCCAGCCGCCGAACTTGTCCAGGGACTGCTTCTCGCGCTCGGCCAGCCAGGTTTTCAGTTGCTGCTGTTCTTTGGCCGCGGCGGATTTCAGTTGCTCGTCGCTGCTGACCTTCTCTGGCCATTTGGCCCGGGTCGATTGGCCGTAAGCGTCCACCAGGCCGCCATAAGCGGCCTTGGTGACAGCCTCGCCGTCCTGCACACCGAAGCGCTCAAGCAGGATGCTTTGGGCGACTTTGGGCTGATCCATCGACAAGGTCACTGACACCACTTGGCTGCGGTCCAGCTCACCGGCGCTGCTGGCCAGCAATACACGCTGGCCTTCGTAGTTGATCGGCATCGGCGGGCCGGCCTTCATGCCCTGGCTCAAAGGCGAACTCGGTTGCAGTGGCACCAACAGGGTTTGCGCCGGGCCGGCGGGCAGGTCTACGCGGCTGACCAGGGTTTTGCCGTCGTTACTCTGGATGGTTACGTTCAGGGTCACGGCCCAGTTCATCGCGCTCTGGATCCGCAGGCTCATGACGCCCGACTGCGACCAGTCCCAGGCACCGGTCTGCGGCGTCAGGCGCAAGGTCGGTCGCGCAGCCGGGTTGAAGGTCACGCGGCGCAGCACTTCGCCTTCGGCTGTTTGTTCGGCGTTGGACTGCGGCAGGCTGGCATCCTGGGTCGCCACCTGAACCACGTCGGCGGGACGCACAAAATTGAACAGCGTCTGCTGACCGGCAGGAGCCGCCAGCAAAGGGGCTGCGAACATCAGGGCAAAAACAGCGGGCAACGAACGGCGAATCATAGGAACGTGTTTCTCCCTAACGACCTTCAATAGGCCAGTGGAAAAGCATTGGCAGTGAGGTAGACAACGCGGTGGGCCAATTTGCCCACCGGCGTTTCAGGAAATTTCACGACGAAATGGCGGCAACGCATTGAGGATCGCTTTGCCGTAGCGCTGCGTGACCAGACGACGGTCGAGCAAAGTGATGGTGCCGCGGTCTTCTTCGGTCCGCAGCAAGCGACCGCAGGCCTGGACCAGTTTCAGCGAGGCATCTGGCACGGAGATTTCCATGAACGGATTGCCGCCACGGGCCTCGATCCATTCCGCCAGCGCCGCTTCGACCGGATCGTCGGGCACCGAGAACGGAATCTTGGCGATCACCACATGCTCGCAGTACGCACCGGGCAAATCCACGCCTTCGGCGAAACTCGCCAGGCCGAACAACACGCTGGAATCCCCGCCATCAACCCGCGCCTTGTGCTTGTTCAGGGTTTCCTGCTTCGACAGGTTGCCTTGAATGAACACTTGCTTGCGCCAGTCGCGATCCAGGCCGTCGAACACGTCCTGCATCTGTTTGCGAGAGGAGAACAGCACCAGGGTGCCGCGTGAACCTTCTACCAGTTGCGGCAGGTCGCGGATGATCGCTGCGGTGTGAGCCGGCGCATCACGCGGGTCGGCTTTGAGGTCTGGCACCCGCAGCACGCCGGCGTCGGCGTGATGGAACGGACTCGGGACCACGGCGGTCACGGCGGTTTTAGGCAGGCCCGCACGCATGCGGAAGCGGTCGAAGGTGCCGAGGGCAGTCAGGGTCGCCGAGGTCACCAGTGCCCCGTAAGCCACGTTCCACAGGTTGCGCCGGAGCATGTCCGCCGCGAGGATCGGGCTGGCATTGACCTCGATGTCGAACAGCGAACCGCTTTCGGCCAGGGTCAACCAACGGGCCATGGGCGGGTTGTCTTCCGGGTCTTCGACGGTGAAGGCGGTCCACAACTCCCAGTTGCCCGAAGAACGCGACAACAGGCTGCCAAACAGCGGATACCACTCTTCGGCCTGATTACTGGCGATGCCGATATTGACCTCGCCGTCCATGCCTTCCTTGAGCAGTTCGGTGAGCCGGGTAAACAAATCGGTCAGGCGGGCAAAGCCCTTCTTCAATTCAATGCCCATTTCGCGCATGTGTTCGGGAATCACCCCGCCGAGGAAACGGTGACGTGGCCGCTCGCGGCCTTCGACGTCTTCGCCGGGTTTGAACTCGGCGACTTGCTCGCAGGCGCTGAACATGAACTGCTGCTGGGTCTTGATCTCCCGGGCCAGCTCCGGCACCTGCTCGATCAACTTGCCCAGATCCCCCGGCAACGGGTGCTGGGCGAGTAATTTGGTGAGGTTCTTGGCAGTGGTTTCCAGCCAGTCGGCAGTGGAGCGCAGGCGCGTGTAATGCGCGAAGTGACCGATGGCCTTGTCCGGCAGGTGATGGCCTTCGTCGAACACGTAGATGGTGTCACGCGGGTCTGGCAGAACCGCACCACCGCCCAGGGCCAGGTCGGCCAGGACCATGTCGTGGTTGGTGACGATCACGTCGACCTTGCCCATGCCTTCGCGGGCCTTGTAGAAAGCGCACTGGCCGAAATTCGGGCAATGACGGTTGGTGCACTGGCTGTGATCGGTGGTCAGACGCGCCCAATCGGCGTCTTCCAGCGCGGTGGACCAACTGTCGCGATCGCCGTCCCACTTATTGCCGGCGAGCTTCTCGATCATGCTGGTGAACAGCTTCTGGCTGGCCTCATCGACTTCGATCTTGAAGCCTTCTTCTTCGAACAATTGCGCGGTAGCAGTCTGCGCGTGACCTTCCTGGAGCAACATATCCAGCTTGGACAGGCACATGTAGCGCCCGCGGCCCTTGGCCAGGGCGAAGCTGAAATTCAGCCCGCTGTTGCGCATCAGGTCGGGCAAATCCTTGTAGACGATCTGCTCTTGCAGGGCCACGGTGGCCGTGGCGATCACCAGACGCTTGCCGGCGGCCTTCGCGGCAGGGATGGCCGCCAGGCTGTAGGCCACGGTTTTGCCGGTGCCGGTGCCGGCTTCCACCGCGACAATCGCGGGGTCGCCACTGCGCCGGCCTTCGTCGTCGGTGTCGATGTCACCGAGGACTTTGGCAATTTCGGCGATCATCAGGCGTTGGCCGTAGCGCGGCTTGAGGCTCTTGGCTTCGAGAAAACGCGAATAGGCGCCCTGGATCGTGGTTTTGAGTTCGATGCTGATCATTGGTTGTCGGGGCGCAAAAAATGCTGGATAAATTTTCAGTGGTTCGGATCGGCCGCTATCATACCCCGCTAATCAATCCCGCGCAGAACGGAGTACCTCAATGACACCTTTTGGCATCGTTTATACCCTGCACGTCCTCGCTGCCCTGGTGTGGGTGGGCGGCATGTTTTTCGCCTGGATGGTCTTGCGCCCCGCGGCGATGAAGGCACTCGAAGGCCCTGCCCGGTTGAAGCTGTGGGTAGAAGTGTTTCAAGGTTTTTTCCGTTGGGTCTGGATCGCAGTGGTGCTTTTGCCGATCAGCGGTGTGGGCATGATTCATCTGCAGTTCGCCGGATTTGAAGCGGCGCCGCGGTATGTGCAGGTGATGATGGGGTTGTATGTGGTGATGACGGCGCTGTTCATCCGAATCCAGGCGTTGATGCTGCCGGAACTGCGCACGGCGGTGGCCGCTCAGGACTGGCCGACGGGTGCGGCGGTGCTGGGGAAGATTCGCCGGTTGGTGGGGATTAACCTGATGGTCGGGTTGGTGCTGGTGGCGATTGCGGCGGCGCGGCCGTGATCGTTCCCACGCTCTGCGTGGGAATGCCTCAAGGGACGCTCCGCGTCCAGTGACGCGGAGCGTCACGGGCTGCGTTCCCACGCAGAGCGTGGGAACGATCACTTGAGGGGTTTACAACCGCTGAATCGTCACTGAGCCCGCCACTCCCGCAGGCCCTGGCTGGCCGTCGATACCGGGGCGGCCGCTTTTGCCGCCATCGGCTTTATAGACGAAACAGCCCTTGGCCTTGCCGCCCGCCCCTGGTTTTCCACCGAGCCCTGCGGTACCACCTTCCCCGCCCGCAATCTCGACCTTGATCTGCTCAGCGGGGTAATCACGCGGCACTTGCAGCCGAACCAGCGCGCCTGGCGCTCCCGGCTGGCCATCACTGCCATTGCTGCCATCGGCGCCGCGACCGGCCTGGCCCCAGGTACAACCCGGTGCCTGACCATTAGCCCCATCGAGGCCGACAAAACCTGGAGCACCCGCGCCACCGCGAGCGTCTACCGACAATTGAGGCGCGTTCAATACTTTGATCTGCAAATCCAGATTGCGCCCGGAGCGAGCGGCCTTGAGGTATGTCCCCGGCGCGCCCCGTGCAGTGATCTGGCTGCCTTCAGCCAATTCGGCACGATTGATCTTCAATGCCAGAGCTTGTGCGCTCGGCACAATGGCGATCCGCGCATCCCGTCCCAGGTGCAACTCACCGACCGTGACTTCGGTCACATTCGAAGGAATCAGCAAGGTGCCGTAATCGGCGACTTCCAACCGTTCCAGTTGCAGGGTACTGGTGGTGTTGGGCAAGCGCATCAGCGAGTTGGTTTCGACGCTCACCACCTGTGCGCAGGCCAATGGGCTGATAAATGCAGCGAGCAGACAGAGTTTACGCATGGGAGGCCTTCGAAGCGGCCGGGGCCGGAATGGTTTGCAGGTGGAAAACGCCGAAAAAGACAATCTTCAGGCGATCGCGCCAAGGGTGGGCTCGACCTTTGAGGCTGCGGTTGCAGAACACCAGCTCCAGAAGATGAAGCCCGGCCAACACACTGCCTGCAAAATTGATCAACAGGTTAAATGGATGAACGAATGGCATGAGCAGATTGGCCAGCAACACCAACCAGAACAGCAGGGTCAACAACTTCCCCAGCCCCCAAAACACCTTCATACGCTCCCCCGTTGAGAATTATTCTTTGCGCGCACAGTAACGGCTTACAGGCGGGATAAGCCAGAGGGCAACAAAAAATTCTTCCCGAAGGTCGCAGATGGGCCGTCGGATCAACCCGCATCGTTGTCCGACAGCTCTATGACAAGGCTCAGCGATTGATGTGCAACTCCACGCGACGGTTTTGCGCCCGTCCTTCTTCCGTGTTGTTCTCGGCCACTGGCTGGCTTTCGCCCCGGCCTTCGCTGGTGAGTTTGTTGGGCGCGACGCCCTGGCTCAACAGGTAAGCCGCGACGCTGCTGGCACGACGTTCCGACAGTTTCTGGTTATAGGCGTCCGAACCCTGGCTGTCGGTATGACCGATGACTTTAATGCTCGCCACATCGGCGTTCTGCAGTTTGGCCATCAGCGAATCCAGCTCACTGCGCGCTTGCGGCATCAGCTCGGATTGGTTGTACGCGAACAACACGTTGCCGTTCAGGGTGATGACTTCGGAGACTGGAGGTTCAACAGGCTTCACGCTGGCCGGGTATTGCGGCAGCGGGCAACCGTGATGTTCGACAGGCGTATCGGCGGGCGTGTCGGGGCAGCGATCACGTCGATCGAAGACGCCATCATCGTCTTCATCGCCATCCTGGGCGTAGCAGATCAGGCCACCGGTCAGGATCCCGAGCGCAGCTCCTCCCGCTGCCCAGGCACTACTTTCAATCGCGCCCAAACCGCCGCCGACCAGTCCACCCATGACGCTGCAGATCGGCCAGGTACGTTGATTGAGGGGGGCGGTGCCATCGCTGCGAGTTGCACAACCGGTCAGAAGACTGCCCAGCAGCAGTACCGGTAAGACAGTCCTTGTGAGAACGCTCATTGTGAATGCTCCTGTGTCACCGGCCCATACCGGTCACACAGGAGTAAAGACCCGCATCCGCGACTGTACAAGCCGCGCAAAGGGAGAGGCCTAGCGGTTGATTTTGATTTCCGTGCGGCGGTTCATCGCACGGCCGTCAGCGGTTTTGTTATCGGCCACCGGCTGGCTTTCACCGGCACCGGTCACAGACACGAAACTGCTGCGTGGCACGCCTTGGTCAATCAGGTATTCCACCACTGAATGAGCGCGTCTATCCGACAGTTTCTGGTTGTAGGCATCGCTGCCGACGCTGTCGGTATGACCGGTGACAGTCAGTTGGGCGCTGGAGGATTCCTGTTTCAGGCGCGTGGCAATGGTGTTGAGTACGTCTTTATCGGCAGCCGTGAGCTTGGCCGAGTCGAACTGGAAGTGCACATCACGGATCACGATGACTTCTTCCTTGACCACTGCCACCTCCTCGACCACCGGCGCAGGCGCGGGCGGAGGGCAGCCGTTGGCATCGACCTGCACGCCTCGAGGCGTACCCGGGCACTTGTCGCGGCTGTCCGGTACGCCGTCGCCGTCTTCGTCGCCGTCACCATGCACCCAGCAATAAGCGGCTGCCGTGCCGCCAACCAGCAGCGCGCCATACCCCGCCCATGCCGAGCTTTCGGTCGCGCCGAGCCCTGCACCGATGACGCCACCGACCGCCGCACAGGACGGCCAGTCGGTTTTCTGCAAACCTGCGCAACCAGTCAACACACTGGTTAGCAGAACCAAGGGTAATGCTGTCCGAATTATGCTCATCTAGTTCTTCTCCTGAGGGATCGGCTTAAAACCGATTCCAGGAGTAAAGACCCGACTTTTAATCTCCGCCAGCAATAGGCCATTGCTGTTTTATCCTGTGTTCGCGGAAGATCGGCGCTTTTTGCCTAAACCCGCTAGAAGGGACGCTAGGCCCGGACGTTGGGGCAGGCTAATCTTGGCGCTCTGATTGAGGATCTTCGATGATTGCAGGTATTTCTTCGCGCACACCCCAGCAGGCGTTGGCCGCCTTGCTTGATCGTTATGCCCCGGCGCGTCTGCTGCTGATTGGCGCCAGCGAATTCCCCGCGCTAGAGGCATTCAAACTTGCGCACCCGGACAGCATCGTCGCCTGTGCGGCCCCTGGGCCACTGCCCGCCGACCTGGCGGCGCAACGGTTTGATCTGGCGCTGGTGGTCGATTGCCTCGAACATTTGCCCAAGCGCGACGGCCTGAATCTGCTCGGCGGGATACGCAACCTCAATGCCAGCCGCATTGCGGTGCTGGCTGACTTGCCCGCCTGCGGCTGGAAGGAGACGGACTTCTTCTCTCTGGCGTTGCAAGCCAGCGAACGCTTCCAGCGTGAAGATCAAGTACTGACGCTGTTTACCTACGATCTGCTTGACTATAAACAGGTGCCCGACTGGCTCAACTCACGCTTCTGGGCCAATCCGGAAAACTTCGGGAAATATTGGTGGTAACGCAATGAGTACATCCATTTGCCCTTGCGGCAGCGGCACGCCGCTCGATGCCTGCTGTGGCCATTACCATGCCGGCCATCCCGCCCCCAGCGCCGAAGTCTTGATGCGGTCGCGCTACAGCGCCTATGTACTGGGGCTGATCGACTATCTGGTGGCGACCACTCTGCCCGCACAACAGGCCGGCCTGGATCGTCAGTCGATCAGCGACTGGAGCGCCCAAAGCACCTGGCTGGGCCTGGAGGTCGAAAGCGCCGAAGTTTTCGGCGGTCAGCCGGAGCACGCTTTCGTCACCTTTACCGCTCGCTGGCACGACAGCAGCGGCGAACACAGCCATCGCGAACGCTCGTCATTCGTACAGAACGCCGGCCACTGGTACTTCATCGACCCCACCGTGTCACTCAAGGCCGGACGTAACGACGCGTGCCCGTGCGCCAGCGGGCAGAAGTTCAAGAAATGCTGCGCGAGTTACTTTGGCGCTTGAGGTGATCCCTGTACGTTCGCCTGTAGCAGCCTCGCAAGCTCGACAGCTGCTACGAGGGAGAAACACCGACCATGAACACCCGGCGGCGCGCAATACAGCTGTTCACCCTGTTCCTGTTTCTGGGGCTCGGTGGCTGTGCGTCGTGGTTCAGCGACGACCTGCCAGACCCGCAGGTGCATCTGGTCAAGGTCAAGGTGATCCGGGCCAATCTGCTGGAGCAAAAATTCCTGCTGCATTTTCGCGTCGATAATCCCAACGATCGCGACCTCACGGTGCGTGCCCTGGAATATCGCATTCACCTGGGGGATATATTGCTGGCCGAGGGTGAGCACGAACGCTGGTTTACGGTAGGCCCCAAACGCAGCGCTTATTTTAAAGTACCGATCCGCACCAACCTGTGGCCGAAAGTCCGGGACTTGGTGAAACTGCTGAAAAAAGCCGACCAACCAATCCCCTATCGGCTGGAAGGTGAGATGAAAACCGGTTTATTCATCGCGCACCACGTGCACCTGGCACGCAATGGCGTGATAATCGCCGCCGATTTAATTCCGGAGTAAGCCCGATGACCCAGCAACCTCATGTCCATGGCCCTGACTGCAACCACGATCATGACCATCACGATCACCATGATCACGACCATGGCCATGTCCACGGCCCGAACTGCGGCCACGCCCACCAGGAACCGGTGCGCAACGCCCTGAAAGACGTCGGCCGCAACGACCCTTGCCCATGCGGCAACGGCAAGAAATTCAAGAAGTGCCACGGCGCTTGATGCTTCGGGCGAAGATAATCTTCGCCTGTTGAATCGCTATCGCGGGCAAGCCTCGCTCCCACAGGGGTATCGTCGTTCACAGATTTCGCGTACGACACAATCTACTGTGGGAGCGGGCTTGCCCGCGATGACGGCGGCACATTCAATACAACTGTTTCAGTTAGATCCTCATCGCGGGCAAGCCCGCTCCCACAGGTTTTTTAGTCGGCCTGCAGAATTTTCGCGGTACTGACGACCGTCGCATACTCGCCATGCAAATTACCCAGCGACATCGCATGCACCTCCTCGGCTGAATGGGCATTGCCGAAAAAGTCCGCCTTGTCGAAGGTAAAGCACGCATCCTCGGCAACCCACGCTTCGAACCCCAGATTCCCGGCCGTTCGCGCCGTGGATTCCACCGAGTTGTGGGTCGCCACGCCAACGATGATTAACTGATCGATCCCCGCCTCGCGCAAACGTGCTTCCAGCCCCGTCGAACAAAACGCATCCGGCACCTGTTTCTGAATCAGCCATTCACCCATCGATGGCTGAAAACGCTCTTGAAATTCCACCCCCGATTGCTGCGGCCAGAACACTGAATCCTCTGAGCGGGACAGGTGCTGCACGTGAATCACCGGCCGCCCGGTTCGACGCCAATGCCCCAGCAGTTCCAGGATGCGCGCTTCGGCCTGAGGATTGTTTCGGCGGCCCAGCCTGGGATGCAGGATGCCTTTTTGTTGATCGATGATGATCAGCGCCGCGTTGGTCTTGAGCTCCATGCTGATTTTTCTCGTGCCGGGCCATTGAATTTCCCGCACTTCAGCATCACCTCCTCCCACTGGCAAGCCATCAACCGCAAACAGGACGACCTGATGCCGACGGTCGCTCTCCGTACCTGACGATGCTCGATCTGTATTACTGGCCCCCCCCAACGGCCACAAGATTTCGATATTCCTGGAAGAAGTCAATCCGCCTAAATCCTGAGGCCCTGCACTCTGATCGTTCCCATGCTCCGCGTGGGAATACCTCAACGGACGCTCCGCGTTCGGCGCTGAATGTGACGCAGAGCGTCACGGGCTGCATTCCCACGCAGAGCATGGGAACGATCACCGTAAAGAAATAACACCGCCGCCGCTTGCGCGGCTTCCTCCTGCTCACTAACGTAGCGCCTTTATTGCGTCACTACCCCCGCAGGAGCTTTGCCATGGCCTCGCCAGCCCTCTCACATTTTCTTCCCCGGTTCGGCGTTGCCGCAGCAGTGGCCGGTGTTTTAAGCCTGACCGGTTGTCAGACCTGGAACACTCAAGACACCCTCCTGCCGACTTCCGGTGTGCAACCGCTCAAGGGCCTGGCGCAAAACGTTTCGATTCGGCGCAATGCCATGGGCATGCCGCTGATCGAGAGCAATAGCTTCCACGATGCGCTGTTCAGCCTGGGCTACGTGCATGCCAGCGACCGCATCAACCAGATGGTCACTCTGCGTTTGCTGGCCCAGGGCCGTTTGGCGGAGATGTCCGGCGCGGACTTGCTTGACGCCGACCGCTACATGCGTGCGGTCAATCTGAAGAAAAGCGCGGGTGAGCTGTACAAGGCCTCTTCGCCGCGACTCAAGCGTTTCTTCGAAGTCTATGCCCGCGGGGTCAACGCCTACCTGTTCCGCTACCGCGACAAACTGCCTGCCGACCTCGCGGCCACTGGCTACAAGCCGGAATACTGGAAACCGGAAGATTCGGCGCTGATGTTCTGCCTGCTGAATTTCAGTCAATCGGCGAACCTGCCGGAAGAAATTGCCTCATTGATGCTGGCTCAGACAGTCAGCACCGACAAGCTGGCCTGGCTGACGCCGTCCGCTCCTGACGAAAAATTGCCGGTCGCCGAAGCGGAAAAACTTCAAGGCATCAAACTCAATGGGCAAATTCCAGGGCTGAGTGAAGTCAGCAAAGCCACCGCTCAACTGTCGAATCTGAACCTGCTGGGCGCCACGTCTTCCAATAACTGGGCGATAGCCCCGCAACGCAGTCGCAGTGGCAAAAGCCTGTTGGCCAGCGACATCCATGGACCGCTGGGCGTACCGTCGCTGTTCAGTTACGTGCAGATTCGCGCACCGAAATACCAGGCCTCCGGCGCGACCATTGCCGGGCTACCGATGGTACTCGGTGGTTTCAACGGCAAAGTTGCATGGAGCATGACCACGGTCATGGGCGACAACCAGGACCTGTTCCTGGAAAAAATCAAACGTCAGGGCAATGGTCTTTCCTACGAAGTCAGCGGCAAATGGCAGCCGGCGATCGTGCGCAACGAAACCTATTTCATCAAAGGCCAGAAGCCGATTCGCGAAGCGGTGTACGAAACCCGCCACGGGTCGCTGCTCAACAGCGCCCAAGGCAGTGCACTGGCGAATGGTTTCGGCCTGGCCTTGCAGATGCCCAACTTCACCGACGACAAAACCCTGGACGCGTTTTTCGACCTGTCCCGAGCGCAGAGCGTGGAGAAAGCCTCGGACGCCAGCCGCGAAATCCGCGCCATCGCCCTGAATCTGGTGTTTGCCGATGCCAGCAATATCGGCTGGCAAGTTACCGGGCGTTACCCGAACCGTCGCGAAGGCGAAGGTTTGCTGCCGTCGCCGGGCTGGGAAGGTCGCTTCGACTGGGACGGTTACGCCGACCCGATGCTCCATCCCTATGACCAGGACCCGGCTCATGGCTGGCTCGGCACCGCCAACCAGCGGGTCATCCCCCATGGCTACGGCATGCAGCTGTCCAATTCCTGGTCGGCGCCGGAGCGCGGCGAACGCATGACTGAGCTGGCGGGCGTGGGCAAACACGACACGCGTAGCCTGATTGCCATGCAATACGACCAGACCACCACCTTCGCTGCCAAGCTGAAGAAGATGTTTGAAGCGCCGGGCATGTCCCAGCCCCTCAAGCACGCCATCGAAGCATTGCCGGTGGCCGATCGCGGCAAGGCTCGTGAGGCCTATACACGCTTGATGGCCTTCGACGGCAAACTCAGCCCGACCTCTGCCGACGCGGCGATCTACGCGCTATTCCTGCAGCAAAGCACCCAGCAGATTTTCCTCGATGAACTGGGCCCGGAAAGCAGCCCGGCGTGGAAAGCCTTTATCGCCAATGGCAAGTTGTCTTACGCGGCGCAGGCCGATCATCTGCTGAGCCGTGAGGACAGTCCGTTCTGGGACGACTCGCGCACAGCGCAGAAAGAAGACAAGCCGACGATCCTCGCCCGTAGCCTGGCGGCCGCGATCAGCGCGGGTGACAGCCAGTTGGGTGGCGATCACAAAGCCTGGCAGTGGGGAAAACTGCACCGCTACGAGTGGAAGAACGCCAGCGGCCAGACCGTGCGCGGTCCACTGGCCGCCGGTGGCGATCACACCACACTCAACACCGCGGCGTTCACCTGGGGTCAGGACTTCAACACCACGCTGGCGCCAGCCATGCGCTTTATCGTCGACTTCGGCCAGGCCGAACCGCTGATGGGCCAGAACGGTACCGGCCAGTCCGGCAACCCGGCCAGCGCCCACTATCTCGATAGCGTCGAGCCTTGGCTCAAGGGGCAATATATGAGCCTGCCGATGCAGCCACAGAACTTCGACAAGGTGTATGGCAAGACGCGGTTGACGCTGACGCCTGGCAAGTAACCTGGAGTGGGACCGGGTCGGCTCGCGAAAGCATGCTGTCGGTCCCACTGCTGCTGAAAATCCATTGTGGCGAGGGAGCTTGCTCCCGCTCGACTGCGCAGCAGTCGCAATACAGACGCCTGTGTTCTAACTGGATCTGCGCGGCGGTAGATTCGGGGCCGCTGCGCGCCCCAGCGGGAGCAAGCTCCCTCGCCACAGGTGCGATATCCCTCGCTAAAAAAGCGGCCTGTTTAACGCCTCCATTCTTCCCGAAAATAAATCGAACTTCTCGTTTCGCGCAAACCTCCTAGCTAACAGGCCTCTCCATTTGGGTAACAACATGGACCTTGTTATCGCTCGTCCTGAAGGTTTGTACTGTCCGCCCGGTGATTTCTATATCGACCCGTGGCGCCCGGTCGAACGCTCGATCATCACCCACGCCCACAGCGACCATGCTCGCCATGGCAATCGACATTATCTGGCCGCGGCGCCGGGTGCAGGCATTTTGCGTGCGCGTCTGGGCCAGGACATCAGCCTGCAAACCTTGCCTTATGGCGAGCCGTTACTGCATCGCGGTGTAACACTGAGTTTTCACCCCGCAGGCCATGTGCTCGGCTCTGCCCAGGTGCGTCTGGAATATGGCGGAGAAGTCTGGGTCGCCTCAGGGGATTACAAGACCGAGCCCGATGGCACCTGTGCGCCGTTCGAACCGGTGCGTTGCCACACCTTCATCACGGAATCGACGTTCGGCCTGCCGATTTACCGCTGGCAACCCCAGGCGCAGATCTTTGCCGAGATCAATCAGTGGTGGCGGGCCAATGCGGCGGTCGACAGAACCAGCGTGCTGTTTTGCTATGCCTTCGGCAAGGCCCAGCGGATTCTCCACGGCATCGATGCCAGCCTGGGCCCCATTCTGGTCCATGGCGCGGTTGAGCCCATCAATTGGATTTATCGCCAGAGCGGCATTTATTTACCGCCAGCAATCTATGCCGGCGACGTTAAAAAGCATGACCCGATGATGCGCAAGGCCTTGGTCCTCGCGCCTCCTTCGGCGGGTGCCAGCCCTTGGGTACGGCGTTTCGGTGATTACAGCGACGGCTTTGCCAGCGGCTGGATGCGCTTGCGCGGTACACGGCGCCGGCGCAATGTGGACCGCGGCTTTGTGTTAT
This sequence comes from Pseudomonas sp. Tn43, assembly GCF_014192635.1. Classification (NCBI taxonomy): domain Bacteria; kingdom Pseudomonadati; phylum Pseudomonadota; class Gammaproteobacteria; order Pseudomonadales; family Pseudomonadaceae; genus Pseudomonas; species Pseudomonas sp. Tn43. The sequence goes on from NZ_JACHYG010000003.1 coordinate 484,552, forward strand.
CGGATCACGCCGACTGGCCCGGCCTGCTTTGGGCCATCGAACAAACCGGAGCCGAACGCGTGATCGTCACCCACGGTTCGATCGGGGTATTGGTGCGCTATCTGCGCGAACAAGGCCTCGATGCCAAGAGTTTCAGCACCGAATATGGCGATGATGAAGAAATCGCAGTCCTCGAGCCCGAGAGCGCGGAGGTGCTGGCATGAAAGCCTTCGCCGAGTTGTATGCCGAACTCGACGCCACCACCTCAAGCAATGCCAAACTGGCGGCGATGCAGAGCTATTTCGCCCAGGCCGCGCCCGAGGATGCCGCCTGGGCGGTGTACTTTCTGTCCGGTGGGCGACCTCGACAATTGGTGCCGGTACGAATACTGCGGGAAATGGCCACAGCGTTTTCCGGGCTCTCACCCTGGTTGTTCGAAGAAAGTTATCAGGCCGTCGGTGATCTGGCGGAAACCATTTCGCTGGTGCTGCCCGAAATGCCCCACACCTCGACCGATGGCCTGGCCGTGTGGATTGAAGACAAACTGCTGCCACTGCGTAACGCGCCCCCGCTGACCCTCGCCGAATGCTTGCCTGCCTTGTGGGCACAACTGGATCGCCAGAGCCTGATGCTGTGCATCAAACTGATTACCGGCAGTTTCCGTGTCGGGGTCTCCAAATTGCTGGTTACCCGCGCCTTGGCGGCGATGGCCGGGCTCGACAGCAAACGCGTGGCCCAGCGGCTGGTGGGTTACACCGACTTGTCTAACCGCCCAAGCGCCGCCAGTTACCTGAAGCTGATCGCTCCCGAGTCACCTAATGAGCATGCCCAACGGGATGGTCAGCCATACCCGTTTTTCCTCGCCCATGCGTTATCGAACCCGGTCGAACAGTTCGAAACCCTGCTTGGACCTGCCAGCCGATGGCAAGTGGAATGGAAGTGGGACGGCATCCGCGCGCAAGTGGTCAAGCGTGACGGGCGTTTGTGGGTATGGTCCCGTGGTGAAGAATTGGTGAGCGACCGTTTCCCCGAACTGGACAGCCTGGTTCACGACTTGCCCGACGGGACAGTGATTGACGGTGAAATCGTGGCCTGGAAAGCCGCACAACCACGCACCGAGGACGCCTTCGACCCGCAATCGCCGTCGTCACCTTCCGTGCAACCCTTCGCTCTGTTGCAACAACGGATCAGCCGCAGGACGCTGAGCAAGAGAATCCTCGATGAGGTGCCCGTGGTGATCATGGCCTATGACCTGCTGGAATGGCAGGGTGAGGATTGGCGTAACCAGACTCAAGCCACACGCCGTACTCAACTGGAACAATTGATCAAAACCTGTGCAAACCCGGTGTTACTGAGCTCGCCCGTGCTGAGCGGCGAAAACTGGTTCGACCTCGCCCGCCAACGGGAAGCCTCCCGCAAATTGGGCGTCGAAGGCATGATGCTCAAGGCCCGCGATGCGCTGTATGGCGTCGGGCGGACCAAGGACATGGGTGTGTGGTGGAAATGGAAAGTCGACCCGTTCAGCGTCGATGCGGTGCTGATCTACGCCCAGCAAGGCCATGGTCGCCGGGCCAGTCTCTACACTGATTACACCTTCGCGGTATGGGACGGTCCACCCTCTGCCCGCGAACGCACGCTGGTGCCATTCGCCAAGGCCTACTCCGGATTGACTGATGAAGAAATGCGTCAGGTCGACGGCATCGTACGCAAGACCACCGTGGAAAAATTCGGACCGGTGAGCAGTGTGAAACCGACGTTGGTGTTTGAGCTGGGATTCGAGGGTATTGCCCTGTCGAAGCGGCACAAGAGCGGGATTGCAGTACGGTTTCCGAGAATGTTGCGTTGGCGGCAGGACAAGTCGGTGGAGGACGCTGACAATTTGGCGACGTTGCAGGATTTGCTCGCCTGACCTGATTTCGCTGAGCTGATCTTTGTAGCAGCTGGCGAAGCCTGCGTTCGGCTGCGCAACAGTCGTGAAACCAGAACTTGCGGTGTAATCAGGCAGACCGCATTGGACTTACGACTGCTGCGCAGCCGAACGCAGCCTCGCAGGCTCGACAGCTGCTACAGGCCCCTCACCCTTCTGCGCACCACCCTGGCGCAGGAGTCTGGCGATGCCCGTTTTCGTGCATAAAACCCCGCGTAGCCACTTCTTGTATTACCTTTTAAACGCTTGTTCGGGAGTCTGGTTCGGAAATTGCTACTTTTAATAGGTCTTACGCTTTCCAGTAACAGTACTTCTGCGCCACAAGCGCTCATATTGGTTCTTAGGGATTGAATAATGAAAAAAGCATTGCTGACCCTTTCTGCACTGGCGTTGTGCGTGGCTGCCGGTTCCGCGCTGGCCAAGGAATACAAAGAATTGCGTTTTGGCGTTGACCCTTCTTACGCGCCGTTCGAGTCCAAAGCAGCCGACGGTAGCCTGGTAGGCTTCGACATCGACCTGGGCAATGCGATCTGTGCCGAGCTGAAGGTCAAGTGCAAATGGGTCGAAAGCGATTTCGACGGCATGATTCCGGGCTTGAAAGCCAATAAATTCGACGGTGTGATCTCTTCGATGACCGTCACGCCGGCCCGCGAAAAAGTCATCGACTTCTCCGACGAGCTGTTCTCCGGCCCAACCGCTTACGTGTTCAAGAAAGGTTCCGGCCTGAGCGAAGATGTCGCTTCGCTGAAGGGCAAGACCGTCGGCTACGAGCAAGGCACTATCCAGGAAGCCTACGCCAAGGCCGTGCTGGACAAGGCAGGCGTGAAAACCCAGGCCTATCAGAACCAGGATCAGGTGTATTCCGACCTGACTTCCGGCCGTCTTGACGCTGCAATCCAGGACATGTTGCAAGCCGAACTGGGCTTCTTGAAGTCGCCAAAGGGCGAAGGCTACGAAGTCAGCAAACCTGTGGACAGCGAACTGCTGCCATCCAAAACGGCGATCGGTATTAAGAAAGGTAACACCGAGCTGAAAGCGCTTTTGAATAAAGGTATCAAAGCGTTACACGACGATGGCACCTACGCCACCATTCAGAAGAAACACTTTGGCGATCTGAATCTGTACAGCGGCAAATAATGCCCGGCGCCCATCTCGCGATGGGCGCTTTTTTTATCCGATCAGGTTGCTGATTTATGTTTGAAAACCTATTACAAAGCCTGGGGCTTTCAGCCTTCAGCCTTCAGGGCTTCGGCCCATTGCTGATGGAAGGCACCTGGATGACCATCCAATTAGCGGTGTTGTCACTGTTGCTGGCGGTATTGCTCGGCCTGCTCGGTGCCAGTGCCAAACTGTCAAAAGTCAAACTGATGCGCATACCGGCTCAGCTCTACACCACGCTGATTCGCGGGGTGCCCGACCTGGTGCTGATGCTGCTGATTTTCTACAGCCTGCAAACCTGGCTGACCTCGTTTACCGATTTCATGGAATGGGAATACATTGAAATCAACCCCTTCAGCGCCGGGGTCATCACCCTGGGCTTCATTTATGGCGCGTACTTCACTGAAACGTTTCGCGGAGCGATTCTCGCCGTACCGCGAGGCCAGGTCGAAGCCGCCACGGCCTATGGCCTCAAACGCGGTCAGCGTTTTCGTCTCGTGGTGTTCCCGCAAATGATGCGCTTCGCCTTGCCGGGCATCGGTAACAACTGGATGGTAATGCTCAAGGCCACCGCGCTGGTCTCGATCATCGGCCTCGCCGATCTGGTCAAGGCCGCGCAGGACGCCGGTAAAAGTACTTATCAACTGTTCTACTTCCTGGTGCTTGCCGCATTGATCTACCTGCTGATCACTAGCGCCTCCAATGTCGTCCTGCGCTGGCTCGAACGCCGCTACGCCGCCGGTTCCCGGGAGGCCGTCCGATGATCGAACTCTTGCAGGAATACTGGAGACCCTTCCTTTATACCGATGGCAACAACATCACGGGCCTGGCCATGACCCTGTGGCTGCTCAGCGCGTCGCTCTTCATCGGCTTTGTGGTCTCGATCCCGCTGTCTATCGCCAGGGTTTCGCCCAAAATTTATATCCGCTGGCCGGTGCAGTTTTACACCTATCTGTTCCGGGGCACGCCGCTGTATATCCAGCTGCTGATTTGCTACACCGGCATCTACAGCCTGGCCTCCGTACGTGCCCAGCCAGTCCTCGATGCATTTTTTCGCGATGCGATGAACTGCACGATCCTGGCCTTCGCCCTGAACACCTGCGCCTACACCACGGAGATTTTCGCCGGGGCGATTCGCAGCATGGCGCATGGTGAAGTCGAAGCGGCCAAGGCCTACGGTCTGTCTGGCTGGAAGCTCTACGCCTACGTGATCATGCCGTCGGCCCTGCGTCGCTCGTTGCCTTATTACAGCAACGAAGTGATTCTGATGCTGCACTCGACCACCGTGGCGTTCACCGCGACTATCCCGGATGTCTTGAAAGTCGCTCGCGATGCGAACTCTGCGACCTTCATGACATTCCAGTCATTCGGCATCGCCGCGCTGATCTACCTGACCGTTACCTTTGCGCTGGTCGGCCTGTTCCGCCTCGCCGAACGCCGATGGCTGGCCTTCCTCGGGCCGACTCACTAGGACAACTCGCACATGCGCCACCAGATTCATGACCTGCTGGCCCCGCTGCCGGGGACCGTGCGACAGATTCACAGTTTCCACTTCGGGCCGTCGTCGGCCAAAGGCAAGATTTACATTCAGTCCTCTCTGCATGCCGATGAATTGCCCGGCATGTTAGTGGCCTGGCACCTCAAGCGTCGCCTGGCGGAGCTGGAAGCCGCCGGCCATTTGCGCAGTGAGATCGTGCTGGTGCCCGTGGCCAACCCGGTCGGCCTGGAACAGGTGTTGATGGACGTTCCACTGGGCCGCTACGAGCTGGAAAGCGGGCAGAACTTCAATCGCTGGTTCGTCGACTTGAGTGAAGAAGTCGGCAACGCGATCGAAGGCCTGCTCGGCGACGATCCGCAACGCAACCTCGAACTGATCCGGGACAGCCTGCGCACGGCATTGGCGCGGCAGACCGCAGGCACTCAATTGCAATCCCAGCGCCTGACCCTGCAACGGCTGGCCTGCGATGCCGACATGGTGCTGGACCTGCATTGCGATTTCGAAGCCGTGGCGCACCTTTACACCACGCCCGAGGCCTGGCCGCGGGTCGAGCCACTGGCGCGCTATATCGGTTCCGAAGCCAGCCTGCTAGCTACCGATTCGGGTGGCCAATCGTTCGACGAGTGCTTCACCTTGCTCTGGTGGCAGTTGAAAGAGCGTTTCGGCGAGCAATTCGAAATTCCGCTGGGCAGCTTTTCAGTGACCGTCGAATTGCGTGGCCAAGGTGACGTCAATCACCCGCTGGCCAGCCTCGATTGCCAGGCGCTGATCGATTATCTGATTCATTTCGGCGCGATCGCCGGTGAGCCGGCGCCATTGCCCGAACTATCCTACCCGGCGACACCGCTGGCCGGCGTCGAACCGGTCGCGACCCCGGTGGGCGGGTTGCTGGTGTTTTCGGCCCTGCCCGGGGAATACCTGGAGGCCGGCCAACTGATTGCCGAAATCATCGACCCGATCAATGATCGCGTCACTCCTGTTCATTGCACCGCCGCCGGGCTGATGTATGCCCGTTCGTTGCGGCGCATGGCCACTGCCGGCATGGTGATCGCCCACGTCGCGGGCACCGAAGCCTATCGCAGCGGCTATTTACTTTCGCCTTGAGGATGCATGCCCCATGTACAAACTGACCATTGAAGGCCTGCATAAAAGCTATGGCGATCATCAGGTGCTCAGAGGCGTTTCGCTCAAGGCCAGAACCGGCGACGTCATCAGCCTGATCGGCGCCAGCGGCTCGGGTAAAAGCACCTTTTTGCGTTGCATCAACTTTCTTGAACAACCCAACGATGGCGCCATGAGCCTGGATGGCCAGACGATCCGCATGATCCACGACCGTCATGGCATGCACGTGGCCGATGCCGATGAACTGCAGCGGATTCGCACCCGCCTGGCCATGGTGTTCCAGCACTTCAACCTGTGGAGCCACATGACGGTGCTGGAAAACATCACCATGGCCCCGCGCCGAGTGCTCGGCTGCAGCAAGCAAGAGGCCGAAGACCGTGCCCGACGTTACCTCGACAAGGTTGGTCTGGCGGCGCGCGTAGCGGATCAATACCCGGCCTTCCTGTCAGGTGGCCAGCAACAACGGGTTGCCATTGCCCGTGCACTGGCCATGGAACCGGAAGTCATGCTGTTCGATGAACCGACCTCGGCGCTCGACCCGGAACTGGTGGGCGAAGTGCTCAAGGTGATCCAGGGCCTGGCCGAAGAAGGCCGGACCATGATCATGGTCACCCACGAAATGAGCTTCGCGCGCAAGGTATCGAGTCAGGTGCTGTTCCTGCACCAGGGGCTGGTGGAAGAGGAAGGTGCGCCGGAAGACGTGCTGGGCAACCCGAAGAGCGAGCGGCTGAAGCAGTTCCTCAGCGGCAACCTCAAGTAACCCCTTGCACTGCCCCTTTCAGGAGCGAGGCTTGCCCGCGAAGACGTAGGCACATCCAGCATCGATGCGGCTGAAAAGCCGCTTTCGCGGGCAAGCCTCGCTCCTACAGAAATCAGCTTGTCCCAGAGGTATCAGGCCACAGGCGCGGGCGGTGGCTTATCCGGCACAGTGGGCTCTCCGGGCTCTTTTGGCTCTTCATTGGGCGTGTCAGGATCAGGCTGAGTGGGGATGCCCCCTGCCATGACGGGCGGATGCGCCAACAAGGACCAGGCCAGCACGCCAACCTGATTGGGCTCAAGCCTTGCCAGTTCGGCACTTATTCGCGGATCGATCTTCATGAAGCACTCCTGAGCGATGGCCCGATCCGCTTTGCGCGAATCGGCAGTACATTCCATAGAGTGTACGCCCGCCCAGGAATTCCAACGGTTTGTCAGACGGCTGACTCAGGTACGCGGCAAGGTCACGCCACGCTGGCCCTGGTACTTGCCGCCACGGTCCTTGTAGGAGACTTCGCATTCTTCGTCCGACTCAAGGAACAACATCTGCGCCACGCCTTCGTTCGCGTAGATTTTCGCCGGCAGATTGGTGGTGTTGGAGAACTCAAGGGTCACGTGACCTTCCCACTCAGGCTCGAGCGGCGTGACGTTGACGATGATGCCGCAACGCGCGTAAGTGCTTTTACCCAGGCAAATGGTCAATACGTTACGCGGAATGCGGAAGTATTCGACGGTGCTGGCCAGAGCGAAGGAGTTCGGCGGGATGATGCACACGTCGCTATGGATGTCGACGAAGCTGCCAGCATCGAAGTTTTTCGGGTCGACGATTGCCGAATTGATGTTGGTAAACACCTTGAAGTGATTGGTGCAACGCACATCGTAGCCGTAGCTGGACACGCCGTAGGAGATCACACGGCTATCGTCGCTGCCGCGCACCTGGCGCTCGACGAAGGGCTCGATCATGCCGTGCTCTTGCGCCATGCGGCGAATCCACTTGTCCGATTTGATGCTCATGGCGGGTGTCCTGAATAGCGAGGTGGAAAAATTCTGTCCGGCATCTTACCGGGCAGGCGCGCCGGGTTCAAAGTCCGGGAGACAATTCTCGCCAATCGCCCGTGAATCCCGGGTCTTCACCGCCAGTCAATGGACCGCCAGTCATGAAAACAGAGAAACCTTCGCAAGAAACATTGGCACGTTCCGGAAAAAGGGTTAAGGTGGCGCCACTGTGCTGCTTGTGTCACTGAGAATCTCTACACGATATGTTGAATTTCGATCCAACCATCTACAAGAATTTTTCCTGCTCTTTGCACTCAGTCTCGGCCAGGGTTCTTCCTGCGTCGCAGTTATCTTTGTTCAAGGAGTTACACCATGTCTAATCGCCAAACCGGTACCGTTAAGTGGTTCAACGATGAAAAAGGCTTCGGCTTCATCACTCCACAATCCGGTGACGACCTGTTCGTTCACTTCAAAGCTATCCAGTCCGACGGCTTCAAAAGCCTGAAAGAAGGCCAACAGGTTTCTTTCATCGCTACCCGCGGTCAGAAAGGCATGCAAGCTGAAGAAGTTCAAGTTATCTAACTTGTACTTGCTTTAGTAAAAAGCCCCGCCCTCAAAAGCGGGGCTTTTTTGTGCCCGTGTGTTTTTGCATGGCAAAAAAGATCGCAGCCTCGCTTCGCTCGACAGCTCCTACGTTGATAGGTGATCTCCGTAGGAGCTGTCGAGCGAAGCGAGGCTGCGATCTTTTGATCTTTGTGCGTGTTACCAGGTCACGCCAAACCCTGCGGTGTATCGGGTCTTGCTCAGGTCGGCCTCGTCACTACCGCTGATAATGTCTTTCTCGGCCTTCAGGTTCAGCGACGCCCAATCGGTGACTTTGTAGCGCAGGCCGACCTCGGCATCGAGGGCGTAATCCGCCACACCCGACAGCGGTTTGCCAACCTCACCATTGGTGAAGAACTCGACCTTCTTGCCGATCAGGTAGCGATTGTAGTCCCACTTCATCGCCAGGGAGTAGAAGTTTTCCTTGTTGCCGTTGGAATACTCATAGTCCGCGTTGTTCAGCAGCGAGCCCAGGGAGAAGGCGCCTAGCTCGTTATCCCAGAATTGATAACCGGGGCCGGTACCGATGGTGCGCTGACGGGCGAGTTCTTCGATTTTGTCGCGCTTATAGTTCAAACGACCTTGCCAGAACCATTTCTCGGTAAGAAAACGGTCGAGGGCGTACTCACCCCGCCAATTATCCGTGGTGACCACGTCATCCTGGAACTCGCGGTTGTACTCGCCTTCTGCCGTGTGTCGCCACCTGCCATGGCGCGCACTGGTCTTGAAGTCGACGTCATAATCATCCGTGTCTTTTTCGGCACGCTGGTAATCCAGCGCCAAATCGACATGCCCCTTCCATACCAGATCCTCAACCACCGGTTTGGGCTTGAGCATCTGCTGGATACTGGTCAATTCCACGGTTTTGGGGCCATCGCCGTTGGCCAGAGTGACTTTGCCATCCTCTGCCGCGTGCAGCGACCTGGCCTTCTCACCGGTGTAGGCATCCTGCTTGACCAGCAGTTGCTGGTCGCTTTCCAGGGTTTTGACCTGATTCCAGTCGATTGGAACCGCGCCTGCGTACTCGGTCTGAATCAGCAGCTTGCCACCATCGAATACAGTGATTTTGCCGCTCAATTTGTCACCGTTCTTCAACCAGACGGTGTCGGCGAGCAAGGGAGTGGAAGCACCGAAGACAGCGAGGCACAGCAAGGTTCTGGACAACATAAGCGAATCGAAGGCTCAACTTTGCGAAAAAAAGTCGGCATTATCCATAGGAATAAGGCCCTAGCAAGGACTGACCCGACTTTTTCTATTGAGTTCATTTCTCAATAGGCGATCCTGGATTTACTCTACAGACGGTCAATTGCGCATTTTTTCAGGAAGACCGGGACGTGACCGACTCAACCGCTGAAACCGAAAGCGCAGCGCAAATCCGACGCACGGCGCTCTACATGACCCTGGCGCAAGTGCCTGAGGGCAAAGTCGTGAGTTATGGCCAGCTCGCCGAGCTAGCCGGACTGGGTCGTGCTGCCCGCTGGGTTGGGCGAACACTGAGCCAATTGCCCGGCGACACCCAATTACCCTGGCATCGGGTGCTGGGTGCCGGCGGTCGGATCAGCCTGCCTGTGGGCAGCCCTTCGGGGGATGAACAACGGGCCCGATTGCGCATGGAAGGCATAAGTATCCTGAACAATCGTGTTGATATTCAGCGCCATGGGTGGCGCCCGGTAGAGCACAGCGGTTAGAGTGCGCGCTTTGTTTCCGTAATCCTTGAGGCAGACTCCAGCCCATGCCCCGTAAAACCTGGCGCGCCGCGCTCGCCGCCTATGCCAGCCCCTCGACGCTCGTGCTATTGCTGCTTGGTTTCGCCGCCGGCTTGCCTTACATGCTGGTGTTTTCGACGCTTTCAGTCTGGCTGCGCGAGGCCGGTGTTGCCCGCGAAACCATCGGCTATGCAAGCCTGATCGGCCTGGCCTACGCCTTTAAATGGGTCTGGTCGCCGCTGCTCGACCAATGGCGCCTGCCATTTCTTGGCAAGCTTGGCCGACGACGCTCCTGGCTGGTACTGGCCCAGGCACTCGTGATCCTGGGCCTGATCGGCATGGGCTTCTGCGACCCGCAAAAGCACCTGTCCTGGTTGATCGCGATCGCCGTGGTCGTCGCCTTCGCCTCGGCGACGCAAGACATCGCCGTCGACGCTTATCGCCTGGAAATCGCCGACGAAACCCGCCAAGCCGCGTTGGCGGCCAGCTATATGGCCGGCTATCGGGTCGCCGCCCTGCTGGCGACTGCCGGCGCACTGTTCTTCGCTGAAGGCTTCGGCTCCACCGGTTTCAACTATAAGCATGCGGCGTGGACCGGCACCTATGTGCTGTTCGGCGTCTTGATGATCCCGGCACTGCTGACCACCCTGTTCATGCGCGAACCGCCGGTGCCTTTGCGCACTCAGTTGCAGGCCGGGCGCTACAGCTTTGTGCACCAGTTGGCGTCGGTATTCGTGCTGATCGTGCTGCTGGTGTCCGTACCGGCGATGTTCACCCAGCTCTACAACACTGACTTCGCCAGCGTACTGTTCGACGACGTCAGCGTGCTCGACCTGCTGCTCGAAGACCGTGCGTTCCTGCGGGCGATCCTCTATATCACGCTTACCGGCCTGTGCTTGTCGGCCATGGGTCGCCGTGGTTTGGCCCCGGTGCTGACGCCGGTCAATGACTTCATCCTGCGTTACCGCTGGCAAGCCCTGCTGCTGCTCGGGCTGATCGCCACCTATCGGATGTCCGATACGGTCATGGGCGTGATGGCCAACGTGTTCTACATCGACCAAGGGTTCACCAAGGATCAGATTGCCAGCGTCAGCAAAATTTTCGGCCTGATCATGACACTGGTCGGCGCCGGCATGGGCGGCCTGCTGATCGTACGCTTCGGCATCCTGCCTATCCTGTTCATTGGCGGCGTTGCATCGGCCGGTACCAACCTGCTGTTCCTGATGCTCACGGATATGGGCGCCCATCTGCAAATGCTGATCGCCACCATCTCGCTGGACAACTTCAGCTCGGGCCTGGCAACGTCGGCATTTGTCGCTTACCTGTCGAGCCTGACCAACCTCAAGTTCTCCGCCACCCAGTACGCCCTGCTCAGCTCGATCATGCTCTTGCTGCCCCGCCTGATCGGTGGCTACTCAGGGGTCATGGTGGAAAAATTCGGCTATCACAACTTCTTCCTGATCACGGCCCTGCTGGGTGTTCCAACCTTGGTGTTGATCGCCTTGCACTGGTTCCAGGAAAACCGCCGCGCGGGTCCGACGCCGACGCCAGAACCGGTGCAGTCCCCGGTCGCGGAAGAATCGTAGGTATTTAATGCAGGATGCATCGCAGAGGGAGCAGATTTTCTCCCTCTGCGACACAGCCGGCCGCACGCCTGTACGCCAGCAGATCTCGCCCGTACAATGTTCCGTCATTTCTCGTCATCAGCAACCGACAACGGCCAACCATGCGCACCAGTCAATTTTTGCTCGCCACACAGAAAGAAACGCCTTCCGACGCGGTCGTCATCAGCCATCAGCTGATGCTGCGCGCCGGCATGATCCGCAAACTCGCCTCCGGCCTGTACACCTGGCTGCCCATGGGCTTGCGAGTGATGCGCAAGGTTGAAGCCATCGTGCGTGAAGAAATGAACGCCGCCGGCTCTCTCGAAGTGTTGATGCCGAGCACTCAACCGGCTGAGCTGTGGCAGGAATCCGGCCGCTGGGAAGAGTACGGCCCTGAATTGCTGCGTTTCAAGGATCGCCATGGGCGCGACTTCTGTGCCGGCCCGACTCACGAAGAAGTCATCACCGACCTGATGCGTAACGAGTTGAGCAGCTATAAACAGCTGCCGATCAACCTGTATCAGATCCAGACCAAATTCCGTGACGAAATCCGCCCACGCTTCGGTTTGATGCGCGGCCGCGAATTCATCATGAAGGACGCCTATTCGTTCCACGCTGACCAGCCTTCGCTGCAGATCACCTACGACCGCATGCACCAGGCGTACTGCAACGTGTTCACTCGCCTGGGCCTGAAATTCCGCCCGGTCGAAGCCGACAACGGTTCGATCGGTGGTGCCGGCTCCCACGAATTCCATGTGCTGGCCGAGTCCGGTGAAGACGACATCGTCTTCAGCAACGGTTCCGACTATGCGGCGAATATCGAAAAGGCCGAAGCCGTGCCGCGCGAAACCTCTCGCGCCGCGCCAACCGAAGAGCTGCGCCTGGTCGACACGCCGAACGCCAAGACCATTGCGCAACTGGTCGAAGGCTTCAACCTGCCGATCGAAAAGACCATCAAGACCCTGGTGGTGCACGCTGAAGAGAAAGGCAAACTGATTGCCCTGATCATCCGTGGCGATCACGAGCTGAACGAAATCAAGGCCGCTAACCAGCCTGGCGTGGCCAGCCCGCTGGTCATGGCTTCTGAAGCTGAACTGCGCGACGCCATTGGCGCCGGCGCCGGTTCCCTCGGCCCGTTGAACCTGCCACTGCCCATCATCATCGATCGCTCCGTCGAGCTGATGAGCGACTTCGGCATCGGCGCCAACATCGATGACAAGCATTACTTCGGCGTGAACTGGGAACGTGATCTGCCGGTTCCGACCGTCGCCGACCTGCGCAACGTCGTGGCCGGTGATCCGAGCCCTGACGGCAAAGGCACCCTGGAAATCAAGCGCGGCATCGAAGTCGGGCACATCTTCCAGCTGGGCAACAAGTACAGCAAAGCGATGAAGTGCGAAGTGCTGGGCGAGAACGGCAAGCCGGTCACCCTGGAAATGGGTTGCTACGGTATTGGTGTATCCCGCGTGGTGGCAGCCGCCATCGAACAAAGCAACGACGAGAACGGGATTATCTGGAGCGATGCTCTGGCCCCGTTCCAGATTGCCTTGGTACCGCTGCGCTATGAAACCGAACAGGTTCGCGAAGCCACCGACAAGCTCTATGCAGAACTGACTGCCGCCGGCTTCGAAGTGCTGCTGGACGACCGCGACAAGAAAACCAGCCCGGGCATCAAGTTCGCGGATATGGAGCTGATCGGCATTCCACACCGGATCGTGGTCAGTGACCGCGGCCTCGCCGACGGCAATCTGGAATACAAGAGCCGCACAGAGGCCGAGGCGCAAGCGCTGCCGGTCGCTGACGTGCTGTCTTTCCTTCAGGCCCGTATCCGCCGCTGACACCAGATAGAGACGTCATGTTCAAGCGAAACACCTTAGGCCTCGGTGGCGCCGCCCTGTGCGGCGCCCTGCTGGTCAGCGGCTGTGCCAATCAGATGTCACAACGCAACGAGCACGAGGAACGGGTCGAGCGTAAATTGCTCGATCACAGCCTGCAGATCGATGTCGGCGAGCCCAAGGTGCTCGAGCTGCCACAACGTCGGGTGAAAATCCACGAGCAGAAAACTTTCGAAGTCACCGAGTTCGAAGTCACGCGCCACTACGATCGCTATACGCCTTACCAACCCTGGCGGGAGGTTTATGAGATCCCGCTGGGCGCGGTGGCTGTGGTGGCCGGTGTCGGTGCGAACGTGGTCAACGTGTTCGCCCTGGGCAATCTGTCGGACAGCGTGACCAAGGACTGGCTCAGCTATGGTTTCGCCGGGCTCAACCCATTCATGAACGCGCAGTCCCATGGTCGGGCGCAACAGAACCTGGCGGGTATCGACGAAGTCCAGCGCGACAAGCGCACGGAATACTCGAGCCTGCCGTGGAGCGAGCGTCCGGTGCAGGTCAAGGCCGGCAAGAACACCTTCGAACTGACCACCGACCGTAACGGCGTGCTGCGCCTGAACCTGCTGGACAGCCCGTTCGCCGAACATGACCTCAATCACCTGGGCAAGCTGCAGATCAGTGTCGAGGACAATAAGGACGATGTGCACACCGACTCGTCCCTGGCGATCAGCAGCAACTTGCGCGGCAAGCTGCTCGAAGCCCATGGCTTGATTTACGACGACCTCGAAGACGACGAAGTGAGCCAGTGGGTACACCGGGTCAAGCGCTTGTCGGAACTGGGTCTGGAAGAAGAAGCCAGCGAGCTGGAGCAGAGCCTGATCGAACTGACCCGCAACGATCCCGAGTTGCAGACCGAATTCCTCAAGTCATTGACCAAGGATGCCGGGCGACTGGTGGCGGATCCGGGACCGAATTAAAGTCAAAAGCTTCGCGGGCAAGCCTCGCTCCTACAAGGATTACGCAATACCCGTAGGAGCGAGGCTTGCCCACGAAGGCGTCATTGCATACACCACCGCACCAAAACCCTGCCCCTACCGCTCAAACAACTCCATCTGCTCAAACCCGCCCCGTAAATCCTCCAGCCTCACCCCGATCCCCAACAACCGCACCGGTTTCCCGCCACGGTTAAAAGCCTGGGTCAGCAGCAACTGATAACTCCCCAGATCCCGCCCTGCCCCGGCCTGCTCCAACGTAGTCTGGGTAAAGTCATGAAATTTCACTTTGACGAACGGCTTGCCCGGCCGATAACTGCTGTCGATCCTTGCCATGCGGCCGCTCAAGGATTCCAGCAACTCGGGCAATTTATCCAGACAACTCGCCAGATCCGGCAAGTCCGTGTCGTAAGTGTTTTCGACGCTGATCGATTGCCGGCGACTGTCGTTATGCACCAACCGCTCATCGATCCCACGAGCCAGGCTCCAGAGCCGCTCGCCGAAGCTGCCGAACTCACGCACCAGCGCCAACTTGTTCCATTCGCGCAAATGTGAGCAATCGACAATGCCGAGCCTGCCGAGTTTGTCGGCGGTCACTTTGCCAACGCCGTGCAGTTTGCTCACTGGCAAACCACTGACGAAGTCTTCCACCTGATCCGGCGTGATCACGAACAAGCCGTTAGGCTTTTTCCAGTCACTGGCAATCTTGGCGAGAAACTTGTTTGGCGCCACGCCGGCCGACACGGTGATGTGCAATTGATTGGAGACCCTGCGGCGAATGTCTTGGGCGATTCGCGTGGCGCTGCCGCCAAAATGCGCACTGTCCGACACATCGAGGTAAGCCTCATCCAGGGACAGCGGCTCGATCAAGTCGGTGTAATCGCGAAAGATCGTATGAATTTCCTTCGATGCCTCTCGATAGGCCTCCATGCGCGGCTTGACGATGGTCAGGTCTGGACAGAGTTTCAAGGCATGTCCGGAAGACATGGCCGAGCGTACGCCATAAGCCCGCGCTTCATAGTTACAGGTGGCAATCACCCCACGCCGATCTGCCGAGCCGCCCACCGCCAATGGCTTGCCGGCCAGGCGCGGGTCGTCGCGCATCTCGATGGCGGCGTAGAAGCAGTCACAATCGATGTGGATGATTTTTCGCTGTGTCATATAAAAGCAGGGTTCGGCGAAGAAATGAGGTATAGGTGAGTCGTGACCGGCAGTATCGCACTGACACCTGTATATAGCACCAGTACTCTGAATGTTCTTTTTCCTTTGTAGGAAAAGTACCGAAGAAATTTATTTTCTCAATCGAAAGCCCACCACCGATAGAGCCACAAGCCTTGCCCTGCCTGCGTTTCAGACCGATTGGCCGCGCCATTTTTCACCTAAGCACTTGAACAGGAACAGGTTTTACCGAAATTGCAGGTTGACAGCCCTGCGATCCTCTGTAGAATGCCGCCACACAGACGCGGGATGGAGCAGTCTGGTAGCTCGTCGGGCTCATAACCCGAAGGTCGTCGGTTCAAATCCGGCTCCCGCAACCAAATATCAAAAAAGGCTACTCGAAAGAGTGGCCTTTTTTGTGCGCGTCTGTTTTATAGAAAATCAGCGGTGCATGACTGACCGGCACAAAACAAGAAATCGTTCTGATTCCGAAACTTAGGTCACCTGTTCGTCCCTTGGCCGTCGATTTGAACTTATTTGAGCCATACTGGGATTAACGGTTGACACTTCGGCGTTCGCCTGTAGAATGCCGCCACACAGACGCGGGATGGAGCAGTCTGGTAGCTCGTCGGGCTCATAACCCGAAGGTCGTCGGTTCAAATCCGGCTCCCGCAACCAAATATCAAAAAAGGCTACTCGAAAGAGTGGCCTTTTTTGTGTCCGTTGAAAAAATCCTTTCGCAACAATGATCTGTCACTGTGCCGCGAGCCGTTCGGGATCGCCAGACTGTGAGTTCAAAAGCAGAATGAACCACAGGCGCAAGCCTCTACGACTGATGACGCGTCATTACCGGCGCTCGGTGAGAGGCGTTAATATTTGTAATTATTTTTTTCCGCAGGGATTGGTAACTTGGCTGGATACCCCCATCCTGTCGCGCACAATCCAAGAGGTGATTGATGCGCGCCAACTCGTCTGATTCACAAGACACCGTCACAGCGATACAACCGATCAAAGCCGAGCGTTTGCGCTTGCTGGATCGAATCAGCAAATACCGTCAACCCATCGGTCTGGCAATCACATTGCTCTTGTTCGCCATCGCGCTGATTGCCTGTCGTCAGCTGCTGAGCGAACTCGATCTGGACGCGTTGCACGACTCGATTCTGCAAGTGCCGAAACCGGCCTTGCTGGGCGCGCTCGGCGCGACCATTGTCGGTTTCATCATTCTGCTGGGTTACGAATGGTCGGCCAGCCGTTATGCCGGCGTGACGCTGGCCCCGCGAATATTGGCGCTGGGCGGCTTCACCGCATTTGCCATTGGCAATGCCATCGGCCTGTCGCTGCTGTCAGGCGGCTCGGTTCGCTACCGTTTATATGCACGTCATGGTGTGGGGGCTTCGGAAGTCGCGCGCATGACCTTGTTTGCCAGCCTCTCGCTTGGCTGCGCCCTCCCGCCCCTGGCTGCCCTCGCCACCCTCAGCAACCTGCCCGCCGCCTCCGTGGCCCTGGGTTTCTCCGAGACGTTGCTGGGTGCCATTGCAGTGGCCGTGCTGCTGCTCTCAACAGTGCTGGCCATTGGCGTTTATCGCCGCCGCTTGCCGGAACAGCCTTACCCCGACAACCTGCTGGTCAAGGTCGGCCGGCGCACCTTACGCCTGCCGGGTCGCCGCCTGACATTCCTGCAATTGGTCATCACCGCCCTGGACGTGGCCGCTGCCGCGACCGTGCTCTATTTGTTGCTGCCCGAAGCGCCGCCCTTTGGTGCGTTCCTGCTGGTTTATCTATTGGCCTTGGCCGCTGGCGTACTCAGCCATGTACCGGGCGGTGTCGGTGTATTCGAAGCGATTTTTCTCGCGGCCTTCGCCGACAAACTCGGCGCCGCGCCACTGGCCGCCGCCCTGCTGCTCTACCGCCTGATCTACGTGGTGTTGCCGTTGCTGGTGGCATGCGTACTGCTGCTGGTCAACGAAGGCCAACGCCTGTTTCAATCGCGCGCTGCATCGGGCATGGCCGCGCCGATTCTGGCGGTGCTGGTGTTCCTGTCCGGCGTGGTGCTGCTGTTTTCCGGCGTGACGCCGGAGATCGATACCCGTCTTGAACACATCGGCTTTCTGATCCCGCATCGCTTGGTCGACGCCTCGCACTTTGGCGCCAGTCTGGTGGGTGTGCTTTGCCTGCTGCTGGCTCAGGGATTGCGTCGCCGCCTGTCAGCCGCCTGGATGCTGACCACCATTCTGCTGTTGGTCGGCGCCCTGCTCTCTCTGCTTAAAGGCTTCGACTGGGAAGAGGCTTGCCTGATGACCCTGACGGCGAGTTTGCTGGGGGTTTTCCGGCGTTCGTTCTATCGCCCCAGCCGCCTGACCGAAGTGCCGTTTTCGCCGCTGTACCTGGTGGCCAGCCTTTGCGTACTCGGCGCGTCGACCTGGTTGCTGCTGTTCGCCTATCAGGATGTTCCCTACAGCCATCAACTCTGGTGGCAGTTCACCCTCGATGCCGACGCCCCACGTGGCCTGCGCTCGCTGCTCGGCGCCGCGGTGTTGCTGGTCGTGGTGTCCCTGACCTGGCTGCTGCGCACCGCACGCCCGGTGATCCATCTGCCAACGCCCGATGAACTGGACCGCGCCGTAAAGATTCTCATGGCCTCATCCCAACCGGATGGCGGCCTGGCGCTGACCGGTGACAAGGCGCTACTGTTTCACCCCAACGAAGAGGCGTTTCTGATGTACGCTCGCCGTGGTCGCAGCCTGGTGGCCTTGTACGACCCGATCGGCCCGAGCCAGCAACGGGCGGAAATGATCTGGCAGTTCCGCGACCTCTGCGATATCCACCATGCCCGCCCCGTGTTCTATCAAGTCCGCGCGGAGAATTTGCCGTACTACATGGACATCGGCCTGACCGCCATCAAGCTCGGCGAAGAAGCGCGGGTCGATCTGCATCGCTTTGATCTCGAAGCCAAGGGCAAAGAGATGAAAGACCTGCGTTACACCTGGAACCGCGGCACCCGTGACGGCCTGTCGCTGGAGATCCATGAACCGGGGCAAGCGCCGATGGATGAGCTCAAGGTGATTTCCGACGCCTGGCTGACCGGCAAGAACGTGCGCGAGAAAGGTTTCTCGCTGGGGCGTTTCAGTGAGGACTACCTCAAGCACTTCCGTATCGCGGTGATTCGTTTCGAAGGGCGCCCGGTGGCGTTCGCCAACCTGCTTGAGACCTACAGTCATGAACTGGCCAGCCTCGACCTGATGCGCGCACACCCCGACGCGCCCAAGCTGACCATGGAGTTCATGATGGTCGGCCTGATTCAACATTATAAAAATCATGGATACGCGCGCTTCAGCCTGGGCATGGTGCCGTTGTCGGGGTTGCAACCCCGGCGCGGCGCACCACTGACCCAGCGCTTGGGTTCGATGGTATTCCGCCGTGGTGAGCAGCTGTACAACTTCCAAGGTTTGCGCCGCTTCAAAGACAAATTCCAGCCCGACTGGGAACCCCGCTATATGGCCGTGCCCGCCGGACTCGATCCGCTGGTTGCCCTGGCCGACACTGCCGCCCTGATTGCAGGTGGCTTGACTGGATTGGTGAAACGCTGATGATTCAACGCTCCCTGCGGTACGTACTGGCCACACTGGTAGTGCTGGCCCTGATGATCGGTGGCGGTTACTGGTACCTCAAACGCCCCGCACCAGAACCGACCCTTGAACTGCTGGCGCCGGCCGATGGCGCCGCGATGACCCGCGTCATCCCCGGCAACACGCCGCGCGCCCAGGTGCTGGTGGCGGTCAATGAAGACCAGAAGCTCAGCGACAAACAATTGCTGACCCTGAGCCGCAGCGGCTCGGCGCAGATCGTCCAGGTGATCCTGCCCAAGGACTGCATCCTGCAAGGTCGCGCCCTGCAGGCAGGCCTCAGGCAACTCAAAGGCCCGGCAACCCTGGTCAGCGGCATCGGCCCTGGCGCCGTGCTGGCGTGGCGCTGGCTGGCCGAGCAGAAAGACGACAAGGCCCAGGCCATTTCGGTTGACCTGGCCCTGGAAAAACCCGGCTGCACGCACCTGCTACCCAAAACTGCCGCCCATGGCCATTGGCTGGTGGCCTGGAACGACAACCCGGACGACACCAGCGCCGGCTTCGTGCGTGACCAGCCCAATGCCGAAACCAGCATCAGCGACTACGACATCAACCTGCCGCAAGTACTGAACAACGAACTGCGCAAAATTCTCGTCGGTGGCGATAAAGCCGCCGGTGGCCTGCAGATCCCGGTGGTCGAAGTCCCGGCCGGCCAGGCCAGGGACACCGTCACCCTGTTCCTTTCCGGCGACGGCGGCTGGCGCGACCTGGACCGTGATGTAGCCGGCGAAATGGCCAAGATCGGCTACCCGGTGGTCGGCATCGACACCCTGCGCTACTACTGGCAGCACAAAAGCCCGGAACAAAGCGCGCTGGACCTGACCGAACTGATGCAGCACTACCGGCAGAAATGGGGCACCAAGCGCTTCATCCTGACCGGTTACTCGTTCGGCGCCGACGTACTGCCTGCCCTCTACAACCGCCTGCCGGAAGCCGAACAGCAGCGCGTCGACGCAATCATCCTGCTGGCCTTCGCCCGCACCGGCAGCTTCGAAATCGAAGTCGAAGGCTGGCTCGGCAACGCCGGCAAAGAAGCCGCCACCGGCCCTGAAATGGCCAAGCTGCCCGCCGCGAAAGTGGTATGCATTTACGGTGAAGAAGAAGTCGACGAAAGCGGCTGCACCGACAAGACCGCCGTGGGCGAAGCGATGAAACTGCCTGGCGGCCATCACTTCGACGAGAACTACCCGGCGTTGGCCCGGCGTTTGGTGGATGTGATCGAGAAGCGTCAAGCGAAGGAAACGGCGGCTCAGGAGTGAGCTGAGCCGCGCTCACAAAAAAGCCCCCGCTGCCTTATGGTTGCGGGGGCTTTTTTCATTCTCACAGACGCCACTGATCCCTTGTGGGAGCGAGCCTGCTTGCGATGCGGCCGTCACCTTCAACATATGCGTTGGCTGACACTCCCCAATCGCGAGCAGGCTCGCTCCCACAGGGGATAACCTCTAACTTCAAGAGTTTCGTCGTTAGAGACGGCGCTCTGCCGCGTCGTAAACCTCTTCATCACGTCGCGCACCGACGGCGACGATCAAAACCTGGATCGCCTGTCCATCGACTCGATAAACAATCCGCGTGTCACCTGTGCGGAGCCGTCTACAACCTGCAAGACTGGCTCTTAGGGGCTTGCCGCTCTTGTCCGGCTCGCCGTTGATAATCCGCTCTTCGATAACATCAAGAATGCGATTCGCCGCCACAGCTCCCAGCAGATCCAGATCCTTCTGGACCTCCGGATGATAGATAACGCCCCAAACCATCCACAGCTCCTTTAGTCTTTCCTGGCGTACCGCGCCCGCATATCGTCGTGGCTGACGGCCTTGGCCTGATCAAAACCGATCAATCGTTCCCGAGCCGCTGCTTCAACCCGAAGCTCCTCAAGCTCGTCGAGCATTTCCTGATACGCATCGACATTGATAATGACCGCTGCCGGCTGATTGTCTTTGAAAATGACCAGCCGCTCAGTGGCTCGGCTGGAAATCTCTTTTAGCCTCGCGCTGAACCCCCTGACCATTGCCGTCACCGAAATCGCTTGGTCAGCACGCTCCAGTAATGCCGTCATACTCACCTCTCTACTCATTCATGCAAATTTGAACACACAGTTCTACACAGAGTATCGCGTCCAATTAGACATACAGCAAGCTGCAAAAAACTCGAATTTGCCAATCTGCGTTTTTTCCATGCCTACAAAAAATGAGCCGAACGACTGGTGGATTCATTCACCACGTTTAGTCCGCGCCGGCGTCCCCATCGTTGATGCCTTGTCGCAAGCTTCCGACCTGTTGTTCCTCGCCAAATCATTTACCGAGGATGCAGCCTACATAAAAGACACCGACCGCCACGCCTGGGCCGCGCATTACCTGACGGCGATGAGTAAGGCAGTGATTGATGATGTGGTGAAGGTGCTGACCCCGCGACCTGCCCGGACAAAAGCTGAATCTGAAGAAGCGCTGCCTGGAAGCCAGTAAAGATGCCAACACCGCAGATCCTCTGTGGGAGCTGTGGCGAGGGGGCTTGCCCCCGTTTGAGTGCGTAGCACTCACAAAATTTTTGGTACATCAGAGATTCAGGGGCTGCTTCGCAGCCCAACGGGGGCAAGCCCCCTCGCCACAGCCCGCTCCCACAAGGGATCTCCTTGACTCCAAAAAAAATGGACACAAAAAAGCCCCCGCTACCTTCATGGCAACGGGGGCTTTTTCATGTGGCTTACATCTCTACCTGAGTACCCAACTCAATCACCCGATTCAACGGCAAATTGAAGAAGCGCAAATTGCCGTTGGCATTTTTCAACATGAAGGCGAACAGCGTCTCGCGCCAGCGGGCCATGCCTTCGAGTTTGGAGGCGATGACCGTCTCACGACTGAGGAAGTAAGTGGTGCGCATCGGGCTGAAATCCAGGTTATCCAGATGGCACAGTTTCAAGGCTTCTGGCACGTCCGGCTCGTCGGTGAAACCGAAGTGCAGGATCACCCGGAAAAAGCCCTCGCCGTAGGAATCGACTTCGAAACGCCGTTGCGGCGGGACGCGCGGGATGTCTTCGTACACCACCGTCAACAGCACCACTTGCTCGTGCAGCACCTGGTTATGCAGCAGGTTATGCAACAGCGCATGAGGCACGGCATCCGGGCGGGCGGTGAGAAAAATGGCCGTGCCCTGGACCCGATGCGGCGGTTGCACGCGGATGCTGCTGATGAAGATCGGCAGCGGCAGCCCGCCTTCGTCCATTCGCTCCACCAGCAATTGCTTGCCGCGTTTCCAGGTGGTCATCAACACGAATAGTGCGATACCGGCAATCACCGGGAACGCACCGCCCTGGACAATTTTCGGCACGTTGGCGGCGAAGTACAGACCGTCCACCAACAGGAAACCCAGCAACACCGGGACCGCAAGAATCGGTGGCCACTTCCACAACAGCAACATGACCGCCGACACCAGGATAGTGGTCATCAGCATCGTGCCAGTCACCGCCACGCCGTAGGCCGAGGCCAGGGCGCCGGAGGACTCGAAGCCCAGCACCAATAAAATGACACCAATCATCAATGCCCAGTTCACCGCGCCGATATAGATCTGGCCTTGCTCGGCACTGGACGTGTGCTGAATGTGCATACGCGGGATGTAGCCGAGCTGGATCGCCTGACGAGTCAGCGAGAACGCGCCGGAAATGACCGCTTGCGAGGCAATCACCGTGGCCATCGTCGACAATCCCACCAAGGGGATCAACGCCCAGTTTGGCGCCAGCAGATAGAACGGGTTGCGGGCGGCTTCCGGATCACCGAGCAGCAACGCGCCCTGGCCGAAGTAGTTCAGCACCAGAGCCGGCAGCACCAGAATGAACCAGGCCCGGGCGATCGGCTTGCGACCGAAGTGGCCCATGTCGGCGTACAACGCCTCGGCACCGGTCAAGGCCAGCACCACGGCGCCAAGAATCGCGATCCCCATGCCCGGGTGGACCATGAAGAAGCGTACGCCCCACACCGGATTCATCGCCTGCAACACTTCCGGATGCTGGCTGATGCCATACACGCCCAGCGCGCCCAGCACCACAAACCAGGTGACCATGATCGGCCCGAACAGAATGCCGATCCGCGCCGTACCGTGACGCTGAATCAAAAACAGCGCCACCAGCACGATCAACGACAGCGGCACCACCCAATGGTCGATGCCCTCGAATGCCAGCCCAAGGCCTTCAATCGCCGACAGCACGGATATCGCCGGTGTGATCATGCTGTCGCCATAGAACAGCGCCGCACCGATCAGCCCGCAGACCACCAGCAAGGTACGCAACTTCGCATGCCCCGCCGCCGCTCGCCGCGCCAGCGCGGTCAAGGCCATGATCCCGCCCTCGCCCTGGTTGTCGGCACGCAGCACAAACATCATGTATTTGATGGAGACGACCCAGATCAGCGACCAGAAGATCAGCGCCAGAATGCCCAGCACGCCGTCATGGTTGACGGGCACGCCATAGTCACCGGAAAACACTTCTTTGAGGGTATACAGCGGGCTTGTGCCGATATCGCCATAAACCACCCCGACTGCTGCGACCAGCATACCGATCGGCTTCGCCGCCGAATGCTCGCTGGCCGCCACCTGACTACTTGCCTGCCCCATCCAAAAACTCCTACTGCTCAGACTCGGACTTCTTATAAGAAGCACATGCTTTGTGGCGCAGCATGCGCTGTTTTACTTGTTGTTACAGACGTTTTATTGACTACAGAGAATCGCTAAAGCCTAAAGGCGCGAAGCATAGCGCAGCACTCGTCGTATTTCCCTGCATAAAGCTGGTCAAGTGCGCGTCTCATCGCTAGAATTGCGCACTTTTTGACCAGAGACGCAACATAGCGTCCGTCTGTCGCCTTGCCGTCTTCGGCTGGAGGCGTCACAAATACCGAGGTTAGACATGTCCACCACTCCTGCGCCGGCCAATCCAAAAGTTGGCTTCGTATCCCTGGGTTGCCCGAAAGCACTGGTCGACTCCGAGCGCATCCTTACCCAGCTGCGTATGGAAGGCTATGACGTTGTGTCCACCTATCAGGACGCCGACGTCGTGGTGGTCAACACTTGCGGCTTCATCGATTCGGCCAAGGCTGAGTCTTTGGAAGTGATCGGCGAAGCCATCAAGGAAAACGGCAAGGTCATCGTGACCGGCTGCATGGGCGTCGAAGAAGGCAACATTCGCAACGTGCACCCAAGCGTGCTGGCCGTGACCGGTCCGCAGCAGTACGAGCAAGTGGTCAATGCCGTGCACGATGTAGTGCCGCCGCGTCAGGATCACAACCCGCTGATCGACCTGGTGCCGCCGCAAGGGATCAAACTGACTCCGCGCCATTACGCCTACCTGAAGATTTCCGAAGGCTGCAACCACAGCTGCAGCTTCTGCATCATCCCCTCGATGCGCGGCAAACTGGTCAGCCGCCCGGTCGGTGACGTGCTCGACGAAGCCCAGCGCCTGGTCAAATCCGGCGTCAAAGAGCTGTTGGTAATTTCCCAGGACACCAGCGCCTACGGCGTCGACGTGAAATATCGCACCGGTTTCTGGAACGGCGCGCCGGTGAAAACCCGCATGACCGAACTCTGCGAAGCCCTCAGCACTCTCGGTGTCTGGGTGCGTCTGCACTACGTTTATCCGTACCCCCACGTCGACGAGCTGATCCCGCTAATGGCCGCCGGGAAAATCCTGCCGTACCTGGACATTCCGTTCCAGCACGCCAGCCCGAAAGTCCTCAAAGCCATGAAACGCCCGGCCTTCGAAGACAAAACCCTGGCCCGCATCAAGAACTGGCGCGAAATCTGTCCGGACCTGATCATCCGTTCGACCTTCATCGTCGGCTTCCCTGGCGAAACCGAAGAAGACTTCCAGTACCTGCTGAACTGGCTGACCGAAGCGCAACTGGACCGCGTTGGCTGCTTCCAGTACTCGCCGGTCGAAGGCGCACCAGCCAATGATCTGGACCTGGAGATCGTGCCAGACGACGTCAAGCAAGACCGTTGGGACCGCTTCATGGCGCACCAGCAGGCCATCAGCTCGGCGCGTCTGCAAATGCGCATTGGCCGTGAAATCGAAGTGCTGGTCGATGAAGTGGACGAGCAAGGCGCGGTTGGCCGCTGCTTCTTCGATGCCCCGGAGATCGACGGCAACGTGTTCATCGACAACGGCAGCAACTTGAAGCCAGGCGACAAAGTCTGGTGCAAAGTGACCGACGCCGACGAATACGACCTGTGGGCTGAACAGATCTAAACGCAAAAAATAAAAGAACCCCCGCTCTCTTGACGAGATGCGGGGCTTTTTTACGTCTATCGTTTTGTGAGAGAAAGAACTCGCGTCATTTCACGCAAGAGAGGCCCGCGGGCATGCGCCAACACTCGGTCATTCACACACCGAAACAGAGCGACTACGAAGAACTCACCCAAGTGTGGGAAGCCTCGGTGCGCGCCACCCATGACTTTCTGCCCGACAGTTACATCGAACTGCTGAAGAATCTGGTGCTGACCCGCTACCTCGATGCGGTGATGCTGATCTGCACCAGAAACTCACGCCAGCGCATCACCGGATTCGCCGGCGTGGCGGCGGGCAAGATCGAAATGCTCTTCATCGACCCGGCGCATCGCGGCAAAGGCCTGGGCAAGCAATTGCTGCGTTATGCCATGGAACACCTGAATGCCGACGAGCTGGACGTCAACGAACAGAACCCGCAGGCCTTGGGGTTTTACTTCAAACAGGGGTTTGAGGTTATCGGCCGCTCGGAAGTCGATGGCATGGGGCAGCCCTATCCGTTGTTGCACATGCGTTTGCGTCAGTCTCAACAATTGACGCGCAATGGCTGACGCACCATGGAACAAATGTGGGAGCTGGCTTGCCTGCGATTGCATCACCTCGGTGCAACTGACATACCCCGTTGTCTGCATCGCAGGCAAGCCAACTCCCACAAAAAAGCCGCACGGCGCAAATGGAGCCGGGATTAACCGGCGCCCAGCAGGTACAATGCCCACCCCTTTTTTGTTACGGCCCTGTCATGACTGACCCGATTCGTCTCTCCAAACGCCTCATCGAACTCGTCGGCTGTTCCCGTCGGGAGGCTGAGCTGTTCATCGAGGGCGGCTGGGTCACCGTGGACGGCGAAGTCATCGATGAGCCGCAGTTCAAGGTCGACACCCAGAAAGTCGAGCTCGATCCCGAAGCCAAGGCCACAGCGCCGGAGCCGGTGACCATCCTGTTCAATGTCCCTGCGGGCATGGATGCGGACACGGCCATGGCGACTATCAGCGCCGAGACCCTGAGCGAAGAACACCGCTTCGGCAAACGCCCGCTCAAGGGCCACTTCCTGCGCCTGACTGCCAGCACCGATCTGCAGGCCAATGCCAGCGGTCTGCTGGTATTCACCCAGGACTGGAAAATCCTGCGCAAACTCACCGCCGACTCCGCCAAGATCGAGCAAGAGTATGTGGTCGAGGTTGAAGGCGACATGGTGGCTCACGGCCTCAACCGCCTGAACCACGGCCTGACCTACAAGGGCAAGGAACTGCCGCCGGTCAAAGCCAGCTGGCAGAACGAAAACCGCCTGCGCTTTGCGATGAAGAACCCACAACCGGGCGTGATTGCCCTGTTCTGCCAGGCCGTCGGCCTGAAGGTCGTCGCCATCCGCCGCATCCGCATTGGCGGCGTGTCCATCGGCAAAGTGCCTTTGGGGCAATGGCGCTACCTGTCCGGCAAAGAAAAGTTCTAAGACTTTTCCCGCCGCCCTACATTTCGGCGCCGCTGGTTATGCGGGGCGCCCACTGCTGAATATCAGGATTGCACACCATGATTCATAACGACGTACTGCGCAGCGTGCGCTACATGCTCGACATCAGCGACAAGAAAGTCATCGAGATCATCAAGCTCGGCGGCATGGACGTGTCCATGGAAGACCTGCGGGCGTACCTCGACAAGAAAGAGGAAGACGAGGAAGGCTTCGTGCGCTGCCCGGACGAAGTCATGGCGCATTTCCTCGATGGCCTGGTGATCTTCAAGCGCGGCAAGGACGAAAGCCGTCCACCGCAGCCGATCGAAGTGCCGGTGACCAACAACATCATCCTGAAAAAACTGCGTGTGGCCTTCGAACTGAAGGAAGACGACATGCACGCGATTCTCAAGGCGGCCGAGTTCCCGGTGTCCAAGCCAGAGCTGAGCGCACTGTTCCGCAAATTCGGCCACACCAACTACCGTGCGTGCGGCGATCAGTTGCTGCGCAACTTCCTCAAGGGGCTCACTCTTCGAGTGAGAGCGTAAAGCAGCTGCAGGCTACAAGCCGCAAGCGGATAGTGTCTAGCTTGTAGCTTGTAGCTTGTAGCTGGGCCGTATGGCCCCCCATTCCTCGCAAAAATAGTGGCTCCGCTTCTGGCGGCTGACGACTAGGGTGTACTGACCCTTTGCCCTCAGGACTCGCCCTATGCACCCGTATTTTTCTCTCGCAGGCCGCACCGCTCTGGTGACTGGTGGCACCCGCGGTATCGGCAAAATGATCGCCAAGGCCTACGTCGAGGCCGGCGCCACCGTTTACGTGTGTGCCCGCGATGCCGACGCCTGTCAGCAAACCGCCAACGAACTGAGTGTTTTCGGGATTTGTCATGCGGTAGCTGCCAACCTGGCCCACGAAGAAGGCGTCCAGCAATTGGCTGCACACCTGAGTGAACAGATCGGTCAGCTGGATATTCTGGTGAACAACGCCGGCACCACCTGGGGCGCACCGCTGGAGAGTTACCCGGTCAAGGGCTGGGAAAAGGTCATGCAGCTGAACGTGACCTCGGTGTTCAACTGCATCCAGCAATTTCTGCCGCTGCTGCGCAAGGCCGGTTCGGCGGCGAATCCGGCACGGATCATCAACATTGGTTCGGTCGCAGGGATTTCGTCCTTCGGCGAACAGGCGTATGCCTACGGCCCGAGCAAGGCTGCCCTGCATCAACTGTCGCGGATTCTGGCGCGAGAGCTGGTGAGCGAACACATCAACGTTAATGTGATCGCACCGGGACGTTTTCCGAGCAAGATGACGCAGCACATTGGCAATGATGAGCAGGCGTTGGCCGAGGATACGGCGCTGATTCCGATGAAGCGTTGGGGCCGGGAGGAAGAGATGGCTGCCTTGGCGATCAGTTTGGCGAGTACCGCGGGGGCGTATATGACTGGGAATATTATTCCTTTGGATGGTGGGTTCAGCCTCTGATATTGGCGGTGCGACCATCGCGGGCAAGCCTCGCTCCCACCGGTTTTATGTCGTATACAAAATCTGTGTTCGCTAGAGAACCCTGTGGGAGCGTGGCTTACCCGCGATGAGGCCGGCTCTGCCACCACCCGACTCGAGGCCCTTCGGGTTATCATGCCGCCTCAACTCCGCCTCGACCCCAAACCATGACCTACACCGTTTCCCCCATCGGCTTCGTGCGTTCCTGTTTCAAGGAGAAGTTCGCCATTCCACGCCAGCCGCAACTGGCCCCGGCGGCTCGAGGCGTGCTGGAACTGGTGGCGCCGTTCGATCAGGGTGAAGCGGTGCAGGGGCTGGAACAGGTCAGTCATGTCTGGCTGTTGTTCCTGTTTCATCAGGCCCTGGAAGAAAAACCACGCCTGAAAGTCCGCCCGCCACGCCTGGGCGGCAACAAATCCATGGGTGTATTTGCCACTCGGGCGACGCACCGACCCAATGGCATCGGTCAATCGGTGGTCAGACTGGACAAGGTCGAAGCCAATCGGCTGTGGATCTCCGGCATCGACCTGCTCGACGGGACGCCGATTCTCGACATCAAACCTTACGTGCCCTATGCCGACATCATCGACACGGCATCCAACAGCATCGCCAGCGCCCCGCCATCGCTGATTCCCGTGCAGTGGGCAGACTCAGCGCTGCAACAGGCTCATGGTCACGCTCAGCGGCTTGAGGAGCCCTTGGTCGAGCTGATTGAGCAATGCCTGGCACAAGACCCACGTCCGGCGTACCAGATTCCTACACCAGAAAGGGAATATGGCGCGCAGTTCTGGGATGTGGATGTGCGCTGGCATTATCCGACGCCTGATGTGATTCGCGTTCTCGAAGTCATCCCTGTCCCCAACCTGTAGTAGCTGTCGAGTGAACACTCGACAGCTACTACAGGTTTAGTTCGGCATAAAAAAGCCCCCATTGCCTGCACAGGCAATGGGGGCTGATCGTTCCCACGCTCCGCGTGGAATGCACAGTGACGCTCTGCGTCACCCAAACAACGGCTTACTTCTCGACGAACGCACGCTCGATCAAGTAATCACCCGGCTCGCGCATCCGCGGCGAGACTTTCAGGCCGAAGCTGTTCAACACTTCGCTGGTCTCGTCGAGCATGCTTGGGCTGCCGCACAGCATGGCGCGGTCGTCCTGCGGGTTGATCGGTGGCAGACCGATGTCGCTGAACAGCTTGCCGCTGCGCATCAGATCGGTCAGGCGGCCTTCGTTCTCGAATGGCTCGCGGGTCACGGTCGGGTAGTAAATCAACTTGTCACGCAGGGCCTCGCCGAAGAACTCGTTCTGCGGCAAGTGCTCGGTGATGAATTCGCGGTAAGCGACTTCATTGACGTAACGCACGCCGTGGCACAGGATCACTTTTTCGAAACGCTCGTAGGTTTCCGGGTCCTGGATGACGCTCATGAATGGCGCCAGACCGGTACCGGTGCTGAGCAGGTACAAATGTTTGCCAGGTTTCAAGTCATCCAGCACCAGGGTGCCGGTTGGCTTTTTGCTGATGATGATCTCGTCGCCTTCCTTCAGATGCTGCAACTGGGAAGTCAGCGGGCCATCAGGCACTTTGATGCTGAAGAACTCGAGATGCTCTTCCCAGTTCGGGCTGGCAATCGAGTAAGCGCGCATAAGCGGGCGGCCGTTGGGCTGTTGCAGGCCGATCATCACGAACTGACCGTTCTCGAAGCGCAGGCCCGGATCGCGGGTGCACTTGAAGCTGAACAGAGTGTCGTTCCAGTGGTGAACACTGAGGACACGCTCGTGGTTCATGTTGCTCATGTACGTGGGACTCCTGGAGATTTGCCTGCGCCAATGATGTGCGCAATTGCAACGCATTCTAATGGCAGCGACAATATCTGTTAACTGGATTATTAAGATAAGGGTTATCGGTTATATCGATATGCGATTTACTCTCCGTCAACTTCAAGTATTCGTCGCCGTCGCCCAGCAGGAAAGCGTATCCCGTGCCGCATTAACGCTCAACCTCTCACAATCGGCGGCGAGCACTTCAATCACCGAGCTAGAGCGTCAGTGCAGTTGCCAACTGTTCGATCGCGCCGGCAAACGGCTGAGCCTCAACGCCCTCGGCAAACAGCTGTTGCCCCAGGCGGTGGCCCTGCTCGATCAGGCCAAGGAGATCGAAGACTTGCTCAATGGCAAGTCCGGTTTCGGTTCTCTGGCGGTCGGCGCGACCCTGACCATCGGCAATTACCTCGCAACCCTGCTGATTGGCAGCTTCATGCAACGTCATCCGGAAAGCCAAGTGAAGCTGCATGTGCAGAACACTGCCAACATCGTGCAACAGGTCGCGCATTATGAAATTGATCTGGGTCTAATCGAAGGCGACTGCAGCCATCCAGATATCGAAGTGCAGAGTTGGGTCGAAGATGAGTTGGTGGTGTTCTGTGCGCCTCAGCACCCATTGGCCAGACGTGGCATCGCGACCATGGAGCAGCTGAGCCATGAAGCGTGGATTCTGCGCGAACAAGGCTCGGGCACCCGGCTGACTTTCGACCAGGCCATGCGACACCATCGCAGCGCGCTGAACATTCGCCTGGAGCTGGAACACACCGAAGCGATCAAGCGCGCGGTGGAATCAGGTTTGGGGATTGGCTGCATTTCGCGCCTGGCGCTGCGCGATGCGTTCCGCCGCGGCAGCCTGGTGCCAGTGGAAACACCGGATCTGGACTTGGCTCGGCAGTTCTATTTCATCTGGCACAAACAGAAATATCAGACATCGGCGATGCGCGAATTCCTCGAACTGTGCCGCGCCTTCACTGCCGGGGTTCAGCGCAGCGACGAGATCGTCTTGCCCACTATCGCTTAAAGAAGAATCACCGCCCATACCAGCGCGATCATGCTCAACGCCACGAGTTGAGCAGCGCTGCCCATGTCCTTGGCGTTCTTGGACAGTGGGTGCAACTCAAGGGAAATGCGGTCGATGGCCGCTTCCACCGCCGAATTGAGCAACTCGACAATCAAGGCTAACAGGCAGACAGCAATCAGCAGCGCCTGCTCGACACGGCTGACGTTGAGGAAGAATGACAGCGGAATCAGGATGGCATTAAGCAATACCAACTGCCGGAAGGCCGCTTCACCGGTGAAGGCTGCGCGCAAGCCGTCCAGGGAATAGCCGGAGGCGTTGAGGATACGCTTGAGGCCGGTCTGGCCTTTGAAAGGTGACATAAAGTAGGCAACTGATCAAAAAGGAGTGGGGAAACTAGATGAAGCAAAGTCAAAAAAGCGTGAACACGTAGCGCCCTTAGTTACTCGAAATTGACTCAAGTTGTTGCAAGAGCAGCGCTGCCTGAGTCCGGGTCCGCACATTCAGCTTACGGAAAATGGCCGTGACATGGGCCTTGATCGTCGCTTCGGAAACGTTTAATTCGTAAGCAATCTGCTTGTTCAGCAAACCTTCACAAACCATGGTCAACACCCGGAATTGCTGAGGTGTCAGGCTGGCAAGACCTTCGCTGGCAGCCTTGGCTTCGGCGGAAACGCTCACCGTTTCAAAGGCCTGTGGCGGCCAGTAAACATCGCCATCGAGTACCGCGCGTACGGCTTTTTGAATGACATTCAAATCACTGGACTTGGGAATGAAACCGCTGGCGCCGAACTCACGGGATTTCACCATGATCGACGCTTCCTCCTGAGCCGACACCATCACCACTGGAATCTGCGGGTACTGCCCACGCAACAGCACCAACCCGGAAAAACCGTAAGCCCCCGGCATGTTCAGGTCCAGCAACACCAGATCCCAGTCGGCCTTTTCGTCCAGACGGGTTTCCAGCTCGGCAATGCTCGCCACTTCCACCAGACGGACATCCGGGCCCAGACCCAGGGTCAACGCTTGATGCAGGGCGCTACGAAAAAGAGGATGGTCATCGGCAATCAGGATTTCGTATGTGGCCATTTTTCAAATGATCCTGTTTTTTATGGGATGCCTGATGCATTTCAGGCCTCGCCAAAACAACTCGAGGTGCAGCCACGCAACGGCACCAACAGGGCACGTTCAACGCCAATTACCTAAAAAAAGCAGCGTTTCAAACTTGGCCGCGCCCTAATCGGCGCCCAGCATGCCCAGCCAAGCCAGGGTGGTCAAGTTGCCAGCAAGCCTGGTTCTTTTGCAGTATGGGCGATGATCAGAAAATGGCGGGCGCAGCGTGCTGTACAAAGGGCATCAGCTCAGCATGGGCCGGTGTTGCAACATTCATATCCAATTGATGTTTAGCGTCCAGGTAATGCTGGCTGAACACATCAAAATAAGCGTCCAGCGCCGACGCAGCGTCTGTATCGCCAGCCAGATCAAGGCACAGCGCCGCCACTTCGGCCGTGCACAGGTGCTCGCTGCGAGTGGACCTGCGTAACCGGTACCGGGAAAGCTTCTCGGGAAGCAGGCTCAGAATCGGGAACGCATCAAAATAGGGACTTTTGCGGAATATCTTCCGCGCTTCGGTCCAGGTGGCGTCCAGCAGAATGAACAATGGGCGTTTGGTGCTATCGACTTCGACGCTGTGGGTAACTCGCTCGGGTTCGACGTATTCGCCCGGAAACACCAGGTATGGCTGCCATTGCGGGTCGGCCAACAGCGCCAGCAATTGTTCATCGATTTCCGTGCGCGACCAAATGAATGCATGGTTGTCGCGCACCACATCGGCAATCAGCCAGCCGGTATTGCTCGGTTTGAACACTTCTTTATTGGTCATGATCAGGCACACACCGCTGCGGGTGTCGACCTGCGGGCGCCAGGCGCACAGGCAGTGGCTCTCGATCACACGGCAGGCCCGGCAACGGGTTGCTCGCCAGCCACGGGCCTGAATCGGCTTGATACCCTCTTCCTCTCGCTGATCGCGCAAGCGGGCTACGGCGTTGGGGGCGTGGTTCATCGTTGGCAACACCGGCAGACAGGAAAACTCGACACAAACGGTACTCGGCAAGGCAATAAAGGCCAGCAGTTTATCAGAGCAGCCGGCGCAAGCCTGTACCCTCCAGGCGGCCTCCCCTATAATTCGCCGCCACTGAACGCACAGTCACGTGACGGGTCGAATCACCAGTCACTGAACCAGGAGAGTTTCATGCTGCGCCTTATCGTTCCCACCGCTGCCATTCTGCTGGCGTCGTCCTTCAATGCTCAGGCTGCTTCCTTGAGTGAGCAGAATCTGAACAAAGAGCTGCGAAACGTCGCCGTACAAAGCAGCGTCGGCACTCCACGGGCGATCAACGAAGACCTTCTGGATCAGGGTTATACCGTCGAAGGCAATCAGCTGATCAATCATCTGAGCGTTCAGAGCAGCCACGCCGACAAGATGCGCGCCGATCCGAAAGCCGTGTACTTCCAGCTTGGCGCCTCCGTTTGCAGAAACGAGGGATTCCGCAAGCTGATGGCGAAGGGGGCGGTCATGCGCTACGACTTCACCGAAGTGAAAACCAATCGCCCGGTCGGCTCCGCAAGCTTTCAGGAATCGGATTGCCCGAAAGCCACCCCGACGAAGAAGAAATAATCAACGGGCGTTGGCGCGCCGCTGTTCATCTTCGGCGCGCAGCTCTGCCAACAACGCCTGCAGGTAACGCGAACGTCGCTCTCCGCCCTCCAGACGCCGACAGCACTCCTCTTCGAGACTCAAATGATTGGTCTCGGCTGATAACTTCAGCAATCGATACAATTGCGCATCGATTTCCAGAGTGATTCTGGGCATGGTTCCCGCCTCCGTGCACGCATTGATCATCTTGATCACGCGATTAAATCCCTGAATTACTTGAATATTACGTCTACCGTTGACGCAAATTTGTCGTGTCACGCCTGTCATTTAGTAAATCAGAGCGCAGGACAAACGGCTTGCGTTCAGACGAGCGGTGAAAGCACCTTGCAAATAGTCAATAAGCGATTGCCAGGAAAGACTTTGCGGCGCAATGATCAGGCAGCGCAAATCGTTGTGAGGGTCTAAATTCAAAGTGTTCACGTTGATTTTTTTCAGGGCAGAAAAGGGGCTGCCCATTGTGTGTCTTATTGTGCGAACGTTTCTTTCATTCAAGGAATAAGCAGAGCCCGTATGGATGGCTCGATTGCAAACGAGTCAAGTGGAGCGCCCAGGCAAGGGCTTGGGCAGACAGCGACACAAGGGGTGTCGCGGCACCGACGATTGTTTTGTCGGGCCAAGGGTTCTGTGCAGAAGGAGAAGTTGAATGCCTTACCAACCGAATGACCTCCTAAGCCGTCATTTTCAAGAAAGCGGCCACGACCTCACCAGCAAGGTCGAAGAACAACTCAACCTGGTTTCCCCCAATAGCCCCAACATCCCGATTTACCGCGACATGATCCTGACTGTGCTGCGCATGGCCCAGGAAGATCACAACCGCTGGAATGCCAAGATCACCCTGCAAACCCTACGCGAACTCGAACATGCCTTCCGTGTGTTGGAGCAGTTCAAGGGGCGACGCAAAGTCACCGTTTTCGGCTCGGCCCGCACGCCGATAGAACACCCACTGTATGGTTTGGCGCGGGAGCTTGGCGCCGCTCTGGCGCGCTCGGACATGATGGTCATCACCGGTGCCGGCGGCGGCATCATGGCGGCAGCCCACGAAGGTGCAGGCCTGGAACACAGCCTGGGATTCAATATCACCCTGCCTTTCGAGCAGCATGCCAATCCCACGGTCAATGGCACCGGGAATCTGCTGCCCTTCCACTTTTTCTTTACCCGCAAGCTGTTCTTCGTCAAGGAGGCCGATGCGCTGGTCCTGTGCCCGGGCGGCTTCGGTACGCTGGATGAAGCACTGGAAGTGCTGACTCTGATACAGACCGGCAAGAGTCCGCTGGTGCCCGTGGTGCTACTGGATGCGCCGGGCGGCAAATTCTGGCAAGGCGCGCTGGACTTCATTCACCATCAACTGGAGGAAAATCGCTACATCCTGCCGACTGACATGAAGCTGTTGAGTCTGGTCTACAGTGCCGAAGAGGCCGTGGAGCAGATCAATCAGTTCTACAGCAATTTCCACTCCAGCCGCTGGCTCAAACATCAGTTCGTGATTCGCATGAACCACAAACTCAGCGATCGGGCGCTGGAACACATGCAGAAGGCCTTCGCCGACCTGTGCCTGAGCGATCACTTCCATCAGCATGCCTACAATGGCGAGGAGCACGACGAACCGCAGTTCAGCCATCTGGCGCGACTTTCCTTCACCTTCAACGCCCGCGATCATGGCCGTCTGCGGGAATTGGTGGATTACATCAACCTGCCGGAAAATTGGGCCCAGTCCAAACCCCGGGCGCAACAACGCGCGCGTGAGCCATTCAAGGTGACGTGAGGCAAAAAAAAACGGCCCGCTATCGAAATAGCGGGCCGTTTTATTTAATCGTCGATCCCTCGGCCACTGAACAAGCGACTGATCATTTCCATGGAATATCCCCGATAACTCAGAAACCTGCCCTGTTTGGCACGTTCCTGAGCATCTATCGGTAAATGCCCGGAAAATTTGCGCCGCCAGGTGTCTTCCAGTTGTTCCTGCCAGTTGATTCCGCTCTCTCGCAAGGCGAGTTCGATGTCAGTACGTTGCAGGCCGCGCTGACTCAACTCTTCGCGAATTCGCAAAGGGCCATAACCGGAACGGGCACGATAGGAAACGAAGCTCTCGAGGTAACGGGATTCGGACAACAGACCCTCTTCCGTCAAGCGGTCGAGCGCTGTGTCGATCATTTCAGGGAGGGCGCCGCGCTGACGCAGTTTACGCGTCAGCTCGACTCGACCATGCTCGCGTCGCGCGAGCAGGTCCATTGCGGTTCGCCGCACCGCGACGAGTGTATCGAGTACGGCGGTCATCGGATCAATCAGATATCAGCGTCAGCCATGTCATCAGCCGTCTCTTGGATTGGCGATGCTTTGGCGTCCGGCGCTGGGGTCAGCAACTTGTCACGCAGTTGCTTCTCGAGCTTGGCGGCGATTTCCGGATTGTCTGCCAGGAACTTGGCCGAGTTAGCCTTACCCTGACCGATCTTGGTGCCTTCATAGGCATACCAGGCGCCGGACTTCTCAACGAAACCATGCAGCACACCCAGGTCGATCATCTCACCATTGAGGTAGATGCCCTTGCCGTAAAGAATCTGGAACTCGGCCTGA
Source organism: Pseudomonas sp. Tn43 (assembly GCF_014192635.1). Lineage (NCBI taxonomy): Bacteria > Pseudomonadati > Pseudomonadota > Gammaproteobacteria > Pseudomonadales > Pseudomonadaceae > Pseudomonas > Pseudomonas sp. Tn43. The sequence continues at coordinate 520,838 of NZ_JACHYG010000003.1, forward strand.
CGGAACGGCGAAGCCACCTTGTTCTTTACGACTTTGACACGAGTTTCGCTACCGACAACTTCATCACCTTCTTTCACCGCGCCTGTACGGCGGATATCCAGACGAACCGATGCGTAGAACTTCAGCGCGTTACCCCCGGTGGTGGTTTCCGGGCTGCCGAACATTACACCGATTTTCATACGGATCTGGTTGATGAAGATCACCAGGCAGTTGGCGTTCTTGATGTTACCGGTGATTTTACGCAGCGCCTGGGACATCAGACGGGCTTGCAGGCCCACGTGCATGTCACCCATTTCGCCTTCGATTTCAGCCTTTGGCACCAGAGCGGCCACGGAGTCGACGATGATCACGTCAACCGCGTTGGAACGCACCAGCATGTCGGTGATTTCCAGGGCCTGCTCGCCGGTGTCCGGCTGGGAAACCAGCAGGTCGTCGACGTTGACGCCCAGTTTGCCGGCGTACTCAGGATCAAGAGCGTGTTCGGCGTCGACGAATGCGCAGGTCGCGCCGGCTTTTTGAGCCTGGGCGATCACCGACAGTGTCAGGGTGGTTTTACCGGAGGATTCAGGACCGTAGATTTCAACGATACGGCCTTTTGGCAGACCGCCAATGCCGAGCGCGATGTCCAGACCCAGAGAGCCAGTGGAAATAGCCGGGATCGCCTGACGGTCCTGATCGCCCATACGCATTACGGCACCCTTGCCGAATTGACGTTCGATCTGACCCAGGGCCGCAGCCAAGGCTTTCTTCTTGTTGTCGTCCATTAAAGTCCTCACGTAATCAATAAGGCCTGACGGCCAACACCTGTATAAGTAGCCAGTATTATTCCACAGCGTTTCAGGATCGCCTACCCCTGATTTGAGATTTCTCCAGCGGCATGGCGCAGCAGCCCCTCTAGCGCGGCCTTCACCGTTTGTCGGCGGACCTCGTCACGGTTACCGGCAAAGTACTGCACCTCGCTGAACACCTGCTCACCGACGCCCCAGGCCAGCCAAACCGTGCCCACAGGCTTGCTCGGCGAACCGCCATCCGGCCCCGCCACACCGCTAACGGCCACGGCAAAACGCGCCCGGCTTTTTTCCTGCGCGCCGCGGACCATGGCCTCGACCACCTCCCGACTGACCGCACCAACGGTCGAAAACAATTCGGCAGGGACATCCAGTTGCTGGGTTTTCTGACGGTTGGAGTACGTAACGTAACCTGCCTCGAACCAGGCCGAACTCCCTGGAATACGGGTGATCGCCTCGGCAATCCCACCACCGGTACAGGATTCGGCCGTGGTGACGTGGGCATTGAGAACCTGCAAGCGTCTGCCAAGTTCAGCGGCCAGCTGAGTGATATCTTTCACGGCTCTCTCCTGATCGAGCGGAATGAGGCCTACCGTACACGAGCCGATCACGCTTGCAAGGTTCAGAATCGATCAAAATGTTAGGGAGCGAGGGCTCTGACATGGGCCTGACACGCCTGCAGGGCAATCAGTCCGCTATCGCCTGCGTCGGTGATGGCGATAATTCGTTGAGCATGCGCCGGGGGCTCGCTACGTCGCGACTGCCACTGTCAACTGGTCGAGTTTCTCGGCCTGCAACCCGTTCCGCCAGTTGCCGGCCATAAAGCCAGTCCTGCAGTCGCCAGGCCAGCGCCGCCGAGCCGCCGGCCAACACAACCGGAAACACAACAACGCCAATGATGCGGTAAGACATCAGGATCAAACCGAAGGCTGGCATAACACCGCCCTCGCCCGCGCCCAGAGATGCAAGCGATCGTGCAAACCGTTCAGGCCGCCGTTGATGCGGCGGGTGATGCTGTTGAACTGGTCGCGGTCGGCCAGTTCATTGAAGCCATTTTGCTCCCAGAACCAGGCAGCCGATTCAGCGGCCCACCGGGGCTTTTCCAGAAGTTCTGGCAAAAACAGCAAACGATCATCACCGAAGAGTCCGAGACTGCACTGACGGTAATTGTCGCGACCCGTGATCTGAATCAGGCCTCGGCCACGGTATTTTTGACCGTCGCCGTCGGGCTCTGGCGTATTACCCAAGCGCATAGCCAGTGCGTATTGAGCGCAGCCCAACTCACGTATGTACTGCAACTGCCCCGACTCATGACCGAGTTGCGCAAGGAACGCAGCGATGCGTTTCGGGGTATTGATGTTGCGGTGGTTCATGGCGATGTTGAGCGCAGAAATGAAAACGCCTGCTTGGGAGCTGGCGTTGGGCATAACGATCTGTAGTTGTTGCTGCGTAACGGTCATATAGCCTCCAGAATGCCGGCGGCGACTCGATCTACAAGACTTGGGCAGTGATCACGCAGTTGGTCAATCAGTGGAATGATCTTCATCGTTTTCACCGGGTAATAAAACCCCGCTTGAGTGCGGGTTTGAGTGAAAGGTACTGGCCGTGGGAAACCCGCGTCCGTGCGGGTCGGATGCCGGTAGGCATCGCTGCTCGCCATTCCATTGGGCTTTGTATTCAGTGATCCTGGCGGGTATCTGGCGGCGGCACTTCGCAAACGCCAATCCGCTTGGCCGCCCAGCGCTCATAAAGGCCGATGGCGACATCCGCTCCAGCCATCGCCGTCAGACAACCGAACGCCCCAGCCGCCCAGATCGACATGCCGGCGGCGTACAGCAGCATGATGGCCGAGACCCCGCAGATCATGCAGGCCCCGGAGCGCAGCGCCAGGCGTCGCAGCAGCGACCAGCCACGGGCGCCCTCCTTGTCGGCGCGCCACATTTCGCCGGACACCCCGCCCACCAGGGCGAGAACGATGACCAGCCAGATCGGCATGTCCAGCAACGCTTGTTGCTCGTTTGTCATGTCACGCCTCCTGGGGGTGATTGATGAGTGATGTGTGTTGGGATCAAGCGATGTCTCTTGAGGTCGGCATTCCAAAAAGCCCGGTTGCCCAGGCTTTTCAGTAATGCGGTCCTTCGCCTTCCTTTAATCCTGTGTTCAAAAAAGGAAGCTGACCTTTCGGCGCTACTGGCGCGGTACGAGTCCATTCAAATTGTTTTTCCGACCGCGGTCCCTGCCCGCCGGATAACTGCTTGTGGTGCTTTACGCTGCACACCCGGGCCAGTTGCCAACCCTCTGAACCGTTGAGGCCGGTTCATCGCTGCCTTTGTGGTGGAACTAAAGAGCTTCGTTTCGAGCCGCCTTGTTGGGCCGCTTGAGACAAAGAATATGCATGGATGCATATACAATCAATGCACAAATGCATTTATTTATGCACTGGTAATGCACAGACGCATGAAAGCCCCGCAAGCAAAGGCGTTGGCGGTTTTTGACAGGCGAAAAAAAACCCGCCGAAAAGCGGGTTTTATCTGACAGCGGTGAGGTTAACGGGCGTACATGCCCCACCAGAAGACATGACCGAGGATGACAATCTGCTCTTCCTGGATTTCCTGGAAGCTGTAGTCCTCGTCCGGATGCTCATCGCGGTTGAAGCTGCGCAGGCGAATCCCTGTCGGCAGGCGATAAAGCTGTTTCACCCGCAACTGGCCGTTGTGATTGATGGCGTACAGGTCGCCGTCAATGATGTCGCCAATCCCGCATTTACCGGCATTCACCCCGACCGTGGCGCCATCGCGCAACACCGGCAACATGCTGTTGCCGCGCACGGTCACGCATTTGGCCTGGTCGAATTGCACACCATTGTGGCGCAGGCTGCGCTTGCCGAAGCGCAGGCTAGAGCGCTCACTCTCTTCGATGACGAATCTTCCTGATCCAGCAGCCAATTCAACCTCGCGAAGAAAGGGGACCGACACCTCGTCGTCATCGACTGGCGTATCGTCGTCCCACAGGCTTATGTCCTTGAGTTCCGAATGCGACTCATCGCGCCCAACGCTGGCGGCCTGCGCGACATCCGCACGGCCACGCAACTGGTCGGTGCTCACGGCAAAGTAGTCGGCAATTTTCGAAATATGTTTATCCGAAGGATCGACGATCTTCCCGCTGAGGATCCGCGAGAGAGTGGATTGAGGCACGCCGGTGCGACGGTGAAGCTCCGTGGGGGAGATCCCGTGCTGATCGAGCAGCGCTCTTAAGACAGTAGAAACATTGCGTTTTTGCATAACGCGCATAGTGCTTGATCTTTTTTCGGAAGACAAATGCTGATTCGCATAATACGAACATGGAACGTACATCGGAGGCATTCATGCCTGCGAGGTGCGGATCGCCCATGCTTGCGCCCGCCGCGAAAAGTCTGACAAGCACACTTCCTAATCCTTGACCGATTTTGCACCCTACGCAAAACGAGAAAGCCCCCGAATCTTACGATCCGGGGCTTTTTTGTGGACGATGATTTAGCAGCAAAATCTTGAACGGCCTGGAACCACTCCCAACCTTGGAGGATTCACCCTGAATTTCTTGAGCGTTTAAGTTAGTATCCCGGCGCTATCACTTAATTTGGCTCTGAGCCCAACAACGGTTTCAGAGGTTGATCGCACCTTCCAGGCAGGAGAAAAGGGTGACACAGGTATTAGTTGCGTATTTTGTTTTTTTGGGACTTAGCGCCTTCGTCTCGAGGCTATTTATTTCCAGGTACCACACCGAACACATCATCTCGCTGATTTTCACGATGATTGTTCTTTATGTATTCGGTTGCGTGCAACAACTGGGGGTCGGGATCAAAGTCGTGATCGCCTGTGCGGTGATTGGCGGCGGCCTCTCATTGTGGAGATTGCTCAAGGGTGGCGAGGGGCGCTTCGCATTACTGCGTCAGGCCGTCGAACTCGCCATTTTCTTTGCCATCGCACTGATTATTTCCTGGGGCGCGGAATATTGGGTCTGGGACGAGTTCTCGCATTGGGGAGCGGAAGTCGAGTTTTTATCCATCACCGGCAATTTGCCGATGGCCAAAGAATCACTGGTGTTTCCAAACTATATTCCCGGCATCACGCTACTGAGGTACTTCGCCACCACGCTATTGGACGGTAGCGGCGTGAGCGCGTCCTACTTCATGACTTGGCTGTTCAGTCTGGCGTGCCTGTACTGCGTTGCCTATTCACAATCCGTCAGCAAGTGGCTGGTCACTCTACTCGTCATATTCTTTACCTACCTGGCTCTTTTCCAGTCCCTGGTGCTGACGCTTCTGGTCGATCCGCTGCAGGCACTCCTATTCCTGTGCGCCCTACGGTTCGCGCGCGAGACCGACAATGAGAGCTTCTGGATCACGTTATTTTCGGTTGCTGGTCTGGTATTGCTCAAACATGTCGGCATCATTCTGGCGGTTTTCGTCTGCGCCTACTTCGTCGCCAACCGTTACTTGATCGCCAAACAAGACCTCAAATCCACGTTGATCAAGGGCTGTGTGCTCTTTGTTCCGGCGGTAGCGATCTATGCCTCATGGGAGATTTATGTAGCGGCCTATGACATGGTAATAAAATTTCGAGGGCCTTCAGTGCTGTTCATGGGCCCAGGGTTCGTCAGCAATACGGCATCGGGCATTCACCATGTCCTGACGAACCTGTTCCCCCACGCAAACTTCCTTGCTCCCGCCTATCCATTGGCGATTTTGACTCCAGGCATACCGCTGTGGGAGTTTATTTGCCTGATGACCGGTTTTGGGTGGCTGGTGAATTTCAGCACAAAGACTGATAAAAAATCAGCGGCGCTGGCATTCGCGCTTCTATTATTGACAGGCGTCGGTTACTTGTTTTTCCTGGCTTATGTGACAGTAGCCTCGGGTTGGTTCAACGATGTCCAATCTTTTTCTCGATACTTCCTTGTCGTGTTCTTCGCTACATTCCTCTTACTGTTCCTAGTGGCAAGGGAAAACCTCTCGATCGTGCGCGGCCTTTTGATTGCGATTGCCATGGCAGCGTTGAGTTATGTCGTTGCTCCGCCTATGGAATCGATTTTTGTTCAGAGCAAAAGACCGTCTGTTCCCCTGAACGAGGAATACCGGATCAAAGCTGCACAATTGAAAAAATACGCAACCGGCACCGAACTTATTTTATACATCGACGGGAAAGACTCGAGCTTCGGGTATTTCATGTTCCGGCAAAAAACGCTGCCTTTGAGATACATGTCGTATAACCAGACATACTTTATCCATCAGAGTGACAGTGAGATCCAAGACAGACTCAACCTTTTCCGCAAAAGGCTGTGCAGGTTTGATTATGTGTATGCCGACAACTCGTCGGAAGAGTTCTGGAAGCGCAATGCTTCCGTGTTCGACATACCCGGCGGCCATGTCTACAAAGTCACCCGAGTCGATGCCCAATATTGCTCTGCGACTCTGCTGGAAAAATAAGCATGGCTGGTAACGGCGCCACCCGGCGCCGTTACTGGTGGGTCTCACCGCGGGTTGAACTGCCCCCGACACGCCTTAAACAGTATCTCCAACACCGACAGATTGCCCTTGAAGGTGCTGATCTTCGTCGGTACCTCGCCTTTGGGGTAGCGCCGCACCGTCGGCAACTCCACGCAGCGGTAACCCAGTTTTGGCGCGCGATAAGACAGATACGCCAGCAACTCGTAAGTCATGAACACATCACGAAAAATTGCTACCTTCGGGTCCAGCAACAGCTTTCGGCTGTATGCGCGGAATCCCTGGGTGGTGTCGGTCCATTTGAAACCGGAAGTCAGACTCAACATCGGTGCGTGGATGAAGCGAATTGCAAAGTCCCGCGATGCAGGGGTGTTTTCCGCGACGCCACCGTCCACGAAGCGCGAGGCCTGGACAAAGTCGACACCCTGCTGGAGAGCCTCGATAAAACGCGGGATGGCATCAGGATCGTCCTTGTCGTTACCATCGATGGTGACAACACCTTCATAACCCTGATCCATCGCAAATGCATAGGCACAGCGCAATTGTGCACTGAGCTTGCCTGGGCCGGTCTTGACCAGCAGGCCACGAACACCGACCTGTTGCAACGCATCCAGCACCAGAGAGCCATCGGTGCTGCCACCATCGACAATAATGATGTCGGCGTGGGAGGCGATGCCCAGTGCAGCCATCCTGGCCAACAGGTTCTTGATCCGGTCACCTTCGTTGATCAGCGGAATGACCACGCAAAAGGCATGCTGACGGCCCAGCCACAGCGGTTTATCAAAGGCAGGTACCTGCCAGGTGCTGCGCACGACAGGGTCAATTACAGAAGACATAATTTTGTGTTCCATCAGGCCACGCGCGCCGTAATCAGCGCTACGCCGGAAATTACCAATAAAATCCCTGCCCCTGTCGTCCAGTGGAAGGGCTCACGAAAAATAAGGATGGAGGACAGTGCGACGGCCGCCACTGCGCCCGCCGTCAACACCGGGTGTGCAACGTTCAGTGGCAGGCGAGCGAGTGCCGCGGCATAGAGCAGGAACGCCGTGCCGTAAAGACCCAGTCCCAGCCAGAACGGCCAGTTGTTCAACGCGCTCATCGGATCGGCAGACGACGGAAACCGACGAGGCGGCGTCATGGCAATCTTGATCAGCACACTGGCCGACGCGTTGGACAAGATGCCCAGGATCAGAATCATCCACTTCATTGAACCCTCCCCTCATCTCGAACGCAGTAGAACTGAATGGCTTTGGCCAACGCACGTTCAATCGAGACGATATGCGGCTCGTTGGCAGTGGCGACCATTTCGATGGACACCACATGCTCCGGCAGATAGCACTGCACGGCAGCACTCATACTCCCGTGTTCGGTGCCACCGTCACCCAACGGCACCAGGTTCGGTTCACTGGCATGCACATGGCCGATCAGCTCGGCACTATCTTCCAACAGCGCCAGAGGGTTTTCCTCATTGATGGCCAGCGCACCGGTATCCAATTGCATTCGGATGGCGGGATGAGCAACCTGGCGCACCACATGCGCAGTTTCAGGACTGGTGGTCATGAAGTTCGCGCCGTAGCAGACCGGGTTCGGTTCCAGGCAAATGAAGACACCATTGGCTTGGGCGACATCGCCCAACTTGCGGAAAAACCTCACTGCTGCGTCCAGAGCCTGCTGATCATTCAGGCCGGTTCGATCGCGATTTTTCGGCGAACCGAACACCAGGCGCGTGGCCCCCAGCTCCCCGGCAATCCGGCAGATCGCGCTCAGGTGTCGCAACAACGCGGCCTGACTTTCATTAGAGCCAAACACGTTCAGCCCGGTGGTGCCAAACAGCAATGATTGCATGCCGGTGATTTCGATCCCCCGCTCAGCCCACCAGCCTTTGACCCGCGCGATGTCTTGGGCGCTAGCATCTGTTGGCACGGGGAAGTATTTGCCTGGCGCAATATCAATGGCATCGACGCCATAGCGTTGCAGCAATTCAGCCACCGCTTGATCTTCAGCGACGTCCCAAGCGATGTTGGAAATTGCCAGCCTCATGGATTCACGACCGCACGTGGCTCGGATTGCGCATAGGCCCTGACCGCCTGCAGGGTTTCACGGGTACTGTACTGATAGCGACCGGATGCCCCAAATACCGACGCATGGCGCGTTTGCATGTCGTAGAACCCGATCGGGTTACCCAATGTGGTGTCGAACGTCTGACCGAACCCGCCCAGCGAAACATCCGCCACGCTGATCGGCGCTGCGGTGAGATGTACCAGCTTCAGTCCAGCGTGCAGTGCCAATTGGATGTCATACCAGAGATTGACCATCGGATAGAACTGAAACACACCACGGCTATCGATCGCCTGCAGATTGTTGTCGTTCAAGAAGTCGAAGATCACGTTCTTGCGCAGGCCCGGGCCTACCAGCCCTGGGAGGCGAACGATCAGGTGCTCGGGGAAATGCGCCTCGACGAACTTCTCCAGCAAACGACGGTGCAAACCATAAGCGTGCAACTCGGTCTCATCCACGGGAGTGTCTTCATCGACGTCCACCGCTTTCTTGAACACATCGACTGTGCTGATGAGGATGAACCGGCGACAGGTGAGTGTCCTCAGGTGAGCGATCAAACCTTCGATTTTCAATCGATCGGCTTCCGGTTCACGGTTGGCGATCCACTTTTGCGCAGGTGCACCAGCGCATACCACCGTATCGAACGATTGCCCTTCAATATCGGCGATGTTGGTCGAACGATAAAGCGACTCGAACTGCGCTTGCTTGAGTAGCGTCCCTCCCACAAAACCCGAGAAACCTATCAATGCATTGTTCATTTATTGCTCCTGGCTGTTCCCCGGCTGACTCGTTGGAAATTCTTCTGAATCGAGCTTTTCCAGAACATCGTAAACATTGTCGATTTTTCCGCCCAATACCGAATAACAACCCGGCAGCTCGGCATGTTTCTCAAACAAAATGGGCCGACCATCGTCACTCTCATTCTTCACCAGCACTGTCTTGATTTCGAACAGCGACTCCACATAGCGCGCATCGAGCATCGCCGGGATGTACCGGCCGACGTCGCGAATCATCCGATCCACACGGCTGACACGGTCGTATTGCGACAGTTTTTGATAGGGATCGAGACCCTGCTGGTCATTCCAGTGCAAATGCGGGGTATAGCGGACATGGGACAGTGTATGCAGACCGCGAGCCGGGAATGGCATCATCGAAAAAAATGGCCCATCCATCACTGTTACCCCCAAGTCGTCCAGAGCCGGAGGCATCTGCATCAGTGCCATCTCGGTGATCTCCTGCTTCAGACCGGTGCTGACGCCGGGGAAATCTCCAGTCAACTGATTGAGGCCACTGTAACTGCAGTTGAATACATACCGGCTGGACAACTGCTCCAGGATGCCGTCGCGTCTCTGGACCGTAACGTTCAGCGCTGCGTCAGTCGATCTCGAAATCGCCGTCACTCGAGTCTGATAACGAATCTGCACTCCGCTCTCGCTGAGCTCACGCTCAGCCCAGGCGGCCAGTTTCGTACTGTCGAACGCGTATTCCTCGACCAGAAACACTTCTTCGATCAGTCGGGGATCAAACAGTGCATGCAAACCTGGGTCCGCTACCTGGATCTCGGCACCGATATTCCGGCAAAACCGTTCGAACTGCCGAGCCGTGCATTTCGAGTTGCGGCGGGCGATGGCATAGAGCTTGGTGAGATCAGTCTTGACCGCCTCTGGCCAGTCGCGGACAAAGCGGGGCAAATTGACCCGGCTGCGATAGGCCGTGGTAAAGCTACGCGGGTAGTGAAAACCGTTATGCACCCGCGCCTGATTATTATAGGAGGCGCGCGTCATTAACTGCGGTTCCCGCTCTACGAGTACTACGCGCTTGAGGCCACGTTGTCTGGCCAGGTAAACAGCGATGACAGCGCCGTAAAACCCGCCGCCGATCACCACCACATCCTGATCGGGATGCCGGTTCTGCATCAGGAAACCCTGTCACTGACGATCGTGGCCGGCTTTGAGCTCACCTCTTCAATATTCAGTTTCTCCAGACGAGTCATGCGCGCACTGGTGAACTCCTGACCCACATGGTATCTGGGCCCTTCGTTTGACAGACTGGCCATGTTCAGGATGTACTCGCCCAACACCAGTAGCACCAGGGAAATAAGGAAAAACATCCCTGACTGCTGCAACGAAACGCTGATCCAGCCCGGCGCTACATCGGTTTTCAGCAGGCCGACAGCGACGACATAAACGCAATAGACCAGATTGGCCAAGGCCCCGAACAGCGACAGCGTGGTTACCAGACGCATCGGCGCTCGGGTGGTCGAGACCAGCAGGCGCATCCCACGGTCGATGCTCTCACCCAAGCGTTTTTTCGGGCACGCTTTGGGCATCGAGCTATAACTCAGGTAGGCACGGGAAAACCCGCCCGTAGCGGGCAAGTGACGATAAGTGACCGTCGGCTGCGGGTGCTGAAGAATGAAATTGATCACACTTTTACTGAGGATTCGGTAGAACGGGGCCTCTTTGGCGAGGTGCACACCGTTGAACCAGTTATAAAGCCCATGAAACAGCGTGAACGCCCAGCGGTACGCCAGACTCTGAAGCGGTTTCTGCTCATTGTTGGCAAACACCACATCGGCACCTCTGACCGCCTGATCCAGCATTTCAGGCAAGAAGCCGATGTCATCCGCCAACGGATCGATTACCGCCACGAAATCCCCTAGCGCATTCTCCATTCCGACCCAAGAGGCCGCATCGGTGTCCACTTCCTGGGTCAGGGCATACACCTGCAGATTGGCCAGTCCCTGTTCACCGGCCAAACGTTTCATGACGGCAATACTGTCGTCATCCGAGGCGTTGTCGACGATGATCAGTTCATAATCACTGACAATCTGGCCGATAACAGACGCAGCATCCGTGAGGATTTTCTCGATCGAGAGCGCTTGATTGCGCACGACGAAAACCACGGATAGGAAACAGGGATAAAAATCCATTTAAAGTTCACTTCAATGTTTAAAGGAGTAATTAAAAAAGATCGCGCAGCATGATACACCGCTTAGGTTCGATCCAGGCACCTCTGCCGCTCGCCCCGCTATTTTCGCAATCCCGTCGAGACGCCGCCACAAGCGCAAATGCTCAGGCATCATACTGCCGGCTCCCGACTCACAATCACCAGGCATGTTAACCTTGCGTCATGTGCTGACCCCGCGAGCTATAGAGTCGCAATTTGCGAATCGAAACGCCCATTTCCGCCCAAGACTTTGATATTTATCCATAAGCCACTGATGAATAAAGCAATTTCAGATTTATCCAGCCACACCCCGATGATGCAGCAGTACTGGCGCCTGAAGAACCAGCACCCTGATCAATTGATGTTCTACCGCATGGGTGACTTCTACGAGATCTTCTATGAAGACGCGAAGAAGGCCGCCAAGTTACTGGACATCACCCTGACGGCTCGTGGGCAATCGGCGGGGCAGGCGATTCCGATGTGTGGGATTCCTTACCACGCCGCGGAAGGTTATCTGGCGAAACTGGTGAAGCTCGGCGAGTCGGTGGTGATTTGTGAGCAGGTCGGCGACCCGGCCACCAGCAAAGGGCCGGTGGATCGCCAGGTGGTGCGAATCATCACCCCCGGCACCGTCAGCGATGAAGCGCTGCTGGATGAGCGCCGGGACAACCTGATCGCAGCGGTGCTGGGCGACGAGCGCCTGTTCGGGCTGGCGGTGCTGGACATCACCAGCGGCAACTTCACCGTGCTGGAAATCAAGGGCTGGGAAAACCTGCTGGCGGAACTGGAGCGGGTCAATCCGGTAGAGCTGATGATCCCGGACGATTGGCCGAAAGACCTGCCAGCGGAAAAACGTCGTGGGGTTCGGCGCCGTGCGCCGTGGGATTTCGAGCGTGACTCGGCGCTGAAAAGTCTTTGCCAGCAGTTTTCCACCCAGGACCTGAAAGGTTTCGGCTGCGAGAACCTGACGCTGGCAATCGGTGCCGCCGGTTGCCTGCTCAGCTATGCCAAGGAAACCCAACGCACCGCCCTGCCGCATTTGCGCAGCCTGCGTCATGAACGCCTGGACGACACCGTGGTGCTCGATGGTGCGAGCCGTCGCAACCTGGAACTGGACACCAACCTGGCCGGCGGTCGCGACAACACCTTGCAATCGGTGGTTGATCGCTGCCAGACCGCCATGGGCAGCCGCTTGCTGACTCGCTGGCTGAACCGTCCGCTGCGGGATCTGAGCGTATTGCTGGCACGTCAGAGTTCGATCTCTTGCTTGCTCGACGGTTACCGCTTCGAAAAACTGCAACCGCAGCTCAAGGAAATCGGTGACATCGAGCGGATTCTGGCGCGGATCGGCTTGCGCAATGCCCGTCCTCGTGACTTGGCGCGTCTGCGCGATGCCCTTGGGGCGTTGCCAGAGTTGCAGGTAGCGATGACCGAGCTTGAAGCCCCGCACATCATCCAACTGGCGGTCACCACCAGCACCTATCCGGAACTGGCGGCGCTGCTGGAAAAAGCCATTATCGACAACCCGCCCGCCGTCATCCGTGACGGCGGTGTATTGAAAACCGGTTACGACAGCGAACTCGACGAACTGCAATCGCTCAGCGAAAACGCCGGGCAGTTCCTGATCGATCTCGAAGCGCGTGAGAAGGCCCGCACCGGCCTGTCGCACTTGAAGGTCGGCTACAACCGGATTCACGGCTACTTCATCGAGTTGCCGAGCAAGCAGGCCGAATCGGCGCCCGCGGACTATATTCGGCGGCAGACCCTCAAAGGTGCCGAGCGTTTCATCACGCCGGAACTCAAGGCCTTCGAAGACAAGGCGCTGTCTGCCAAGAGCCGCGCCCTGGCTCGCGAGAAAATGCTCTACGAAGCATTGCTCGAAGACCTGATCGCTCAGTTGCCGCCTTTGCAAGACACGGCCGCCGCCCTGGCCGAACTGGACGTACTGAGCAACCTCGCCGAGCGCGCACTGAACCTGGACCTGAACTGCCCGCGTTTTGTCAGCGAGCCGTGCATGCGCATCACCCAGGGTCGTCACCCGGTGGTCGAGCAAGTACTCACCACGCCGTTCGTGGCCAACGACCTGAGCCTTGACGACAATACCCGCATGCTGGTGATTACCGGTCCGAACATGGGCGGTAAATCCACCTACATGCGCCAGACCGCGTTGATCGTGTTGCTGGCGCATATCGGCAGCTTCGTCCCGGCGGCCAGTTGCGAATTGTCTCTGGTAGACCGAATCTTCACCCGGATCGGCTCCAGCGATGACTTGGCGGGCGGTCGTTCGACCTTCATGGTTGAAATGAGCGAAACCGCGAACATTCTGCACAACGCCACCGAACGCAGCCTGGTGCTGATGGACGAAGTCGGTCGCGGCACCAGCACTTTCGACGGTCTGTCCCTGGCGTGGGCGGCGGCTGAGCGTCTGGCACACCTACGGGCCTACACCCTGTTCGCTACTCACTATTTCGAGCTGACAGTGCTGCCGGAAGCCCAGCCCCTGGTGGCCAACGTGCACCTCAATGCCACCGAACACAACGAACGCATCGTGTTCCTGCACCACGTGTTGCCTGGGCCTGCCAGCCAGAGTTACGGCCTGGCGGTTGCGCAGTTGGCCGGCGTACCGAGCGAAGTGATCGTGCGGGCTCGCGAACATCTGAGCCGACTGGAATCCACAGCGCTGCCTCATGAAGTTCCCACGCCTGCCAAAGGCAAACCGGTCACGCCGCAGCAGAGCGACATGTTCGCCAGCCTGCCACATCCGGTGCTGGATGAACTGGCCAAACTGGATCTGGACGACATGTCACCGCGTCGTGCACTCGAAATGCTCTATACACTAAAGACACGGATCTAACGCACTTGCGTGCAAGCTGTTAGAATCTCGCGCGGTTTGGGATGCTGCAGGCCAATAGCCTGACCTGCAGACTATCGCTCCCAAACCTGGCGACCCCAACGTGAAGGGGCTCCGCTGCCGCCGCCTGAGGAGAAAATTAGAAATGACCTTCGTCGTCACCGACAACTGCATCAAGTGCAAGTACACCGACTGCGTAGAAGTCTGTCCGGTGGACTGCTTTTACGAAGGCCCGAACTTCCTGGTGATTCACCCGGATGAGTGCATCGACTGCGCCCTGTGCGAACCAGAATGCCCGGCACAAGCCATCTTCTCGGAGGACGAAGTGCCGGCCGGCATGGAGAACTTCATCGAGCTGAACGCCGAGCTGGCGGATATCTGGCCGAACATCACCGAGAGGAAAGATGCCCTGCCGGACGCCGAAGAGTGGGATGGCAAGCCAGGCAAGATTGCAGACCTCGAACGCTGATCCTTTCTGCATTCATCGAAAAGGCCCTTACGGGCCTTTTTGTTTGTTGGTGCTCAAGAAATCGCAGACAAAAAAGGGGCGGTATGACCCGCCCACATTTTTTCCCTATTCCTTGTGTTCCTTTTCATCGTCCTGATGAATCGCTTCCTGCGATGTCCGTTCCCCTCTTCCTTAAAGGGCGTGTCTATCCGTCGACACAGTTCAGATACTAGAGAATTCCCCATCAAGAGCAATCGGCCGCTGTCGCTGAAAGCGCCTGTCACACGCCGTTAATCTAAAAAAATACCTATATAAATCAATAATATAAAAAAATATCACAAATCAAATAGACAACTGCCAGCGTGTAAAAATAACGAACACTTACGAAAGAGTAAGCAAAGACTTACAGAACAAGACTACAAACCCGAGGTGATGTCGGGGGCAACTCACCTCCCATGTTTCAGGCAACAAAAAACCCCAAACCAGTCGGGGCTTTTGTTTCCTGCTGATCGAGTCGCTTATTGGAACAACGACTCACTCGACAGGCCGTTTTTCTCGAGAATCTCCCGAAGACGCTTAAGACCTTCAACCTGAATTTGTCTGACCCGCTCCCGGGTCAAGCCGATTTCCAGGCCTACGTCTTCAAGCGTGCTGCTCTCGTGACCTCGCAAGCCGAAGCGCCGAATGACCACCTCGCGTTGCTTGTCGGTCAGCTCCGAGAGCCATTGATCGATGCTTTGTGACAGGTCGTCATCCTGCAACAGTTCGCACGGGTCGGTGGGGCGGTCGTCGGTAAGGGTGTCCAACAGGGTTTTATCCGAATCCGGACCCAGCGAGACGTCGACCGAAGAAACCCGCTCGTTCAGGCCAAGCATGCGCTTGACTTCGCCTACCGGTTTCTCCAGCAGGTTGGCGATTTCTTCGGGTGAGGGTTCATGATCGAGCTTTTGCGTCAGCTCCCGTGCAGCCCGCAAGTACACGTTGAGCTCTTTGACCACATGAATCGGCAACCGGATGGTCCGGGTCTGATTCATGATCGCGCGCTCGATGGTCTGACGAATCCACCAGGTGGCGTAGGTCGAAAAGCGGAAACCGCGTTCAGGATCGAACTTTTCTACAGCCCGGATCAGGCCGAGGTTGCCCTCTTCGATCAGGTCCAGCAGCGACAGCCCACGATTGACGTAACGACGGGCGATTTTCACTACCAGCCGCAGGTTGCTTTCAATCATGCGCTTGCGTCCGGCCGGATCGCCACTTTGCGACAAGCGCGCAAAATGAACTTCTTCTTCCGGGGACAGCAATGGGGAAAAGCCGATTTCGTTGAGGTACAGCTGAGTGGCATCGAGTGCCCGTGTGTAATCGATGTACTTGTGTTGCTTAAGCGAAGCGGAGTGTTTGGATTTTGCACGAACGGAAGGTGATGCATCCCCTTCATCATTCGACATCGAATCCGTGGCGATGCCGGTCTCCATCAGGAGAACCTCATCGTCGATGTCAAACTCCGGCACTTCTTTACTGAGAGCCATTGTTATAGTCCTTTGGTGAGTTCGACCTCAAGCTCGAGCGGCGCCTTGATCCCTGGCAACGCTGGAGCCTGTTCCCTCTACGTGACGGAACAGGCTGGCTAACAAATCAACGACGTGGCAGGAATTGCAGCGGATCTACAGGTTTACCTTGTCGGCGAATCTCAAAATGCAGTTTCACCCGGTCTGTACCCGTTGACCCCATTTCGGCAATTGTCTGTCCGACCTTGACCTGCTGCCCCTCCCGAACCAACAGCCTGCGGTTATGTCCGTAGGCACTGACGTAGGTGTCGCTGTGTTTGATGATGACTAATTCGCCGTAGCCCCTTAAGCCACTCCCGGCGTATACCACCGTCCCATCAGACGCAGCTAAAACAGGCTGTCCCAAATCTCCGGCGATATCAATTCCTTTATTCAAACTACCGTTTGAAGAGAATTTTCCAATCAGAATGCCATTAGAAGGCCACCCCCAGCCCGTCGGGGCCGGACCGGCAGGAGGCAGTGGAGCAGGTGCCGGCTTGTTGGCGACGGACGGTGCAAGCACCGTTGTGGTAGTCGTCGCGCCATTTGCCTGACGCCGAATGACGGTGGTTTTACTCGATGACGAAGGCGAAGAACTGGACGAACTGACCACCGCCGTCGGCGTTGTACCGGTGCGACCATCGAAGCGAATTATCTGACCCGGATGGATCGTGTAAGGCGTAGGAATGTTGTTCCGTGCTGCGAGGGCTTTGTAGTCCCAACCGTAGCGAAAAGCGATGGAGAACAACGTGTCCTTGGGTCGGACAACGTATTGGCCAGTGGTCACGACCGGACGCTGGGCGACCGCCTTGTTGCGATCGACGACGCTCGCACTACCTGATTTGGTGCTGGAACATCCGACCAGCAAGGTACTCAAGACAAGGCCAGTCACCAGACGCTGAAAGCTCGTTATACCCATTCGCTGCGCAATGACTGTGAGACTCACCCGCCGCTCCCTTTGTGGTGGCTGAAATATGGATTGCCGTGCTCCGGCACGAAATGTCGCAAGTATAACGGGCCAAACAGGCTTTAACTTTAATGAAGCGGATTCGCTTCGCGCACACGTTTGCTGCCTGAAGATGAATTGCGTTTAACTAATCGATGCCGCTGTAAGACCCGGGCAATCGAAGAGAATTCAGCGCGTTGAAACAAATGCTCAGGCCAATGGCCCGTTGAGCAACGGGACAAAGCGCACTGCCCCCAGAACACGCCTGGAAAAGCCCTGCTCCTCCCGGATGATCAACATCAATTGTTGAACTTCACCAGAGCCGACCGGAATGACCAGTCGCCCACCCGGTGCCAACTGATCGAGCAATGCCTGAGGCACATCGGTGGCCACGGCGGTCACGATGATGCCGTTGTAAGGTGCCAATGCCGGCCAGCCTTCCCAACCATCGCCCCAGCGAAATACCACGTTGCGCAGGTTCAGTTCCAGCAGACGCTCCTTGGCCCGGTCTTGCAGAACCTTGATGCGCTCCACGGAAAAAACCCGTTCGACCAATTGCGACAGGACCGCCGTCTGGTAACCCGAACCGGTGCCGATTTCCAGGACCTTGTCCAACGGACCGGCTTCCAGCAGCAACTCGCTCATGCGCGCCACCATATAAGGCTGCGAGATGGTCTGGTTATGACCGATCGGTAGCGCCGTATCCTCATAGGCTCGATGAGACAACGCCTCATCGACGAACAGGTGACGCGGCGTGCGGCGGATGACTTCCAGCACCTTGGCGTTGGAGATACCTTCTTCATAGAGGCGCTGAATCAAACGTTCGCGGGTCCGTTGCGAGGTCATTCCGATACCGCGATGCAGAATGTGGTCTTGGTCACGAGCCATTAACGCAGCCCCTCCAGCCAGCCATCCAGACTTCTGAAGGCATCATTAAAGGTGCGATCCAGTTGCAGTGGCGTGATCGAAACATAGCCTTGCATCACCGCATGGAAATCGGTACCCGGGCCACCATCTTCCGCATCCCCGGCCGCGGCGATCCAGTAACCGGATTTGCCCCGCGGGTCGACCACTTTCATCGGTGCCGCAGCGCGGGCGCGATGGCCAAGGCGGGTCAACTGGATACCGCGGATGTGCTCCAGCGGCAAATTGGGAATGTTCACGTTCAGTACCGTGCGCGGTGGCAGATCAAGGTCCGCGTGAGCCTCTACCAGCTTGCGCGCAAAATAAGCGGCTGTGGGAAGGTTCTCTACTTGTCGTGAGACGAATGAAAAGGCAAACGAAGGACGCCCAAGGAAGCGCCCTTCGAGGGCCGCCGCCACAGTGCCGGAATACAGCACGTCATCCCCCAGGTTGGCCCCCAGGTTGATGCCGGACACTACCATGTCCGGCTCAAGCTCCAGTAAGCCGTTAAGGCCCAGGTGCACGCAGTCGGTGGGTGTGCCGTTAAGGCTGATAAAGCCGTTGGCCAGGGTTTGCGGGTGCAACGGACGGTCGAGCGTCAGTGAGCTGCTGGCGCCGCTTTTGTCCTGGTCCGGGGCGATAACCACACATTCGGTGTAATCCGCCAGCGCAGCATAAAGCGCGGCGAGACCGGGTGCGGCTACCCCATCGTCGTTAGAAATCAGAATACGCATGGGCTGTCCGTCTGCCCCACCGGCACCAGATCGACGAGTTCACGCACCAATACGGTGGCGAAGCATCCGGCCGGCAGGACGAATTCCAGTTGCAGAATGTCAGGCTCGGGATAATGCCACGTCAACCCACCAATGGGCAGCCGCAGGATGCGACGTTCGTGGCTCATTCCGGCGTTAATCAACCAATCGCGCAAATCCGCTTCGCGCGCGGCGATTGCCTGTTCCAATTCATGGACAGCGCCTGACGTCGGCGAGTCACCTTCGCCCCACTGCGGGCCGGTCGGGTGCAGGTCGAGAATCGCCAAGCGCGGGTCGTTGCATTCGGCTTCACCGGCCGGAAAAAAACTGCGGCTGTCAGTGAACGCCAGCAGATCGCCCACCTGCGCATGCTGCCAGGTGTCATCGGCGACGCGCGCCGCCAACACTTGATTGAACAGAAAACTGCGCGCAGCGGAAAGCAGCCGCGAACGCACATTGCGTTGCTCCGGCAGGGCTTTGCGCGCCGCCCAGGCACGAGCGTCGACGACGTTGCCGCCATCAAAGCCGAAACGCTGGGCGCCGAAATAATTGGGAATACCTTGCTTGGCGATCAGTTGCAGACGCGCGTCGATCGCCGCCTTGTCACCGGTGAACTGGGTCAAGCGCAAGGTAAAGCCGTTGGCCGAGTGGGCACCGCGTTGCAGTTTGCGTTTATGCCGACCGGTCTTGAGGATTTTCAACGTGTCGTTTTCCGCCGGCGACAGATCAGGGTCGGCCTTGCCCGGCAGTTGCACGCTGAACCACTGGCGCGTCAGGGCCTGGCGGTCCTTGAGGCCGGCATAACTGACGGTGCGCAATGGCACACCCGCCGCCTTGGCGATGCGCCGTGCCGCTTCCTCAGTATTCAGTCCGCGCTTTTCCACCCAGATCCACAGGTGTTCGCCATCGCCGCTCAAAGGAATATCAAGGACTTCATCGACCTGGAAATCTTCCGCCGTGGCTTTCAGTACCGCGCTGCCCAGGGCTTCACCATAGGCCCGCGGGCCCAGCAATTGCGCTTCGTTCATGCGCGCAACAACAGGGCAATGGAGTGCACCGCAATGCCCTCTTCGCGACCGACAAAGCCAAGCTTTTCGGTGGTGGTAGCTTTCACGTTCACTTGATCCAACTCAACTTGAAGATCCGCGGCAATCAGCGCGCGCATCGATTCGATATGGGGGGCCATTTTCGGCGCCTGGGCGACGATGGTGTTATCCACGTTGCCGACTTTCCAGCCTTTGGCATGGACCAGTGCGACGACGTGACGCAACAGTACGCGACTGTCGGCACCCTTGAATTGCGGGTCGGTGTCCGGGAAGTGCTTGCCGATATCACCCAGCGCAGCAGCGCCGAGCAACGCGTCGCTCAAGGCGTGCAGCAGGACGTCGCCGTCGGAATGGGCGAGCAGCCCGAAGCTGTGTGCAATCCGCACGCCGCCCAGAGTGATGAAATCGCCTTCAGCGAAACGGTGCACATCATAGCCGTGGCCAATACGCATAAAAAAACGCCCCGATTTTTGTCAGGGCGTGATTCTACCTGCATTAGGCGAGGGGGTGCTCCCAATTAGTTTCCCCGGCGCGGTAGGGAAACTAACTGAGCGTCCCACCTAGAGCGCGCGCATGATGTTGCAGGTGGTCGTCAATGAAGCTGGCGATGAAGAAATAACTATGGTCGTAGCCCGGTTGCAGACGCAACGTCAGCGGGTGACCCGCCAGTTTGGCGGCCTGCTGCAAAGCGTCAGGCTTGAGCTGGGTAGCCAGGAAATCATCGCGATCACCTTGATCGACCAGCAGTGGCAATTGCTCGTCCGCCTCGGCGATCAACACACAAGCATCCCACTCGCGCCACTTCGAACGGTCTTCGCCCAGGTAACGGGAAAAGGCTTTCTGCCCCCAAGGGCAATCAATCGGATTGTTGATCGGCGAGAACGCCGACACCGACAGATAACGCCCTGGATTACGCAACGCGCAGACCAACGCACCGTGGCCACCCATGGAGTGACCGCTGATGCCACGCTTGTCCGATGCCGGAAAATGCGCTTCGACCAATGACGGCAATTCCTGCACGACATAGTCATGCATCCGATAGTGGCGGGACCAAGGTTCCTGCGTAGCATTCAGATAAAACCCGGCTCCGAGACCGAAGTCCCAGGCCCCCTCCGGATCACCCGGCACATCGGGGCCGCGCGGGCTGGTATCCGGCGCGACGATGATCAGACCCAGTTCGGCGGCCATGCGCATGGCGCCGGCCTTTTGCATGAAGTTTTCGTCGGTGCAGGTCAGGCCAGACAACCAGTACAACACCGGCAGTTTGCCGCCCTGCTCCGCTTGCGGCGGCAGGTACACGGCAAACACCATGTCGCAGCCGAGCACGTCGGAGCGGTGCCGATAGCGCTTGTGCCAGCCGCCGAAGCTTTTCTGACAGGAGATATTTTCCAGGCTCATGGGCTTTTCAGCTGCAAGCTTCAAGCTTCGAGCTGCAAGTGGGCGTCGAGCTCACTTGCAGCTTGCGGCTTGAAGCTTTCTGCTGCTCCTTTAGAAATGGATGACAGTACGGATGCTTTTGCCTTCATGCATCAGGTCAAACGCCTTGTTGATATCTTCCAGTCCCATCGTGTGGGTGATGAAGGTATCCAGCGGGATTTCGCCGGTCTGGGCCATTTCGACATAGCTTGGCAATTCGGTGCGCCCACGCACGCCACCGAACGCCGAACCGCGCCACACGCGACCGGTTACCAGCTGGAACGGCCGGGTGGAGATCTCCTGACCGGCGCCTGCAACACCGATGATCACCGACTCACCCCATCCCTTGTGGCAGCACTCGAGCGCAGCACGCATCAACTGGACGTTGCCAATGCACTCGAAGGAAAAGTCGACGCCGCCATCGGTCATGTCAACGATCACTTCCTGAATCGGACGATCGAAGTCTTTCGGGTTTACACAATCGGTCGCGCCCAATTGCCTGGCGATCTCGAACTTGGCCGGGTTGATGTCAATGGCGATGATCCGCCCTGCCTTGGCTTTGACCGCGCCAATCACAGCCGACAGACCGATGCCGCCCAGACCGAAAATGGCAACAGTGTCACCCGGTTTGACCTTGGCGGTGTTGATGACCGCGCCGATGCCCGTGGTGACGCCACAACCCAGCAGGCAGACTTTTTCCAAGGGTGCTTCTTTAGGAATTTTGGCGACGGAGATTTCCGGTAGCACGGTGTACTCGGAGAAAGTCGAGGTGCCCATGTAGTGGAAAATCGTTTCGCCCTTGTAGGAAAAACGCGAAGTGCCATCCGGCATCAGGCCTTTACCCTGGGTCGCACGAATGGCCTGGCAGAGGTTGGTTTTGCCCGACAGACAGAATTTGCACTTGCCGCATTCCGGGGTGTACAGCGGGATCACATGGTCGCCGACCGCGACCGAAGTCACGCCCTCGCCAATCGCTTCGACCACCGCGCCACCTTCATGACCCAGGATCGACGGGAAGATGCCTTCCGGGTCAGCGCCCGAGAGGGTGTAGGCATCGGTATGGCAGACACCGGAGGCGACGACGCGCAGCAGAACTTCCCCAGCCTTGGGCATGGCGACATCGACTTCAACGATCTCGAGGGGTTTCTTGGCCTCGAAGGCAACGGCGGCGCGCGACTTGATCATGCTGACTCTCCAGTGAATAAAAACGAGACAAGGAGTGTAATACAGCGACATACGATGAATAATCAGGACAAAAGCAAAACATTATTGCCGTACAGGGATAATCCTGATGTCCGAAAACCGCTGGGAAGGCATCGATGAGTTCGTTGCTGTCGCCGAGTGCAGCCAATTCACTGCCGCGGCCGAACGCCTTGGGGTGTCTTCCTCACATATCAGTCGCCAAATCGTACGCCTGGAAGAGCGCCTGCAGACCCGCTTGCTTTATCGCAGCACCCGTCGGGTCACACTGACCGAAGCCGGGCAAACCTTTTTGCAACATTGCCAGCGTTTGCAGGACGGTCGCGAAGAAGCCTTGCGGGCTGTCGGCGACCTGACCAGCGAACCCAAGGGCATGCTGCGCATGACCTGTGCCGTGGCCTACGGCGAACGCTTCATCGTGCCACTGGTGACTCGCTTCATGGGGCTGTATCCACAACTGCGCGTCGACATCGAGCTGAGCAACCGTCCGCTCGATCTGGTGCATGAAGGGCTGGACCTGGCCATCCGCCTCGGCCGCCTGCAAGACTCAAGACTGGTCGCCACACGTCTGGCACCACGGCGCATGTACCTGTGCGCCTCACCGTCCTACCTGGAAAGGTACGGTCGCCCACACAGTTTGTCGGAACTGAGTCGCCATAACTGCCTCATCGGCAGCTCGGACATCTGGCAACTGGAACAGAACGGGCGGGAATTTTCCCAGCGAGTGCAGGGAAACTGGCGCTGTAACAGTGGGCAGGCAGTGCTGGATGCCGCATTACAAGGAGTCGGGTTATGTCAGCTGCCGGATTATTACGTCCTGGAATACCTGAAAAACGGTGGACTGATCTCGTTGCTGGAAGCCCATCAGCCGCCGAACACAGCCGTGTGGGCGCTTTATCCACAGCAACGGCATCTGTCGCCCAAAGTGCGCAAGTTGGTGGATTATTTGAAGGAAGGGTTGGCCGAACGGCCGGAGTATCGATCTTTTAGCGGCGGTTAGCCCAACGCTGGCGCAACCACTCAAGGTCTTCGGGACGAGTGACTTTGATGTTATCGGATCGCCCTTCAATCAAGCGCGGCGCCTGGCCTGACCACTCCATGGCCGAAGCTTCATCGGTGATAACAACGTCCGCCACCAGACTGTCCGCCAATGCCCGATGCAATGCACCCAGACGAAACATCTGCGGCGTATAGGCCTGCCAGATCACGCTACGATCGACCGTTTCCAGTACGCGTCCATGCTTGTCGACCCGTTTGAGGGTATCGCGAGCAGGCACCGCCAATAGACCGCCTACCGGATCGTCAGCCAGCTCACTGAGCAATTTATCGAGATCATCACGCGCCAGATTCGGTCGCGCGGCATCGTGAACCAACACCCAATCCTCATCGTCAGCGCCTTGGGCGTGCAGATGCAGCAAGGCATTGAGCACCGATCCGGAACGCTCGGCGCCGCCCTCAACCCGTTGAATACGCGGATCGGCAGCACACGCCAGGTTCGGCCAGTAAGGATCGTCGGTTGCAAGACTGACCACCAACCCTTTCAGGGCAGGATGATCGAGAAAACAGCCGAGGCTGTGTTCGAGAATAGTGCGCCCGCCCAGTTGCAAATATTGCTTGGGACGGTCCGCGACCATACGGGCACCAACGCCCGCGGCGGGAATCACGGCCCAGAAGGCCGGTAGCGAATTAATCATTGGGCCAACTGGTAAAGGGTTTCACCGTCCTTGACCATGCCCAACTCATGACGAGCCCGTTCTTCAACGGTCTCCATGCCCTTTTTCAGTTCGCTGACTTCGGCATCCATCACCCGATTGCGCTCCAGCAATGCCTCGTTCTCGGCGTGTTGATCCGCAATCTGCTGCTTCAGCTCAGCCACTTGCGCCAGGCTGCCATTACCCACCCACAGGCGGTACTGCAGGCCGGCCAGCAGCAAGAGCAAGACGAGAAACAACCAATTGGGACTGCGCATCGAATATCAGGTATCCAGTGAAAAAAGACAGCCATGCCATAACTTTGAAGCTTCTGATAGCACGAAGCCTGGAAAAACCAGGCTTGTGCTCTTAAGGCATCAGATTAGTGGCAAATCCGTCGCTGCTGCGATTTTTCCGACACAATCCGGTGTCTTTTTACTATCTCATGCCCCGCCTCGCTGATACGCAGCCTTTTGACACCGTCAAAAAGAATGAGTATTGGCGAGTCCGGGCACTTTACTCAGCCGCGGAATTCGCTACGACCGTTGTACTTGGCTTTGCCATTCAACTGCTCTTCGATACGCAGCAGTTGGTTGTACTTGGAGACGCGGTCGGAACGGCACAGCGAACCGGTTTTGATCTGGCCAGCCGCAGTGCCCACCGCCAGGTCGGCAATGGTCGAATCTTCGGTTTCGCCGGAGCGGTGCGAGATGACGGCGGTGTAACCAGCGGCCTTGGCCATCTGGATCGCTTCCAGGGTTTCGGTCAGGGTGCCGATCTGGTTGAACTTGATCAGGATCGAGTTGGCGATCTTTTTATCGATGCCTTCTTTCAGGATCCTGGTGTTGGTCACGAACAGGTCGTCGCCTACCAGCTGAGTCTTCTCGCCGATCTTGTCGGTGAGGATTTTCCAGCCAGCCCAGTCGGATTCGTCCAGACCGTCTTCGATGGAGATGATCGGATAACGCTCGGTCAGGCCTTTCAGGTAATCGGCGAAACCTTCAGCGGTGAACACCTGGCCTTCGCCGGACAGGTTGTACTTGCCATCTTCGTAGAATTCGCTGGCTGCGCAGTCCAGGGCCAGGGTCACGTCGGTGCCCAGCTTGTAACCGGCGTTGGCTACTGCTTCGGAGATCACTTTCAAAGCGTCTTCGTTGGAAGCCAGGTTCGGTGCGAAACCACCTTCGTCACCGACGGCAGTGCTCAGGCCGCGAGCCTTCAGAACGGCTTTGAGGTGATGGAAAATCTCGGTGCCCATGCGCAGACCTTCCGAGAAAGACTTGGCGCCAACTGGCTGAACCATGAATTCCTGGATGTCGACGTTGTTATCGGCGTGCTCGCCACCGTTGATGATGTTCATCATCGGAACCGGCATCGAGTAAACACCCGGGGTGCCGTTCAGGTTGGCGATGTGAGCGTACAGCGGCAGGTCCTGGTCCTGTGCTGCTGCCTTGGCCGCAGCCAGGGAAACGGCGAGGATCGCATTGGCGCCCAGAGTCGCTTTGTTTTCGGTGCCGTCCAGCTTGATCATCGCGTGATCCAGCGCTTTCTGGTCGCTTGGGTCGGTACCCAGCAACAGGTCACGGATCGGACCGTTGATGTTGGCGACGGCTTTCAGAACGCCTTTGCCCAGGTAACGGCTCTTGTCGCCATCACGCAGCTCGAGTGCTTCACGCGAGCCAGTGGAAGCACCGGATGGCGCGCAAGCGCTGCCGATGATGCCGTTATCGAGAAGCACATCGGCTTCCACAGTGGGATTGCCACGGGAGTCGAGAACTTCACGACCTTTGATGTCGACGATTTTTGCCATTGTTGTGAACACTCCAAAGTTGACGAAAACGACGCAGCTGAAGGAAATCTTTGATCGTCGGCAAGTGACAGACAGGGGGCAGGCTTGCAGACGACAAGGCTCAAGCCCGAGGGCCTGAGCGTTAAACCGTGCAGTACTTTACCGGAGAATCGGGGTTTACGCGGTTTCTACTGTCGGAAAACTTTTAACCAATTCGTCCAGTGCCTTGAGCTGGGTCAGAAAGGGCTCCAGTTTGTCCAGACGCAAGGCGCAAGGGCCGTCACATTTGGCATTGTCCGGGTCCGGGTGCGCTTCCAGGAACAGACCGGCCAGCGACTGGCTAATGCCGGCCTTGGCCAGGTCGGTGACCTGGGCGCGACGACCGCCGGCTGAATCGGAGCGACCACCTGGCATTTGCAGCGCGTGGGTCACGTCGAAGAATACCGGGTATTCGAACTGCTTCATGATGCCGAAGCCAAGCATGTCGACGACCAGGTTGTTGTAGCCGAAACTCGAACCGCGTTCGCAGAGGATCAACTGATCGTTACCGGCTTCTACGCATTTGTTCAGGATGTGTTTCATTTCCTGAGGCGCAAGGAACTGGGCTTTCTTGATGTTGATCACCGCGCCGGTCTTGGCCATCGCGACCACGAGGTCGGTCTGGCGCGACAGGAAGGCCGGCAACTGGATGATGTCACAGACTTCAGCGACAACCGCGGCCTGATCAGGCTCGTGGACGTCGGTGATGACCGGCACGCCGAAGGCTTGCTTGATGTCCTGGAAAATCCGCATGCCCTCTTCCAGGCCGGGGCCACGGTAAGAGGTCACAGAAGAACGGTTCGCTTTGTCGAAACTGGCCTTGAACACATAAGGGATACCGAGCTTTTCGGTGACCTTTACGTACTCTTCGCAGACCTGCATCGCCATGTCGCGGCTTTCCAGCACGTTCATGCCACCGAACAGCACCATTGGCTTGTCGTTGGCAATTTCGATGTTGCCTACGCGGATGATCTTCTGTGCCATCTGGTTTACGCCTTCTTCTGGTGTTGGGCCAAAGCGGCTTTGACGAAGCCGCTGAACAACGGGTGACCGTCGCGTGGCGTCGAGGTGAACTCAGGGTGGAACTGGCAAGCGACGAACCATGGATGATCCGGCGCTTCGACCACTTCAACCAATGCGCCATCACCGGAACGACCGGAAATTTTCAGACCAGCCTCGATGATTTGCGGCAGCAGGTTGTTGTTCACTTCGTAGCGATGACGGTGACGCTCGACGATCACGTCCTTGGCATAGCAATCGTGCACCAGGGAACCTGGTTCAAGCAGGCAATCCTGAGCGCCGAGGCGCATGGTGCCGCCCAGGTCGGAGCTTTCGGTACGGGTTTCGACTGCGCCGGTGGCATCTTCCCACTCGGTGATAAGGCCCACGACCGGGTGACCGCTGGTGCGATCGAATTCGGTGGAGTTGGCGTCTTTCCAGCCCATGACGTTACGAGCGAACTCGATAACGGCCACTTGCATGCCCAGGCAGATACCCAGGTACGGGACCTTGTTTTCACGAGCGAATTGAACGGCAGTGATCTTGCCTTCAACGCCACGCAGGCCAAAGCCGCCCGGTACCAGAATCGCGTCGACGCCTTCCAGCAGCGCGGTGCCCTGGTTTTCGATGTCTTCGGAATCGATGTAACGCAGGTTGACCTTGGTGCGGTTGCTGATGCCCGCGTGACTCATCGCTTCGATCAGCGACTTGTAGGCGTCCAGCAGTTCCATGTATTTGCCGACCATGGCGATGGTGACTTCGTGCTCCGGGTTGAGCTTGGCATCAACTACCGCTTCCCACTCGGACAGATCGGCGCTGTCGCATTGCAGGCCGAAACGCTCGACGACGAAATCATCCAGGCCCTGGGAATGCAGAATGCCCGGGATCTTGTAGATGGTGTCGGCGTCTTCCAGCGCGATCACCGCACGTTCTTCAACGTTGGTGAACTGCGCGATCTTGCGACGCGAAGAAATGTCGATCGGGTGATCGGAACGGCACACCAGCACGTCTGGCTGCAGGCCAATGGAACGCAGTTCCTTGACCGAGTGCTGGGTTGGCTTGGTTTTGGTTTCGCCGGCAGTGGCGATGTACGGCACCAGCGTCAGGTGCATCAGCATCGCGCGCTTGGCGCCGACTTCGAAACGCAATTGACGGATCGCTTCGAGGAACGGTTGCGATTCGATGTCACCCACGGTGCCACCGATCTCGACCATGGCCACGTCGGCATCGCCGGCGCCCTTGATGATCCGGCGCTTGATTTCGTCGGTGATGTGCGGGATCACCTGAATGGTTGCGCCCAGGTAATCACCACGGCGCTCTTTGCGCAGGACGTGCTCGTAGACACGGCCGGTGGTGAAGTTGTTGTTCTGGGTCATGGTCGTGCGGATGAACCGCTCGTAGTGGCCCAGGTCCAGGTCGGTCTCGGCGCCGTCGTGGGTGACGAACACTTCACCGTGCTGGAACGGGCTCATGGTGCCCGGGTCAACGTTGATGTACGGGTCCAGCTTCAGCATGGTGACCTTAAGTCCCCGCGCCTCCAGGATGGCCGCCAATGAAGCCGAGGCAATGCCTTTCCCCAATGAAGAAACAACACCGCCCGTGACGAATATGTAGCGCGTCATGAAAAACCCTAGAAGTCTGCGTTAAAGCGGTCCGAGCCGCCGGGGAAAGCGAAGGAAGGCCGAAGCCCCCGATCACCTGCATTAATTACAGTGCACCTTTCAAAAAAACCGCCGCGTTGGGACAGACCGGTAGATGAAACACCGGTAGGTTGCTCGCTACACATTTTTTGGAATCGCCCAGCAAAGACTGCTTGGTAATCGGCAACTCCTGCGATTCAGGCGAATCCACAGAAGTTGTATCAAGAAGGGAGCGTAGTCTACCGGAAAGCCCCTTTCAGCTCAAACCTTGATCTTCGACTTGCGGCTGCCAATGCAAATGCCAGCCATCTTGCTCACCGCCATTTAGCCCCCGCAGGTTCGCCACCGCCAGCAATTGCTGGCCGCTGTAGACCAGCGGCAATCTGCCACGGGCGAAGCCTGGCACACCGCTTTCGTTGAGCAAACGCTTCAGGTCACGGTGGCCGCGACCGGGCAGGCTCATGACCTCGCCTCCCTCACGATAGCGAATTTGCAGTGGGCCCGCGGGGATCTGACCGGTAAATTTGAGTACGCCATTATCCGGCAACGCCAGCGATACCGAGGGCTCAGCCCATGACACCGGGGATGGCGGAATGCGCAGCCAGCCACCCGACAACCACCACAGACGCCCACCGGCGCGATGCAATTCCCCCCCCGCCAGCCGCCAGACCGGACGCGCATCGCCGGTCGCATCGCGCACATTCTCCCAACCCGACCAATGGTCACTGTCCGGCAAAGTCGTCAGCGGTTTGAGCCAATGGCTTAGCGCGTTACGCTGACGTGCATCAGACAGTTTTTCCAGCGGTGCCAGCTCCAGCGACGGCAAACCCAGCCAATCGAAATCGCTGACAGTGCCGGCGTGGGCCAGATCGATTTGCGCCAATTCGTCGAGCAGTCCCTGCGCTTCGCTCAGGTGCGCAGCGCTGCGGGCCATGGTCGCCATCGCTTGCGGCCAGCGTGCGGTCAGCACGGGGAACACCTGATGACGCAGATAATTGCGCGAGAACTGGCAGTCCTGGTTCGACGGATCCTCGATCCAGCTCAATTGGTACTCAGTCGCGTAGGCCTCAAGCTCCGCGCGAGTGGCATCGAGCAGGGGTCGCAGCAGATGCCCACGCCCCAAAGGACGCTCCCTCGGCATCCCCGCCAACCCTCTCACCCCTGCCCCACGCATCAGCCGAAACAACAGGGTTTCCGCCTGATCGTCGCGGTGCTGGCCAGTGAGCAGCACCTCACCGACCTGAGTCGCCGCGACGAAGGCGCCATAACGCGCATCCCGCGCCGCGCGCTCAAGGCTGGCGCCGGGTTCAACCTGAACCCGCACAACCTCCAGCGGCACCCCCAACGCATCACAGATCGACTGACAATGCTCCGGCCACGCATCAGCCGCAGCCTGCAGGCCGTGGTGAACATGAATGGCGGTCAACGCCGGCAGGGATTGGGTTTTTGCGAGATGGGCGAGAAGGTGCAGCAGGACGGTGGAGTCGAGACCACCGGAAAAGGCGATGCGCCAGGTTGTGGCGTTGCGCCAAGGCGTGAGATTGCGCAGGAGCCTGGTAGACAGATCAATCGGGGGCTGACTCATATCTATCACTTCGCACAAATAAAATGTGGGAGCGGGCTTGCCCGCGAAGGCGGCGGAACAGCCAACAAATTCGTTGAATGTTACATCGCTTTCGCGGGCGAGCCCGCTCCCACAGTTTTTTCTATTGTCAGCCGAATCTGCGTCAGATCAGAGACCGTAGCTCATCAGACGCTCGTAACGACGGGCCAACAGCGCCTCATTATCGAACTTCTTCAACATCGCCAGTTGCGAGCTCAGCTCAGCGCGGATCGAGGCAGCCGCAGCAGCCGGATTGCGATGAGCGCCGCCCAATGGTTCGCTAATCACTTTATCGACAATGCCCAGGCCCTTCAGACGCTCGGCAGTAATGCCCATGGCCTCAGCGGCATCCGGAGCCTTCTCGGAAGTTTTCCACAGAATCGAAGCGCAACCTTCCGGCGAAATCACCGCATAGGTCGAGTATTGCAGCATGTTCAGCTGATCGCAGACGCCGATCGCCAATGCACCACCGGAACCACCTTCACCGATCACGGTGGCAATGATTGGGGTTTTCAGACGCGCCATGACGCGCAGGTTCCATGCGATCGCTTCGCTCTGGTTGCGCTCTTCGGCGTCGATGCCCGGGTAAGCACCCGGTGTGTCGATGAACGTCAGGATCGGCATTTTGAAACGCTCGGCCATTTCCATCAGACGGCACGCCTTGCGGTAGCCTTCCGGACGCGGCATACCGAAGTTACGGCGAACTTTCTCGCGCACTTCGCGGCCTTTCTGGTGACCGATAATCATCACCGGCTGATCATCCAGACGGGCAACCCCTCCCACGATGGCAGCGTCGTCGGAGAAGTGACGGTCGCCGTGCAGTTCATCGAACTCAGTGAAGATGTGTTCGATATAGTCCAGGGTATATGGACGTTTCGGGTGACGCGCCAGACGTGCGATCTGCCAGCTGGTCAGCTTGCCGAAAATGTCTTCGGTCAGCGTGCTGCTTTTGTCCTGCAGGCGGGAAATCTCATCGCCGATATTCAGCGAATTGTCATTACCGACCAAGCGCAACTCTTCGATCTTGGCTTGCAGGTCGGCGATCGGCTGTTCGAAATCTAGAAAATTCGGGTTCATAGGCGTCCGTCTTGGGTCGACCTTCCAAAAGAGCTTGGGCCGGCCGGTTGTCTATTCGCGCCTTACCTTAAGGGACAGGCGCGTTCAGGTCGAGATTAAAAATTCGGGTCGGGGTCAGGCGCGTTCCAATGCAAGGAATGGCACCTGGCCGTCAACGGTATTGGAGGAAGACGTTGTCTCGCCCGAACTGGTCACGCAGGGCTTGAATCAAGGCATCCGCCGGGTCGATTCGCCAGGTCTCGCCGAACTGCAACAAGGCCTTCGCATCGGGACTGGTGTACTCCATGGTGATCGGACACGCGCCGCGGTGGCGCTTGAACAGCTCACCCAGCCAGCGTAGCTGATCACCCTTCAAATCCTTGGTGTGCAATTTCAGGCGCAGGCTTTCGGCCAGGTTGGTGCGGGCATCTTCCATGCTCATCACGCGCTTGACCCGCAGCCGCAGGCCACCAGAGAAATCGTCATTGCTGACTTCACCTTCGACCACCACCATCGCGTCGGTCTGCAACAGCGACTGCGCGGAATGGAAGGCATCGGCGAACAGCGAGGCTTCGATCCGCCCGGAGCGGTCATCAAGGGTAATGAAACCCATCTTGTCGCCCTTTTTGTTCTTCATCACACGCAGGGCGATGATCATGCCCGCGACCGTCTGGGTATCGCGAGCCGGCTTCAGGTCGATGATGCGTTGACGGGCGAAGCGACGGATCTCGCCTTCGTATTCGTCGATCGGATGGCCGGTCAGGTACAGGCCCAGGGTGTCTTTCTCCCCTTTCAGGCGCTCCTTGAGGGTCAGTTCCTTGGCTTTGCGATGATTGGCGTAGACATCGGCGTCTTCTTCGACAAACAGCCCGCCAAACAGGTCGGCGTGGCCACTGTCGTGGGTGCGCGCGGTTTGTTCGGCAGCCTTGATCGCTCCTTCCATCGCGTTCAACAACACCGCGCGATTACGGTCGATGCCGGATTGATAGGCTTTGGGTTCGTCATGGAAATACGGGCCCAGACGATCCAGCGCGCCACTGCGGATCAAACCGTCCAGGGTGCGCTTGTTGATCCGTTTGAGATCGACACGGGCGCAGAAATCGAACAGATCTTTGAACGGTCCATCCAGACGCGCCTCGGTGATCGCTTCCACCGGCCCTTCGCCCACACCCTTGATTGCGCCGAGGCCATAAATAATGCGGCCTTCGTCATTCACCGTGAACTTGAACTCCGAAGTATTCACATCCGGCGCGTCGAGACGCAGCTTCATGGTGCGAATTTCTTCGATCAAGGTCACGACCTTGTCGGTGTTGTGCATATCCGCCGACAGCACCGCGGCCATGAACGGCGCCGGGTAGTGGGTTTTCAGCCACGCGGTCTGGTATGACACCAGACCATAGGCGGCGGAGTGGGATTTGTTGAAGCCGTAACCGGCGAACTTTTCTACCAGGTCAAAGATGTTACCGGCC
Source organism: Pseudomonas sp. Tn43 (assembly GCF_014192635.1). NCBI lineage: Bacteria > Pseudomonadati > Pseudomonadota > Gammaproteobacteria > Pseudomonadales > Pseudomonadaceae > Pseudomonas > Pseudomonas sp. Tn43. The sequence continues at coordinate 553,507 of NZ_JACHYG010000003.1, forward strand.
AGGTCGGCGTCAATATTGTTGGTGGCGCAACCTTCAATGAAACCGCCACGTTGCTTGGCCATCTCTTCGGGTTTTTTCTTACCCATGGCGCGACGCAGCATGTCTGCACCGCCAAGGGTGTAACCAGCCATGACCTGGGCAATCTGCATCACCTGTTCCTGATACAGGATGATGCCGTAAGTCGGCGCCAGGACTGGCTTGAGGCCTTCGTACTGGTAATCCGAGTGCGGGTACGCCAGTTCCGCGCGACCGTGCTTACGGTTGATAAAGTCGTCAACCATGCCTGATTGCAACGGGCCCGGACGGAACAGGGCCACCAGTGCGATCAAGTCTTCCAGGCAGTCGGGCTTGAGCTTTTTGATCAGCTCTTTCATGCCGCGCGACTCGAGCTGGAACACCGCGGTGGTCTCAGCTTTTTGCAACAGCGTATAGGTCGGTTTGTCGTCCAGCGGAATGAACGCGATATCCAGCGGCGGCTCGTTGGCCTTGGCGCGATCGCGGTTGATGGTTTTCAGCGCCCAGTCGATGACCGTCAGGGTCCGAAGCCCCAGGAAGTCGAATTTCACCAGGCCGGCCGCCTCGACGTCGTCCTTGTCGAACTGGGTTACCAGGCCATCGCCCGCTTCGTCGCAATAAATCGGCGAGAAGTCGGTCAGCTTGGTTGGCGCGATCACCACACCACCGGCGTGCTTGCCGACGTTACGCACAACGCCTTCAAGCTTGCGCGCCATTTCCCAGATTTCCGCTGCCTCTTCATCGACCTTGATGAAGTCGCGCAGGATTTCTTCCTGCTCGTAGGCTTTTTCCAGAGTCATGCCGACTTCGAACGGAATCATCTTGGACAGACGATCCGCCAAGCCGTAGGACTTGCCCTGCACCCGCGCCACGTCACGGACCACCGCTTTTGCCGCCATGGAACCGAAGGTGATGATCTGGCTAACCGCGTTACGGCCGTATTTTTCGGCCACGTAATCGATCACCCGATCACGGCCGTCCATGCAAAAGTCGACGTCGAAGTCGGGCATGGAAACCCGTTCCGGGTTAAGGAAACGTTCAAACAGCAGGTCATATTCCAACGGGTCGAGGTCGGTGATCTTTTGCACATAGGCCACCAGCGACCCGGCGCCCGACCCACGGCCGGGGCCCACCGGCACGCCGTTGTTCTTGGCCCACTGGATAAAGTCCATCACGATCAGGAAGTAACCGGGGAAGCCCATCTGGATGATGATATCCAGTTCGAAATTCAACCGGTCGACATAAACCTGACGCTTGGCTTCGTAGTCTTCGGTGGTGTCCTTGGGCAGCAGAACGCTGAGGCGCTCTTCCAGACCGTCGAAGGACACCTTGCGGAAATACTCGTCGATGGTCATGCCATCGGGAATCGGGAAGTTGGGCAGGAAGTGCTTGCCCAGTTTCACCTCGATGTTGCAGCGTTTCGCGATCTCGACCGTGTTTTCCAACGCCTCGGGCAGGTCGCTGAACAGCTCGGCCATTTCCTCGGCGCTTTTCAGATATTGCTGATCGCTGTAATTCTTCGAACGCCGCGGATCGTCAAGGGCGCGGCCCTCACCGATGCAAACGCGGGTTTCGTGGGCTTCGAAGTCTTCCTGCTTGATGAAACGCACATCGTTGGTCGCCACCAGCGGCGCGCCGATTTTCGTTGCCAGGGCCACGGCGCCGTGCAGTTGCTCTTCATCATTGGGGCGACTGGTGCGCTGCACTTCCAGATAGAAGCGATCCGGGAACACCGCCATCCACTCGCGAGCCAGGGTTTCGGCTTCATCCGGGTTGCCGCTGAGCATGGCCAGACCGATCTCGCCCTCTTTCGCCGCCGACAGCATGATCAAGCCTTCGCTGGCTTCAGCCACCCACTCGCGCTCGATGATCACCGAACCATTGCGCTGGCCGTCGATGAAGCCACGGGAGATCAGCTCGGTGAGGTTGCGGTAACCCACCGCATTCATCGCCAACAGACTGATCCGGCTCAAGGGGTTGTCCGGATCCTTGTTCGACAACCACAGGTCGGCGCCGCAGATCGGCTTGATCCCCGCCCCCATGGCCGCTTTATAGAATTTGACCAGGGAACACATGTTGTTCTGGTCCGTGACCGCCACGGCAGGCATGTTCATGCCGACCAGGGTCTTGACCAGCGGTTTGATCCGCACCAGACCGTCGACCAGGGAATATTCAGTGTGCAGGCGTAGATGAACGAATGAAGCCGGCATAGTGATCCTGTCTAGAAACTAGAAACGTAAAGACAACAAGGCCCGGATTGTACCGGGCCTTGAGTAAAACATCAGCCTGCGCCTAACTGCCCATCAGGTTTTCCAACGCTTCGTAAGCCTCACGCACTGGCGCGAACGAACGGCGGTGGATGGGCGTAGGACCGAGGCGCACCAGCGCCTCGAGATGAACGGCTGTTGCGTAGCCTTTGTGGCTGCCGATGCCATACCCCGGATAAATCAATTCGAACGCGGCCATTTCGCGATCACGGCTGACTTTGGCCAGAATCGATGCCGCAGCAATGGCCGGTACCTTGCCATCACCCTGGATCACCGCTTGCGCACGCATCGAGAGTTTCGGGCAACGGTTGCCGTCGATCATCGCCAGTTTCGGCTGGATGTGCAGCCCTTCGACCGCGCGCTGCATGGCCAGCATGGTGGCGTGAAGAATATTCAGCTCGTCGATTTCTTCGACTTCGGCGCGAGCGACATACCAGCTCAGGGCTTTTTCGCAGATTTCGTCGTAAAGCTCTTCGCGACGGGCTTCGGTGAGCTTCTTCGAATCGTTGAGGCCGAGGATGGGGCGGCTCGGATCGAGGATCACTGCCGCCGTCACCACTGCACCGCACAGCGGGCCGCGACCGACTTCATCGACACCCGCCACCAGATCTTCAAGTTCATCGACTAGCATAAAATCCAGGCCCAGCTGCTTACTCGCTTTGCTCATTATGCTCTGCCAATCAGGTTCAGTACCGCATCCGCAGCCTGATTGGAGGCATCCAAGCGCAGCGTTCGGTGGATTTCGTCAAAGCCTCGGGTCTGCTCCTGGCCACCTTCGATCAGTGGCGACAGGGTCTGGGCCAAGGCCTCTACCGTCGCATCGTCCTGCAACAATTCCGGCACCAGCAGGCGCTGGGCCAGCAGATTCGGCAACGAGACGTAGGGACTCTTCACCATCCGCTTGAGAATCCAGAACGTCAGCGGTGCCAAACGATAAGCGACCACCATGGGCCGCTTGTACAACAATGCTTCCAGCGTAGCGGTGCCCGAAGCAATCAACACGGCGTCGCAAGCAGCCAGGGCCAGATGGGACTTGCCGTCGAGCAAGGTCAGTGGCAAATCACGACCGGCCAGCAGTTCTTCAAGCTGAGCCCGCCGCTCCGGGCTCGCGCAGGGCATGACGAACCGCACGCCCGGGCGCATGGCGCGCACGCGCTGGGCGGTGTCGAGGAACAGCGCCCCCAGGCGACCGACCTCGCCACCCCGGCTACCCGGCATCAGGGCGACCAGCGGCCCCTCCGGCAAGCCAAGTTCGGCCCGCGCTGCGGCGCGATCAGCCTCAAGCGGAATCGCATCGGCCAAGGAATGGCCGACAAACCGCACCGGCACACCCTTCTCTTCATAAAATTTAGCTTCGAACGGGAACAGCGTCAGCATCAGGTCGCAACCTTCGCGAATCTTCAGCACCCGCTTCTGCCGCCAGGCCCAGACCGACGGGCTGACGTAATGCACGGTCTTGATCCCGGCCTGACGCAGTTTGAGTTCGATATTGAGGTTGAAATCCGGAGCATCGATACCGATGAACACGTCCGGCTTCTGGGCGATCAGGTCCGCGACCAGTTTCTTGCGACGTGCCAACAGCTCGCGCAAACGGCCCAGCACTTCCACCAAGCCCATGACAGAAAGGCGCTCCATCGGGAAATACGACGCCAAGCCTTCAGCCAGCATCAGCGGGCCGCCGACACCGATGAATTCGACTGCCGGATGCCGGGCCTTGAGCGCGCGCATGAGCCCCGCACCCAGAATGTCACCGGAAGCCTCTCCCGCCACCAGCGCAATACGCAAATTGGCCATGGTTAACGGGTGATGCCGCGGGTCGAAGACTGGATGGAGTCACGGAACACCGCGACTTCCGGGAACTGCAGCGAGGGTTCGGCCAATTCGGCAAGCGCCTGCTCGACCGTCAGGCCCTGGCGGTAAACCACCTTGTAGGCACGACGCAGGGCGTGGATCGCATCTTCGCTGAAACCGCGACGGCGCAGGCCTTCGAAGTTCATGCTGCGGGCTTCGGCCGGGTTGCCGAATACCGTTACGTAGGCTGGAACGTCCTTGCCAATGGCAGTGCCCATGCCCGAAAAGCTGTGGGCGCCAATATGGCAATACTGGTGAACCAGGGTAAAACCGGACAGGATCGCCCAGTCTTCAACGTGCACATGGCCGGCCAACGCGGTGTTGTTGACCAGAATGCAGTGGTTGCCAATAACGCTGTCGTGACCGATGTGGGCATAGGCCATGATCAGGTTGTGATCGCCCAGGGTCGTTTCCGAACGGTCCTGAATGGTCCCGCGGTGAATCGTCACGCCTTCACGGATGACGTTGTGATCGCCGATGACCAGACGGGTTTCTTCGCCCTTGTACTTCAAATCGGGCGTGTCCTCGCCTACCGAAGAAAACTGGTAGATGCGGTTGTGCTTACCGATTCGGGTCGGGCCCTTGAGAATCACATGCGGCCCGATCACTGTCCCCTCGCCGATTTCCACACCTGCGCCGATGATCGACCAAGGGCCGACTTCGACGTCGTCGGCCAGAATGGCCGTCGGATCGATGATTGCGCGAGGGTCAATCAAACTCATAGTTTGCGTTCCGCGCAGATGATTTCAGCGGAGCAGACTGGCTTGCCATCAACCGACGCCTGGCATTCGAACTTCCAGATCTGACGCTTGCAGCTCAGGAACTTGGCTTCCAGGATCAATTGATCACCCGGCAGCACGGGCTGACGGAAGCGCAGTTTGTCGGAGCCTACGAAGTAGTAAAGCGTGCCGTCGGCAGGCTTCACGTCGAGCATTTTGAAACCAAGGATCCCGGCAGCCTGAGCCATCGCTTCGATGATCAGTACGCCCGGCATGATTGGATGCGCAGGGAAGTGACCATTGAAGAACGGTTCGTTGATGCTGACATTCTTGTAGGCGCGAATGCGCTTGCCTTCCACATCCAGATCCACAACCCGGTCCACCAGCAGGAACGGGTAACGGTGAGGCAGGTATTCGCGAATCTCGTTGATGTCCATCATTTCGGGGGGAAGCCTATGTAAAGATTGGGAGCGCGCGACTGACGCGCACTCCTCTAGCAAATCAAGGAGGCAGTCTAACGGCTGTGCACACTTGATATGGAAATGGTATCAGCCATCTGATGAAGCATTACCGCCAGGGGTCACGTCCCCTACACGCTTTTCCAGCTGTCGCAAACGTCGCGCGATGTCATCGAGCTGACGGATACGGGCCGCGCTTTTGCGCCATTCGGCTGCCGGTTGCATCGCCGTACCGGAAGAATATGAACCCGGCTCGGTAATGGAGTGGGTCACCATGGTCATCCCGGTCAGGAAAACGTTGTCGCAAATCTCGATGTGGCCCACCAGCCCTACGCCACCGGCGAGCATGCAATGCTTGCCGATTTTCGTGCTCCCGGAGATCCCCACACAGGCGGCCATGGCGGTATGGTCACCGACCTGGACGTTGTGAGCGATCTGAATCTGGTTGTCGAGCTTCACACCATTACCGATAACGGTATCGGCCAATGCTCCGCGATCAATAGCGGTATTCACGCCTATTTCTACGTCATCGCCGATCGAGACACCGCCAATCTGGGCGATTTTTTGCCAGACGCCTTTCTCGTTGGCAAAGCCGAAGCCTTCACCACCAAGCACAGCACCGGATTGAATCACCACCCGTTTGCCGATGCGCACGTCGTGATACAGCGTGACACGTGGGGCCAACCAGCCGCCTTCGCCGAGTTCGCAGCGCGCACCAATGAAGCAATGAGCCCCAACGGTCACACCCGCGCCAATACGCGCGGCACTTTCAATCACCGCAAAAGCACCGATGCTCGCCGCCGGATCGACCACTGCATCCGCCGCCACCACCGCTGTCGGATGAATACCGGCAGGCGCCTTGGGCTTGGGATCGAACAGGTGGGAAACCCGTGCGTAGGCCAGGTAAGGATCCGGCACCACCAAGGCATCACCGGCAAACGCTTCAGCATCAGCGGCCTTGAGCAATACGGCGGCGGCCTGACAGTCAGCCAGGTATTTGCGGTATTGAGGATTTGCCAGAAAGCTCAACTGAGCTGGGCCAGCCTCTTGCAAAGTGGCTAGCCCAGTAATTGCTTTCTTCGGGTCGCCACGTAAGGTGGCGCCGAGGAACTCGGCCAACTGGCCGAGCTTTATAGTCGCTGTCATGGGTTACTTCAGCTGATTCATGCGCTCGATAACCTGGCGAGTGATGTCGTACTGAGGCTTGACATCAATCACTGCGCCACGCTCGAAGACCAGGTCAAAAGCACCTTTCTTGATGACTTCTTCCACAGCACTGTCCAGTTTCGGCTTGAGCTGCTTCAGCATTTCACGGTCGGCAACAGCCTTGGCTTCGTTCAGCTCCTTGGACTGGAACTGGAAATCACGGGCCTTTTGCTTGAACTCGAGTTCCAGACGTTCACGCTCGCCTTGCTGCATCTTGTCGCCACCAGCCATCAGACGGTCCTGGATACCCTTGGCGCTGCTTTCCAGGCTCTTGAGCTTGGTCAGTTGCGGGCCGAACTTCTTCTCGGCGTCCACGGCGTATTTTTTCGCCGCATCAGATTCCAGCAGGGCCATCTGATAATTCAGAACGGCGATTTTCATGTCGGCAAAAGCCGGTCCTGCAACCAGTACGGTCGCCAGGAGAACCAATTGAGTCAACTTACGCACGATGCACTCCTACAAAATCCATTGTCGTTATCTTGGGTCAGACGCTTAGAACGTCTGGCCGAGGGAGAATTGGAACACTTGAGTCTCAGCGTCATCCGGTTTCTTGATCGGCATGGCCAACGCGAAGCTCAAAGGACCCAGCGCGGTAACCCAGGTCACGCCGAGACCGACGGAGCTGGCCACGTTGCTCAGGCTAATGTCGTTGCATTCGGTTTGAGCGGTCGAGCCGACATTGGCGTTGGTCGTTTTGTCGCAATTGGAGTCGAATACGTTACCCACGTCCCAGAATACCGAAGTACGCAGGGAACGCTGATCCTTGACGAAGGGCAGCGGGAACAATACTTCGACACCACCCTGGATTAGGACGTTACCACCGAATGGCAGCGGATCCTGGTCCGGGTCGGCGAGCGTACCGGCGTTACCCGTGACAGCCTCACCACGGCTAGGTGTACTGCGTGGACCAAGTGTACTGTCCTTGAAACCACGAACCGAGTTGAAACCACCAGCATAGTAGTTCTCATAGAACGGCAAGCCATCGGTCGAACCGTAGCCATCGCCATAACCCAGTTCGGTGTGAAGACGCACTGTGTAGTTTTCAGTAATGGGCTGGAACAACTGGCCGCGGTAATCAAGCTTGAAGAACGACAGGTCGCTACCCGGGGTGGTGGTTTCCAGAGTCAGGCTCTGGGAATGGCCACGGGTCGCCAATACACCTTTGTTCAACGTGGACTCGGACCAACCGGCCGAAGCCTTGAAGTTCAGGTAGCTGTCGCCCTCACGGTTAACGAAGTCAAAAATTTCGTCAACGGTGTACTGGCCGGTCTTGATCTCGTCCTGCTGCGCCGTCAGACCAAAGGTCAGACGCGAAGTTTCGCTGATCGGGTAGCCGACGCTCACGCCAGCACCCAGGCTGTCTACGGCATAGCTGGCCACGTCGACATCGAGGTCGTCGTAGTCGGTAGTGCGGTAGAAAGCGTTGTAACCCAGGCTCACGCCGTCTGCAGTCCAGTACGGATCGACATAACCGAAGTTATAGCGGCTCTGGTATTCGCTGCGGGTCAAACCGACGCTGACCTTGTTACCGGTACCGAGGAAGTTGTTCTGGGTGATCGAACCACCGAGGATCAGACCGGCACTCTGGGCGAAACCGACGCTGGCGGTAATCGAACCGGACGCCTGCTCTTCAACGCTGTAGTTCACATCAACCTGGTCATCGACACCGGGCACGGCTGGCGTTTCGACGTTGACTTCCTTGAAGAAGCCCAGACGTTCCAGACGCGTCTTGGATTGATCGATCAGGTAAGTCGAAGCCCAACCGCCTTCCATTTGACGCATTTCACGGCGCAGCACTTCGTCTTCGGACTTGGTGTTGCCACGGAAGTTGATGCGGTTCACGTAGGCACGCTTGCCCGGATCGACAGCAAACGTGATGTCGACCGTATGATCTTCATCATGAGGCTGAGGCACGCCGTTGACGTTGGCGAAGGTGTAACCCTCGTTACCCAGGCGACGGGTGATCAGTTCGGACGTGGTGGTCATCAGCTTGCGCGAGAACACCTGGCCTTTCTGAACCAGCAACAGGGACTTGACCTGGTCTTCAGGTACTTTCAGGTCGCCGCTGAGCTTGACGTCACGAACGGTGTACTTCTCGCCTTCGTTGACGTTGACGGTGATGTAGACGTGTTTCTTGTCCGGGGTGATGGATACCTGGGTCGAGGCGATATCCATATTGATGTAGCCGCGATCCAGGTAGTAGGAACGCAGACGCTCCAGGTCACCGGAGAGTTTTTCACGAGCGTACTTGTCGTCGTTCTTGAAGAACGACAACCAGTTGCTGGTCTTGAGTTCGAACAGGTCGATGAGGTCTTCTTCAGGGAAAACCGTGTTACCCACCACGTTGATGTGCTGGATAGCTGCAACGGTGCCTTCGTTGATGTTGACTTTCAGGCCCACGCGGTTACGCGGCTGTGGCACCACCTCGGTATCGACGGTCGCGGAGTAGCGGCCTTGAGCGACGTACTGACGCTGCAGCTCGTTACGCACACCTTCAAGGGTGGCGCGCTGGAAGATTTCGCCTTCGGCCAGACCGGATTGCTTGAGACCCTTCATCAGGTCTTCAGTGGAAATCGCCTTGTTGCCTTCGATCTCGATACTGGCGACTGACGGACGCTCGACTACAGTAATGACGAGGACGTTGCCATCGCGCCCCAGCTGGATATCTTGAAAGAACCCGGTTTTGAACAACGCCCGAGTGGATTCCACCAGGCGACGATCATCCGCCTGTTCGCCGACGTTCAACGGCAAGGCACCAAAGACGCTACCCGCGGAGACCCGCTGTAGGCCATTGACGCGAATATCAGAGATAGTGAAGGACTCGGCGTGAACTTCGGCGATCATCAATACGGTGAGAACCGCAGTTAGCAGCAGACGTTTCATGAAGTCCTTTCTTATTCCAACTGGCAATAAAAACTGCCGCAAAATGCGGCAGATTCGCAATTAAGCGAAGCGTTACAGTCGACCCAGATCATTGACCAGAGCAAGCAACATCACCCCGACCACCAAACTGATACCGATCTGTATCCCCCAACTTTGCACCCGATCCGACAAGGGGCGACCACGCGCCCACTCGATCAGATAAAACAACAAATGCCCCCCATCCAGTACAGGAATGGGCAACAAATTCAGAACCCCCAGGCTAATACTCAGATAAGCAAGGAAATTCAGGAAATCAGCGACGCCCGACTGGGCGGAAGCGCCCGCCACTTTAGCAATGGTTATCGGTCCACTCAAGTTTTTTACCGAGAGCTCACCGAACAACATTTTCTTGAGCGAATCGAGCGTCAATACGCTCATGGTCCAGGTGCGTCGGGCACCTTCGCCAATCGCAGCCACCGGACCGTAACTGATTTCGCGAATCATCTCTGGCGGCCAATCGACCGCTTTCACCCCGGCCCCCAGATAACCACTGGGCGACTTGCTCTCGCCACGAGCGGCCAACGTCACAGGGACGTCGATTTGAGCACCATCACGCTCCACGCGCAGCATGATTTTGGTATCCGGATGCTTACGGACGATGTCGACTACCTGCTGCCAGTCGTCCAGCGCCTTGCCATCAAGGGCCAACAAGCGGTCACCCGGTTTCAGGCCGGCGGCCTTCGCCGGCCCTTTCGGATCAAATTCGGCCAGCACGGGCGGTAACGCCGGACGCCAAGGGCGAATGCCCAACGAGTGAATCGGATCTGGTTCCTCAACCCCCTTGAGCCACTTGTCCAGCACCAGCTCACGGGGCGAGTCCACCGTGGAGCCCTGTTCACGGACCATCAATTGAACGGCACCGCTCTCACCCAGACGACGGATCAGTTGCAGGTTCACCGCAGCCCAGCCAGAGGTTGGCTCGCCATCGATGGCCATGATTTCCTGGCCCGGGCTCAAACCTGCCCTGGAGGCAATACTGCCAGACTCGACCGCGCCGATAACTGGCCGCACTTGCTCGCTGCCCAGCATTGCCAATGCCCAGAAAAACACCAATGCCAATAGAAAGTTGGCGATCGGGCCGGCCGCGACAATGGCGATGCGCTGACGGACAGATTTGCGATTGAAAGATTGATTGACCTGGTTGGCCGGGACCTCGCCTTCGCGCTCGTCGAGCATCTTCACGTAGCCACCCAACGGGATGGCGGCGATGACGAACTCAGTGCCTTTGCTGTCGTGCCAGCGCAGTAACGGCGTGCCAAAGCCCACGGAGAAACGCAGCACTTTGACCCCACAGCGACGCGCGACCCAGAAATGGCCGAATTCGTGGAAGGTGACCAGCACACCCAGCGCTACCAGGGTGCCGACAATCATATAGAGCGCGCTCATGTACTTTCTCCGCAATCCTATCAGTGCTGCATGGGGCAACGTTTTGCAGCACTTATCGCCCGTGACGGCTCAACCATTGCCCGGCCAGTACTCGTGCTTTCGCATCAGCCGTAAACACTGCCTCGAGATCATCCACTGCAACCACAGGCTCGAGGTTCAACACTTCCTCGATAATACTCGCGATTTCCAGATAGCGAACCCGCCCGTCGAGAAAGGCCGCCACCGCCACTTCATTCGCGGCATTGAGCATGGCCGGCGCGCTATTGCCGGCTTCGGCGGCTTGACGCGCAAGGCGCAGGCACGGAAAACGTTCCTCATCGGGCGCCTGGAAATCCAGGCGAGCGATGGCAAACAGGTCCAGCGGCGCAACACCCGAGTCGATTCGTTCCGGCCAGGCCAGGGCATTGGCGATCGGCGTACGCATGTCCGGATTACCCAATTGCGCCAATACCGAACCATCGACGTAATCGACCAGCGAATGAATCACGCTCTGCGGGTGAATAACCACTTCAACCTGGGACGGCGTGGCATTGAACAGCCAACAGGCCTCGATCAGCTCGAGCCCTTTGTTCATCATGCTGGCCGAATCCACTGAAATCTTGCGCCCCATGGACCAATTCGGATGGGCACACGCTTGCTCGGGGGACACATGCTCCAGTTCGGCCAGGGGCGTCTGCCGGAACGGACCGCCAGAAGCGGTCAGTAAAATGCGACGCACCCCGACCGGGCCGAGCCCACGAGCAAAATCCTGTGGCATGCACTGGAAAATCGCGTTGTGTTCGCTGTCGATCGGCAACAGCACTGAACCGCTGTTGCGCACGGCCTGCATGAACAGCGCACCGGACATCACCAGCGCTTCTTTATTGGCCAGAAGAATCTTCTTGCCAGCTTCGACCGCCGCCAGCGTCGGACGCAAGCCCGCCGCACCGACAATGGCCGCCATGACCGCATCGACCTGCGGATCGGAGGCGATCTGACACAAGCCCTCCTCCCCGACCAGCACCCGGGTCGACAGACCGGCCGCGCGCAAATCGTCCTGCAAGCGTCGGGCAGCGCCAGATTCCGGCACGACGGCAAAGCGCGGCACATGCCGCACACACAGCGCCAGCAGCTCACTCAAACGCGTGAAACCACTCAAGGCGAAAACCTGATAACGCTCGGGATGACGGGCGATGACGTCGAGGGTACTCAGACCAATCGAACCGGTCGCCCCCAGCACGGTAATCTGTTGTGGGCGGCTCACGGTGCGGCCATCCACAGCAGCACGGCGAATACCGGAATCGCCGCCGTCAGGCTATCGATGCGATCCAGCACGCCACCGTGGCCGGGCAGCAGATTACTGCTGTCCTTGATCCCCGACTGGCGCTTGAACATGCTTTCGGTGAGATCGCCCACCACCGAAATGAACACGATAATTGCGGCGCCGAACAACCCCATCAGCATCTGGGCGAAACTCCAGTCCCGCACAAAGCCGACGACTGCGGTAATCACCAGACTCACGATCAAGCCGCCGTACACACCTTCCCAGCTCTTGCCAGGGCTGACCTGTGGCGCCAGCTTGCGTTTGCCGAAGGCCCGACCGGAAAAGTACGCACCGATATCGGCCCCCCACACCAGCACCATTACCGCCATGATCAGCCAGTTACCCAAAGGCTGCTGCTTGATCAGCACCAGGCCTTGCCACGCCGGCAACAGAATCAACAAACCGATCACCAGTTTGCAGGCAGCACTGGCCCAATGTTGACTGGACTGTGGAAAGGTCAATACCAGGTAGGTGGCCACGCCCCACCAGAGCACCGCAGCCCCCAATACCCAAGGCGCGAGCCCCGGCAGGATGTGCATGAAAAACAGCATCAACGCGACCACAGCGGCATAGGCCAGGCGAATCGACTGGACAGCGAAACCCGCCAACCGCGCCCACTCCCATGCCCCAAGCGTCACCACCAGCCCGATGAACAGCGCAAAACCGGACCCTTCGAGCAGGAAAAACCCGCCCAGGGCAATCGGCAGCAGAATCAGTGCCGTGATGATTCGTTGTTTAAGCATTAAACCCGGGCTCCAGCCTCAACCTGCTCGCTCGTTTTACCGAAGCGACGCTGGCGAGAAGCGAAATCGGCTAGCGCATTGCGCATGGCGTCGTGTTTGAAGTCCGGCCAGAACAGGTCGGAGAAGTACAACTCGGCGTAAGCCAGCTGCCACAGCAGGAAATTGCTGATGCGATGCTCGCCACCGGTTCGGATGCACAAGTCTGGCAACGGCAGATCACCGGTCGCCAGGCAGGTTTGCAACAGCTCGGGGGTAATGTCTTCCGGACGCAGATGCCCGGCCTGAACTTCGCGGGCCAGACGCTGCGCGGCTTGCGCGATATCCCACTGACCGCCGTAATTGGCAGCGATCTGCAGGATAAAGCGATTGGCGCCGACAGTCATCGCCTCGGCTTCGCGCATGGCGGCCTGAAGCTCCGGGTGAAAACGCGAGCGATCGCCAATGATGCGCAAACTGATGTTGTTGTCGTTGAGGCGCTTGGCCTCGCGACGCAATGCCTTGAAGAACAGATCCATCAAGGCACTGACTTCATCGGCTGGACGCTGCCAGTTCTCGCTGGAGAACGCGAACAGGGTCAATACTTCGACCCCGGCCTCGGCACACACCTCGATCACCGCGCGCACCGCATCCACGCCCGCTTTATGCCCGGCGACACCGGGCATAAAGCGTTTTTTCGCCCAGCGATTATTACCATCCATGATGATCGCGACATGGCGCGGCACCGCGGACGGCGCAGTCTGCTTTGTCTTATCCATTAAAACGTGACCCTTATACGGCCATCAGGTCTTTTTCTTTCTGCGCCAAATTCGCGTCGATTTCAGCCACGTATTTTTTGGTCAGATCATCAATTTCGCCAGCAGCGCGACGCTCTTCGTCTTCGCTGATTTCCTTTTCCTTGACCAGATCCTTGAGCTGGCTGTTCGCATCACGACGGATGTTGCGCACGGCAACACGGGCGTCTTCAGCGACATCGCGAGCCTGCTTGGTGAAGCCCTTGCGGGTTTCTTCGGTCAGGGCCGGCATGGAGATCAGCAGCAACTCGCCGAGGTTGGTCGGGTTGAGGTTCAGACCCGCGCTACCGATGGCCTTGTCGACGGCACCCAGCATGTTGCGCTCAAAGGCGACCACTTGCAGGGTACGGGCGTCTTTTACGGTGATGTTCGCCACTTGCTTGATCGGCGTGTCGGCGCCGTAGTACGGAACCATCACACCTTCCAGAATGCTCGGGTGCGCCTGGCCCGTACGAATACGACCGAAGTTGTGCATCAGCGATTCGACGGATTTTTTCATGCGCTCTTGAGCGTCTTTCTTGATTTCGTTGATCATTGTTGGCCTTCCTCGATCAGGGTCCCTTCAGCGCCGCCATGTACGATGTTCAGCAGGGCGCCGGGCTTGTTCATGTTAAATACGCGCAACGGCATCTTGTGGTCGCGGCACAGACAAATGGCGGTCAGATCCATCACGCCCAGCTTGCGATCCAGTACTTCATCATAAGTCAGATGATCGAACTTCTCGGCATGCGGGTCTTTGAATGGATCAGCCGTGTAAACGCCATCGACCTTGGTTGCCTTGAGCACGACGTCAGCGTCGATTTCGATTGCACGCAAGCAGGCTGCCGAATCCGTGGTGAAAAACGGATTACCGGTACCGGCGGCGAAAATCACCACTTCCTTGGCGTTCAGGTGACGCATGGCTTTGCGGCGATCGTAGTGATCGGTCACGCCAACCATGGAAATGGCCGACATCACGATGGCCGAGATATTGGCACGTTCCAGCGCATCGCGCATCGCCAGGGCGTTCATCACAGTGGCCAGCATGCCCATGTGGTCGCCAGTCACCCGATCCATGCCCGCCGCGCTGAGCGCCGCGCCGCGGAACAGGTTGCCGCCACCGATCACCAGACCGACCTGAACACCGATGCCGACCAGTTGGCCAACTTCCAGCGCCATGCGATCCAGAACTTTCGGATCGATCCCGAACTCTTCCGAGCCCATCAGGGCCTCGCCGCTAAGCTTGAGTAGAATGCGTTTATAGCGAGCCTGATAACCACTGCCCTGCTGAGCCATTGCGAATCTCTCCTGCGGCGTATTTTAAAAAATTCTTTGCGGGCTGTTTGCAGCCTGCATCCACTCTAGCTTGACGCTATCACAGCGCCATCGGAACACGGCTTTGTAAGCCAGTTCCGACGAGAAGCCAAATAAATTGGCATCCCCATCTGAAAAGAGGCTGCGCGCGTGAGCGGGCAGCCTCTTCAGGGCGACAGTTAAAAACCGTCTTATTGCTTGGCAGCAGCCAGTTGGGCAGCCACTTCTTCAGCAAAGTTGTCGACCGGCTTCTCGATGCCTTCGCCTACTTTGAAGTAAGTGAAGGAAACGATTTCAGCACCGGCTTTCTTGGCCAGTTCGCCGACCTTGATTTCAGGGTTCTTGACGAACGCCTGCTCAACCAGGCTAGCTTCGGCCAGGAACTTGCTGATACGGCCTTTGACCATGTTTTCAACGATGTTTTCCGGCTTGCCGGCGATCTTGTCGGCGTTGAGAGTCAGGAACACGCCTTTCTCACGCTCAATCGCTTCGGCGGAAACTTCCGACGGCAGCAGGAATTCAGGGTTGGTCGCCGCTACGTGCATAGCGATGTCCTTGGCCAGCTCAACGGTGCCGCCCTTGAGAACAACCGCAACACCGATCTTGTTGCCGTGCAGGTAACCACCAACAACGTCACCTTCAACGCGCGCCAGACGACGGATGTTGACGTTTTCGCCAACTTTGCCGACCAGTACCAGGCGATCGGCTTCTTGAGCTTCGATCAGCGGAGCGACGTCAGTCAGCTTGTCAGCGAACGCTTTTTCAACGCTTGCAGTAACAAATGCCTTGAAGTCGTCCTGCAGAGCCAGGAAGTCGGTCTGCGAGTTCACTTCCAGCAGAACGGCGGATTTGCCGTCTTCCTTCAGAGCGATAGCGCCTTCAGCTGCGACGTTGCCAGCTTTCTTGGCAGCCTTGATGGCGCCCGAAGCACGCATGTCATCAATGGCTTTTTCGATGTCGCCGCCAGCCTTGGTCAAGGCCTTTTTGCAGTCCATCATGCCTTCGCCGGTACGCTCGCGCAGTTCTTTGACCAACGCTGCAGTAATCTCTGCCATTTTCAAATTCCTCTTGGATAGGTTTTCAACCATTCCACCCGATCGAACGGGCGTTCAATTCTTCCCGAACCACCTTTGTTAGCCGCTGCACGTTACAAATGCTGTAGCTGCGCTGCTCACAAATGGTTTTCGAGGTGGCAAAAAGGGGGCCAAGCCCCCTTTTTGCTTACTGAGTCAACGCCAGGGCGTCAATTACTCAGCTGCAGCTGCCGGAGCTTCTTCAACGAACTGCTCGGTACCGCCAGCAACGTGGTTGCGACCACGGATTACAGCGTCAGCCATCGAACCCATGTACAGCTGGATAGCGCGGATTGCGTCATCGTTGCCTGGGATGATGTAGTCAACGCCTTCCGGGCTGCTGTTGGTATCGACTACGCCGATAACCGGGATGCCCAGCTTGTTGGCTTCGGTGATCGCGATGCGCTCGTGATCAACGTCGATAACGAACAGAGCGTCTGGCAGACCGCCCATATCCTTGATACCACCCAGGGAACGATCCAGCTTCTCAAGATCGCGAGTGCGCATCAGCGCTTCTTTCTTGGTCAGCTTGGCGAAAGTACCGTCTTCGGCTTGTACTTCAAGGTCACGCAGACGCTTGATGGAAGCACGGATGGTTTTGAAGTTGGTCAGCATGCCGCCCAACCAGCGGTGATCGACGTACGGCGAACCGCAACGTGCTGCTTCTTCAGCAACGATCTTGCCAGCGGAACGCTTGGTGCCAACGAACAGGATCTTGTTTTTGCCCTGGGCCAGACGCTCTACGAAAGTCAGAGCTTCGTTGAACATTGGCAGGGTTTTTTCAAGGTTGATAATGTGGATCTTGTTACGCGCGCCGAAAATGTACTTGCCCATTTTCGGGTTCCAGTAACGGGTCTGGTGACCGAAGTGCACACCGGCCTTCAGCATATCGCGCATGTTGACTTGGGACATGATAGTTCCTTAATAAGTCGGGTTTGGCCTCCACGTATCCCAATGACCAACCAGCAGCATCAGCTGAAGGCACCCAGGTCATCGTGTCGACACGTGTGTGGATTTAAGCTTTTCAGGGCATCCCCGGAAAGCGGCGCATTTTATATCACAAGGCAGAAAAAAACGGAACCCGGATTCCAAAAACCAGAGGAATGCTTTTGGCCCCTGCCTTGGAATCTCCCCAGAATGCGCCATCCTGTAGAGAGAAGCGATGCACAGAGGCTCAGATTTGCACTGATCGTCTGGTAGAATCGCGTTTTTCAGGGCTGCGAAGATCACTCGCGCAATGCCCATTTCGTTTTAGAAGGCGCCATTGAGCGCAGAGAGAGCCTGTATGACCGTCACCCTCAAAACCCCAGAGGACATCGCAAAAATGCGGATCGCCGGCAAATTGGCCGCCGATGTGCTGGAAATGATTGCCGATTATGTCAAGCCGGGTGTCACCACCGAAGAACTGGACCGCATCTGCCACGACTATATCGTCAATGAGCAGAAAGCCATTCCTGCCCCGCTCAACTACAAGGGCTTCCCGAAGTCGATCTGCACCTCGATCAACCATGTGGTCTGCCATGGCATCCCGAACGAGAAACCGTTGAAGGATGGCGACACGCTGAACATCGACGTCACTGTGATCAAGGACGGTTACCACGGCGACACCAGCCGCATGTTCCACGTCGGTACCGTGCCGGTCTGGGCCGAGCGCCTGTCCCAAGTGACTCAGGAATGCATGTACAAGGCCATCGAACTGGTCAAACCGGGCTGCCGCCTGGGCGATATCGGTGAAGTGATCCAGAAGCACGCCGAAAAGAATGGTTTCTCGGTGGTTCGCGAGTTCTGCGGCCACGGTATCGGCAAGGTGTTCCACGAAGAACCACAAATCCTGCACTACGGCCGCGCCGGCACCGGCATGGAACTGAAGGCCGGCATGACCTTCACCATCGAGCCGATGATCAACCAGGGCAAGGCCGACACCAAAGTGTTGGGCGACGGCTGGACCGCTATCACCAAGGATCGCAAGCTGTCGGCGCAGTGGGAACACACTTTGCTGGTGACCGAAACCGGTTACGAGATCTTCACCCTGCGCAGCGACGATACCATCGCGCGCGTTTCGGCCTGATCCCGCCCGCTCCGCTCCCAGCCTTATAGAAAGGAAAGCCAATCGATGCCGCAGGTGGACCCCGAACTCTTCGACCGTGGCCAGTTCCAGGCTGAACTGGCCCTGAAGGCAAGCCCTATTGCTGCTTTCAAGAAGGCGATCCGTCAGGCCCGCGAGGTGCTCGACGAGCGGTTCCGCAGTGGCCGTGACATTCGTCGGTTGATCGAGGATCGCGCCTGGTTTGTCGACAACATCCTGCAACAAGCCTGGGAACAGTTTAACTGGAGCGAAGACGCCGATATCGCCCTGGTGGCAGTCGGCGGCTACGGTCGCGGCGAGTTGCACCCCTATTCCGACATCGATCTGCTGATCTTGCTGGACAGCGCCGACCACGAAATTTTTCGGGATTCCATCGAACGCTTTCTGACGTTGTTGTGGGACATTGGCTTGGAAGTCGGCCAGAGCGTTCGTTCGGTGGAGGAATGCGCCGTCGAGGCCCGTGCCGACCTGACGGTCGTCACCAACCTGATGGAAAGCCGCACCATTTGCGGCCCCGAACGCCTGCGCCAGCGCATGCTGGACGTCACCAGCACCGAGCACATGTGGCCCAGCAAGGAGTTCTTCCTGGCCAAACGCGCCGAGCAGAAAGCCCGCCACCACAAGTACAACGACACCGAATACAACCTGGAACCCAACGTCAAAGGCTCGCCAGGCGGACTGCGGGATATTCAGACGATTCTCTGGGTCGCCCGGCGTCAATACGGCACCCTGAACCTGCGGGCCCTGGCGGGCGAAGGCTTCCTGGTGGAGAGCGAAAACGCCCTGCTGGCCTCCTCCCAGGAGTTTTTGTGGAAGGTACGGTACGCGCTGCACATGCTCGCCGGCCGTTCCGAAGACCGCCTGCTATTCGACCACCAGCGCTCCATCGCCGGGCTATTGGGGTTCGAAGGCAACGACGCCAAGCAAGCCATCGAAAACTTCATGCAGCAGTATTACCGGGTGGTCATGAGCATTGCCCAGCTCAGCGACTTGATCATCCAGCACTTTGAAGAAGTGATCCTGGCCCCCGAAGACGAAGCACCACCGCAGCCGATCAACTCGCGGTTCCAGCTGCATGACGGCTATATCGAGGCGCGTAGCGACAACGTGTTCCGCCGTACGCCATTCGCCATGCTCGAGATCTTTGTGCTGATGGCACAGCAACCGGAAATCAAAGGTGTACGTGCCGACACCATCCGCCTGCTGCGCGAGAATCGTCATCTGATCGATGACGACTTCCGCAACGATATTCGCAATACCAGCCTGTTCATCGAGCTGTTCAAATGCAAGATCGGCATCCACCGCAATCTGCGGCGGATGAACCGTTACGGCATCCTCGGGCGCTATCTGCCGGAGTTCGGCTTCATTGTCGGGCAGATGCAGCATGACCTGTTTCACATTTATACGGTCGATGCGCACACCCTGAACCTGATCAAGCACTTGCGTAAGTTGCAGTACACCCAGGTGTCGGAAAAATTCCCGTTGGCCAGCAAACTCATGGCCAAACTGCCCAAACCCGAACTGATTTACCTGGCCGGTCTTTATCACGACATCGGCAAGGGCCGGCATGGTGATCATTCGGAAATCGGCGCGGTGGATGCCGAAGCTTTTTGCCAGCGCCACCAGTTGCCGATCTGGGACAGCCGCCTGATCGTTTGGCTGGTGCAGAACCATCTGATGATGTCGACCACGGCCCAGCGCAAGGACCTGTCCGACCCGCACGTGATCCACGATTTCGCGCAAACCGTCGGCGATGAAACCCGTCTCGATTATCTGTATGTGTTGACCGTTGCCGACATCAACGCCACCAACCCGACGCTGTGGAACTCCTGGCGCGCAAGCCTGTTGCGCCAGCTCTACACCGAGACCAAGCGCGCCTTGCGTCGTGGCCTGGAAAACCCGGTGGATCGCGAAGAGCAGATCCGCCAGACCCAGAGCGCGGCGCTGGACATTCTCGTACGCGGCGGCAACGATCCGGACGATGTCGAACAGCTCTGGGCGCAATTGGGCGATGACTATTTCCTGCGGCATACCGCCGGCGATGTGGCCTGGCACACTGACGCGATTCTGCAGCAGCCGGCCGACGGCGGCCCGCTGGTGCTGATCAAGGAAACCACCCAGCGCGAATTCGAGGGCGGCACGCAGATTTTCATCTATGCACCGGACCAGCACGACTTCTTCGCCGTGACCGTAGCGGCGATGGACCAGCTCAACCTGAACATTCACGACGCCCGGGTCATCACCTCCAGCAGCCAGTTCACCCTCGACACCTATATCGTGCTCGACACCGATGGCGACTCGATTGGCGATAATCCGGCGCGGGTCAAGCAGATCCGCGAAGGCCTGACCGAAGCCCTGCGCAACCCGGACAACTACCCGACCATCATCCAGCGTCGGGTGCCGCGCCAGCTCAAGCATTTCGCGTTTGCACCACAGGTGACGATCCACAACGATGCCCAGCGCCCGGTGACTGTGCTGGAGCTCAGCGCGCCCGACCGTCCTGGGTTACTGGCGCGGATCGGCACGATTTTCCTGGAATTCGACCTGTCGCTGCAGAACGCCAAGATCGCCACCTTGGGCGAGCGCGTGGAAGACGTGTTTTTCATTACCGACGCAAACAATCAGCCGCTGTCCGACCCGCTGCTGTGCAGCCGTTTGCAGGATGCCATCGTCAAACAGCTGAGCGTCAGCCAGGAACCCGATATCAAACTGTCGCGCATCAGTATCTGAACCAACAATTTCCCCCTGTGGGAATGGACTTCCTGTGGATGGGAGGGTTGTTGTGGTGAGGGGGCTGCCTCCTCACCACAACAAGCCCCATCCACACTGGCCCTCCCACATTGAACGAGGCCCCCATGAATAACGCTCTGAACCAGTTGCAGCCCTACCCGTTCGAAAAGCTCCGCGCCCTGCTCGGCAGCGTTACGCCCAACCCGCAAAAGCGCGCCATCGCACTGTCCATCGGCGAACCGAAACACCGTTCGCCAAGCTTTGTCGCTGAAGCGTTGGCAAGCAATCTGGATCAGATGGCCGTGTACCCGACTACCCTCGGCATTCCTGCCCTGCGTGAAGCCATTGCCGCCTGGTGCGAACGTCGCTTCAGCGTCCCGAACGGCTGGCTCGACCCGGCGCGCAATGTGCTGCCGGTCAACGGCACGCGCGAAGCGCTGTTCGCGTTCACCCAGACCGTGGTCAACCGTGGTGACGACGCGTTGGTGGTCAGCCCGAACCCGTTCTATCAAATCTACGAAGGCGCGGCATTTCTCGCCGGTGCCAAGCCGCATTACCTGCCGTGCCTGGATGAAAACGGCTTCAACCCGGATTTCGACGCCGTTTCACCAGACATCTGGAAACGCTGCCAGATTCTGTTCCTGTGCTCGCCCGGCAACCCGACCGGCGCGCTGATTCCGGTCGACACGCTGAAGAAGCTGATCGCCCTGGCGGACGAATACGATTTCGTGATCGCCGCAGACGAATGCTACAGCGAACTGTATTTCGACGAGCAAACCCCACCGGCCGGCCTGCTCAGCGCATGCGTGGAGCTGGGACGCAAGGACTTCAAGCGTTGCGTGGTATTTCACAGCCTGTCCAAGCGCTCCAACTTGCCTGGCCTGCGTTCTGGCTTCGTGGCCGGTGATGCGGACATTCTCAAAGGCTTCCTGCTGTACCGCACTTACCACGGCTGTGCGATGCCGGTTCAAACACAGTTGGCCAGCGTTGCCGCATGGAATGACGAAGTGCACGTGCGCGCCAACCGTGCGCTATACCGCGAGAAATATGATGCTGTGCTGGAAATTCTCGGCCCGGTGATGGACGTGCAGCGCCCGGACGGCGGTTTCTACCTCTGGCCGAACGTCGCTGGCGATGACGCAGCATTCTGCCGTGACCTGTTCGAACAGGAACACGTGACCGTGGTACCGGGCTCCTACTTGTCGCGGGACGTCGATGGCGTCAACCCGGGCGCTGGACGTGTGCGCATGGCGTTGGTCGCACCGCTGGCCGAATGCGTAGAAGCGGCAACGAGAATTCGCGAGTTTATTATCCGCAACAAATAAAATATACCTGCCTGCACTGTGCAACGCAGTGCGGGCCCGCTTATTAGCAAGTTACATTTCGTCCACAATTAAATTTCACTACCTTGCAGAGTTCAACTTACTCTCAGCCAGCACATAACGGTGCGCACTAATAAACCTTTACATTCACTTCATGGAAGAAGTAATCAATGAGCTGCCTTGAAAACTGTTCTCTTATCCAATGGCCTGATGACCAGCAATCCTACACTGCTGCAGTCAACGAAAACCCCGCAAACGCAAATTCGTCCAGCCGTACCCGTCGCAAGCGTTCTCTGATCAATTACTCAAAGCTGTGGGCTAACGGGCGAACACTCAAAATCGCCTTTATCGATGGCCCCGATGATGAACACAAACAGAAAATCATCGACGCCGCCAGTCAATGGCTGCCCTATATCAATCTGCACTTCGAATTTGTCGATGGGCTTGAAGGTGATATCCGGATCGCGACAAAAAACAACGTCAACAGCTCAATGCTTGGCACCGATGCGCTGTTAATTCATCCCGATTGGCAAACCATGGATCTGGGTGTCAAACCTGAAGATGCAGACTTCGACGTGATTGTGATTCATGAGTTTGGACATGCCTTGGGCGCCATGCATGAACACCAACATCCTGAAGCCAATATCCCTTGGGATAAACCGAAAGTGTATGCGTTCTATCAGAATCGGGCATTCAATCCGCTGACCAAAGAACAAGTCGATATGAATCTGTTTCAGCCCTTCGATACGATCGAAGCGATTTATACGCCATACGACAGAAAGTCGATCATGCATCATCCAGTGGCGAACAGCCTCACATTGGGCGATTGGGAAATCTCAATCAATCGCAAGATCAGTAAAAAAGACAAGCAACAGATGAAACTGCTCTATCCCAAGCGCTAAACCTTATTCGTTGTAACAACCCTGATAGCGGCATCGTCATTCAAGTTGAATCGACGAGCACTGTCGTTGCCAAACAATTGAAAAACACACTTTAAGCAAACCAATGATGACTATTAATACTCCATGTAAAATGATCCGCCCAATTGATGAACTCGCCTCTTATGACGCAGCCATCCTGGAAAACCCCAACAACGCCCAACGTTCTTCCACAGGCCGACGTTCCAAACGTGCCATTGGCACCTGGAGCAAATTCTGGGGTAATGGCCGCACGTTAAGAATCGCGTTCGTGGATTCGCCAACTCCAACGAAAAGGCTTGCCATCGAAAGTTTGATCAAGCAATGGCTACCTTCCGTGAATTTACAGTTCGAATTCATTGACCAAGGCGAAAGCGAGATCAGGATTTCAACATCCAGCGCAACAAACAATTCCGCAGTAGGGACTGATGCGTTGTTATATGAACAACATCAACCGACGCTGAATTTGAATATTGAAATGGACCACCCGGAATTCGAAGCAACCGTACTGCATGAGTTCGGTCATGCGTTGGGTCTGCTGCACGAGCAACAGCATCCAAAAGCCAACATTCCCTGGGACAAACCCAAGGTTTACGAATTTTATAACACCCACTATGGGTGGACCGAGGAAGACACAGACCTTAACGTCCTGACGCCGCTTGGTGGCAGCGACCATCTTTGGGGCCGTTATGACAAGGATTCGATCATGCACTACCCAATCCCGAACGAGCTGACGACAGAGGATTGGGAAGTGGGCATCAACACCAGAATCAGCATGCTGGACAGGCGAGTCATGCGCAAAGCCTACCCAAAATAATGACCGAACGACGCTGACTCCGGCGAACGCACAGGCTGAACACTGCCTGGTGCCGTCGCCATTCACCCGAAAGGCCTCACTCAAATCCTGTTTTCGCAAGACGTCATCACCCAATCTGTGATGACGGCTGAGGTCATACCACTCCTGGCGCTGCGCCCGCAGCGCCTTCAACCGCAGGCGCCGCTCCAGCCAGTCCATCTGAAATGCCAGCGCCTCGGCCTTTACCCAGACCACCGATGCCGCCTGCAATCGCTGATCGCCATGAGCTACAGACAAACCCGACCACAGCCGACGCGAAACCGTCCGGTCATGGCATAATCCGTCACCTTTAATTTTCAGCACCTGCAAAGGGGGCAATTCCTTGACCGTTTCAAGCAAAACGTTGCACCTTTTCGGCATCAAAGCCTGCGACACCATGAAAAAGGCGCGCACCTGGCTCGATGAACACGCAGTCAGCTATGACTTTCATGATTACAAAACGGCCGGAATCGATCGTGAACACCTGAGCCAATGGTGCGACGAGCACGGCTGGCAAGTCGTGTTAAACCGTGCAGGTACGACCTTTCGCAAGCTCGACGACGAACGCAAAGCCGATCTCGACCAGCGCAAGGCCATCGAACTGATGCTCGCGCAACCCTCGATGATCAAGCGCCCGGTGCTTGATCTCGGTGACCGAACCCTGATTGGCTTCAAGCCAGATATCTACGCGGCCGCACTCAAGTAAGGCAGCCCGTTCCATTTTGTTAGAGGTATCAACATGTCTACTACCCTGTTCAGCCTGGCCTTTGGTGTCGGCACTCAAAACCGTCAAGGCGCATGGCTGGAAGTGTTTTACGCACAGCCACTGCTCAACCCGTCGGCCGAACTGGTCGCTGCCATTGCGCCGGTCCTGGGCTACACCGACGGCAATCAGGCCATCGCCTTCAGCACCGCTCAGGCGTCCCAACTGGCCGAAGCGCTGAAAAGCATCGACGCTGCACAAGCGGCACTGCTGACCCGTCTGGCCGAGAGCCACAAGCCGCTGGTCGCCACTATTTTGGCCGAAGACGCTCAGCTGACTTCCACGCCTGAGGCTTACCTCAAGCTGCACTTGCTGTCCCATCGTCTGGTCAAGCCGCACGGCCTGAACCTGGCCGGGATCTTCCCGCTGCTGCCGAACGTGGCCTGGACCAGCCAGGGCGCGATCGACCTGGCCGAACTGGCCGAGCATCAACTGGAAGCCCGTCTGCGCGGCGAGTTGCTGGAAGTGTTCTCGGTGGACAAGTTCCCGAAAATGACCGACTACGTGGTACCGGCCGGCGTGCGTATCGCTGATGCGGCACGTATTCGTCTGGGCGCTTACGTGGGCGAAGGCACCACGGTGATGCACGAAGGTTTCGTCAACTTCAACGCCGGCACCGAAGGCCCGGGCATGATCGAAGGTCGTGTATCGGCGGGCGTGTTTGTCGGCAAGGGTTCGGATCTGGGCGGCGGTTGCTCGACCATGGGCACCCTGTCGGGTGGCGGCAACATCGTGATCAAGGTTGGCGAAGGTTGCCTGATTGGCGCCAACGCCGGTATCGGTATCCCGTTGGGCGACCGCAACACCGTTGAATCGGGCCTGTACGTGACTGCCGGTACTAAAGTGGCGTTGCTGGACGAGCACAACAAACTGGTCAAAGTCGTTAAGGCTCGCGAATTGGCCGGTCAGCCTGATCTGCTGTTCCGCCGCAACTCGGAGACCGGCGCAGTGGAGTGCAAAACCCACAAATCGGCCATCGAACTGAACGAAGCGCTGCACGCTCACAACTAAGCAGAGCGTCAAATGATCACCTGAACTTGTAGGAGCGAGGCTTGCCCGCGAAGCTTTTGGCGCCAGTAATGACGCCTTCGCGAGCAAGCTTCGCTCCTACACAGGTCCGGCGTAGACCCGACCATCAGGTCAGGCGTTCCATCCGCCCATGTTCACCAGGGCCCGATAACATGCTGATTCCCTCTCCCTGGCGCGGTGATTTCCCGGCCATCGCTGCCCTGCAACGGCAAGACCAGACATATCTGGACAACGCCGCCACTACGCAGAAACCTCAAGCCCTGCTCGATGCCCTGGCGCATTACTACGCCAACGGCGCGGCCAACGTGCACCGGGCGCAACACTTGCCCGGCGCCCACGCCACCCAGGCCTTCGAAGACAGCCGCAGCAAAGTCGCGCAATGGCTCAATGCCGGCGATTGCGGGCAGATCATTTTTACCCACGGCGCGACGTCCGCGCTGAACCTGCTGGCCTATGGCCTGGAGCACGTATTCAATCCGGGCGATGAAATTGTCATCAGTGCTGTGGAGCATCACGCCAACCTGCTGCCATGGCAGCAACTGGCCCACCGTCGCGATTTAAAACTGGTGATTCTGCCACTGGATGCCGACGGTTTGATTGACCTTCAAGCCGCCGCTCGCCTGATCGGCCCGCGTACCCGTTTACTGGCGGTCAGTCAGTTGTCCAACGTGCTCGGCGCCTGGCAGCCGTTGCCCGCGTTACTGGAGCTGGCCAAGGCCCATAGCGCAATGACCGTGGTCGACGGCGCCCAAGGCGTGGTGCATGGCCGGCATGACGTGCAGGCGCTGGGTTGCGACTTCTATGTGTTTTCCAGCCACAAGCTCTACGGCCCGGATGGGCTGGGTGCGCTGTTCGGTCGTCATGCAGCGCTCGAGCAACTGCGCCCCTGGCAGTTCGGCGGCGAAATGGTGCTGGATGCCAACTACCACGATGCCCGTTTTCGTCCCGCACCGCTGGGGTTCGAGGCCGGTACGCCGCCGATTTCCAGCGTAATAGGCCTAGGGGCAACCCTGGATTATCTGGCCGGCCTGGATCAGGACGCCGTCTCTGCCCATGAAGCGGCGCTGCATGACTATTTGCTCAAAGGCCTTGAGGCGCGCAACGGCATTCGTCTGCTGGGCAAGCCACAACTGGCACTGGCCAGTTTTGTCGTCGAGGGTGTGCATAACTCCGATCTGGCGCATTTGCTGACCGAACAGGGAATCGCCGTACGCGCCGGTCATCATTGCGCCATGCCGCTGCTCAAAAGCTTTGAACTGGCCGGAGCGATTCGGGTGTCGTTGGCGTTGTACAACGACTCCGAAGACCTTGAGCGCTTTTTTGCAGCGCTGGATCAGGCCCTGGAGTTGTTGCGATGACCTTGCCCGTCGATGCCGTCCTCGCACTGGATACTTTTCAGCAGGCTGCAGGTTGGGAACAGCGGGCGCGCTTGCTGATGCAATGGGGCGACCGCCTGCCGCCGTTGAGCGATGCGGATAAAGTCGAGGCCAACCGCGTGCATGGCTGTGAAAGTCAGGTGTGGCTGGTCGGTGCGCTGGATGACGGGCACTGGCAGTTTGCCGCGAGCAGCGATGCGCGGTTGATTCGCGGGTTGGTGGCGTTACTGCTGGCGCGGGTCAACGGGTTGTCCGCCGTTGAGTTGCAGCAGGTGGATTTGGCGGACTGGTTTAATCAGTTAGGGCTGGGTCGCCAGTTGTCCCAGTCCCGCAGTAATGGCTTGAATGCCGTGTTACAGCGGATGCGGGAGTTATCTACGCCCCTGTGACCGATCGTTCCCACGCTCTGCGTGGGAATGCCTCAAGGGACGCTCCGCGTTCCAGCTCTAGAAAGGGACGCGAAGCGTCCCGGGCTGCATTCCCACGCTCTGCGTGGGAACGATCAGTATCACGCAGGCTTGATACGATCGGCGGGGCGCCGTACACCCGCCACGATCTTATCCACAGCCTTGGTCGCCGCGACCATGCCGAATGTCGCCGTCACCATCATCACCGCGCCAAAGCCCCCGGCGCAGTCGAGCTTCACGCCATCACCGACAAAACTCTTCTGCAAGCAAATGCTGCCGTCCGGTTTCGGGTAGCGCAGTTGCTCGGTGGAAAACACACACGGCACGCTGTAATGACGGGTTACGGTGCGGGAGAAGCCGTAATCGCGGCGCAGCGTGGAGCGCACTTTCGACGCCAGCGGATCGTTGAACGTGCGGTTCAAGTCGCAGACCTGGATCAGCGTCGGGTCGATCTGCCCGCCCGCGCCGCCGGTGGTGATGATCTGGATCTTGCGTCGCTTGCACCAGGCGATCAGTGCCGCTTTGGCGTTGACGCTGTCGATGCAGTCAATCACGCAGTCGATGTTCGGCGTGATGTATTCGGCCATGGTT
This sequence comes from Pseudomonas sp. Tn43, assembly GCF_014192635.1. NCBI lineage: Bacteria > Pseudomonadati > Pseudomonadota > Gammaproteobacteria > Pseudomonadales > Pseudomonadaceae > Pseudomonas > Pseudomonas sp. Tn43. Next base: position 581,590 of record NZ_JACHYG010000003.1, read on the forward strand.
TCGCGGGTGACGAAGTCCGCCACCGTATGCACCGTGCAGTCCGGGTTGATCCCGCGCAAGCGCTCGGCCATCACCTCGACCTTGGGTTTGCCGACGGTGCTGTCCAGCGCATGCAGTTGACGGTTGACGTTGCTGACGCAAACGTCGTCCAGGTCGAACAGCGAAATCTCGCCCACGCCACAGCGGGCAACAGCTTCCGCCGCCCAGGAGCCGACGCCACCGACGCCGACGATCGCCACATGGGCCGCGCGCAGACGCTCAAGGCCTTCGATGCCATACAAGCGGGCGATGCCAGCAAACCGCGGATCTTCTGTACTCATGACCATTACCCCAAAAACCGGCGCGCATTATAGGGCCGTCGGCGGCCAAGAACATCTTCGGGCCTATAAACGGCGGTCTTGATTGCCTGAATTGCCTACAAATTTATTGGAATTGGGCTATAGCGCCCCGGTCAAAGAACTTAAGTCGACTTGGATTGCCCAACGTCCGGCATTTCCCTGTCCGCTGTACGGTCAGTGAACGCCCGGTGTAGGATGCGCGCCCCCGCCCCTTGGCAGCCGGCCGCCGACCGTTCCTTCGTTCAGTAGCCCCTGGAACCTGAAATAGCTATGTCATCGCGTAAATTTGGACTCAACCTGGTCGTGGTTCTTGCAATCGCCGCCTTGTTCACCGGTTTCTGGGCGCTGGTCAATCGCCCCGTCACCGCCCCCAACTGGCCTGAACAGATCTCCGGCTTTTCGTACTCGCCGTTTCAACAAGGCCAGTACCCGCAAAAAGCCCAGTACCCGACCGACGATGAAATGCGTCGTGACCTGGAGATCATGAGCAAGCTGACGGACAACATCCGGACTTACTCGGTCGACGGCACGCTGGAGAACATTCCCAAACTGGCGGAAGAATTCGGCCTGCGGGTGACCCTGGGGATCTGGATCAGCCCGGATGAAGAGCGCAATGAGCGCGAGATCACCCGCGCCATCGAAATCGCCAACACCTCGCGCAGCGTGGTTCGCGTGATTGTCGGTAACGAGGCGATCTTCCGTAAGGAAATCACTGCAGCAGAGCTGAGCCTGATCCTGGATCGCGTCCGCGCGGCCGTAAAGGTTCCGGTCACCACCTCCGAACAGTGGCACATATGGGAAGAAAACCCGAGCCTGGCCAAGCACGTCGACCTGATCGCGGCTCACGTACTGCCCTACTGGGAATTCGTTCCGGTGGACAAGGCCGGTCAATTCGTTCTCGACCGCGCCCGTGACCTGAAAAAAATGTTCCCGAAAAAACCGCTGCTGCTCTCTGAGGTCGGCTGGCCGAGCAACGGCCGCATGCGCGGTGGCGCCGATGCGTCACCGGCGGATCAGGCGATTTACCTGCGCACGCTGGTCAACAAGCTCAACCGCCAAGGTTTCAACTACTTCGTGATCGAAGCGTTTGACCAACCGTGGAAAGCCAGTGACGAAGGTTCGGTGGGCGCGTACTGGGGCGTGTTCAACGCCGCACGCCAGCAGAAATTCAACTTCGAAGGCCCGGTCGTTGCGATCCCGCAATGGCGCGTGCTGGCTATCGGCTCGGTAGTATTGGCGTTGCTGTCGTTGACCCTGCTGATGATCGATGGCTCGGCTCTGCGTCAACGTGGCCGCACCTTTCTGACCTTTATCGCGTTCCTGTGCGGTTCGGTGCTGGTATGGATCGGCTATGACTATAGTCAGCAATACAGCACCTGGTTCAGTCTGACGGTGGGGTTCCTGCTCGCTCTCGGCGCACTCGGGGTGTTTATCGTTCTGTTGACCGAGGCCCATGAACTGGCCGAAGCGGTCTGGACCCACAAACGTCGGCGTGAATTCCTGCCGGTGGTGGGCGATTCAGGCTATCGGCCAAAAGTGTCGATTCACGTACCGTGCTACAACGAGCCGCCGGAGATGGTCAAACAGACCCTCAACGCCCTGGCCAACCTCGACTATCCGGACTTCGAAGTCCTGATCATCGATAACAACACCAAAGACCCGGCGGTCTGGGAACCGGTGCGCGATTATTGCGAAACCCTCGGCCCGCGCTTCAAGTTCTTCCACGTGGCGCCATTGGCCGGTTTCAAGGGCGGCGCGCTGAACTACCTGATTCCGCACACCGCCAAAGATGCCGAAGTGATTGCGGTGATCGACTCGGACTACTGCGTCGACCCGAACTGGCTCAAGCACATGGTGCCGCACTTCGCCGACCCGAAAATCGCCGTGGTGCAGTCACCACAGGATTATCGCGACCAGAACGAAAGCACCTTCAAGAAACTCTGCTACGCAGAATACAAAGGCTTCTTCCACATTGGCATGGTTACCCGTAACGACCGTGACGCGATCATCCAGCACGGCACCATGACCATGACCCGGCGCTCGGTGCTCGAGGAACTGGGCTGGGCCGACTGGTGCATCTGTGAAGACGCCGAGTTGGGTCTGCGCGTGTTCGAAAAAGGTCTGTCGGCGGCGTATTACCACGACAGCTACGGCAAAGGCCTGATGCCCGATACCTTCATCGACTTCAAAAAACAGCGTTTCCGCTGGGCCTACGGCGCGATTCAGATCATCAAGCGTCACACCGCCAGCCTGCTGCGCGGCAAAGACACCGAACTGACCCGTGGCCAGCGTTACCACTTCCTCGCGGGCTGGTTGCCGTGGGTGGCGGACGGCATGAACATCTTCTTCACCGTCGGCGCATTGTTGTGGTCGGCGGCGATGATCATCGTGCCGCAACGGGTCGATCCGCCGTTGTTGATTTTCGCGATCCCGCCGTTGGCGCTGTTCGTGTTCAAGGTCGGCAAGATCATCTTCCTGTATCGCCGTGCCGTTGGGGTCAACCTCAAGGATGCATTCTGTGCGGCATTGGCAGGCCTTGCGTTGTCGCACACCATCGCCAAAGCGGTGCTGTACGGTTTCTTCACCAGCAGCATTCCGTTTTTCCGCACGCCGAAAAACGCCGATAACCACGGCTTTTGGGTAGCGATTTCGGAGGCTCGCGAAGAGGTGTTCATCATGCTGCTGCTGTGGGGCGCGGCGCTGGGGATCTTCCTGGTGCAGGGCCTGCCGAGCAACGACATGCGCTTCTGGGTAACCATGTTGCTGGTGCAGTCGCTGCCGTACCTGGCGGCGCTGATCATGGCGTTCCTGTCGTCGCTGCCAAAACCTTCGGCCCAAGCCGCGACCGCACCGGCTGTCTAAATCAGTACAGATGCACTAAACGGCGGCCAATGGCCGCCGTTTTGCTTTAAGATAACCGCCATTTTGCAGGCCTTGCCCCAATCCCTGCAGGAGCGAGGCTTGCCCGCGAAGAACGATGATGATGTGTATCTGTTGTACCGAGTCGCGTTCTTCGCGGGCAAGCCTCGCTCCTGCAAATAAAAGCTCCGGAGTTTTCCATGACGGCCCACGCCGACCTTTCGCCGACCCTCCAACTCGCAATCGATCTGATCCGCCGTCCGTCCGTGACGCCGGTCGACGCCGATTGCCAGAAGCAGATGATGCAGCGCCTGGGCGATGCCGGCTTCAAACTCGAACCGATGCGCATCGAAGAGGTGGATAACTTCTGGGCCACTCACGGTAAACACGAAGGCCCGGTGCTGTGCTTCGCCGGCCACACCGACGTGGTTCCGACCGGTCCGGTCACCGCCTGGCAGATCGATCCGTTCAACGCGGTGATCGACGAACACGGCATGCTCTGTGGCCGTGGCGCGGCGGACATGAAAGGCAGCCTGGCCTCCATGACCGTGGCAGCCGAGCGTTTCGTCGCCGATTACCCGGACCACAAAGGCAAGGTCGCGTTCCTGATCACCAGCGATGAAGAAGGCCCGGCGCATCACGGCACCAAAGCTGTGATCGAACGCCTCGCCGCCCGTAAGGAACGTCTGGACTGGTGCATCGTCGGCGAACCGTCGAGCACGACCCTGGTGGGTGACGTGGTCAAGAATGGCCGTCGCGGCTCCCTCGGCGCCAAATTGACCGTGCGCGGTGTGCAGGGTCACGTGGCGTATCCGCACCTGGCGAAGAACCCGATCCACCTCGCCGCCCCGGCGCTGGCCGAACTGGCCGCCGAGCACTGGGACCACGGTAACGATTTCTTCCCGCCGACCAGTTTCCAGATTTCCAACGTCAATTCCGGCACCGGCGCGACCAACGTGATCCCGGGTGATCTGGTGGCGGTGTTCAACTTCCGCTTCTCCACCGAATCCACCGTCGAAGGCCTGCAAAAGCGCGTTGCCGATATTCTCGACAAGCATGGCCTGGACTGGCACATCGACTGGGCGCTGTCCGGCCTGCCGTTCCTCACCGAACCGGGCGCCCTGCTCGACGCGGTATCGGCGAGCATCAAAGACATCACCGGTCGCGAGACCGAGGCGTCCACCAGCGGCGGCACTTCCGACGGGCGCTTCATCGCGACCATGGGCACACAGGTTGTCGAACTGGGCCCGGTCAACGCGACGATCCACCAGGTCAATGAGCGCGTGCTGGCGGCCGATCTCGATGTACTGACCGAAATCTACTACCAGACCCTGATCAAGTTGCTCGCCTGATGCTTGCGTGTCCGATCTGCAGCGAACCGCTGAACGCGGTGGACAACGGCGTGGCTTGCCCCGCCGGGCATCGTTTCGACCGTGCGCGGCAGGGTTACCTGAACCTGTTGCCGGTGCAGCATAAAAACAGCCGCGACCCTGGGGATAACCTGGCGATGGTCGAAGCCCGTCGCGACTTCTTGAACGCCGGCCATTACGCGCCAGTGGCCAAGCGTCTGGCCGAACTGGCGGCGCAATACGCGCCCCAGCGCTGGCTGGACATCGGTTGTGGCGAGGGTTACTACACCGCGCAAATCGCCGAAGCGTTGCCCAATGCCGATGGCTATGCGCTGGACATTTCCCGGGAAGCGGTCAAACGCGCCTGCAAACGCAACCCTGCCCTGACCTGGTTGATCGCCAGCATGGCGCGGGTGCCGCTGGCGTCAGGCAGCTGCCAGTTTCTCGCCAGCGTGTTCAGCCCGCTGGACTGGCAAGAAGCCAAACGCCTGCTCAGCCCCGGTGGCGGGCTGATGAAAGTCGGGCCGACCAGCGGCCATCTGATGGAACTGCGCGAGCGGCTGTACGACGAAGTGCGCGAGTACACCGATGACAAGCATTTGGCGTTGGTGCCGCAAGGCATGGCGCTGCAGCACAGCGAAACCCTGGAATTCAAACTGACGTTGATCAGTGGTCAGGATCGGGCGAACCTGTTGGCCATGACACCCCACGGCTGGCGCGCCAGCGCCGAACGCCGGGCGGCGGTTATCGAACAGGCCGAGCCGTTCGAGGTCACTGTTTCGATGCGCTACGATTACTTCGTACTTCAATAATTTTTGGTCCCGAGCAACAGCTTGAGGCCGGCTAAATCCGCGAATGGATTTTTCAAGACCGCAATGAGGACATCCATGCGCCAACCCGATATCGAGATTTACCTGAAAGACGCCGACGTCGACCACAAGGCCATCGCCGCCTGGCTCGGCGCCGCTTTAGGGCCGTGCACCGACTGGGTTCAGAAAGGTCAGACCTACAAGTGCAAGGCCGGCAACGTGCCGGTCACCTGGCTGCCCAAAGCCGTCGGCAAATGGAATAGCCTGTACCTGGAAAGCGACCAGACCCCATGGGAAGACGACATCGCCTGCGCCCGCGCAGCCTTTGCCGCGCTGAACGTCGAAGTGCGTTGCGCACCGGGCAGCTGGGTCGAGGAAGAAGGCGAAGAAACGGCCGATCGCTGGATACGCATCAGCGCCGATGGTGAAGAAGAGATCACCTGGAAAACCGCCTGACATTGATCGTTCCCGCGCTCTGCGTGGGAATGCCTCAACGGATGCTCCGCGTTCGGCTTTTGATGGGACGCGGAGCGTCCCGGGCTGCATTCCCACGCAGAGCGTGGGAACGATCTTCAGAGGCCTACAACGTCTTCAGCCTGCAAGCCCTTCTCGCCGGTCACTACTGCGTACTCAACCTGCTGACCTTCAGTCAGCGAGCGATGCCCTTCGCCGCGGATCGCGCGGTAGTGCACGAACACGTCCACCCCGTCCTCGCGCTGAATGAAGCCATAACCCTTGGCGTCGTTGAACCACTTCACATTGCCGGTTTCGCGCGTAGCCATTTCAGTACCCCTTGTTTTTATTTTGAACGGCCGAGTATATGACAGTCGTCAAAACTCTCAACTCAACTTTACTTAGCTGCTTTTTTGCCGATTTTCGACGAATACGGCACACTATCGGTCGCCCAAGCAATTGCTTGGTTTTGTCCACTCACGCAGAAGCCGTATGACCCGTTCCCCGCTCCGCCGTCTTGTGTTTGGTACCCTGCGCCGATTGCTGTACCTCTGGGTTCGCTCGGAGACGATCAACCAGTCGTCGTTCCCCCTTAACCTCGACCGCAGCCGGCCGGTGTTCTACGTCCTGCAAAATCCTTCACTGACCGACCTCGCCGTGGTCGATACCGAATGCAGCAAGGCCGGCCTGCCCCGCCCGGTGTTGCCAGTATCGGTGGGCGCGTTGATAGAACCCGCTGCATTCTTTTACCTGACGCCGGACCCGGACTGGCTTGGCCGCCAGGACAAACGCGGCGCGCCACCGACCCTGACCCGCCTGGTCAGCGCCCTGAGCCAGAACGCCGCCGAAGACGCGCAGATCATTCCGGTCAGCGTGTTCTGGGGCCAGTCGCCGGACAGCGAATCGAGCCCGTGGAAACTGTTGTTCGCCGACAGCTGGGCGGTCACCGGGCGTTTGCGTCGACTGCTGAGCATCATCGTGCTGGGGCGCAAGACCCGGGTGCAGTTCTCGGCGCCGATTCATTTGCGTGAATTGATCGAGCACAACAAAGGCCACGAGCGCACCGTGCGCATGGCCCAGCGGATTCTGCGGGTGCATTTTCGCAACCTGAAAGCCGCGGTGATCGGCCCGGACATTTCCCATCGCCGTAACCTGGTCAAAGGCCTGCTCAATCAGCCGTCGGTCAAACAGGCGATCCTCGACGAAGCCGAGCGCGAGAACATCTCGCCGGAAAAAGCCAAGGCCCAGGCCTTGCGTTATGGCAACGAGATCGCCTCGGACTATACCTACACCGCGATCCGTTTTCTGGAAGTGGTGCTGAGCTGGTTCTGGAACAAGATCTACGACGGCATCAAGGTCAACCACCTCGAAGGTGTGCAAAAGGTCGCCCAAGGTCACGAAGTGATCTACGTGCCGTGCCACCGCAGCCACATCGACTATTTGCTGCTCTCTTATCTTCTATTTCGCAACGGCCTGACCCCGCCGCACATTGCTGCCGGGATCAACCTCAACATGCCGGTGATTGGTAGTTTGCTACGGCGTGGCGGCGCGTTCTTCATGCGCCGCACCTTCAAGGGCAACCCGCTCTACACCTCGGTATTCAACGAGTACCTGCATACCTTGTTCACCAAGGGTTTCCCGGTCGAGTACTTCGTCGAGGGCGGCCGTTCGCGCACCGGGCGCATGCTGCAACCGAAAACCGGAATGCTCGCGATCACCCTGCGCAGCTTCCTGCGTTCGTCACGCATGCCGATCGTCTTCGTGCCGGTGTACATCGGCTATGAGCGCGTGCTGGAAGGCCGCACCTACCTCGGCGAATTGCGTGGCGCGAGCAAAAAGAAAGAATCGATCTTCGACATTTTCAAAGTCATCGGCGCGCTCAAACAACGCTTCGGTCAGGTCGCAGTCAACTTCGGCGAGCCGATCAAACTGGCGGAATTCCTCGACAGCGAACAGCCAGACTGGCGCCAACAGGCGCTTGGCCCGCAATTCAAACCGGCCTGGCTCAACGAAACCACCAACCGCCTCGGCGAGAAAGTCGCCCAGCATTTGAATGAAGCGGCGGCGATCAACCCGGTGAATCTGGTGGCACTGGCGTTGCTGTCCACCAGCCGTCTGGCCCTGGACGATCGCGCCATGGCGCGGGTACTCGATCTGTATCTGGCGCTGTTGCGCAAGGTGCCTTATTCCTCGCACACCACCCTGCCGGACGGTGACGGCCGGGCGTTGATCGAGCACGTGAAGGACATGGACCTGCTGTCCGAGCAGAGCGATGCGCTGGGCAAGATTCTGTACCTGGACGAACAGAACGCCGTCCTGATGACCTACTACCGCAACAACGTTTTGCACATCTTCGCGTTGCCGTCGTTGCTGGCAAGTTTCTTCCAGAGCACCTCGCGCATGAGCCGCGAGCAGATCCTGCGCTACACCCGCGCGCTGTATCCGTACCTGCAATCGGAGCTGTTCATTCGCTGGTCGCTGGACGAACTCGACGGCGTGGTCGATCAATGGCTCGAAGCCTTCGTCGAGCAAGGCGTGCTGCGTTTCGAGAACGACGTGTACCTGCGTCCGGCACCGAGCTCACGGCATTTCGTGCTGCTGACTCTGCTATCAAAAAGCATCGCCCAGACCTTGCAGCGCTTCTACATGACCGTTTCCTTGCTGCTCAACAGCGGTCAGAACAGCATCAGCGCCGAAGAACTCGAAGACCTGTGCACGGTCATGGCCCAGCGCCTGTCGATCCTCCATGGCCTGAACGCCCCGGAATTCTTCGACAAGAGCCTGTTCCGTCACTTCATCCAGACAATGCTGGACCTGGACGTGCTGCGCCGCGGCGAAGCCGGCAAGCTGAGCTATCACACACTGCTCGGCGAACTGGCTGAAGGCGCGGCCAAACGGGTATTGCCGGCGGAGATTCGCTTGTCGATCCGTCAGGTGGCGCTGCATCGCAATGAAGATGCAGCCGATCAAGTCGCCGCTCCAGTGCAGACCGTCTAAATTCCTACAGGCGCCAGGCTTCTTCTGGCGCCGCAGCCACTGAAAATCCGAACAAGGAAGCCGCCATGCTCCGCCCTACTCTTCGCTTCACCAGCCTGTGCGCAGGTTTGATGATCTGCGCCAACGCCCTGGCCCTGTCGCTCAATGACCTGTCGCAACAAGACGCCACCGGCGGCCTCAAGGACGCCCTGACTCAAGGTGCGCAACTGGCCGTTAAACAACTTGGCGCACCTGGTGGCTTCAGCAACAATCCGGAGGTGAAAATCGAGCTGCCGGGCAAGCTGGGCAAGGTCGCCAAGAAAATGAAACAGTTCGGCATGGGCGATCAGGTCGATCAACTGGAAATCAGCATGAACAAAGCGGCTGAAGCGGCGGTGACACAGGCTCAACCGATTCTGGTGGATGCGGTGAAGAAGATGACCGTGGAGGATGCCAAGGGGATTCTCGGCGGCGGCAAGGACTCGGCGACTCAATACCTGAGCAAAACCAGCCGCGAGCAGATCCGCATCAAATTCCTGCCAATCGTCAAACAGGCTACCGACCAGGTCGGCCTGGCCCAGCAATACAACTCGTTCGCCGGGCAAGCGGCGACTCTGGGCGTGCTGGATGCGAAAAACGCCAACATCGAAGGCTACGTCACCGAGCAGGCGTTGAACGGTTTGTTCGAGATGATTAGCAAGCAGGAAGAAACCATTCGCCAAAACCCTGCGGCGGCGGCGACCAGTCTGGCGAAGAAGGTGTTTGGTACGTTGTAATTTTCCAAGTGCAACTCATCACGAAAAGCCCGCTGACCTTTGAAGGTTCAGCGGGCTTTTTTTGCGCTACTGTTACGGATCCAGATTATCCAGCACGCGATTTACCGGGCTGCGAAACCCGGTCGCTGCTTTTTGCAGCGAAGGCTAGAGGGCGCACTTCCGACGGACAACCTGAAAATCAGGTGGGAAGGTTCTGATGATTTGATTGCCCAATAAACATCGTCGACTTTCAGGACGCCACATCGCGAGCAGGCTCGCTCCCACAATTGAACCGTGTGGATCTGCGAAGTATTGGTTGGTTGTCAGGCCGCCAAGATCAAAAGATCGCAGCCTTCGGCAGCTCCTACGTGGGGTTGTGTACACCCGCGATAGATTGATCGGCTGTCAGGCCGCCTTCGCGGGCAAGCCTCGCTCCTACAAAAAGCCATCGGCGTACACCCGCCCCTCACCACTCAACAGGCCGAGCGTTAGCTCGCCTGCAGCTTTTGATCTGGCTTTTGATCTTGATCCACCCGCCCCTTCGGGAGGCTGAGCGCAGGTGTTCATCTGGCCGCCGTTACCGCAGCAACGGATATGTACCGCACCAACCAAGAGCATGGTCGGCCCGAAGGCCGCCAAGACCAAACAATCACACAGACTCTTTACGGACCCTGAACCAAGCCGCATACAACGCCGGCAAAAACAGCAACGTCAACGCCGTCGCCACAATCAGCCCGCCCATGATCGCCACCGCCATCGGCCCGAAAAACACACTGCGTGACAATGGAATCATCGCCAGCACCGCCGCCAACGCCGTCAGCACAATCGGTCGGAACCGCCGCACTGTCGCCTCGATAATCGCTTGCCAAGGCTTAAGCCCGGCAGCGATGTCCTGCTCGATCTGATCCACCAGAATCACTGAGTTACGCATGATCATCCCGGACAAGGCGATGGTCCCGAGCATTGCCACAAAACCAAACGGTTGACGGAACACCAGCAGAAAAAGGGTCACACCGATCAGCCCCAGTGGCGCCGTCAGAAACACCATCACCGTGCGTGAGAAACTGCGCAGTTGCAGCATCAGCAACGTCAGCACCACCACAATGAACAACGGCACGCCAGCATTCACCGAGCTCTGCCCACGGGCCGAGTCTTCCACCGTACCGCCGACGTCCAGCAAATAGCCGTCCGGCAGTTCGGCGCGAATCGGATCCAGGGTCGGCATGATTTGCTGCACCAGTGTCACCGGTTGTTCCTTGCCGTAGATGTCGGCGCGAACCGTCACGTTGGGCAGGCGGTTACGGTGCCAGATGATGCCTTCCTCGAAGCCGTATTCCAGCGTCGCGATCTGCGACAGCGCCACGCTGCGACCATTGTCGGTCGGCACGGCCAGGCTTGGCAGCAACGCCAGTTCGGTGCGCTCATGTACCGTGCCGCGCAGCAAGATCTCGATCAACTCGTTGTCTTCGCGGTACTGGCTGACGCTGGCACCGGTCAGCGAGCTGCGCAGGAAAGCCGAGAGGTTCGCCGTGCTCACACCCAGCGCTCGCGCGCGGTCCTGGTCGACGTTCAGGTAAACGACTTTGCTCGGCTCTTCCCAGTCCAGATGCACGTTGACCACGTGAGGATTCTCACGAACCTTGGCCGCGACTTTACGGGCCAATGCGCGGACTTCCTCGATGTGCTCACCGGTGACCCGGAACTGCACCGGATAACCAACAGGCGGGCCATTCTCCAGCCGCGTGACCCGCGTGCGCAGGGCCGGGAATTGTTCATTGAGGGTTCCAATCAACCAGGTGCGCAGGGTTTCACGGTCTTCAATGGTTTTGGCCAGCACGACAAATTGCGCAAAGCTCGCCGCCGGAAGTTGCTGATCCAGCGGCAGGTAGAAACGCGGCGAACCGGTGCCGACGTAAGCCACGTAATTGTCGATCCCGGGCTGATCCTTGAGCAGGTTTTCGAGGCGTTTGACCTCTTCGGCGGTGTTGCTCAAAGACGCCCCTTCGGCCAGTTTCAGATCGACCATCAACTCCAGCCGCCCCGAAGCCGGGAAGAACTGTTGCGGCACGAAACGGAACAACACCAGTGAGGCGACGAACATCAAGACCGTCAGCATGATCACCGTTTTGCGCCGACGCACGCACCACTCCACCAGCCGCCTGACGCGCTGATAGAACGGCGTGCCATAAGGGTCGGGTTGACCGTCGCCGGTGCCATGTTTGGCGGCGTGAATTTTCGCCAGGTCCGGCAGGAGTTTTTCCCCCAGATAAGGCACAAAGACCACGGCGGCAACCCACGACGCCACCAGCGCGATGGTCACCACCTGGAAGATCGAGCGGGTGTATTCACCGGTGCCCGATTGCGCAGTGGCAATCGGCAGGAAACCGGCAGCGGTGATCAACGTACCGGTGAGCATCGGGAACGCAGTGCTGGTCCAGGCGTAGCTGGCGGCTTTGACCCGGTCGAAGCCCTGCTCCATTTTGATCGCCATCATTTCCACGGCGATGATCGCGTCGTCCACCAGCAATCCCAGCGCCAGCACCAGCGCGCCCAGGGAAATCTTGTGCAGGCCGATGCCAAGGTAATACATGCAAGCGAAGGTCATCGCCAACACCAGCGGAATCGCCAGCGCCACCACCATGCCGGTGCGCACACCGAGGGAGAAGAAGCTCACCAGCAATACAATCGCCAGCGCCTCCACCAGCACCTGAACAAACTCGCCGACACCGGTTTTCACCGCGGCCGGTTGATCGGAGACCTTGCGCAGTTGCATGCCGGCCGGAAGATTCTTCTGGATCCGGGCGAATTCGGCTTCCAGCGCCTTGCCCAGAATCAGAATGTCGCCACCGCTCTTCATGGCCACCGCCAGGCCGATGGCGTCTTCAGCCATGAAGCGCATGCGCGGCGCCGGTGGATCGTTGAAGCCACGACGAACGTTCGCCACATCGCCGATGCGGAACGTGCGATCACCGACGCGGATCGGGAAGTTGCTGATCTCGTCGACCGTCTGAAAATTCCCCGAAACCCGTAGCTGCAAACGCTCGCTGGTGGTTTCGAAGAAACCTGCGTTGGACATCGCGTTCTGCTCTTCAAGCGCCTGCTGCACCGTCGCCAACGGCAATCCGAGGGTGGCCAGTTTGACGTTGGAGAGCTCGATCCAGATCTTTTCGTCCTGCAGCCCGAGCAAGTCGACCTTGCCCACATCCTTGACCCGTTGCAGCTGAATCTGGACGCGGTCGGCGTAGTCCTTGAGCACCGCGTAATCAAAACCTTCGCCGGTCAGGGCGTAGATATTGCCGAAGGTGGTGCCGAACTCATCATTGAAGAAAGGCCCCTGGATGCCCGGCGGCAACGTGTGGCGAATGTCGCTGATCTTTTTGCGAGCCTGATACCAGAGCTCCGGGATCTCCACCGAGTGCATCGAATCTCGAGCAATGAACGTGACCTGGGACTCGCCCGGGCGGGAGAACGAAGCGATCCGGTCGTACTCGCCGGTTTCCATCAGTTTCTTTTCAATACGCTCGGTCACCTGGCGCGACACTTCCTCGGCCGTAGCTCCCGGCCAGTTGGTGCGAATCACCATGGCCTTGAAGGTGAACGGCGGGTCTTCGCTTTGGCCCAGCTTGGTGTAGGACAACGCGCCGACGAGGGCCAGCAAAAGCATCAGGAACAGTACGATCTGGCGGTTGCGCAGCGCCCATTCGGAAAGATTGAAACCCATCGGGGATTACTCCTTGTGCGCCAGATTGACCACGCGATTGGAGCGATCCACCGGGCGTACTTGCTGCCCGTCGTGAAGCACATGAACCCCGGCCGCCACCACCCAGTCACTGGCGTTCAGGCCTTCAAGCACCGGCACGGTTTTCTCGCCGAATGCACCGACCCGCACCGGGGCTTTTTTCAAGGTGTTGTTGGCGCCGACCACCCATACATAAGTGGCCCCGTTTTCCGCCGTGACTGCCGACAGCGGCACTGACAACGACACCACATCGGCGGTCTGGATGAACACCCGGGCGCTCTGGCCCAGTTCGGCGGGAACCTTGCCGGCGGAAAAAGCGATACGGGCGGCAAAGGTGCGGGATTTCGGATCGGCGGCCGGCGACAACTCACGAATGCGTCCCGGGAAACGTTGATCGGGTTGGGTCCAGAGTTCCACCGAGACCGGCTGGCCGACCTTGAAGCGACCAAAACTCTGCTCCGGCAGGCTGATCAACACTTCGCGTTCGCCGTCGGTGGCAAGGGTAAACACCGTTTGCCCGGCCGCCACCACTTGCCCGACTTCAACCGCACGCTTGGCCACCACGCCATCCTGCGGTGCACGCAGCACCGCGTAACTGGCCTGGTTGGTCGATACGTTGAATTCGGCTTTGATTTGCTTGAGACGTGCTTCACCGGAGCGGTAGAGGTTTTCCGCATTGTCGTACTGCGAACGGCTGACCATTTGCCGCTCCATCAGGGTCTTGTAGCGATCGCGCTCGGCGCGCACCAGGTTCAGATTGGCTTCGGCGGCGGCGACCTGGGCGCGGGTGGCTTCCAGTTGCAGGCGCACATCCTGAGGATCGAGTTCCGCCAGAGGCTGGTCGGCCTTGACCCGCTGGCCTTCCTCGACCAGTCGTCGGCTGACTTTACCGCCAATGCGGAAGGCCAGATCTGGCTCATAGCGCGCACGGACTTCACCGGGATAACTTTCCATGGCCTGGGCCGAAGGCTCTGGCTGAACGACCATGGCCGGGCGGACAGTGACTTGAGGCGTCTCTTCATGGCCACACGCAGACAGTAAAAAAGCCAGGCTGACCGGCAATGCGAGGGGCAGGGCATAGCGGAACATGGTGAAGGACCTTTCGCTAATAGTGCTTTGAATAATTATACTGACCAGTATGTTATTAATAGCAAACTCACCAGTCCAGTATTAAAGCGAAGAATGTCTGACAATCTTTCAACCTCCAGCGGTCCGGGCCGTCCCAAAGATCTGGCCAAGCGCCAGGCCATCCTCGATGCGGCGAAAATCCTGTTTCTGAGCAAGGGCTATGCGAACACCAGCATGGATGCCGTGGCGGCCGAGGCCGGCGTGTCGAAGCTGACGGTCTACAGCCATTTCAACGACAAGGAAACGCTGTTCTCCGCCGCAGTGATGGCCAAGTGCGAAGAGCAATTGCCGCCACTTTTCTTCGAATTGCCGGAGGGCATTGCGGTGGAAACCGTGCTGCTGAACATCGCACGCGGCTTTCATCAGCTGATCAACAGCGATGAATCGGTGAACCTGCATCGGCTGATGATGACGCTGGGTAGCCAGGACCCGAAGCTCTCGCTGATTTTCTTCCAGGCCGGGCCAGAACGCGTGCTCCACGGAATGGAGGGGTTGCTGAACAAGGTCAATCAGAGCGGTGCATTGAGTATCGATAAACCGCGCAATGCCGCCGAGCATTTCTTTTGCCTGCTCAAGGGCGCGGGCAATTTCCGGTTGCTGTATGGCTGCGGCGAGCCGGTGACCGGGGATGCGGCCGAAGCCCATGTGCAGGACGTGGTGGGGTTGTTTATGCGGGCTTATCGGCCGCAGTCGGCCTGATGATCGTTCCCACGCTGTGCGTGGGAATGCAGCCCGGGACGCTCCGCGTCCCTTTCGAAGCGGACGCAGAGCGTCCATTGAGACATTCCCACGCAGAGCGTGGGAACGATCAGTATCGAATCAGGGTTTGAGCGCTTTCTTCGGATAAATGTCGTATCGGCTGGATTTGCCATCCAGCGCATGGCTCGGTTTCGGCCCCTCGATGCACGGCGCCTTGCGCGGGCGCTTGACCACCACCCGGTGGCTGGCCAGGGCCAACGCCGCTTCGAGCAATGCAGGCGCATCCGGGTCATCGCCGACCAGCGGCCGGAACAGGCGCATTTCCTTCTTCACCAACGCCGTTTTCTCGCGATGGGGGAACATCGGATCGAGGTAGATCACCTGCGGTGGCTCGCCTTCCCAGTTGCGCATCACCTCGATCGAATTGCCCTTGAGCAAACGCATCCGCGCCACGATCGGCGCCACGTCGAAATCTTCCGCGCCGCGCGCCAGGCCATCTTCAAGCAATGCGCCGATCAGCGGCTGGCGCTCGATCAGGCTCATCTCACAGCCCAGGCTGGCCAGCACGAACGCGTCCTTGCCCAACCCTGCCGTTGCGTCTAGCACACGCGGGCGCACGCCTTGGGCGATGCCGACCGCTTTGGCGATCATCTGACCGCTGCCGCCGCCGTACAACCGACGATGAGCCGCGCCGCCTTCGACAAAATCCACCCGAACCGGTCCCGGAGCATCGGGCCCCAATTGTTGCAGCTGCAACCCCTGCTCGCCCACCTGCAAGGCGAACTCGCCATCATCCACCTGTAACGGCAACCCCAGGCGCTCGGCCCATTGCTCGGCCTGTGGCTGAAAGGTCGTGCCCAAGGCCTCGACATGGATGCGGCAGGCCGCAGGTTGCTCAATCATGGGAAAACACGCTCAAAAAATTAATGATCGGCAAAAATGGCCGATAACCAAACTATCGAGCATTTTGCCAGAGCTGAGCGTCGACCGAGAGAAATGTCAGACATTCAACGCACATCGATAGGTTATATCTCGCCCCACGGCGATTTTGGCCTGCGAAACTCCCAAGCACTGAGCGGCGTCAGTCACCTGTGGCAGGATTTTTTTGCCCAGGCGCTGGCCGATCAGTCGGGCGATGTCGTGCCGGAGTCTCTCAACTTTCCGCCGGTGGATCTCGACAGCCCGGTCGAACCGACCGTTGGCAGTGAGTTGCTGGCGCACATCATTTCCCAGCGCGAATGTGATGTGATCGAAACACCCGTTCGCCCGCCAGAGCCGCTGTTTCTGCCGATTGCCGAATTCGAAATGGACCTGGCCGACAAACCCTTCCCGCCATTCCCGCCGGAAGAAATCGTCGCGCAACAGAAACAGCAGGACTTCGACAGCGGCTGGGTACGCCCTATCGTGCTCACCGCCGGCCAAGCGTTGCGACAGCCAGGCGCCGCACCGCAACCGCGCCCGCTGCACTTGCCGATCGCCGAGTTCGAACTTGAGCTGCTGGACAAACCGTTCCCGCCGTTCTCGCCCGAAGAGCTGGTGGAACAACAGAAACAACTGGATTTCGATAACGGCTGGGCACGCCCGATCGTTCTGCAGAACCTGCGTATCGCCGCCTGACCCTCAGCGGCAGCGCCACCACGGCCCGACATCCACATGAAAGTGGTTGCGATGGGCGGCGTTGTAATCCGGGCTCAATACCACACTGAACATATCGCAGGCACCATCGCGCACCTGACGCAGAAATCGCGCGTCCTGGTTATCCTTCGGCCAATCCCTGAGCACGCTGATCGATCGGCCACCCGCCAGGCGGAATCCGCTGATATCCAGCGCATCGGCCGTGGCATGCTGGCTGCGTCTGCCGTTTTCGCGGTTGTAGACGTTGCGACAGGCGAAGCTGCCAAGATGGTCGACCCGTTTCACCGCTTGCCCGTAGACAGCCTGAGCCGCAGGTTGCAGGGCGTGGCGTTCAAACAAGGCGAACGCCACTGCCAAGCGGCAACTAGCGAGAAAACTGCTGCTCAGTGCCACCTCGCCACCTTGCACACGCAAGGCGTCGGTCAATGGGCAAGTCGCGTCCGGGCTGTCGGCCTGACGGGTCACCCGCAAACCTGAGCCGCTCAGGACCTGGTCGCATAACTGCGGATCATTGCGCAGACGCATCAGTTTGTAGCGGGTCAGCAGGTTCGGTTCGGCCTTCACGTCCAGCGGCGCCCAGGGGTTCCATTGCGGGGGAATGGACACCCAGCCGCGCCAGACACTTAACCCGGCAGCGCCGATGATCAACAGCACCAGCAACAGCCCCCACCGAAACCGCATCGTCAGCCTTTGAACAATTGATTGGCCTTCTGGAATGGCATCGAGCGGGAGGTAAAGCCGAAGGTCCCGTGTTGCTGGATTTCCTCGGCGGCGCGGAAGAACTCGCCATACGCCGCCAGGGCCAGGGCTGAACCAACGCTGATGCGTCTGACGCCCATTTCACTCAACTGCTCGACCGTCAGCTTGAGCCCGCCGGACATCAATACATTGACCGGCTTGGGCGCCACGGCACGGACCACCGCCAAAACCTCTTCAGCACTGCGCAAGCCTGGTGCGTAAAGCACGTCAGCTCCCGCTTCGGCGAATGCCTGCAAACGGCGAACGGTATCGTCGAGGTCAGGATTGCCGTGCAGATAGTTTTCGGCACGCGCCGTCAGCACGAAGGGAAAAGACAAACTGCGAGCCGCCGCGACAGCCGCTTCGATACGCGCCACCGCATGTTCGAAGCAGTAGATCGGACCGTCCTCACGCCCGGTGGCATCTTCGATCGAACCGCCAACGGCACCGGCCTTGGCTGCCCGCAGAATACTTTGGGCGCAATCAGCGGGGGCGTCGGCAAAACCGTTTTCGAGATCCACCGCCACCGGCAGATCGGTGGCCGCGACAATCGCTTCAACGTTCGCCAGGGTTTCATCGAGCGTCAACCCACCATCGGGACGGCCTCGGGAAAAGGCGTAACCGGCACTGGTGGTTGCCAGTGCCTCGAAACCAAGGCTGGCGAGCATTTTCGCCGAGCCGGCGTCCCAAGGGTTGGGAATGACAAAAGCGCCCTCGCGTTCATGCAGTGCTTTGAACGCCTGGGCTCGAAGGATTTGCGCATCCATTGGCAGGCTCCTGAAAAGGGAAAGAAACCGCTTCAGAGCAAGCCAAATTGCTCGGCAGCGGGCTCTCTGTATAGCTCAGGCAGCGGCGGCAAGCCAGGCAAACGCAGCATCAGCTGTGCGTGAAAACGTTGGGCGAGTTTTGCCGCCAACAGATTATCGGCGGTGTGCAGGAAGATATACGGCGCGCGGCCCTCTTCGATCCAGGCAGCGATTTTTTCGACCCACGGCACCAGGAATGAATCGTTGGCTTCAAGCACAGGATGGCCGATGAAACGCACCTGTGGGCATTGAGTAAACGCCGCAGGACGAGGCGGTACCCGGGGTTTTTTCGATTGGGCGTGAAGCACCGAAGGTTCAGTCGAGGTGCAGCTGAACAGCGCTCGCGGATCGAGGCAGATACGCTCGACACCGCGCTCGAGCAACAGGCGATTGAGCATTCGCTCGGCATCGCCCTTGGCAAAGAACTCATCGTGTCGCACTTCAACCGCCAGGGGCCGGTCGATCGCATCGATAAAACCGGCCAGCTCGGACAAGCGTTGCGGGGTGAAGCTTTTGGATAATTGCAACCACAGGGGAGAAACCCGCTCACCCAGGGGGCTGAGCAATTGCAGGAAGGTTTCGGCGGCGGTCAATTGTTCGCGCAGATCGCCGCTGTGACTGATGTCGCCAGGAAACTTGGCGGTGAAGCGAAAGTGTTCGGGCATGATCTGGGCCCAGCGCTGCACCGTGGCGGCAGACGGGCTGGCGTAGAAGGTCGTATTGCCTTCCACGGCGTTGAACACTTGAGCATAAAGACTGAGAAACTCGGCAGGCCTGGCGTCTTGCGGATACAAATAATCGCGCCAGGCATTTTCACTCCAGGACGGGCAACCGAGATAGTAAGGCAGCATCAGATGTAAAGGTCGAGACCCAGAACATCCGCATCCCAATCGACAAAAGTGGCGGTGCTCAGGTAACTGGCCAAAGCCATTGCCACGCTTTTGCTCATGGCGCGGTGATAAATCATGTCTTGTTGACGAGCGGGCAGATTGCTCAGGCGTTGCGCCGAGGCTTTGGCACGGGCGGCCAATTGCTCTTCGGTAGGGAATTCCAGCTCGCCGTCGATATCGACGGAGTCACCCTCGTAGACATGGCCTTTGCGAGGCTTGCGCTTGATGGGGTAGGACTGAGAGGAAACGCCGTCTATACGCATAAGGGCATGCTCGGTATCGATGATGGCAGTTTAGTGGCGCATATCCCACTTCGCAAACCGCCGAGTGATAACTAGAACACAGAAAAGCGAAAAGGTTTAAAAGCGGCGGGTAGAAATTGATGATTTGGCTATAACCGGAAAGATTGCCTTCGCGGGCAAGCCTCGCTCCTACAGGTATCGCCGATATTTCGACGGCTACAAAACTTGTAGGAGCGAGGCTTGCCCGCGAAGGGATCAACCCGAGAACAAGGATTAACGCGCTTTCGGGGTCGCGACTTTATCGCGCAGATACACCGGTTGCGCCTGATCGGCCACGATCGCTTCACCGCGCTCCCAGGCAAAACGTGCCAGGGTCAGCAGGTCTTCGGCGTGGGGCAGCATGCCCGCGTCCTGCCCGCTCAGGTTGACGGCAATGCGCTCGGCATACCCCCAACCGGTGCCAGCACCAAACCACTCGCCGCTGGCATCGGCTGGCAACGCAGCGGCTTGCGGTGGCAGTACCGCTTCATTGCCCACCAGCCGCATCTCCCCCGCCGTTTCGCGGTAGCAACCCCAATACACCTCATCCATGCGCGCATCGATGGCCGCCGCGACCTGGCTGACGCCGTGCTCGCGATAGGCCCGCTGGGCGAGTACGGCGAGATTGGAGACCGGCAATACCGGACGATCCAGCGCAAACGCCAGCCCCTGCACCACGCCGATGGCGATGCGCACACCGGTGAACGCGCCCGGCCCACGGCCGAACGCAATGGCATCGACCGCTTGCAGGGTAGTCCCGGCATCGGCCAGCAGTTGCTGAATCATCGGCAGCAGCTTTTGCGCATGCAGGCGCGGGATCACCTCGTAATGGCTCGTGACTTTGCCGTCATGCAGCAAGGCAACGGAGCAAGCTTCAGTCGCGGTGTCCAGGGCCAGCAAGGTGCTCATCGATGTTTCCGTAAGAGAAGTCAAAAAAAGTGCGCCAGTATAAACAACTACGGCCCGCAAGCGGGCCGTAGAAGATGAAGCCGATCAGACTTTTCAGCTCAGTGCTTCAAGCACCTTGCCGGTGATCGATTCAACCGAGCCAACACCTTCGATGTGGCTGTACTTCGGCTTGCCCTGATCAGCGGCCAGGTTCTGGTAGAACTCTATCAGTGGCTTGGTCTGGGAGTGGTAGACCGACAGGCGATGACGCACGGTTTCTTCGGTGTCGTCCTTGCGCTGTACCAGTTCTTCGCCAGTGATGTCGTCTTTGCCGGCGATTTTCGGCGGGTTGTAAACGGTGTGGTACACGCGGCCGCTGGCCTCGTGAACGCGACGACCGGCAATCCGCTGCACGATTTCTTCGTCATCGACGGCGATTTCGACCACGTGGTCCAGCTCCACGTCAGCCTCTACCAGCGCTTCAGCTTGCGGAATGGTGCGCGGGAAACCGTCGAACAGGAAACCTTTGGCACAGTCAGGCTGCGCGATACGGTCCTTGACCAGGGCGATGATCAGGTCGTCGGAAACCAGGCCACCGGCATCCATGATGCTTTTGGCTTTAACGCCCAGCTCGGTGCCGGCTTTTACCGCAGCACGCAGCATGTCGCCGGTAGAAATTTGCGGAATACCGAATTTCTCGGTGATGAACTTAGCCTGAGTACCTTTACCGGCCCCGGGAGCTCCCAGCAGAATGACGCGCATTAGATGTGCTCCTCAATTTTTTATATAGATAACGTCAGATTCGCCTCTTGGGGCCAATCTCAAAAATAGGATCGCGACCGCCCAAACGGCCAAAGGCTGATCAAGATACACAGCAGGCCCTGCCCACACAAGCCGCCGAAAGTCGGAGAAACCCGCCCCTTGCGAGACCCTGCGAAGGGGTAACCCAAGTCGCAACCCCATCATTAACTGTCGCGTGGCAGACCTTTTTGACCGCTCGCCAGCAGGCACTCGACGCTCGCGCCGGGTGCCTGTTCCCCACGACGAAAACCTTAGCCGGTATTTCGCAAACCGGCGGCAATCCCCGCCACAGACACCAGTAACGCCTGTTCTACCGGGCTGCCCTGGGCCACATCCTGTTGCCGCGAACGTGCCAACAGTTCGGCTTGCAATAGATGCAGCGGGTCGAGGTAAGTGTTGCGCAGACGGATGAATTCAAGGGTGGCTGGGCTATGTGCCAGTAGCTGCGACTGACCGGTCAACCCCAGGACCACCGCACACGCCTGCGACAATAGGTCGCGTAAATGCGCGCCCAAAGGGAGCAGATCCGGCTCGACCAGACGCTCATCGTAAGACTGGGCGATATCGGCGTCGGCCTTGGCCAGCACCATTTCCAGCATATCGATGCGGGTACGGAAGAATGGCCACTGCTCGCGCATCTGCCCTAACAGCTCACCTTCGCCGCGCTCCAGCGCCTTGCTCAGCGCCGCTTCCCAGCCGAGCCAGGCCGGCAGCATCAGACGCGTCTGGGTCCAGCCGAAGATCCACGGAATGGCACGCAGGCTTTCAATGCCGCCAGCACGGCGTTTGGCCGGGCGGCTGCCCAACGGCAAACGCCCCAACTCCTGCTCCGGGGTCGATTGGCGGAAGTACTCGACGAACTGCGGGTTCTCCCGTACCACGGCGCGGTAGGCCTTGACGCCATCGGCGGCCAATTCGTCCATCAAATGGCGCCAGGCAGGCTCAGGCGGTGGTGGCGGCAACAAGGTGGCTTCCAGCACCGCCGCCAGGTACAGATTGAGGTTTTGCTCGGCGATGTCCGGCAGGCCGAATTTGAAACGAATCATTTCCCCCTGCTCGGTGGTGCGGAAACGCCCCGCCACCGACCCCGGCGGCTGCGACAGAATCGCCGCGTGTGCCGGACCACCTCCACGGCCCACGGTGCCACCGCGACCGTGGAACAACAACAGCTCAACTTGCTGCTCGCGGCAAATATCCACCAGCCGCTCCTGAGCCCGATACTGCGCCCAGGCGGCTGCAGTGGTGCCAGCGTCCTTGGCTGAGTCGGAATAACCGATCATCACTTCCTGCGGCCCTTGCAGGCGCGAGCGATAGCCCGGCAACAGCAACAGTTTTTCGATCACCGGGCCCGCGTTGTCGAGGTCGGCGAGGGTTTCGAACAGCGGCACCACGCGCATCGGCCGCAATACGCCGGATTCTTTGAGCAGCAGTTGCACAGCCAGCACGTCGGAAGCGGCACCGGCCATGGAAATCACATACGAACCAAGGGAGGCCCCTGGTGCCGCGGCGATTTCCCGGCACGTCGCCAGAACCTCGGCGGTGTCGGCAGACGGCTTGAAGTACGCTGGCAGCAACGGGCGACGATTGTTCAGTTCACGCATCAGGAAGGCGATGCGTTCCTCTTCGCTCCAGTCCTCATAACGGCCCAGGCCGAGGTAATCGGTGATTTCGGTCATGGCCGCCGTGTGGCGTGACGAGTCCTGCCGCACATCGAGGCGCACCAGAAACAACCCGAATGTCACCGCGCGACGCAGGCAATCGAGCAACGGACCATCGGCGATGACGCCCATGCCGCATTCATGCAGCGAGTGGTAGCACAGCTCCAGCGGGTCCAGCAGGTCACGATTGTTTTGCAGCACATCGGCCGACGCTGGAGTGGCTGCCGTCAGGGAGGCGTGGGCCCAGTTACGGGTCGCGCGCAGGCGTTCACGCAATTGTTTGAGCACTGCGCGGTAAGGTTCGGCGCTGTCGCCGGCCTTGGCCTTCAGCTCGTCACTGGCCCGCTGCATCGACAACTCGGCGGCGAGATGATCAACGTCGCGCAGGTACAAATCGGCGGCCATCCAGCGCGCCAGCAGCAACACTTCGCGGGTTACGGCGGCAGTGACGTTGGGGTTGCCGTCGCGGTCGCCGCCCATCCAGGAGGCAAAGCGAATCGGTGCCGCTTCCAGTGGCAAGTGCAGGCCGGTGGCGGCATGCAGCGCCTGATCGGCCTTGCGCAAATAATTGGGAATCGCCTGCCACAGCGAATGCTCGATCACCGCAAAGCCCCACTTGGCTTCATCCACCGGTGTGGGACGGGTACGGCGAATTTCTTCGGTGTGCCAGGCTTCGGCGATCAGGCGCTGCAACTTCGTCTTGATCTGCTCGCGCTCGGCGGTGGTCAGGTCGCGATGGTCTTGTGCGGCCAGTTGCGCGGCGATCGCGTCGTACTTCTGGATCAGGGTGCGGCGCGCCACTTCGGTGGGGTGCGCGGTCAATACCAACTCGATTTCCAGACGCCCCAATTGCCGGGCCAGGGACTCGGGGTCATGACCCGCAGTCAGCAGGCGAGCGAGCAGTTCCGGCAACACCCGTGCCTCGAATGGTTCGGGTTGCGACTCTTCGCGGCGGTGAATCAGCTGATATTGCTCAGCGATATTGGCCAGGTTGAGAAACTGGTTGAACGCTCGCGCCACCGGCAGCAGCTCGTCTTCGCTCAACTGGTTGAGGCTGGCACTAAGCTCAGCGTCCATCGAACCGCGACGGTCAGCCTTGGCGCCTTTGCGGATTTGCTCGATCTTGTCGAGAAAGTCATCCCCGTACTGTTCACGAATGGTGTTGCCCAACAGTTCACCCAACAGGTGAACGTCCTCGCGCAAGCGTGCATCAATATCGGTCATCAGCAGTTCTCCAGCGAAAATCCGGGCGGCTATGCTTGGTTATCAGAGGCTCTGCTACAGAGAGTGCCGCCGTAAAGCGCTTCTTACAAGCAGACCACGCCAAGGGCTTCAAACACCGGGCAATGCAGCTAATCTCAACCATGAGCCGTACAACGGCGTATCACCGGCTACCGCCGGACACTCACCCGGCCTGCCACGAGCAGGTGCGCAATGAGGTCATCATGAAAATCCGCGAGCTCGCCAAGCACTGGGAAGAAAACGCCAAGGGTCGCCTGACCGACACGGGCTACACGATTCGTCTGGACGTGGAAGCGGCCGCACGGCTGGCGGCGATTATTGAAATGTACCCCAAGCGGCACCCCGAAGAACTGCTCGGCGAGCTGATCGGCGCCGCCCTTGAAGAACTCGAAGCGAGCTTTCCGTACGTGAAAGGGTCAACGGTGGTGGCCACCGACGAGGAAGGCGATCCACTGTACGAAGACGTCGGCCCTACTCCGCGTTTTCTCGCCTTGTCCCGGCGCCATTTGCATGATTTGTCGGGCGATAACGACAAGCAGAAACACTGATTCCTGTGGGTGCGAGCCTGCTCGCGATAGGGTTTAACAGTCAACGTTGATGTTGAATGATATGGCCCCATCGCGAGCAGGCTCGCTCCCACAATTTGATCGCATTCTTCCTGCTGAACAGTGCACTTGCGGGTCACTTAAAGCCCCGTGGATACCCCTGTGCTGCCTGAAAGTTCCCGATTTAGAGCCCTGTCCGCTCGATCAGTTTTTTCGGTCGATAAGCCATCTTCTCTGAACTTTTGAAAAACGCCACGGGTCACACCCAGTAACCACGCCTGGGACGGCCGTTTCAAAAAGCACTCTGGAAATCGTAGGTTGCGGCTCCTTGCCCAGGATGGATTCAGATGTTTTTCAGGAGTTATCCAATGGAGTTGAAGACTATGAAGGCCAGCACTGCATCCTCCTCGTATTCCCCTCTGCGCGGTCTCAAACTGGCGGCCCTGGCCATTGGCAGCAGCCTGGTTCTGGCCGGTTGCGCCGGTAACCCGCCGAGCGAGCAATACGCCGTGACCCAATCGGCTGTGAACAGTGCCGTCAGCGCCGGCGGAACCGAATTCGCCGCCGTGGAAATGAAGGCCGCTCAGGACAAGCTCAAACAAGCCGAAATCGCCATGCACGACAAAAAGTATGACGAAGCCAGAATGCTGGCCGAGCAAGCCGAGTGGGACGCCCGCGTCGCCGAGCGCAAGGCCCAGGCGATGAAGGCCGAACAATCTGTGAAGGATTCCCAGAAAGGTGTTCAGGAACTGCGTCAGGAAAGTCAGCGCACCGTGCAGTAGGCGCCCCTTCCGATGTTCAGACCTCAAACGCTTATCGATAGAAAGGACGAACTATTATGCGCAATCAATTGATAATCCCCGCCCTCCTGGCCGCAAGTGTTGCACTGGCTGCCTGCTCCACACCGCCCAACGCGAACCTGGAGCAAGCCCGTACCAACTACACCGGCCTGCAAGCCAACCCGCAAGCGAGCAAAGTCGCGGCGCTGGAAACCAAAGACGCCAGCGAATACCTGGACAAGGCCGACAAGGCTTATCTGGACAGGGAAGACCAGGCCACGGTCGACCAACTGGCTTACCTGACCAATCAGCGTGTTGAAGTGGCCAAGCAGACCATCGCTCTGCGCACCGCTGAAAACAACTTGAAAAATGCCGCAGCACAACGGGCCCAGGCTCGTCTGGATGCCCGCGACCAGCAGATCAAACAGCTGCAGGACAGTCTGAACGCCAGACAGACCGATCGTGGCACGCTGGTGACGTTTGGTGATGTGCTGTTCGCCACCAACAAGGCGGACCTGAAGTCCAACGGCTTGGTGAATATCAACAAACTGGCGCAATTCCTTCAGGAAAACCCGGACCGCAAAGTGATTGTCGAAGGTTACACCGACAGCACCGGCTCGGCGTCGTACAACCAATCACTGTCCGAGCGTCGCGCGACCTCGGTGCAAGTGGCCCTGATCAAGATGGGTGTAGACCCGGCGCGCATCGTGGCCCAGGGTTATGGCAAGGAATACCCGGTTGCGGAGAACTCCAGCGTCTCGGGCCGTGCGATGAACCGTCGGGTGGAAGTGACCATTTCCAATGATAACCAGCCCGTCATTCCGCGTTCGGCGATCAGCTCGAACTAGATTGAACCTGCGGTAATGCAAAAGCCCTGTAGGAGCGAGGCTTGCCCGCGAAGAACGATGACTCGGTTTATCTGTTAGACCGCATCATCGTTCTTGGCGGGCAAGCCTCGCCCCTACGGGATGTTTATTGCTCGAGTTTTTGCGGCGTTGCCTCGCCCATGCAGCGCACAGCTTTTTTCTTGCTGTTGACCAGCACACCGGTCAGGCCTTTCTGTTCGGTGTCGAACAGCACCAGCACGCCATCAATGCACTGGGCCACTTGCGGGGCCGGTTGCAGGGAGACTTTATAGTCTTCGCCCGGCACGGTCTTGAGCATGGTGAAGTCGCTGAGCAGCAACGCATCTTCGGGTTTGGCGAAGTGCAGGTAGCCGTACCACCACAGGGCGCCGACAGTGCCGAGGATGCTACAGATACCGGTGATGATCAGCGGGATGGCGTTACGTTCTTCACTCATTGCGGACTCTCTGGTGGTTCATCTTCAGAATTCGGGGGTGCCGGGTAATTCGGGACCTCACCCAGGCGACGCAGGCCGTCGAAATGCTGCGGGTCTTCGAGGTAACGCAGCATGACCTTTCGCCAGACCGGGTCGGCGAAGGTTTGCACATGTCCGCCACGGGTCATTTGCAGCACTCGCGGCGGCGGCGCAGCTTGATACAGTCGGATGCCGTTGGAAAGGGGTACCAGCTGATCATCGATGCTGTGATAGATCAGTTTCGGTACGCCATTGAGCTGCTTCATGGAATGGATCGCACTGTCACCGTCCGGCACCAACCAGGATAACGGCACCTGGAACGGCCAGGTCATCCATGACGTGCTCAGGGCGAAACGCCCGACATCACGGTAACTGGCAGGCACGCCATCGAGCACAAAAGCCTTGAGTTGCCGCTGGCGCTCGGGGTGCCGGGCCAGGAAATGCACGGCCATCGAACCGCCAAGGCTCTGACCGAGAAGGATCAGCGGTTTACCCTTGACCTCCGGGGCCTGGTCGAGCCATTTGAACGCGGCGTCGATGTCTTGATAGATCGCCGGCAACGCTGGTTTACCTTCGGACCAACCGTACCCACGATAGTCCACCAGCAACACTTGATAACCCTGCTCCGGCAACCACCAGCTGCCACCCAAATGCCACGCCAGGTTGCCGCCGTTGCCATGCAGATGCAGCACGGTGCCTTTGACCTCGACATCTTTTTTCGCCGGCAGCCACCAGCCATGCAGTTTGAGGCCGTCAGCGGTGACCAGGGTGACGTCGCGAAATTCGAGTTTGGCTTTTGCCGGAGTGAACGGCTGGCCGGGCTCGGGATAGAACAGCAAAGAGCTGCAACCGCCAAGCACCAGGAGCAGGTAAAAGATGCCGAGGATTCTCATCCGGTGAAGCCTCGCATTAACGATTGATAGCAGGTCCGTAGGAGCGAGGCTTGCCCGCGAAGAACGATGACGCGGTAGATCTGATAAAGCGCGTTATCGTTCTTCGCGGGCAAGCCTCGCTCCTACAGGGTGTGTTGTGCTCACAGGATATTGGAATAATCCGCTTCGATCCGGTCCAGGCTCAGGTGGTTGAGGAAGTTGGAGAAGCACATCCAGGCCGATAGCGCGTTCATGTCGCGAAATTGATCGGGCAGGTACTTGGGCGGCACGATCAGGCCTTCGTCCACCAGTTGGCGCAAGGTCCGCATGTCTTCCAGCGTGGTCTTGCCGCAAAACAATAGCGGTATCTGCTCCAGCTTGCCTTTACGCACGGCCAACTGAATGTAGTTGTAAACCATGATAAAGCCCTTGAGATAGGACAAGTCTTTGGTAAACG
Source organism: Pseudomonas sp. Tn43 (assembly GCF_014192635.1). NCBI lineage: Bacteria > Pseudomonadati > Pseudomonadota > Gammaproteobacteria > Pseudomonadales > Pseudomonadaceae > Pseudomonas > Pseudomonas sp. Tn43. The sequence goes on from NZ_JACHYG010000003.1 coordinate 609,607, forward strand.
GTAGACCGGTCGGCACCGAGCCGCGGAAAACCCGACTGGCGTTGCCGTAGCTTTCGGCCATTTCGAAGCCTTGCTCACAGAAAAATTCGTAAATCTGCAAGAAGTCCGCGCCCTCCTCCACCATATGAATGGCGCGGGTGCGGTTGGTCAGTTTGCGCAGGCGGCTGGGGTAGGAGGCGAAGGTGATGATTTCCATCAGGATCGCCAGGCCTTCCTGGGTCACGGTGGACGACGGCGGGCCTTTGGACAGGAAGGTGCAGATCGGCTGATTCAGGCCGTTGAGCGTTGTGCCCACATGCACCAGCCCTTCGTGGACTTCCAGCGCACGCACGTCGCGGTCGTTGAACATCGCGTCGGCGCGGATCTTGATGTAGTCGGCACCGGCCGCCGCATCGGCGACGATCCCGTCGGACTCGAACACCCGAATGGTTTCTTCGTTTTCGCCAAACACCCGGTTCAGCCGGTGTTGCAGCAAGTTGACGGCTTCCTTGGCCGTGAGGAGTTTCGGTTCGTCCTTGAGGTCGCCACGGCCAGCGATGTTGTTCAGGTAATCGGAGAGCATCAGGCCCAGGTCGGCCAGGGTCGGGTCGCCGGCGTGAAATGCATCGGACGCCGCGCCATACAATTCCTGGGAAATCAGCCCGAAATCCTCGGTGCCGCGCGCTTCAAGCATGCGCACCACCATCCGGTATTCCTTGCACATACGGCGCATGATCTGGCCGACTGGATTGAACTGGCCGAGTTGGCGGGTGATGTCGCGCTCGATGTTCTGGAATTCCAGCTTCACTTTGCTGGAATCGAATGCCAGCGGTCGATTGAAGTAGTAGTCGCGGTCCACGGCCGGCATTTCCTTGCCCTTGCCTTTGAAGAACCCCTTGCGAATGCTGTCGTCCCATTTGACCGCATCCAGAACGCGAATCGGCGTCTGCGCCAGCACTATGCGATCAGACAAAATGCGTATCGTCTGCTGGTATTCGTCCACCCGAAACTCCTGTAGTAAAACCGTTACGTGCTGGGTTTATTTGGTGCTGGCCAGGCGCTGGTAGCGCACTGCTTCGACGAAAACATCGGAATTGGCCGGGTCATCAAGGTAGGCAAACACCTGGTCCAGGCTGTTGTTGATCAACACCCCGTCGCCGTCGTCGGTCTGGAAGCCTTGGCCACTGAGGGCTTCCTGGCCCATGGCCTGCTTGATCTGCTCGAGGTCGAGGTTGTAGACCACCAGTTCGTCTTTATCGTTGAGCTCGAAACCGGTGATGGTAAAGTTGCCGCCGAACTGCGCCGGCACTTTCGCCGACAAGTACCAGCGATTGCCATGGCGCGACACCGTGAAGGGGTAGGCTTCACGCTCATGGGGCTTGGCCTTGAAATAGCTGACTGCCTGATAGCGATTGTCGCCGATGCGCGTCAGTTCCAGGTTCATCGGCTCGCCCCAGGCATTGGTGCTGGTCCATTTGCCGAGCAATCCTTTGGGCGCCGGCTCGCTGGCGGGCAGCGGCTCCTTGAAGGTCACCAGACAGCCACTGAGCAGCAGGATCGACAGGGCGATCACAACGACGCGCCAGGCTTTCATTCAACACTCCCTATGAACACACGGCCCCGAATGGTCACCGAACCTGTGGGAGCGAGGCTTGCCCGCGAAGGCGTTGTGTCAGTCAACACACATTTGAATGTTATACCGCCTTCGCGGGCAAGCCTCGCTCCTACAGGGTCGAGTTGTCCTGCGGGATTTACACCGACGCCAGCACCAGATGCATGTAGCGGTTGAGGATGCCGAGCATTTCCTCTTCGGCAACAGGCTCGGCGTCGTTGAGCAGGCCCTGATATTCCATCCGTCCGATAATCGCCGTCAACACCTTGGCATCCTGTTGTGGCTCACGGGAACCCAATACTTCGAAAAGCTGGCAGGTGCCGTGCAGGAGAATTTGCTGATGGGAGCGTACCAACAACGCCAGGCGCGGGTTAAGCAACGCTTCCTGGCGGAAAGCTTGCTCGGCCATCAAATGCTCTCGGCGATTGATCAATTGCCGGTGCACATAGTCAGCCATCAGCCGGGCGATATCGTCCGCCAGCTGTGAGCGGGACTCGGCGGTGCCATCGCCGCTGACGACCATCTCGCGCAACAAGCCTTCGTTGTTGGCCCACAAACGAGCCATGAACGCCGCGCTGCGTTCCACATATTGGGCGAAGGTATCGGTGAGCAGGTCATCGATGTCTTTGAAATAGTAGGTGGTGGCCGACAGCGGCACACCCGCTTCAGCAGCCACCGCACGGTGGCGTACGGCCCGCACGCCATCGCGCACGACAATGCGCATCGCTGCGTCGAGAATGTCCTGTCGACGCTGTTCGCTGCCCTGTCGGCTGGCCTTGCGGCCCTGGTACTGAACACTTTCAGCGACCGCAGTGGCGATACCCGCTGCACCTTCTTGAGCCATTGCACGATTCACGACAGGTCTTCCTCTCTAAACGTCAAAAGTAACCAATTGATACGTTTGTACCAGACAGGCAATAAAAAGCCGCCTGTTATAGGCGGCTTTTTAATTGAAACACTTACGCTTGTGGCCGCATGTGCGGGAACAGGATCACGTCGCGAATCGACGGTGAGTTGGTCAGCAACATCACCAGACGGTCGATACCGATCCCTTCACCGGCGGTTGGCGGCATGCCGTACTCCAGCGCGCGAACGAAGTCGGCGTCATAGTGCATGGCTTCGTCATCGCCGGCGTCCTTGTCGGCCACCTGCGCCATGAAACGCTCGGCCTGATCTTCGGCGTCGTTCAACTCGGAATAGGCGTTGGCGATTTCGCGGCCGCCGATGAACAGTTCGAAACGGTCAGTGACGTTCGGGTTCTCGTCGTTACGACGGGCCAGCGGCGACACTTCGAATGGGTACTGGGTGATGAAGTGCGGCTGTTCCAGCTTGTGCTCGACCAGTTCTTCGAAAATCATCACCTGCAATTTGCCCAAACCTTCGAAACCCAGCACCTTGGCGCCGGCCTTCTTGGCGATGGTACGGGCTTTGTCGATGTCATTCAGGTCGTCAGCGGTCAGCTCAGGGTTGTACTTGAGGATCGAATCGAACACCGACAGACGCACGAACGGCTCGCCGAAGTGGAACACTTTGTCGCCGTACGGCACATCGGTGCTGCCCAGAACCAGTTGAGCCAGTTCGCGGAACAGTTCCTCGGTCAGGTCCATGTTGTCTTCGTAGTCGGCGTAAGCCTGATAGAACTCCAACATGGTGAATTCAGGGTTGTGGCGCGTCGAAACGCCTTCGTTACGGAAGTTGCGGTTGATCTCGAAGACTTTCTCGAAACCACCGACAACCAGGCGCTTGAGGTACAGCTCAGGCGCGATACGCAGGAACATTTCCATGTCCAGCGCGTTGTGGTGAGTCTCGAACGGTTTGGCCGCCGCGCCGCCTGGAATGGTTTGCAGCATCGGCGTTTCCACTTCCAGGAAGTCACGCTTCATCAGGAAGCTGCGGATGTGCGCAATCACTTGCGAGCGCACGCGGAAGGTCTGGCGCACCTCTTCGTTGACGATCAGGTCAACGTAACGCTGACGGTAGCGCTGTTCGGTGTCGGTCAGGCCGTGGTGCTTGTCCGGCAGCGGGCGCAGGGATTTGGTCAGCAGGCGCACGCTGGTCATTTCAACGTACAGGTCGCCTTTGCCGGAACGCGCCAGGGTGCCTTCGGCTGCAATGATATCGCCCATGTCCCAGGTTTTCACCGCGGCCAGGGTGTCTTCGGACAGGGTTTTACGGTTGACGTAGACCTGGATGCGACCGGTCATGTCCTGAATCACCATGAACGAGCCACGGTTGAGCATGATGCGACCCGCCACCTTGACCGGGATTGCAGCTTCTGCCAGCTCTTCCTTGGTCTTGTCCGCGTACTGTTTCTGCAAATCTTCGCAGTAATTGTCGCGGCGGAAGTCGTTGGGGAAGGCATTGCCCTTGGCGCGCTCGGCAGCAAGCTTTTCCTTGCGCAGGGCGATCAGGGAGTTTTCTTCCTGTTGCAGGGCTTGCGGGTCGAGTTGTAGGTCGCTCATGTCTTTAAATATTCCATCACAGGTTCGTTGCCCCCGGCATTCGCCGGGGTTCGCGGGCAAGCCTCGCTCCTACAGGGTGGTGACAACCCTGCAGCGCGGGCCTTAGAGCCCTTGTTTCAAGCTGGCCACCAGGTATTCGTCGATGTCGCCATCGAGCACCTTGTCGCAGTCGCTGCGTTCGATGTTGGTACGCAGATCCTTGATCCGCGAGGCATCGAGCACGTACGAACGGATCTGATGACCCCAGCCGATATCCGACTTGGTGTCTTCCAGGGCCTGGGAAGCGGCGTTGCGCTTCTGCACTTCCTGTTCGTACAAGCGCGCCCGCAACATTTTCATCGCGGTGTCTTTGTTCGCATGCTGGGAGCGTTCGTTCTGGCAGCTGACCACGGTGTTGGTCGGTACGTGAGTAATCCGTACGGCCGAGTCGGTGGTGTTAACGTGCTGACCACCGGCACCGGAGGAGCGGTAGGTGTCGATGCGCAGGTCCGAGGGGTTGATGTCGATTTCGATGTTGTCATCGATTTCCGGCGACACGAACACGGCCGAGAACGAGGTGTGACGACGGTTACCGGAGTCGAACGGGCTCTTGCGCACCAGACGGTGCACGCCGATTTCGGTACGCAACCAGCCAAAGGCGTATTCGCCCTTGATGTGTACGGTTGCGCCTTTGATACCGGCGACTTCACCGGCCGACAGTTCCATGATGGTCGCGTCGAAACCGCGTTTATCCGCCCAACGCAGGTACATGCGCAGCAGGATGTTGGCCCAGTCCTGAGCCTCGGTACCGCCGGAGCCGGCCTGGATGTCCAGGTAGGCATTGTTGGCGTCCATCTCACCGCTGAACATGCGACGGAATTCAAGTTTTTCCAGGGATTCGCGCAGGCGCTCGACTTCGGCAGCGACGTCATCGACGGCGGCCTGGTCTTCTTCTTCGGCGGACATCAGCAGCAGGTCTTTGGCATCGGCCAGACCGCTGTGCATTTCGTCGAGGGTTTCGACGATCTGAGCCAGCTGCGACCGCTCGCGGCCCAGCTCCTGAGCGTACGACGGGTTATTCCAGACACTCGGATCTTCAAGCTCGCGATTGACTTCAGTCAGACGCTCATGCTTTTGATCGTAGTCAAAGATACCCCCGAATAGTTTCGGAGCGCTCGGACAGGTCCTTGATACTGTTAAGGATCGGGTTGATTTCCATGGCGGGCAGCACTCGTTGGCGAACTTTTGAAAGCCGGCGAGTATAACGTAATCAAGCTGTCACGGCAGCCCGCCCGGCGGCTTTAGCGGCGAATGGTTTTCGAAGAGAAACACAGGATATCGCCTATAGCCCTGTAGCAGCTGCCGAGCCCGCGAGGCTGCGTTCGGCGGCGCAGCCGTCGTAAAACCGGACACCCCGGTATTTCTGGCAAACCGTGTGTGCAGGTTTGGCGAGGACTTCGTCCTCGAACGCAGCCTCGCGGGCTCGGCAGCTGCAGGACTACTCGATCCCCACCTGATTGCGCCCATTGTTCTTCGCCAGGTACAACCCTTTGTCTGCCGCCGAGATCAATTGCCGGCAATCGCTGCCCGGCTGCGGAATCATGGTCGACAGGCCGATGCTGATGGTCAGGCTCGAGCCCTCGGTCGGGAAAATGTGCGGGATCTTCAACCCGGCCACGGTCTGGCGCAGTTTTTCCGCCACCATTCGCGCACCGCCCGGCGAGGTGTTGGGTAAAACCAGCACGAACTCTTCGCCGCCGTAACGGGCCGGCAAGTCCGAAGGTCTGGAGCTGGCGTCGCGAATCGCCGTAGCCACTTTGCGCAAGGCTTCATCGCCTTCGAGGTGGCCAAAGCTGTCGTTGTAGGACTTGAAGTAGTCGACGTCGATCATCAGCAGTGACAATTGAGTCTGGTCCCGTAGCGAGCGCCGCCATTCCAGCTCCAGGTATTCGTCGAAATGCCGGCGGTTCGACAGTCCGGTCAGGCCGTCGGAGTTCATCAGGCGTTGCAGCACCAGGTTGGTGTCGAGCAATTGCTGCTGGCTGACCCGCAGCGCGCGGTACGCCGCATCACGTTGCAGCAAAGTCATGTAGGAACGCGAGTGATAACGGATGCGCGCCACCAGCTCGATGTTGTCCGGCAGTTTGACCAGGTAATCATTGGCGCCGGCGGCAAACGCGGCGCTCTTGATCAGTGGGTCTTCCTTGGTCGACAGAACAATGATCGGAATGTCCCTGGTCGCCGGGTGATTACGGTATTCGCGCACCAGGCTCAGGCCGTCGAGGCCAGGCATCACCAGATCCTGAAGGATCACGGTCGGCTTGATACGGATCGCCTGAGCAATGGCCTGGTGCGGGTCGGCACAGAAATGGAAGTCGATGTTTTCTTCGTTCGACAAACCACGCCGCACCGCCTCGCCGATCATCGCCTGATCGTCCACCAACAACACCATGGCGGCGTTTTCATCGGTTTTGAAGTCGTCGAGCTGTAAATCATTCATGTGCGGTCACCTGAGTACTGCTTTGGCCACGATTGCTGCTAATGATAGTCATTTTGAGAAGATTTCCAGCAATCGTGGCGCTATCTTGTCCAGCGAGCGAACTTCCACTGCCGCCTCAATGTTCGCGGCCGCCTTCGGCATGCCGTACACCGCGCTGCTTTGCTGGTCCTGAGCGATGGTCAGGTAGCCCTGCTGGCGCATGAGTTTAAGTCCTTGCGCGCCATCGCGTCCCATACCGGTCAGCAGAACGCCCACCGCGTCACCGCTCCAGTAACTGGCCACACTCTCGAAAAAAACATCGATCGACGGCCGATAGATCTCGTTGACCGGTTCGGCGGTATAGGCGAGCGTGCCGTTTTTCAACAATCGAATGTGATGATTGGTGCCGGCCAGCAGAACCACGCCGCTTTGCGGCCGTTCACCTTCCCGGGCCAGGCGCACGTCCAGGCCACTGGCGCTGGCAAGCCATTCGGCCATGCCGGCGGCGAATACCTGATCCACATGCTGGACCAGCACGATGGCCGCAGAAAAATCTCGCGGCAGGCCTTTGAGCAGTACTTCCAGCGCCGCCGGCCCGCCGGCGGAAGAACCGATGGCCACCAAATGCTGGCGCGAAGAGGAGTGGCGGTGCGAACTCGGTGCCGATCGCACCCGATTGCTCTTGTCGCCGATCAGCCAGCCAATGTTCATGATCTTGCGCAGCAACGGTGCGGCGGCTTCCTGAGGATTGTCGCCGCCGATAGCCGGGGTATCGACCACATCCAGCGCGCCGTAGCCCATGGCCTCGAACACCCGGTGCACGTTTTGCTCGCGGTCGACGGTAACAATGACAATCGCGCATGGGGTCTGGGCCATGATTCGCCGGGTCGCTTCCACCCCGTCCATCAACGGCATGATCAAATCCATCAGGATCAGATCCGGGGTGTATTCGGCGCAACGTTGCACCGCCTCGCCTCCATTGCCGGCGACCCAGACCACCTCGTGCGCCGGATCGAACGCCAACGCGCGGCGCAAGGCCTCCACCGCCATGGGCATGTCGTTGACGATGGCGATTTTCATGCCCGCGCACCTCCAATAAGTTCAACCACTGCATCCAGCAACGCGTCGTCATGAAAACTGGCTTTGGCCAGATAATAGTCGGCTCCGGCGTCCAGTCCACGGCGACGGTCTTCTTCGCGGTCCTTGTAGGACACCACCATCACTGGCAGGGATTGCAGACGGTTGTCGCGACGCACCAAGGACACCAGTTCGATGCCGTCCATGCGCGGCATGTCGATGTCGGTGATCAGCAGATCGAAGTCCTCTGAACGCAGGGCATTCCAGCCATCCATGCCGTCCACCGCCACCGCGACGTCATAGCCGCGATTGAGCAGCAATTTGCGCTGCAACTCACGAACGGTCAGCGAGTCGTCCACCACCAGAATCCGTTTACGCGCCGCTTCGACGGCCTGATTGGCTTGCCGGGCAATGCGCTCCAGACGCCCGGTATTGAGCAGTTTGTCCACCGAACGCAGCATGTCCTCGACGTCGACGATCAGCACCACCGAGCCGTCGTCGAGCAAGGCCCCGGCGGAAATGTCCTGCACCTTGCCCAGGCGCTCGTCCAGCGGCAGCACCACCAATGTGCGCTCGCCGATAAAGCGCTCGACGGCCACACCGTAGATCGCTTCGCGCTCGCGGATGACCACGACTTTGAGGGTTTGCGCGTTGTTCTGGCTCGCCGGGCGATGCAACAGCTGGCTGGCGGCGACCAGCCCGACATGCCGGCCTTCGTACCAGAAGTGCTGCCGGCCTTCGACCTGCACGATATCTTCCGGCGCCAGGTCGCACATGCGCTCGATGTGCACCAGCGGGAAGGCATACGCCTCGTCACCGACTTCCACCACCAGGCTGCGCACCACCGACAGCGTCAGCGGCACTTCCAGATGAAAACGACTGCCCACGCCTGCCGTCTGCTCCAGCACCACGGCACCGCGCAACTGGCGAACCATGTGCTGAACCGCATCCAGCCCGACGCCGCGCCCGGAAACTTCAGTGACAGAGTCGCGCAGGCTGAACCCCGGCAGAAACAGGAACGTCAGCAGCTCCTCTTCGCTCAACTGAGCGGCGGTCTCGGCTGGGGATAACTGCCGTTCGACGATGTTGCGCCGAAGCTTTTCCAGGTCGACGCCGTTGCCATCATCGCTCAGTTCCAATACCAGCAAACCGGCCTGATGGGACGCTCGCAACCGGATCAGGCCTTCCTCCGGTTTACCGGCCAATAGTCGTTGTTCCCGGGTTTCGATGCCGTGATCGACCGCATTGCGCAGCAGGTGCGTCAACGGCGCTTCAAGTTTTTCCAGTACGTCGCGGTCGACCTGGGTCTTATCGCCCTCAATCTCCAGTCGCACCTGTTTGCCCAGGCTACGGCCGAGGTCGCGGACCATGCGCACTTGCCCGCTCAGCACGTCGGCGAAGGGCCGCATGCGACAGGCCAGCGCGGTGTCGTACAACACCTGCGCACGCTGGCTGGCGTGCCAGGCGAACTCGTCCAGCTCGGCGTTTTTTTCCACCAGCAATTGCTGACACTCGGCCAACAATCGGCGGGCATCGCCCAAGGCTTCCTGGGCTTCGAGACTCAAGGCATGGTCCTTGAGATGGACGTTGAGGTTTTCCAGCGCCCGCAGGCCGTTGCTCTGCATGCGTTTGAGGCGCTGCATGGTGGCCAGGTGCGGCTTGAGCCGCTGGGTTTCCACCAGGGATTTACTCGACAGGTCGAGCAGGCTGTTCAAGCGCTCGGCCGTGACGCGCAATACGCGCTCGCCACTTTCGGTGGTGCGTTTAGTCGTGGGCGCTGGCTCGGCGGGCGCTGCCGGCGAGGCTTGGGCGGCAGCCAGCATGGGTGCCTCAACCTTGGGCGTCGGCGGCTCCATCTGCAGCTCTGCCATCGGCGGCGCGATAGACGCAGTGGCCGCCATGTGATCTAGCAAACGTCCCATCAAGAGGACGTAAGCGTCGATATCCGCAGGTGCCGGAGCGTTGCCCGGCGTCGCAATCCGCATCAGCAGATCGGTGCCTTGCAACAGCGCATCAATGTGTTCAGGCCGCAGGTACAGGCGCCCTTCCTGGGCGCTTACCAGGTAATCTTCCATCACATGGGCAACGCTGACTCCGGCATCGACACCGACGATCCGCGCTGCGCCCTTGAGCGAATGGGCCGCGCGCATGCACGACTCCAGGTAATCGGCTTGGGTCGGATCGCGCTCAAGCGCCAAAAGACCTGCGCTCAGCACCAGGGTCTGGGCCTCGGCTTCGAGGCTGAACAGTTCCAGCAAAGAGGCATCACGCATTTGCTCGGGGGTCATGTGAGGCTCCGGGTCACGGCGGACAGCAGCTGTTCTTCATCCAGCCAACGCAGGCTGCGACCTTTGAATTGCAAGACGCCACGGGTGTATCTGGCGCTGGCCTGAGCGCCGGACCTGGATGCCGCATCGAGAATGCGCTCGTCGATGGCGTGAATCCCGTCCACCTCATCCACCGGCACTACCACCGGCCCGCCGTGAGCAGCGATGATCAGCATCCGCGGCATCACCCGCGCGCCCGACGCCACGCCACTGGTGGCATCAAGCCCCAGCAACTCCACCAGCGACAGGCACGCCACCAAGGCCCCGCGCACATTCGCCACGCCGAGCAACGCCCCGGAGCGCTGGTGCGGCAACGAGTGAATCGCTTGCAGCGGCGCCACTTCGACCAGGCTGCGAGTGGCCAGGCCCAACCATTCTTCGCCGAGACGAAACATCAGCAGCGAGCGGGTTTTCACATCGATCCCGGCCACTGTGCAGACTTGCTCGCGATCGTCCTGCTGCAACGCATAGCGGTCGAGCAAACCTGTGGCGGCAGCCGAATACACCGAGCAATTGCGGCAATGAATGTGCTCGCTCAGCAACGGGCAGGACTTGTCGCCGTGGATACCGATGCGGTTCCAGCAGTCGTCGATGGCCTGGGCATCTTCATGGGTGACGCTCAAGGTGTCGACGACGTTCATCGTTTACGCTCACTGTCAGCGGCGCGCTCGCTGCGGGCGGCGCGGGCCTGTAATCGTCTGGCACCGGCCGTATCGCCCTGGGACTGCAGCAAAGCGGCCAGGTGCATCAGTGCATCGGGGTGTTGCGGCTCGAGGTACAACGCCTTGCGATAAAAACCCTGAGCCTCGAGGGTGCTGCCGGCAACATCGCTGAGCAGCCCCAACCAATAGAACACTTGGGCCACCGGCTCGTGACTGCGCAAAAAACTGTCGCACGCGGCGCGGGCCTCGGCACTTTTCCCCTCGTTGGCCAGCGCGGCGATGTTCGCCAGCAGCGTGGCGGCGTCCGAAGGGGTTTGCGAAGGGATGGTTTTCGAAGGGTTGGCGGCGAACTGAGGCGTCGGCACCACGAAAGGCCGACTGCGCACGGGCGGCGGTGTCACGTTACGCACCGGTTGTTGCACCGGCAGCGGCGTCGGCATGAAGGTCGCGAGCGGTTCGGGCGCACTTTGACGGCTGAAGGCAAACGACTGCGGGATACCAATCGAGCGCATGCCGAAACGGCCCAGCAGACTGCCCTCCGCCGGGCCGATAAACAGCACGCCGTCGACGTGGGTCAGGCGCTTGAGCACTTCGAACACTTGCTGCTGGGTTGGCTGATCGAAATAGATCAGCAAATTGCGGCAGAACACGAAGTCATAAGGTGGCTCATTGACCAGCAAGGCCGGATCCAGCAGATTGCCGACCTGCAAGCGCACCTGTTCAAGCACGCGCCCGCTGAGACGGTAGTTGTCGTTTTCGGCAATGAAGTGCCGCTCGCGGAAGTCGATGTCCTGGCCGCGAAAAGAATTCTTGCCGTACAGCGCGAGCCTGGCCTTTTCCACCGACAACGGGCTGACGTCCATGCCGTCGACCTTGAACTGGTGCGGCGCCAGCCCGGCATCGAGCAATGCCATGGCGATGGAATACGGTTCTTCGCCGGTGGAACACGGCAGGCTGAGAATGCGCAATGCGCGCATATTGTTGATCGCCGCCAGTCGCTTGGTCGCCAGTTTCGCCAGCGTGGCGAAGGATTCCGGGTAACGGAAAAACCAGGTCTCGGGGACGATTACCGCTTCGATCAGTGCCTGTTGTTCGTCGCGCGAGCCGAGCAAGGTGTGCCAATACTCATCGGCCGTCCGCGCCCGAGCCGCCGTGATGCGCTGGCGCACCGCGCGTTCGATGATCGCCGGGCCGACCGACCCCACATCGAGGCCAATACGTTCTTTGAGGAAATCGAAAAACCTTTGATCGCTGCTCATCCCTGCTCCTCAAACTGCGCCAGCTCCAGCGGCGGCGAGGGAAACAACAAGGCGCGGACCTGTTCGTCCAGCAAATCGGCAACCCGCACCCATTGCAACAAACCCTGGGCATCTTCGCGCACCGGCCCCAGGTACGGCGCCTGGCGATTATCCAGGCCATAAGGCTGAAAATCCGCCGGGTTGCAGCGCAACGTGTCGGTGACCTGCTCCAGAATCAGCCCGAGCAATTGCGCAGGCATCGCCTCATCCGGACGATAGTGCACCAGCACCAGCCGCGTGCTGGTGCGCGCCTGCGCCGGTTGGCCGAACGTCAGGGCGCTGAGATCGATCACCGGCACCACCGCGCTGCGATAGGCAAACACTCCCGCCACCCAGTGCGGTGCCTGGGGAATCGCTTTCAATGGCAGCTGCGGCAGCACTTCGGCCACCTCGATGGCCTGCAACGCGTAACGCTCGTTGCCGATGCAGAACACCAGAAACAACGATTGTTTCGCCGGTAGCACCGCGCCGCGCTTGACCGCGAGCTCGCTCATCAGACTTTGAATCGCGAAACGCCGCCACGCAGCCCGACGGCCACCTGACTCAGTTCATCGATGGCAAAACTGGCCTGACGCAGCGATTCGACCGTCTGGCTGCTGGCATCGCCCAACTGCACCAACGCATGGTTGATCTGCTCGGCGCCGGTGGCCTGGGCCTGCATGCCTTCGTTGACCATCAACACCCGTGGCGCCAGTGCCTGAACCTGATGGATGATCTGCGACAGTTGCTCGCCCACCTGCTGCACCTCGGACATGCCACGGCGCACTTCTTCGGAAAACTTGTCCATGCCCATGACCCCGGCCGACACCGCCGACTGAATTTCGCGCACCATCTGCTCGATGTCGTAGGTGGCCACAGCGGTCTGGTCCGCCAGGCGCCGAACTTCGGTGGCGACCACGGCAAACCCGCGACCATATTCACCGGCCTTCTCGGCTTCGATCGCGGCATTCAGGGACAACAGGTTGGTCTGGTCGGCGACTTTGACGATGGTCACTACCACCTGATTGATGTTGCCGGCCTTCTCATTGAGGATCGCCAGTTTGGCGTTGACCAGATCGGCCGCGCCCATTACCGAGTGCATGGTTTCCTCCATGCGGGCCAGGCCTTGCTGACCGGAACCGGCCAGCACTGATGCCTGATCGGCCGCGGTGGAGACTTCGGTCATGGTGCGCACCAGGTCCCGCGAAGTGGCGGCAATTTCCCGCGATGTCGCGCCGATTTCCGTGGTGGTGGCCGCCGTTTCGGTGGCGGTGGCCTGTTGCTGCTTGGACGTCGCGGCGATTTCCGTGACCGACGTGGTGACCTGCACCGATGAGCGTTGTGCCTGGGACACCAGCGAAGTGAGCTCGGTCATCATATCGTTGAAGCCGGTCTCCACCGCGCCGAACTCGTCCTTGCGATCAAGATTCAAACGGCTGCTGAGATCGCCACTGCGCATGATGTCGAGGATATTCACGATGCGACTCATCGGCGCCATGATCGCGCGCATCAGCAATAGACCGCAGAGGCCGGCGACGATGACAGCCACCAGCAGGGAGACGCCCATGGTGATTTTGGCGGCGGTCACCGCGTCGCCGATGGCCAGCGTGGCTCTGTCAGCCGCGTCGTGATTCACCTCGATAAGGGTGTTCAACTGCTTGCGCCCATTGACCCAGGCCGGCGTGAGCTTCTGTTCAAGGGCAAGACGCGCGGGCTCGTACTCTTTACGCTGATAGAGGTCGAGGACGTTGGTCAGCTCTTGATTGAACAGCTGATGACGCGCTTCGAATTCATCGAACGCGGCCTGATCCTGGGGAGTGAAAATGGTCTTGCGGTAATTGACCATCTGCTCGCTCAAGCGCTCTTCAAAGCCCTTGAACATGGCGTGGTCGGCGGGTGTTATTTCGCGACGTCCGGAAAGACCGACAATTTGCTGGGTCAGGTTATAACTGTCGACCCAGGCACCGCGCATCATCGAACTGAAATACACCCCGGGAACCGTATCGGTACGGACCTTTTCTGCACTGGCGTCGATCTTCATCAGCCGAGAAAAGGACACCACAACCATCAACAGCATGATCGCGATAATCACCGCAAAGCTCGCCAAAATGCGTTGGCGCAACGTCCAGTTCTTCACAGTCAGTCCTCGGTGCGGTTCGAATTGCGGAGGAGTATAGCCGAGGCTGGTGTTTCATTTATCAAACGCTGAGCGCAGCTTTTCATGCCGCCGACAAAAAGCCGGGGTTCGGCAGATATGGACTGTGGGTTGGGTCATTGGGAGATGCGGTGTGGCTGAAAATGCCTTCGCGGGCAAGCCTCGCTCCTACAGAGACCGCGTCGAATGACAATTGCATATTCGACCATTCACTGTAGGAGCGAGGCTTGCCCGCGAAGACGGTCTGAAGACTTACACCGAAGCCTGCCGCACCTGCTTCTCCAGCTCTGCCTTCAACCCCGGCTCCAGCTTCAATTGCCGCGCCAGCTCATCGAGATAGGACTTCTCCATGAAGTTCTCCTCATCCACCAGCATCACACTGGCGATGTACATCTCAGCCGCCATTTCCGGGGTGCTGGCGGCGCGGGCGACGTCGGTGGGGTCCAGCGGTTTGTTGAGTTCGGCGTGCAGCCAGTGCTGCAGTTCCTGATCGCTGTCGAGTTTGCGGAACTCGCCTTCGATCAATTCACGTTCACGTTCATCGACATGCCCGTCAGCCTTGGCCGCGGCCACCAGTGCCTTGAGAATCGCCTGACTGTGTTGCTCGACCTGGGCCGCCGGCAAGCGGTCGATCGTTTGCGGCTCCGTTGTGGCTGCGGCGCCCTGCTGGGCCTGCCAGTTGCCATAAGCCTTGTAGGCAATCACGCCCAATGCCGCAAGACCGCCGTAAATAGCCACTTTGCCGCCGACCTTGCGCACCTTCTTGTTGCCGAGCAACAGGCCCATGGCGCCAGCCGCCAGCGCACCGCCGCCGGCGCCGGAGAGCACACTGCCGAGGCCACTCGAACCACTGGAGCCTCCCAGCAAATCGCCCAAACCACCGCTGGACGCTTTGTTCCGGGTACCGCCGGCCTTGTTCTGCAACAGATCCTGACCGGATTTGAGTAGTTGATCGAGCAATCCACGAGTGTTCATTTTGCTGCCTCCACGAATTCGGGTTAACCGGATCTTAAGGCCCTCAGCCTAGATCGAAAGTGCCCGACATCCCTCCATGAGAGTGCTTCCAGATGTTGCTCATATTTAGACGATCCGGCTGCAGCCCCCCTCGCGAAACTATTTCATCGAATGCAGCCGTTGAGATTTGTCGACCGTGGAACCGCGCACTAGGCTGGATAAATCCATAAGAGGGCCTGGCCAATCTGCCTCTCACAAAGCGCACTAAGCTAATAACAGGCCACTGCCGGCCCATCACCCCGTTCAACACTGCCCCGACCATAATTTAAAGAAGAGGGTCCACCATGCTTGTGCACAAGACCGCACTGCTCAGTGCAATCACCACAGCACTGCTGGCCAGCGCCAGCCTGCAGGCCGCCGAACCGCTGAAAGCGGTCGGTGCCGGCGAAGGTCAGTTGGATATCATCGCCTGGCCTGGCTATATCGAACGGGGCGAAACCGACAAGGCCTACGACTGGGTGACCGGTTTCGAGAAAGAAACCGGCTGTAAGGTCAACGTCAAGACGGCCGGCACGTCCGATGAGATGGTCAGCCTGATGGCCAAGGGCGGTTACGACCTGGTGACGGCATCCGGCGACGCGTCCTTGCGCCTGATCGCCGGCAAACGTGTGCAGCCGATCAACACCGCGTTGATTCCCAACTGGAAAAATCTCGATCCGCGCCTCAAGGATGCGCCGTGGTATGTGGTCGACAACCAGACTTACGGCGCTCCCTATCAATGGGGCCCGAACGTGCTGATGTACAACACCAAGGTGTTCACGCAGCCACCTGGCAGTTGGGGGGTACTGTTCGAAGAGCAGACGCTGCCCGATGGCAAAACCAACAAGGGCCGCGTGCAAGCGTATGACGGCCCGATCTACATCGCCGACGCGGCGCTGTACCTGAAAACCGCCAAGCCGGAATTGGGCATCACGGATCCATACCTGCTTGACGAAAAACAGTACAAGGCCGTTCTCGACCTGCTGCGCACCCAGCAAAAGTTGATCCATCGCTATTGGCACGACACCACCGTGCAGATGAGTGACTTCAAGAACGAAGGCGTGGTGGCCTCCAGTTCCTGGCCCTATCAGGTCAATGGCCTGATGAACGAGAAGCAGCCCGTCGCATCGACCGTCCCGAAAGAAGGCGCCACCGGGTGGGCCGACACCACCATGCTGCATGCCGAGGCCAAGCACCCGAACTGCGCGTACAAGTGGATGGACTGGTCGCTCACGCCGAAGGTCCAGGGCGATGTGTCTGCCTGGTTCGGCTCATTGCCGGCGGTTCCGGCGGCGTGCAAGGCCAGTGAACTGCTGGGCGCCGAGGGTTGCAAGACCAACGGTTTTGACCAGTTCGACAAAATCGCCTTCTGGAAAACTCCGCAGGCTGAAGGTGGCAAGTACGTGCCTTATAGCCGCTGGACCCAAGATTACATTGCGATTATGGGGGGTCGCTAACACCAACTGATCATTCCCACGCTCTGCGTGGGAATGCATCAATGGACGCTCCGCGTCCATTCGCGCAGAGCTGACGCAGAGCGTCACGGGCTGCATCCCCATGCGGAGCGTGGGAATGATCATCATCTTTTAACGCAAAGCGCGCCTTCTCGGAGCACCGCACCATGACGCTTGCAGTCCAGTTCACCAACGTTTCCCGGCTGTTCGGCGAGGTGAAGGCCGTTGACCGGGTGTCTATCGATATCCAGGACGGCGAGTTCTTTTCCATGCTGGGCCCCTCCGGCTCGGGCAAAACCACTTGCCTGCGCCTGATCGCCGGTTTCGAGCAGCCGAGCACGGGCTCCATCCGTATTCACGGTGCCGAAGCTGCGGGCTTACCGCCGTATCAGCGTGACGTGAACACTGTGTTCCAGGACTACGCACTGTTCCCGCACATGAACGTGCTCGACAACGTCGCCTACGGTTTGAAAGTCAAAGGTGTCGGCAAGTCCGAACGTCAGAAACGTGCCGAAGAAGCCCTCGACATGGTCGCCCTCGGCGGCTACGGCGAGCGCAAACCGGTGCAACTCTCTGGCGGTCAGCGCCAGCGAGTGGCCCTGGCCCGTGCGTTGGTCAATCGCCCACGGGTGTTGTTGCTCGACGAGCCCTTGGGCGCCCTCGACCTGAAACTGCGCGAGCAAATGCAAGGCGAGCTGAAGAAGCTGCAACGCCAGCTCGGTATCACCTTCATCTTCGTTACCCACGACCAGACCGAAGCGCTGTCGATGTCCGACCGCGTGGCGGTGTTCAACAAGGGCCGCATCGAACAGGTCGACACGCCGCGCCATCTCTACATGAAGCCGGCGACTACCTTTGTCGCCGAATTCGTTGGCACTTCCAATGTGATTCGCGGCGATCTGGCCCGGCAGTTGAGCGGCAATCCACAGCCGTTTTCGATCCGCCCCGAACACGTGCGTTTTGCCGAAGGCCCGCTGGCCAGCCATGAAATCGAAGTCAGTGGCCTGCTGCACGACATCCAGTACCAGGGCAGCGCCACCCGCTATGAACTGAAACTGGAAAACGGCCAGACGTTGAACATCAGCCAGGCCAACGTTCAGTGGCTGGATGTCAGCACGCACCATCAGACCGGGCAACGCATCAGTGCTCGTTGGGCACGCGAGGCGATGATTCCGCTGCACGACCATATTGTGGGCGGGGGGTGAGATGAACAGCGTGGCCGCACCTCAAACCACCGCCAGCGGCTCACCATTGCGCCGGTTTTCGAACGTGTTGTACCGCCGGCCGAACCTGTATCTATCACTGCTGCTGGTGCCGCCGTTGCTGTGGTTCGGCGCGATCTATCTTGGTTCGCTGTTGACGTTGTTGTGGCAAGGCTTCTACACCTTCGATGACTTCACCATGACGGTCACCCCCGACCTGACCCTGGCGAATTTCACCGCACTGTTCCAGCCGTCGAACTTCGACATCATCCTGCGCACCCTGAGCATGGCCATTGTCGTGTCGATCGCCAGTGCAATCGTGGCATTCCCGATTGCCTACTACATGGCGCGTTACACCAGCGGCAAGACCAAGGCGTTTTTTTACATCGCGGTGATGATGCCAATGTGGGCCAGTTACATCGTCAAGGCTTACGCCTGGACCTTGTTGCTGGCCAAGGGCGGTGTGGCCCAGTGGTTCGTTCAGCACCTGGGACTGGAACCGGTCTTGCAATGGGTGCTGGGGATTCCGGGCGTCGGCGGCAGCACCTTGTCAACCTCGCATCTGGGGCGGTTCATGGTGTTTGTCTACATCTGGCTGCCGTTCATGATCTTGCCGATCCAGGCCTCACTGGAACGCCTGCCGCCGTCCTTGCTGCAAGCCTCGGCGGACCTTGGTGCCAAGCCGCGTCAGACGTTCATGCAAGTGATTCTGCCGCTGTCGATTCCGGGGATCGCCGCCGGTTCGATCTTCACGTTTTCATTGACCCTGGGCGACTTCATCGTGCCGCAACTGGTGGGCCCGCCGGGTTACTTCATCGGCAGCATGGTCTACGCCCAGCAAGGAGCGATCGGCAATATGCCGATGGCAGCGGCCTTCACTTTGGTACCGATCGTGCTGATCGCCATTTATCTGTCCATCGTCAAACGCCTGGGGGCTTTCGATGCGCTCTGATGCTTCATCTCAAGACCGGGCATCCCTGGGCCTGCGCATTGCCGCTTGGGGCGGCTTGGTGTTTTTGCACTTCCCGATCCTGATCATCTTCCTCTACGCCTTCAACACCGAAGACGCGGCGTTCAGCTTTCCGCCCAAGGGCTTTACCCTGAAATGGATCGGCGTGGCGTTCTCCCGGCCCGACGTGCTGGAAGCGATCAAGTTGTCATTACAAATCGCCGCCGTCGCCACATTGATTGCGCTGGTCCTGGGCACTCTTGCGTCAGCGGCGTTGTACCGGCGGGATTTCTTCGGCAAGCAAAGCATCTCGCTGATGCTGATCCTGCCGATTGCCCTGCCCGGGATCATCACCGGGATCGCACTGCTGGCGACGTTCAAGACGTTTGGGATCGAGCCGGGGATGTTCACCATTATCGTCGGGCACGCGACTTTCTGCGTAGTGATCGTCTACAACAATGTCATCGCTCGTTTGCGCCGCACTTCATACAGTTTGATTGAGGCCTCGATGGACCTCGGCGCCGATGGCTGGCAGACCTTCCGCTACATCGTCCTGCCGAATCTTGGCTCGGCGATGCTGGCCGGTGGCATGCTGGCGTTTGCGTTGTCGTTCGATGAAATCATTGTCACCACTTTCACCGCCGGCCATGAACGCACCTTGCCGCTGTGGCTGCTCAACCAGCTCAGCCGCCCACGGGATGTGCCGGTCACCAACGTCGTCGCGATGCTGGTGATGATCGTGACCATGTTGCCGATCCTCGGCGCTTATTACCTGACCCGAGGCGGGGAAAGCGTTGCGGGCAGTGGCGGCAAATAAGAGAGAACTCATTCCCAAGGTGGAAGCCAAACCCTGTAGGAGCGAGGCTTGCCCGCGAAGGCGGTGTGTCAGTCGACATTAATGTTGAATGTAAAATCGCCTTCGCGGGCAAGCCTCGCTCCTACAGGGTTCGGTTCCGACAGAAATACAATCGCTTCGATGAGGGCATAGCCATGCAAACCAAACTCTTGATCAACGGCCAACTCGTCAACGGCGACGGCCCTGCCCAAGCCGTGTTCAATCCGGTCCTCGGCCGTGTACTGGTAGAAGTCAATGAAGCCAGCGAAGCCCAGATCGATGCGGCGGTGCGGGCCGCCGACAACGCCTTCCAGGCCTGGTCGCAAACCACGCCGAAAGAACGTTCGTTGCTGCTGCTCAAACTCGCCGACATCATCGAAACCCACGGCGACGAGTTGGCCAGACTGGAGTCGGACAACTGCGGCAAACCTTACAGCGCTGCGCTGAACGATGAGATCCCGGCGATTGCCGACGTGTTCCGTTTCTTCGCTGGCGCCAGTCGTTGCATGAGCGGCGCGCTGGGGGGTGAATATTTGCCCGGCCACACCTCGATGATCCGCCGCGACCCGGTGGGCGTGATTGCCTCCATCGCGCCGTGGAACTACCCGCTGATGATGCTCGCCTGGAAAATCGCCCCGGCCCTGGCCGCCGGTAATACCGTGGTGCTCAAGCCGTCGGAGCAAACCCCGCTGACCGCCCTGCGCCTGGCAGAACTGGCGTTGGACATCTTCCCGGCCGGTGTCCTTAATCTGGTATACGGCCGTGGTTCCGCGGTCGGTACCGCACTGGTCAATCACCCGAAAGTGCGCATGGTGTCGCTGACCGGTTCCATCGCTACCGGCTCGAACATCATTTCCAGCACCGCCGGCAACGTCAAACGCCTGCACATGGAACTGGGCGGCAAGGCACCGGTGATCGTCTTCGACGATGCCGACATCGATGCCGCCGTGGAGGGCATTCGCACTTTCGGTTTTTACAACGCCGGTCAAGATTGCACCGCGGCCTGCCGCATTTACGCGCAAGCAGGCATCTATGACCAGTTCGTCGAGAAACTCGGTGCGGCCGTCAGCAGTATCAAGTACGGCTCGCAGGACGATCCATCGACGGAGCTTGGCCCGTTGATCAGCGCCCAGCATCGCGACCGCGTGACCGGTTTGGTTGAGCGTGCCATGGCGCAACCGCACATTCGCTTGATCACGGGTGGCAAAGCGGTGGAAGGCAATGGCTTCTTCTTTGAGCCAACGGTGCTGGCCGACGTGCAACAGGATGACGAAATCGTGCGCCGCGAAGTGTTCGGCCCCGTAGTGTCGGTCACCAGGTTCACCGATGAAGCACAGGCGCTGGCCTGGGCCAACGATTCAGACTACGGCCTGGCGTCATCGGTCTGGACCACGGACGTCGGCCGCGCCCATCGCCTGTCTGCCCGCTTGCAATACGGCTGCACGTGGGTGAACACCCACTTCATGCTGGTCAGCGAAATGCCCCATGGCGGTCAGAAACTGTCCGGTTACGGGAAAGACATGTCGATGTATGGGCTGGAGGATTACACCGTTGTTCGGCATGTGATGTTCAAGCATTGAAAGCTTCGCGGGCAAGCCTCGCTCCTGCAGGAGCGAGGCTTGCCCGCGAATGCCTCACCGCACAACCATGGCAGACATCGGTGGCTTAACTCCATAAAAGCCGAAATGGCTCTCACGGTAACCACCTGCGCTCAAAACCGCGAAACACTGCGCATCGCATCCACCAGATACCGCATCGCAATCCGGTCGCTTTCCGACAGCTCGCGATACCGCTCCACCAATTTCATCTCTTCCAAACTCAGCCGACGCCTTCGCCGACCAGTGGTCAGGCAGGGAAAGAGTCCTAACATTTCAGTGATGCCTTGTACTTTCGACATGGACGATGTCCTTCTATACGTCAGAGAAAACTGCAAACCGCATCGCCCTATCACTTTCAGCGGCTGTCTTGTGCACGCTGAACCCACCGGCCTGAAGGGCCGAAACCGGTCATGCCCATAGAATAGAAATTTAATCGGCGCTGAAAAGCAGTTTTTAGAGTAATTAGTCGAAAAAAGCAGATATGCCCTATAAATCAGAAAGTGCTGTGAGAAACGTTACCTGAAATGTCTTGTTTCATTGCTGCGCTGTCGCTGTGCCATCAATCATTTTTGCTCTGCAACTGAACGGTTTAAGCTTATTGGCATCTGCTCTAAAGTCCGTTGCGTTTGGCCAAGGCATGTCCGAACCGTTATTTCTGATCCAGCACGTGCCAGGAACGGCGCGGGATTGTTCACGACAGGTTGTACTTATGCACCGCAGGAATTTGCTCAAAGCCTCCATGGCCATCGCGGCTTACACCGGTCTTTCGGCCACCGGTCTATTGGCCGCACGCGCCTGGGCTGACAGCAGCACGGCTGATGGCGACGCCGTGGCGTTCGAATTCGAAGCGCTGAAGAGCCAGGCCAGACAGCTCGCCGGCAAGCCTTATCAGGACACCAAACAGGTGCTGCCACCGACGCTGGCGACCATGACACCGCAGAACTTCAACGCGATTCGCTATGACGGCAATCACTCGCTGTGGAAGGACCTGAAAGGTCAGCTGGACGTGCAGTTTTTCCACGTCGGCATGGGTTTCAAGCAACCGGTGCGCATGTACAGCGTCGATCCCAAGACTCGACTGGCGCGCGAGGTGCATTTCCGTCCGTCGCTGTTCAACTACGAAAAAACCACCGTCGACACTAAACAGCTCAAAGGCGATCTGGGTTTTGCCGGGTTCAAGCTGTTCAAAGCTCCAGAGCTGGATAAGCACGACGTGTTGTCGTTCCTGGGGGCCAGCTATTTCCGCGCGGTGGACGCCACCGGGCAGTACGGTTTGTCGGCCCGCGGCCTGGCGATCGATACGTACGCCAAGAAGCGCGAAGAATTCCCGGACTTCACCAAGTTCTGGTTCGAAACCCCGGATAAAGACAGCACCCGTTTCGTGGTTTATGCCCTGCTCGATTCGCCGAGCGCCACCGGCGCCTACCGTTTTGACATCGATTGCCAGGCCGAGCGTGTGGTGATGGAAGTCGACGCTCACGTCAATGCCCGCACCGCTATCGAGCAACTGGGCATCGCGCCGATGACCAGCATGTTCAGCTGCGGCACCCACGAACGGCGTATGTGCGACACCATTCACCCGCAAATCCACGATTCTGATCGCCTGGCGATGTGGCGCGGCAACGGCGAATGGATCTGCCGCCCGCTGAATAACCCGGCCACCTTGCAATTCAATGCCTTTGCCGACACCAATCCCAAAGGGTTCGGCCTGGTGCAGACCGATCACGAGTTCGCCAATTATCAAGACACCGTCGATTGGTACAGCAAGCGCCCGAGTCTGTGGGTAGAACCTACAACCGCATGGGGCGAAGGCTCTATCGATTTGCTGGAAATTCCTACAACCGGCGAAACCCTGGATAACATCGTTGCGTTCTGGACGCCGAAAAAACCGGTCGCGGCCGGGGATTCCCTCAACTACGGCTACAAGCTCTACTGGAGTGCTCTGCCGCCAGTGAGTACGCCACTGGCACGGGTCAATGCGACCCGTTCGGGCATGGGCGGTTTCATTGAAGGCTGGGCGCCGGGTGAGCATTACCCAGAGGTCTGGGCACGACGCTTTGCCGTGGACTTTACCGGCGGCGGTCTGGACCGCTTGCCTGAAGGCACGGGGATCGAGCCGGTGGTGACTTGCTCGAATGGCCAAGTGAAGGACTTCAACGTGTTGGTGCTCGATGACATCAAGGGTTATCGCATTACCTTCGACTGGTACCCGACCAACGACAGCGTTGCCCCGGTGGAGCTGCGGTTGTTCATTCGCACCAATGACCGGACGTTGAGTGAAACCTGGTTGTATCAGTATTTCCCGCCTGCACCTGATAAGCGTAAGTACACCTGAGAGTTAGTCGGGGTCTGAAATGGCCCCTTCGCGGGCAAGCCTCGCTCCTACGGGATCGGTGATGAACGCTCCGCCTTGCAGGAGCGAGGCTTGCCCGCGAAGACGGCCTGACAGACAACAAACATCTCAGCACAGAAACGCAAAAAAGCCCCGGTCAACTCGACCGGGGCTTTTTGGTATTTACAGCGGCCTTCTAGTCACGCAAATCCGATTCATGAATTGGCTGGTCGCGGTGGGTCGCCCGATGATATTGCGCCGGCCAGATAGCTTTGTGCCCACCCAGATCGTCATCGGCATGCAGCGGCCAGTACGGGTCACGCAACAACTCCCGGGCGAGGAAGATGATGTCGGCCTGGCAGGTACGCAGAATGTGCTCGGCCTGGGCCGGTTCGGTGATCATTCCTACCGTGCCAGTGGCAATGCCTGACTCCTTGCGTACGCGCTCGGCGAAGCGGGTCTGATAACCGGGGCCTGTAGGAATCTCGGCGTTTACCGCCGTACCGCCCGATGAAACATCGATCAGGTCCACGCCCAGATCTTTGAGGCGTCGCGCCAGCTCCACAGTTTCATCGGGGTTCCAGCCATCTTCCACCCAATCGGTGGCCGATACCCGCACAAACACCGGTAACTCTTCAGGCCACACCGCACGCACCGCTTCGGTCACTTGCAGCACCAGCCGAATCCGGTTTTCGAACGAACCGCCGTACTGATCGCGCCGCTGATTGCTCAGGGGCGAAAGAAACTGGTGCAACAGGTAACCGTGGGCGGCGTGCACCTCGACCACTTTGAAACCGGCGGTCAGCGCCCGTTTGGCGGAATCGACGAACGCTTGAATGATGTCCGCGATCTCGCCTTCATCGAGTTGCTTGGGGGGTGTGTGCTGAGGGTCGAAAGCGATTGGCGAAGGGCCGACGGGGATCCAGCCACCGTCCTCCGTCTTAATGCTGCCATGTTTGCCGAGCCACGGCCGATGCGTGCTGGCCTTGCGCCCGGCGTGCGCCAACTGAATGCCGGCAACAGCGCCCTGCGCGGTGATGAAGCGCGTAATACGCTGCAGGGGTTCAATCTGTCGATCATTCCAGAGACCGAGGTCCTGGGCGGTAATGCGCCCCTCAGCGGTGACCGCCGTGGCTTCGGTGAATACCAGACCAGCGCCGCCGATAGCGCGGCTGCCGAGGTGGACCAAATGCCAGTCATTGGCCAGCCCATCGACGCTGGAGTATTGGCACATCGGTGAC
The DNA here is from genome assembly GCF_014192635.1 of Pseudomonas sp. Tn43. Taxonomy (NCBI): domain Bacteria; kingdom Pseudomonadati; phylum Pseudomonadota; class Gammaproteobacteria; order Pseudomonadales; family Pseudomonadaceae; genus Pseudomonas; species Pseudomonas sp. Tn43. The sequence continues at coordinate 634,220 of NZ_JACHYG010000003.1, forward strand.
ACCGCGATGCGGTTAAGCAGGGTCAATTGACGAAGGGTATAGGGTTCAAGCAGCAGACTCATGGGGCACCTCTCGAATCAGTGGGCAGGCTCCAGGGTTCTGTTTGAATAGTCGACGAGTGACAGGAAAAAGGGTGCAGCACCCGCCCCCGCGGGCAAAAAATTCGACAAAACGTCACAAGGATAATCAAGCAGTGCTTAGAGACTAGTCGACATTGGGAAGATGAGGGAGGGTTCCGGGGATAATTGGCGTCAGGGAGATCGCTATCGCGGGCAAGCCCGCTCCCACAAGGACGATATAGATCCTTTGGGAGTGGGCTTGCCCGCGATGGGGTCAACGCGGTTCGATGTGGGCAATCATCAACTGAACGGTCTCGTTCCCACGAAACTCGTTAAGGTCGAGCTTGTAAGCCAGTTCGACCCACTTGATGGTCGGATTCGGCCAGATATCGCGGTCGATACCGAAGGCAATGCCGTCCAGCTTCACCGAACCGCATTCACTTCTCAGCACCACTTTGAGGTGCCGCTCCCCCACAACGCGTTGCTCGACCAACTGAAACACCCCATGAAACAGCGGCTCCGGGAAGTGTTGCCCCCAAGGCCCGGCGTGGCGCAGGGCGCGGGCCAGTTCCAGGTGAAACTCTTCGACCGCCAACGTACCGTCCGACAACAGGCGCCCGGTCAGGTCTTCTTCGCGCATTTGCCTACGTACTTCAGCGTCAAAGGCCTCGGCGAATAACGGAAAATTCGCTTCCGGCAAGGTCAGGCCCGCCGCCATGGCGTGGCCGCCGTATTTGCTGATCAGGTTCGGGTGTTGCGCCGCGACCACGCTCAAGGCGTCGCGAATATGAAAGCCCTGAACCGAACGCCCCGAGCCCTTGAGCAGGCCATCGCCGGCATCGGCAAAGGCAATGGTCGGACGGAAATAGCGCTCTTTCATACGCGAGGCGAGGATTCCGATGACACCCTGGTGCCACTCGGGATCGAACAGGCACAGGCCGAACGGCATCGATTCCACCGGCAAATCCTTGAGTTGGGCCAGCGCCTCACGCTGCATGCCCTGCTCGATGGATTTGCGGTCCTGGTTCATGCCATCCAGCTGAGCGGCCATTTCACGGGCAGCCGCCGCGTCTTCAGTGAGCAGGCATTCGATGCCCAGGCTCATGTCGTCCAGGCGCCCCGCCGCGTTCAGACGCGGGCCGAGGATGAAGCCAAGATCAGTGGAGGTAATGCGCGAATGGTCGCGCTTGGCCACTTCAAGGATCGCCTTGATGCCCGGCCGCGCACGCCCGGCGCGAATCCGCTCCAGGCCCTGATGCACCAGAATCCGGTTGTTGGCATCCAGCGGCACCACATCGGCGACGCTGCCCAGTGCCACCAGGTCCAGCAGTTCGCCGATGTTCGGCTGCGGCTTGCTCTGGTACCAACCCAGGCTGCGCAAGCGCGCGCGCAGGGCCATCAGCACATAGAAGATCACCCCGACACCGGCCAGGGCTTTGCTCGGAAACGCGCAACCCGGCTGATTCGGATTGACGATGGCATCGGCCAACGGCAGTTCATCGCCAGGCAAGTGGTGATCGGTGACCAGCACCTTGAGCCCGGCCTTTTTTGCCGCCGCCACGCCTTCGACGCTGGAGATGCCGTTGTCCACGGTGATCAGCAGGTGCGGCTCGCGGGTCAGCGCCACCTCGACGATCTCCGGCGTCAGGCCGTAGCCGTACTCGAACCGGTTCGGCACCAGATAGTCGACATGCGCCGCGCCCAGCAGGCGCAACCCCAGCATGCCCACGGTACTGGCCGTCGCACCGTCTGCGTCGAAGTCGCCGACGATCAGGATCCGCTGACGCTGTTCCAGGGCCGTCACCAGTAAATCCACCGCCGCATCGATGCCTTTGAGCTGCTGATATGGAATCAACCGCGCCAGGCTCTTGTCCAGTTCAGCCTCCGATTGCACGCCGCGAGCTGCGTAAAGGCGGGTCAACAGCGGTGGAATATCACCGAGAAATGGCAGGGTGTCGGGCAACAGGCGAGGTTCGATGCGCATGGGGTGACGGGTGCTTCTCTTGAATACGTAGGATAAAACCGGGGAACACAGTTCAGCGGCGAATAATCAGCCGCGTTCACCGCTCAGCCACTGCAACTGGACTTCGTGCTGACCACGGTCGTCGGTGACGAAAATCGTTCCTTCGCTGATCATCACATCCCACTTGATAACGCGCGGCATGTCCTTGGCCAGGGTTTCCAGCACGTCCTGAGGCACGGCGGCGATGTGAACGTTCTTCAGGTTTTTGATCGCCGGGATCACTTTGGTTTCCCAGACCCGCAGGCTGCCGTAGGCCAGCAGGCTGGTACGCTCGGTGCGGCGCGAGCACCAGGTCAGGCGATCGGCGTCTGGCTGGCCGACTTCGATCCAGTGCAGAACACGGTCATCCAGGCTCTTTTCCCACAACGCCGGTTCATCCACGTCTGACAGACCGCGACCGAAGGACAACTGCTCGTTGTACCAGAAGGCGTAAGCCAGCAGCCGCACGGTCATGCGCTCTTCGGTTTCCGAAGGGTGACGGGCAATGGTCTGCTTCACATTCTCGTAGACGCTGCGGTCGAGGTCGGTGAGGTTCAGTTCAAACTTGTAGGTTGTGGACGGCTGGGCCATGAACGGGCTTCTTGATACGAGGAAAGGCGGCAAGTCTAACCGATGCAACAGGTAATCAACGAATTGAAGGCATCAACTTTGGGCGATGGACCTCGGCCTATGTTAAAACTCTGCATCCGCTCAGCCTTTGTCCTACAGGATTCAGTATGCCGTTCTCCAGCAAACCGCTCTCAGGTCTGAAAGTCATCGAATTGGGTACGTTGATTGCCGGGCCGTTTGCCTCGCGTATTTGCGGCGAGTTCGGCGCCGAAGTGATCAAGATCGAGTCCCCGGACGGCGGTGATCCGTTGCGCAAATGGCGCAAGTTGTATGAAGGTACTTCGCTGTGGTGGTTCGTTCAGGCGCGTAACAAGAAGTCTTTGACCCTGAACCTGAAACACCCGGATGGCCTGGCGATTCTTAAACAGCTGCTCAGCGAAGCAGACATCCTGATCGAGAATTTCCGCCCCGGCGTGCTGGAAAAGCTTGGCCTGGGTTGGGAAGTCTTGCATGCACTGAACCCCAAACTGGTGATGGTGCGGCTTTCGGGCTTTGGCCAGACCGGGCCAATGAAAGATCAGCCAGGCTTCGGCGCGGTCGGTGAATCCATGGGCGGCCTGCGCTACATCACCGGGTTCGAGGACCGGCCGCCGGTGCGCACCGGGATCTCCATCGGCGATTCGATTGCCGCGCTCTGGGGCGTGATCGGCGCACTGATGGCCTTGCGGCATCGCGAGGTCAACGGCGGCTTGGGCCAAGTGGTGGATGTGGCGCTGTACGAAGCGATCTTTGCCATGATGGAAAGCATGGTCCCGGAGTTCGATGTGTTCGGCTTCATCCGTGAGCGCACCGGCAACATCATGCCGGGCATCACGCCCTCCTCTATCCATACCAGCGCTGATGGCAAACACGTACAGATTGGGGCCAATGGCGATGCGATCTTCAAGCGTTTCATGCTGCTCATCGGTCGTGAAGACCTGGCCAATGATCCTGCGCTGGCCAGCAACGACGGACGTGACAGCCGTCGCGACGAGATTTACGGGGTGATCGATCGCTGGGTCAACTCGCTGCCGCTGGACGCAGTGATCGAGCAACTGAACCAGGCCGACGTTCCCGCCAGCCGGATTTTCAGTGCCGAAGACATGTTCAGCGATCCGCAGTACCTGGCCCGTGAAATGTTCTTGCAAGCCAAGCTGCCCGACGGCAAAGACTTCAAGATGCCTGGCATCGTGCCGAAACTCTCTGAGACGCCCGGCAGCTCCGAATGGGTCGGGCCGCAGCTGGGTGAACACAATGCGCAAGTACTTCACGACCTCGGCTATGAACCGGCACAGATCGCACGGTTGCGTGAAGACGGTGCCATCTAAGCTGAAGCGCCTGCTTTCATCCGCAATCGATGACGCCGGCATCGGGCGTGTGCTGGCGGTGCTCGGGCTGTTGGCGGGGTTGATATCCCCGGCCCTTGCGCAACCTAAGGAACATTTGTTCTGGCTGCTGCGCGACCTGCCGCCACTGACGGTCTTCGAAGGCCCGAAAAAAGGCCAAGGCGTCATCGATCAGCTGATGCCGCTGTTGATCGCCGGGATGCCGCAGTACGAACACACCCTGATGCGGGTCAATCGCGCCCGTGGCATGCAAATGCTCCATGAGAAGTCTTTCACCTGCGACCCTTCGCTGATCTGGAGCGAGGAGCGTGAACAATCGATCGCGTTTTCCATTCCGGCCTTCCGGGCGGTCAGCAATGGGCTGGTGATTCGACGTGAAGATCGGTCGGTGTTGGAGCCCTTTCTCTTTGGCGATGAAGTCGATTTGGCAGCACTGTTGGCCAGCCGTCGAGAGAAAGTCGGTGTAGTGGCCGAGCGCCGTTACGGTCAGTTCCTCGACACACTGCTGCAACAGGCGCCGCCCGGCGCGCTGATGCCCCACTACGGTAACAACGCCCTCGGCAGTCTGTTGCAGATGCAGCGCCTGGGTCGCTTGCAAGTGGTCTTGGGTTACTGGCCGGAAATCCGCTATCAGGCTCACCAGGAACAGATTGCCGATGATCAGTTGGAGTTTTATCCGGTCAAAGGCACGGGTAAATACTTGTCCGGATACATCGGCTGCTCGAACACGCCCCTGGGGCGACAGGCGATCAGTGAAATCAACCAGCTATTGCGTGCCTTGCCCCGCGAGCGCCTGGCCCCGCTGTACGCCGACTGGCTCGACCCACAAAGACGCAAGGACTACCTGGAAGAAACCAGAGCCTTTTTCGAGCGTCAGGCCGCACAATGACAAATCGCAGGCAAAAAGAAACCCCGAGAAGTGGGGAGACATCTCGGGGTTAAACGTGGCCTGAACCAGGCCAGTGACAACAAGCTACAAGCACCGGAGCACAATGCTTGATCCTGCTGTTACAAAGTCTGACTGAACGTGGCGCAGGAAGGTTCCCACAAAAAATCATTCAATTTCGGCTGGCCAGAATCTTGTCCTGAGCCGCATTGCGCAAGGCTGCGATGACACAGGGCTCCAGGCGTCCTTCAGCAATCAGCACGTCACGGTGCAGGCCGTCGACGACATCCGTCAGCAGACGTTTATCGGTTAACTGATCGTGATTGAACGTCCGTTCAACCACGGTTGCGCCGCTCGTACTTTTCAGTGTCACCAAACATTCGCCCTGGGCACCCGACGGGGTCAACGTGACCTGATACGGGCTCAGAGCCTCACCGAGCAATAGACTGATACTTTCCATCTCGATCACCACTCAATAGTCCGAAAACAAAGTGCCTGGGGTGCGACCACAATAAATGACCACAGGCCCGAGAAGAAAGTTCTTGATTCCAACGGCAGGCGCACCGGCGCCTCTGGTAGATAGAGCATGCACGGTCAAGATGACAGTAAAAAAACAGCGATTCATGTTTACTTGTAGCAGCTGTCGAGCCTTGGCGAGGCTGCGTTCGGCTGCGCAGCAGTCGTAAAACCTGCTTGCAAGGTCTGGCTGAAGTACCGCGCTGCCTGGATTCACGACTGCTTCGCAGCCGAACGCAGCCTCGCCAGGGCTCGGCAGCTGCTACAGATCGTATTGCAATTCACACCTGGCGTGTACGCTTACCAATGTCGCTCCACCCGCCCAGCAGTCCTCGCAATTGGCCGTCCGCGCTGTAAAACGGTACCGTCCACTGGTAGATGTCCCTGACGCCATCCTTGAATATCAACTGACGTTCGCTGAAACGGGTCTTGCGCGTACCGAGCTGGGCCATAAACTCGGCGTGCAACTGCTCGGCAGTCTCTTTGGGCAAGACATCAAGTTCGATCAGCTGTCGCCCCTGAACCTGGTCGAAACGGGTCGACAAGCGCTCTTCATAGCTTTTGTTGCACATGATCAAACGCCCTTGCAGATCACGCACGAACATCGGATCGGGCATGGCGTCGATCAATGCATGCTGGAATGCGAGCTGGTCATTGAGGTCTTTTTCGGCGTCCCGACGTTGCTTGATCAGTGCCGCAAGCCTGCGATTCCAAAGCAATGAGAGCAAGCCGAACAGGCTGACGATGAACATGCTCCAGCACCCCCACCGGGTTATCCGCTGCCAGGTCGAGGGCGCGTGTACCGACGCAGTTCCGTTAAGCCATTTCAACCGCATGGCGCGTAATTCGTCGGGTGGAAATGCTTCGAGCGCCTTGTTGAGGATGCTCAATAACTGTGGCTGCGCTTTGCGGACGGCCAAATGATCAGTCTCCCATTTACCCTCCACCGCAGGCCCGACCTTGAGTCGACCCGAGGGATAGAGCTGCGCGCCGATTTCGTTCTCAATCGTGGCATAGGCCTCGCCGCTTTCTACCAGTGCCCGTGCTTCAGCGTAGGTTTTGACCGAGCGCAGCTCAATTGCCGGGTAGTCTCGACGAATCGTGCCCTCCAGGGCGTGACGGGTCGGCAAAACCAGGACTCTTTTCGAAATCTGGTCCAGAGACTGTATCGCCGGGGTGCTGGCCAGTCCTACGAGCACCCAGCCCGCCCCGCCAAATGCATGACTGAAATCCAGAAACACCTTGCGTTCGTCATTCATTGCCAGCGTCGTACTCATGTCCGCCGCACCGCTTTCCAGACGCTCCAGTAATTGGTCGGTGGAAAACGACTCTTCATGAACGAACCGCAACCCTGTCATGGCGCTGATGCGGTTGAGCATATCGTTGTTCAGACCGCTCCAGTGACCATGCTCATCCTTGAACAGATACAGCGGGTATTGCGCCGACGCCACGATAACCGTCGGATGTTCAGCAATCCATTGCCGCTCCTGAGCATCCAGCTCAACGCGTTCGACGGTGGTTGGCTCCCGGGACTCATGTGTCGCCAATTGTGCACCCTTCACCCATGACCCAAAGCCCAGGGCGCCCAGCAAAAACATCCAGCACACGGCTGGTTTAAACCCTCTGAAAAACAGCATGCCACTTCCTTGGTAATCGTCTCGCCCGTCCTTCATGGGCGGCTCTTCTTTTAAGAAACCCGGCAAGTGTGGCATGCAGAAATGAGAAAGCCCGTCAGGAGACGGGCTTCAAAATGTGACAGCTTTTACCGGTTACAGCGGCTTGCCGCGGTTGCCATGCTGACTGACAAAGGCCTGCACGGCTTTCAGGTCGTTCGGCAATACGGTGCAACGTTCATCTCGCTCAAACAAATCAGAAAGATGTGCAGGTAGTTCGAGTGCTTTTCCTACACCGGCTTTTTCCACTGCGTCCGGGAATTTGACCGGATGGGCAGTACCGAGGATCACCATCGGGATATCCAGGCTGCGCCGGCATTCGCGCGCAGCCTTCACGCCGATAGCGGTGTGCGGATCCAGCAGTTCGCCGGTTTGCGCAAACACTTCGGCAATGGTTTCGCACGTTTGGGCGTCGTCCACGGCCAGCGAATCGAACAGTTTACGTGCCTCGGTCCAACGCTCCTCTTCGACGCTGAAACCGCCGCCCTGCTTGAAGGTGTCCATCAAGCCGGCTATTGCCGCGCCGTTACGACCGTGCAGGTCGAATAGCAGGCGTTCGAAGTTCGACGACACCATGATGTCCATGGACGGCGACAGCGTGGCGTGCAGGGTTTCCTTGACGTACTGATTGCCGCTCATGAAGCGGTGCAGGATGTCGTTGCGGTTGGTGGCGACGATCAACTGATTGATCGGCAGGCCCATGTTGCGCGCCAGGTAACCGGCGAAGATATCGCCGAAGTTGCCGGTCGGCACCGAGAACGACACCGAACGCGCCGGACCACCCAGCTGCAGGGCTGCGTGGAAGTAGTAAACGATCTGGGCCATGATCCGCGCCCAGTTGATCGAGTTCACCGCGACCAGGCGCGTACCTTTGAGGAAGCTCTGGTCGGCGAAGCTGGCCTTGACCATTTCCTGGCAGTCATCGAAGTTGCCTTCGATGGCGATGTTATGGATGTTTTCGCCGAAGATGGTGGTCATCTGGCGACGCTGCACTTCGGACACACGGTTGTGCGGGTGCAGGATGAAGATGTCGACGTTTTCGCAGTGCTTGCAACCTTCGATGGCGGCCGAGCCGGTGTCACCGGAGGTGGCGCCAACAATCACCACGCGCTCACCGCGTTTTTCCAGCACGTAGTCGAGCAAGCGACCGAGCAATTGCAGGGCGAAGTCCTTGAAAGCCAGGGTCGGGCCGTGGAACAGCTCCAGCACCCATTCGTTGCCATTGAGCTGACGCAACGGCGCCACGGCGTTGTGGGAAAACACGCCGTACGTTTGTTCAAGAATCTTTTTGAAATCGGCATCGGGGATGCTGCCGGTCACGAACGGGCGCATTACCCGGAAGGCCAGCTCGTGATATGGCAGGCCGGCCCAGGAAGCGATTTCTTCCTGAGTAAAACGTGGCAGGTTTTCCGGGACGTACAGACCGCCGTCGGTGGCGAGACCGGCCAGCAGGACATCTTCGAAATTCAGGGCCGGTGCCTGGCCGCGGGTACTGATATAACGCATAGGGGCAAACCTTTGGTTTGAGCTGCAAGCTACGAGCTACAAGCTGCAAGTAAAAGCCGAACTGCCTTTGACTTGCCGCTTGAGGCTTGCAGCTTGCCGCTGCTGTTGTTAGTTCAAGTGCTCGACGCGGATTCGTACGACCGGACCGACCACGCCTTCCAAGGCCTCCAGGGCGCTGATCGCGTCGTTCATGTGCTGTTCTTGCACACGATGGGTCAGCAGGATCATTGGCACCAGACCGTCATGCTCTTCGACTTCTTTCTGCATGATCGATTCGATGTTGATACCGCGCTCCGACAGGATGCTCGCCACCTGAGCCAGTACGCCCGGATGGTCCTTGGCCTGAATGCGCAGGTAGTAAGCGCTTTCGCAGGCTTCGATCGGCAGGATCGGATGGGCCGACAGAGAATCCGGCTGGAAAGCCAGGTGCGGCACGCGGTTTTCCGGATCGGAAGTCATGGCGCGAACCACGTCCACCAGATCAGCGATCACCGACGAAGCGGTCGGCTCCATGCCGGCGCCGGCACCGTAGTACAAGGTCGAACCGGCAGCATCGCCGTTGACCATCACCGCGTTCATCACGCCGTTGACGTTGGCGATCAAGCGATCGGCCGGGATCAGCGTCGGGTGCACTCGCAGCTCGATACCGGCCGCGGTGCTGCGCGCCACGCCCAGGTGCTTGATGCGATAGCCCAGCGCTTCGGCGTAATTCACGTCAGCGGTGGTCAACTTGGTGATGCCTTCTGTGTAAGCCTTGTCGAATTGCAACGGAATGCCGAACGCAATGGACGCCAGGATCGTCAGCTTGTGGGCTGCGTCGATGCCTTCGACGTCGAAAGTCGGGTCAGCTTCGGCATAACCCAGGGCTTGCGCTTCGGCGAGTACGTCTTCGAAGGTGCGACCCTTCTCCCGCATTTCGGTGAGGATGAAGTTGCCAGTACCGTTGATGATCCCGGCCACCCAGTTGATGCGGTTGGCGGACAGACCTTCACGGATCGCTTTGATCACGGGAATGCCGCCGGCCACAGCCGCTTCGAATGCCACGATCACGCCTTTCTCGCGAGCCTTGGCGAAAATTTCATTACCGTGAACGGCGATCAGTGCCTTGTTCGCGGTGACCACATGCTTGCCATTCTCGATGGCCTTGAGTACCAGCTCGCGGGCAACGGTGTAGCCGCCCATCAGCTCTATAACGATGTCGATCTCAGGGTTCGTGGCCACTTCGAACACATCGTTGGTAATCGCAATACCGGTCGTCTGGAACTGAGGCTTTGGCGTGCGCATGGCAATTTGTGCCACTTCGATTCCACGCCCGGCACGACGAGCAATTTCCTCGGCGTTGCGCTGAAGTACGTTGAAGGTACCGCCACCGACGGTCCCTAACCCACAGATGCCTACTTTGACCGGTTTCACTGTGAACTCCCCATAAAACGGCCGACTCAAGGCCGGCCGTGAAAACAACCGCATACTCGCGGCTCTCGATTAATGGCCCGACAATATTGCCGCCGAACCATGATCGTCAAAGGTTGACCATGACGATGCGAAACTATTTCGCGCCCAATGCCAGTTTGGCGACTTGTGGCGCAGGCTGGTAGCCCGGAATGACCTGTCCGTCGGCCAAAACGATGGCCGGTGTACCGTTCACGCCGATCGACTGGCCGAGGGCGAACTGCTTGGCTACCGGGTTCTCGCACTTGGCGGCCTTGATTTCCTTGCCATCGACCATTTTGTCCATGGCCGCTTTCTTGTCCTTGGAGCACCACACGGCTTGCAGTTGCTCGTCACCCGCCGAGCCCAGGCCCTGGCGAGGGAACGCAACATAACGCACTTCGATACCCAGTTTGTTCAGCGCCGGCACTTCGGCGTGCAGCTTGTGGCAGTAAGGGCAAGTGGTGTCGGTGAAGACAGTGATGTGCGACTTGGTTTCGCCGATGGCCGGGTAAACCACGGTTTCAGCCACTGGAATGTTATTGATCAGTTTGGAAATGCCCAGGCGCTCGGTCTTCTCGGTCAGGTTGACCGGTTTGCCATCCTTGAGCTGGAACAGGTAGCCCTGAACGACGTATTGGCCATCAGCGCTGGCGTAAAGCACACGGCTGCCCTTGAGTTTAACTTCATACAGGCCTGGCAACGGGCTGGCGGAGATAGTTTCGATCGGCACATCCAGCTCAAGGGTTTGCAGGCTTTTACGAATGGCTTTGTCGGCCGTGTCATCGGCGGCGGCAAAGGTACTGACCACCGCAATGGCTGCGGCGGCGAAAATCTGGGTCAGACGCATGAGAACTCCTGAAGGCGGACAAATGGGACGATCGAACACCTGTGCCGGAACACCGGGTCATAACGCCCATCGTGCAAACCGGGAAAGCCTACCACATAAGGCCCCCGTGGCGAGGGGGCTTGCCCCCGTTCGGCTGCGCAGCAGTCGTCAATCCTCACGTCTGGGTCCATATATCAGAGATCGCCACAAAGGGGCTGCTTCGCAACCCAACGGGGGCAAGCCCCCTCGCCACCGGGGTATTTCCATTTCAGGAACTGCATCAGCCGCGCGGATGATGCCTGGCATGCAGGTCCTGCAAGCGTGCACGAGCGACGTGAGTATAGATCTGGGTTGTCGACAGATCGCTGTGGCCGAGCAACATTTGCACCACGCGCAAATCGGCGCCGTGATTAAGCAAGTGGGTGGCGAAAGCATGGCGTAGCGTGTGCGGCGACAGCGACTTGCCGATCCCGGCGACCTTGGCCTGGTGTTTGATGCGATGCCAGAAAGTCTGGCGAGTCATCTGCTCGCCGCGCAGGCTGGGAAACAGTACATCGCTGGGACGCCCGCCCAGCAACTCGCCACGGGCATCGCGCATGTAGCGCTCGACCCAGACAATCGCCTCCTCCCCCATCGGCACCAGTCGTTCCTTGCTGCCCTTGCCCATCACCCGCAACACGCCTTGGCGCAGGTTGACCTGTTCCAGCGTCAGGCTGATCAGCTCCGTGACCCGCAAGCCACAGGCGTAAAGCACTTCCAGCATGGCGCGGTCTCGCTGGCCGATTGCCTCGCTCAGGTCTGGCGCAGCCAGCAGCGATTCCACATCGGCTTCCGACAAGGACTTAGGCAACGGCCGGCCTAGCTGGGGCATATCGACGCGCAATGTCGGATCGACCGCGATCAGCTTTTCCCGCAATAAATAGCGATAAAAGCCACGCACACCGGAAAGAAATCGCGCCGTGGAACGGGGCTTGTAGTTTTGCTCCAGGCGCCAGGCCAGGTGATCGAGGATCAACTCGCGACCGGCGTTGATCAACTCCAGGCCCTTTTCCTGCAACCAACCGTTGAATAGGGCCAAATCGCTGCGATAGGCATCGCGGGTGTTATCGGACAGGCCTTTTTCCAGCCACAGGGCGTCAAGGAACTGGTCTATCAGGGGATGATCGATGGCAGGCATGGGGTCTCGGACAGGCAGGCGCAAGGCCGCGAAAAATGAGGAGTCTTTCATAGCACGTTGGCGGCGAACATAGAATTCAGGCACAAAAAAAGCATCCCTCTCGAGATGCTTCTTTTTGCTTGAGGCGCTCAGCTTATTGTTGAGCCGGTTCGTTCTGGCTCAGGATCAACTTGCCTTCCTTGTCGACCGGAATCTGGTTGCCCGGATCGCGATCCATCCGCACTTTGCCTTCCTTGCCATCCAGCGAATAACGAACGTCGTAGCCTACAACTTTGTCGCTGATGTCATTCACGGTGTTACAGCGGGTTTGAGTGGTGGTGTAGGTGTCACGCTCCTGCATGCCTTCCTGCACCTTGTTGCCCGCATAACCGCCGCCGACCGCACCGGCCACTGTGGCGATTTTCTTGCCTGTACCACCGCCGATCTGGTTGCCCAACAGGCCACCGGCCAGCGCGCCGACCACCGTACCGGTGATCTGGTGTTGATCTTTTACCGGCGCTTGCCGGGTAACCGTAACGTCCTTGCACACTTCACGTGGAGTCTTGATTTGTGTCTTGACCGGCTCAACGGCCAACACTTGCGCATACTCAGGGCCGCTTTTAACCAGGTTGTAGGTGGCAACAGCACCCCCGGCAGTGACACCGACAGCACCCAATACCGCACCAACCAGCAACGACTTGTTCACATGAACCTCCTGACCATCACAGACGGGACAAACCCGCGCTTCTCCCAGCCTTGGAGCATAAAAAAAGGCGCGAGTTCAATACTCGCGCCTTCTCGGGCTTCAGCTGGAAAAGCGATAACCGTTATGGACGGTCGTCGACTTCCGTCTCGGCCACTGCTGCAGGAATCAGGTCCTCGCTGCTCAGGTTCAGCCAGATCAGCACCACGTTCGCGATGTAAATCGACGAGTAAGTACCCGCCAGAACGCCGATGAACAGGGCGATGGAGAAGCCGAACAGGTTATCGCCACCAAAGAACAGCAAGGCCGCGATCGCCAGCAACGTGGAGATCGATGTCGCCATGGTCCGCAGCAGGGTTTGCGTGGTCGAAATGTTGATGTTCTCGATCAGGCTGGCCTTGCGCAGTACCCGGAAGTTCTCGCGAACCCGGTCGAATACCACGATGGTGTCGTTGAGCGAGTAGCCGATGATCGCCAGCACCGCCGCCAGTACCGTCAGGTCGAAGGTGATCTGGAAAAACGACAGGATACCGATGGTCACGATCACGTCGTGGATCAGCGAAACGATCGCACCGACTGCAAACTTCCACTGAAAGCGGAAAGCCAGGTAGATCAAAATGCCGCCCAGCGCCATCAGCATGCCGAGGCCGCCCTGGTCGCGCAGTTCTTCACCGACCTGAGGGCCGACGAATTCGACGCGCTTGACCACCGCAGGGTTATCGCCACCGAGCTTCTGCAAAGCCTCGGCCACCTGGTGACCCAGTTGCGGGTCATCACCTGGCATACGCACCAGCAAATCGGTAGTTGCACCGAAGCTCTGTACGACTGCCTCCTGATAACCCGACGTCACCAGTTGCTCACGCACCTTGGTGACGTCAGCCGGACGCTCGTAGGTCAGCTCGATGAGCGTACCGCCGGTGAAGTCCAGCCCCCAGTTCATGCCCTTGGTGGCGACGCTGAACAGTGCCAGAACCGTAAGGAACAATGTGACGCCGAACGCAATGTTGCGAACGCCCATGAAGTTGATTGTACGTAACATGGCAGCCCCTTAAATCCACAACTTCTTGAAGTCACGACCGCCGAAGATCAGGTTGACCATCGCGCGGGTCACCATGATGGCCGTGAACATCGAGGTAAAGATCCCCAGGGACATAGTCACTGCGAAGCCCTTGACCGGGCCTGTGCCCATGGCAAAGAGAATCCCGCCGACCAACAAGGTTGTCAGGTTGGCGTCGAGAATCGCGGTGAATGCCCGGCCGAAGCCTTCGTTGATTGCCCGCTGCACGGTCATGCCGGCCGCAATCTCTTCACGTATCCGCGAGAAGATCAGTACGTTGGCGTCGACCGCCATACCCATGGTCAACACGATACCGGCGATGCCCGGCAGGGTCAGCGTTGCACCCAGCAGCGACATCAGGGCCAGCAGCATCACCATGTTCACCGTCAGCGCAACGGTGGCGATGAGGCCGAAGAAGCGATAGATGGCCATGATGAACAGCGAGACAAACAGCATGCCCCACAGCGATGCATCGATACCTTTGGTGATATTGTCGGCACCCAGGCTTGGACCGATGGTACGTTCTTCAGCGAAGTACATCGGTGCCGCCAGACCACCGGCACGCAGCAGCAATGCCAGCTCGGACGACTCGCCCTGGCCGGTCAGGCCGGTGATGCGGAACTGGGCACCCAGCGGCGACTGAATGGTCGCCAGGCTGATGATCTTCTTCTCTTCTTTGAACGTCTGAACCGGTACGTCTTTCTCGACACCGTTGACCACTTGCTTGACGTAAGTAGTGACAGGACGTTGCTCGATGAAGATCACCGCCATGCTGCGACCGACGTTGTTACGGGTCGCACGATTCATCAGCTCGCCGCCATGGCCATCCAGACGGATGTTCACTTCTGGCGTGCCTTGCTCGCCGAAGCCAGCCTTGGCGTCAGTCACCTGGTCACCGGTGATGATCAGGCCACGCTCGATCAGCGCCGGAGGACGATTGCCTTCGCGGAACTCGAACGATTCGGAAGTGGCTTTCGAAGCACCAGGCTCAGCCGCCAGACGGAACTCAAGGTTGGCCGTCTTGCCGAGGATACGCTTGGCTTCTGCAGTGTCTTGCACGCCCGGCAGCTCAACCACGATGCGGTTGGCGCCTTGGCGCTGAACGATAGGTTCGGCAACACCCAGCTCGTTGACGCGGTTACGAACCGTGGTCAAGTTCTGCTTGATGGAGTATTCGCGGATTTCCGCCAGCTTGGCCGGGGTCATCGCCAGACGCAGTACCGGTTGGCCATTGAGGTCGGCCGGAACAATATCGAAATCGTTGAAGTTCTTGCGAATCAGCGCACGCGCCTCTTCACGGGCTGCTTCATCAGTGAAGCCCAGCTGAATGGCACCGCCCAGTTGCGGCAGGCTGCGATAGCGCAGACGCTCTTTGCGCAACAGGCTCTTGACGTCGCCTTCGTAGACTTTCAGGCGTGCATCGAGGGCTTTGTCCATGTCCACTTCCAGCAGGAAGTGCACACCACCGGACAAGTCCAGACCCAGCTTCATCGGGTGCGCGCCAAGGCTGCGCAGCCATTGCGGGGTGGTTTGCGCCAGGTTCAGTGCAACAACGTAGTCATCACCCAATGCCTTGCGCACGACGTCTTTGGCTGGCAGCTGATCTTCAGCCTTGGTCAGACGGATCAGACCGCCCTTGCCGCCTTCAGCCAGGGTGGCCGCCTTGACGTTGATCCCGGAATCCTTGAGCGCGGTGCTCACACGATCCAGATCAGCCTGAGTAACCTGCAGTGCAGTGCTTGCACCGCTGACCTGAATGGCCGGGTCATCAGGGTATAGATTGGGAGCGGAATAAATCAGACCGATCGCTAGCACCGCCAGGATCAGAATGTATTTCCACAGAGGGTATTTGTTCAGCATCACGCCGCCCGCTTATGACGCGGGGCGCCTTGCGCGCCCCGTCGATTGAGTAGAAGTTGGAACTTAGATCGCTTTGAGCGTGCCTTTTGGCAGCGTGGCGGCGATGGCGCCTTTCTGGAATTTCATTTCGACGGTGTCGGAGACTTCCAGGACAACGAAGTCGTCGGACACTTTGGTGATCTTGCCGGCGATACCACCGGTGGTCACAACTTCGTCACCTTTTTGCAGGCTGCTCAGCAGGGTTTTCTGCTCTTTGGCGCGCTTGGCCTGTGGACGCCAGATCATCAGGTAGAAGATGACCAGGAAGCCGACCAGGAAAATCCACTCGAAACCGCCACCCATCGGGGCTGCCGCAGGTGCAGCAGCATCAGCCATGGCATTAGAGATAAAAAAGCTCATTTAGCACTCCAGTTGCAAATGTTGAATCTTGGGGTCAGGAAACTCAGTCCAAAGGCGGAACAGGTAAACCGCGTTTGGCGTAGAAGGCATCGACAAAGGCGGCCAATGTACCCTGTTGAATAGCCTCGCGCAAACCAGCCATAAGCACCTGGTAATGGCGCAAATTGTGGATGGTATTCAACATGCTACCCAGCATTTCGCCGCATTTGTCCAGGTGATGCAGATAAGCGCGGGAGAAGTTCTGGCAGGTGTAGCAATCGCAGGTTGGATCCAGCGGCGAATCATCATGGCGATGGAACGCGTTACGGATCTTCAGCACGCCTGTATCAATGAACAGATGCCCATTGCGGGCATTACGGGTTGGCATCACGCAATCGAACATGTCCACACCGCGGCGCACACCCTCAACCAGATCTTCCGGTTTGCCAACGCCCATAAGGTAACGAGGTTTGTCAGCCGGCATTTGGCCCGGCAGGTAATCCAGCACTTTGATCATTTCGTGCTTGGGCTCGCCCACCGACAGACCGCCGATGGCCAGGCCGTCGAAGCCGATCTTGTCGAGGCCTTCCAGCGAGCGCATGCGCAAATCCTGGTGCATGCCGCCCTGAACGATGCCAAACAATGCCGCGGTGTTATCACCATGGGCGTTTTTCGAACGCTGGGCCCAGCGCAACGACAGCTCCATCGATACGCGAGCGACGTCTTCATCGGCCGGGTACGGGGTGCATTCGTCAAAGATCATCACGATGTCCGAGCCCAGGTCGCGCTGGACCTGCATCGACTCTTCCGGGCCCATGAACACTTTGGCGCCGTCAACCGGAGAAGCGAAGGTCACGCCCTCCTCCTTGATCTTGCGCATCGCACCCAGGCTAAACACTTGAAAACCGCCGGAGTCTGTAAGAATCGGGCCTTTCCACTGCATGAAATCATGCAGGTCGCCGTGCTTCTTGATCACTTCGGTGCCAGGACGCAGCCACAGGTGGAAGGTGTTGCCCAGAATGATCTCAGCGCCGATCGCCTCGATATCCCGTGGCAGCATGCCCTTGACCGTGCCATACGTGCCCACCGGCATGAAGGCCGGGGTCTCGACGGTACCGCGCGGGAAGGTCAAACGACCGCGACGCGCCTTGCCATCTGTGGCAAGGAGCTCAAAAGACATGCGACTGGTGCGACTCATTCTGTTTCCTCTGGGCCACGTGGTGCGGGATTACGGGTGATAAACATCGCATCACCGTAGCTGAAAAAGCGGTATTCGTTGTCGACGGCGGCTTTATAGGCGGCCATGGTCTCGGGATAACCGGCGAACGCCGAAACCAGCATCAACAGCGTGGACTCGGGCAAATGGAAGTTGGTAACCAGGGCATCGACCACATGAAACGGCCGCCCCGGGTAGATAAAGATGTCGGTATCGCCACTGAACGGCTTGAGCACGCCATCGCGCGCGGCACTTTCCAGAGAACGCACGCTAGTGGTCCCCACAGCCACCACGCGACCACCGCGAGCGCGGCAGGCCGCAACGGCATCGACCACGTCTTGGCCGACTTCCAGCCATTCGCTGTGCATGTGGTGATCTTCAATCTTTTCGACGCGCACCGGCTGAAAGGTGCCGGCGCCAACGTGCAAGGTCACGAACGCAGTCTCGATGCCCTTGGCGGCAATCGCCTCCATCAGCGGCTGGTCGAAATGCAGCCCCGCCGTCGGCGCCGCCACCGCGCCCAGACGCTCGGCGTACACCGTCTGATAACGCTCGCGGTCCGAGCCTTCATCCGGGCGGTCTATATAAGGAGGCAACGGCATGTGCCCGACACGGTCGAGCAGCGGCAACACTTCTTCGGCAAACCCCAACTCGAACAACGCATCGTGACGCGCCAGCATCTCGGCTTCGCCACCACCGTCGATCAGGATCTTCGAACCCGGCTTGGGCGACTTGCTGGAACGCACATGGGCCAGCACGCGGTGACTGTCGAGCACCCGCTCCACCAGGATTTCCAGCTTGCCGCCGGAAGCCTTCTGGCCAAACAGCCGCGCCGGAATCACCCGGGTATTGTTGAACACCATCAAATCGCCCGGGCGCAAATGCTCAAGCAAATCAGTGAATTGACGGTGTGCCAGGGCGCCGCTGACCCCATCCAGGGTCAACAGGCGACTACCGCGACGCTCGGCCAAAGGATGGCGAGCAATCAGCGAATCAGGGAGCTCAAAGGTAAAGTCAGCAACGCGCATGATGGGGTTCGTCTAGCAGGGCCGGGAAGTCTAGCGGAAATATCAAAAATTCTCCATGTACCTGATTGACCAACGGTTATCTCATCTCTATACTTCGCCGCCATTGAGCCCTGATGGCGGAATTGGTAGACGCGGCGGATTCAAAATCCGTTTTCGAAAGGAGTGGGAGTTCGAGTCTCCCTCGGGGCACCAAAATTAAGAAAGGTCTTGCTTTGCAAGGCCTTTTTTTTCGCCTATAGAAAAGTGATCTCGCCCCGCCACCCCGTAGGAGCTGCCGAAGGCTGCGATCTTTTGATTTTGCTCTCCAACGCCACAAACCCGAAACCACTCGGCTCGAATCAAGGATTCACACCAATGGAATTGCCACTGGAAACCGTTGCTCTTTTCGCCTTCAAGCTGGCTTATGAGAGGGAGGGGGAAAGCCCTATTCTGCGGGACGATCCGATCATGAGTGATTATGAGCGGGAGGTGTTTGGGTTGTTGGTGCGTCGGGGTGATGTTGAGGGGATTCAGTTTAGAGTGGCGCATTGTGTGGATTTGGCGCTGGAGGCCATAGGCGGAGTTAATACAGTTCTCGGTCGCGAGCTGCATCGATTGGCGGCAGATTTCAGCGCTGCCCAGACGATCCCACAGCTGGATGTCCCGCTCATCGCTCTTATGGACTACATGAAAGACATTCAATGAATAAAGAGGCCTGCCTAAAATGGGGACGCCCGATAGGAGCTCCCACGCGAGGAGCCACGTCTTGTTGAAATCAATCTTCTATCTTTCCCTGTTTTTCAAATGAACATCGTGAGCATGACCTCATAGCGCATTTCCCCCCACACCGCTGCTGCCCCTACTCCGTCTGATCTGTCGTCCGCACCGCAATCTCAATCGCCCGAATACTGATCGCCGCAAATATCGCCGTCATCAGCACCCCGTTGAATCCCAGCAAAATCGCCAATATCCGCGAGACGGCCAGTTTGGGGACGAGTTCTCCATAACCGATGGTCAGGCCGGTCACGAACGCGAAGTAGATGCCGTCAAAGGGATCCCATCCTTCCAGAAAGCTGATGATCAGGCCGAACAGCACAATCAAAAACAGCAGGATGGAAAAAATTGGCCAGACAACGTGAAAGTAAAACCTGACGGCTTTGTAGAACTCGCGACGGACGTGCGATGCATGAGTGGTGTTCATGTTGTGGACCTCTTGGGACTGGCCTGACCGGCAATTGAATGCATGGCGTTTCAATACCCTCTCAGCTTGGCACAAGCGAGCTCAAGGACTGTTCGAAAGATGTTAATGAGCGAACGCCTCGGGCCGTACTCTTCTAGACTTAACGGGTAGTCGTAGACAGAATCGAACACGTCGCTTTGGTGCAGATGAATCAAAGGCAGCATGGCAAGCTGCCTGTTATGCCCTGAAGAGGTGCGGCAAAGACTGCACCGGGCCCAACAAGATGCCCGCTCAGGGTGCCTGGCCAACGGCCTGAAAATGCCACGATTCCGTGACGTGGTGTGACTGCCGCAGCCGACACTTTCGGACAACTGACAACCGCCTGGTTTGTCCGTGATCGTGAGGAATGCTGTATGCCTGATGAAATGTTGCACCTGCCTATGGTCAACAGCCTGCTGGAGCGCCACAAACGTTCCCCCGGCGCACTGTTGCCGATCCTTCATGAGATTCAGGAGGGCATTGGTTACATCCCCGATGCCGCCATCCCCGAGATTGCCCACGCCCTCAACCTGAGTCAGGCCGAGGTTCGCGGGGTGATCAGTTTCTACCATGATTTCCGTACCGCGCCGCCGGCCCGGCATATCTTGCGCCTGTGTCGGGCCGAGTCCTGCCAGAGCCGTGGCGCCGAACAGCTCGCCGCGCAGTTGCGCGAACGCCTGCAACTGGACGACCACGGCAGCAGCGCCGACGGCAGCATCAGTTTGCGCCCGGTGTATTGCCTTGGCGCGTGTGCCTGTTCGCCCGCTCTGGAGCTGGATGGTCAAGTGCATGCGCGGCTTAGTGCCGAGCGTCTGGATGCCCTGCTCGACGCTTGCCGGGAGGACGCATGATGCCAGCTTTCTATTTGTCCTCGGATTCGGTGGCCCGTGCCGTGGGTACCGAAGAGGTTGCGGTAGCCCTTATCACCCACGCCCGGGGACGCTCTGTTCCCCAGGAATTGCAACGTACCAGTTCGCGCGGTCTGTATTGGCTGGAACCGCTGCTTGAGGTGGACAGCCCGCAAGGCCGTATCGGCTTCGGCCCGCTGACTGCCGCCGACGTGCCTTCCGTGCTCGATGCATTGCAAGGCGAGCCGTCCGCGCATCCACTGGCCTTGGGCCTGGTGGAAGAATTGCCGTATCTCAAGACCCAACAACGCCTGCTGTTTGCCCGCGCCGGCATCACCCGGCCGCTGTATCTCGACGATTACCTGGATCATGGCGGTTTCGAGGGTTTGAAAAGAGCCGTCACCCTCGGTGGTGAACAGACCGCGACCGAGGTGTTCGATTCCGGCCTGCGTGGCCGTGGCGGCGCAGCCTTCCCCGCCGGGATCAAATGGCGCACGGTGCGCGCTACCGAAGCGGCGCAGAAATACATTGTGTGCAACGCCGACGAAGGCGATTCCGGCACCTTCGCCGACCGCATGTTGATGGAAGGCGACCCCTTCCTGCTGATCGAAGGCATGGCCATTGCCGGTATCACCGTTGGCGCCACTTACGGCTACATCTACGTGCGCTCGGAATATCCACAAGCCGTCGCCGTGCTTCGCGCGGCACTGAATATCGCTCGATCTGCCGGTTACCTGGGTGCCAATGTTGCCGGCAGCGGCCAGGCCTTCGACATGGAAGTGCGCGTCGGTGCCGGCGCTTACATCTGCGGAGAGGAAACCGCGCTGCTGGATTCTCTGGAAGGCAAGCGCGGGATCGTTCGCGCCAAGCCACCGATTCCCGCCCTGCAGGGGCTGTTCGGCTTGCCGACTCTGGTGCATAACGTGCTGACCCTGGCCTCGGTGCCGCTGATTCTGGCCAAGGGCGCGCAGTTCTATCGCGATTACGGCATGGGCCGCTCTTTGGGCACCATGCCCTTTCAGTTGGCGGGCAACGTTCGTCACGGCGGCCTGGTTGAGCGGGCCTTTGGCCTGACGCTGCGAGAACTGGTGGAAGACTACGGCGGTGGAACCGCCAGTGGCCGGCCGCTGAAAGCCGCCCAAGTGGGTGGCCCGCTCGGCGCCTGGGTGCCGCCCTCGCAATTCGATACGCCGCTGGATTACGAAGCCTTCGCCGCCATCGGCGCGATGCTCGGTCACGGTGGTGTGGTGGTGGCTGACGACAGCCTGGACATGGCCCGCATGGCGCGCTTCGCCATGCAGTTCTGTGCCGAGGAGTCCTGCGGCAAATGCACCCCTTGCCGCATCGGCTCGACCCGGGGCGTGGAGGTGATCGACCGCCTGCTGGCCGCGCCTGACCAGGACAGTCGTGATGAGCAGGTGATCATCCTCAAGGACCTGTGCGACACCCTGCAATACGGTTCGCTGTGCGCGTTAGGCGGCATGACTTCCTATCCAGTCGTCAGCGCCCTCAAGTACTTCCCCGCCGACTTCGGTCTGCAGTCCTCGGAGGCCGACCAATGATCACTCTCTTCGATCCGAAAACCGATATCGACCTGGGTACCCCTGCCCGCGACAGTCAGGTGCAAGTCACCCTCAATATCGATGGCCGCAGCATCAGCGTGCCCGAAGGCACCTCGGTAATGCGCGCCGCCGCGCTGCTGGGCACGACCATTCCCAAACTGTGCGCCACAGACAGCCTGGAAGCCTTCGGTTCCTGCCGCATGTGCCTGGTGGAGATCGACGGCATGCGTGGTTATCCGGCCTCCTGCACCACGCCGGTCAGCGAAGGCATGAGCGTCCATACCCAGACGCCAAAACTCGCGACCCTGCGCCGCAACGTCATGGAGCTGTACATCTCCGATCACCCGCTCGATTGCCTGACCTGCTCGGCCAACGGCAACTGCGAGTTGCAAACCGTCGCCGGTCAGGTCGGCCTGCGAGAAGTGCGTTACGGCTATGAAGGCGACAACCATCTGGCGGATGTGAAGGACACTTCCAATCCCTACTTCGACTACGACCCGAGCAAATGCATCGTCTGCAACCGTTGCGTGCGCGCCTGCGAAGAAACCCAGGGCACCTTCGCCCTGACCATTACCGGGCGCGGTTTCGAATCCCGTGTCGCGGCCGCCGGGGGCGAGAACTTCCTGGACTCGGAATGCGTGTCCTGCGGTGCTTGTGTGCAAGCCTGCCCGACCGCGACGCTGATGGAAAAAAGCGTGGTCGAACTGGGGCAACCGGAACACAGTGTGATCACCACTTGCGCTTATTGCGGTGTGGGCTGTTCGTTCCGCGCCGAGATGAAAGGCGACCAACTGGTGCGCATGGTTCCGGACAAGAACGGCCAGGCCAACCACGGCCACTCCTGCGTCAAAGGACGCTTTGCCTGGGGCTACGCCACCCATCCAGATCGCATCACCAAGCCGATGATCCGCAAGCACATCAATGACCCTTGGCAGGAAGTCAGCTGGGATGAAGCGGTGACCTATGCCGCCAGCGAATTCCGTCGGCTGCAGCAAAAATACGGCCGCGACTCCATTGGCGGCATCACCTCCAGCCGCTGCACCAATGAAGAAACCTATCTGGTGCAAAAACTGATACGCGCCGCCTTCGGCAACAACAACGTCGACACCTGTGCGCGGGTCTGCCACTCGCCGACCGGCTATGGCCTGAAACAAACCCTGGGCGAGTCCGCCGGCACCCAGAGTTTCGACTCGGTGATGCAGGCCGACGTGATTCTGGTCATGGGCGCCAACCCCAGCGATGCCCACCCGGTGTTCGCCTCCCAGCTCAAACGTCGCCTGCGTGAAGGCGCGCGGCTGATCGTCATCGACCCACGACGCATTGATCTGGTGGACTCGGCGCATGCACGCGCCGAATTGCACCTGGCCCTGCGCCCAGGCACCAACGTCGCCATGCTCAACGCCTTGGCCCACGTTATCGTCACCGAAGGCCTGCTCAATCAAACCTTTATCGACGCCCGCTGCGAAGGCACTGATTTCGCCCGCTGGAGCGAGTTCGTCAGCCGCCCGGAAAACTCGCCGGAAACCCTTGGCGCCATCTGCGGCGTAGACCCGGTCGACATCCGCGCCGCCGCTCGTCTGTATGCCACCGGCGGCAACGCGGCGATCTACTACGGCCTGGGCGTCACCGAGCACAGCCAGGGCAGCACCGCGGTCATGGGCATCGCCAACCTGGCCATGGCTACCGGCAACATCGGCCGCGAAGGCGTGGGCGTGAACCCGCTGCGTGGGCAAAACAACGTTCAAGGCTCCTGCGACATGGGCTCCTTCCCCCACGAATTGCCTGGCTACCGCCACGTCTCTAACGAAGCGGTTCGGGCGCAGTTCGAACAGGCGTGGAACGTCACTCTGCAACCTGATCCGGGCCTGCGCATTCCCAACATGTTCGAGGCAGCACTGGGCGGTAGCTTTAAAGGTTTGTATTGCCAAGGCGAAGACATCGCCCAGAGCGACCCGAATACCCAGCACGTCACCGCGGCGCTGTCGGCCATGGAATGCGTGGTGGTGCAGGATATTTTCCTCAACGAAACCGCCAAGTTCGCCCACGTATTCCTGCCAGGCAGCTCGTTCCTGGAAAAAGACGGCACCTTCACCAATGCCGAGCGGCGCATTTCTCGTGTGCGTAAAGTCATGGAACCGCTGGGTGGCAAGGCCGACTGGGAAGGCACCGTAGCGCTGTCCAACGCACTCGGTTACCCGATGAGTTACCAGCACCCGTCAGAAATCATGGATGAAATCGCCAGCCTGACGCCGACCTTCACCAACGTCAGCTACACCGAACTGGATCGCCACGGCAGCCTGCAATGGCCGTGCAACGCCTCGGCACCCGACGGCACGCCGACCATGCACATCGAGGAGTTCGTGCGTGGCAAGGGCCGCTTCATGCTCACCGGTTACGTGCCTACCGAGGAAAAGGTCAACAGTCGCTATCCCCTGCTGCTGACCACCGGGCGCATCCTCAGCCAATACAACGTCGGCGCCCAGACCCGGCGTACCGACAACGTCGCCTGGCACCACGAAGACCGGCTGGAAATCCACCCGACCGATGCCGAGAGCCGTGGCATCAACGAAGGGGACTGGGTCGGCATCGGCAGCCGCGCCGGGCAGACCGTTCTGCGTGCGCGGATCACCGAACGGGTAGCCCCGGGCGTGGTGTACACCACCTTTCACTTCCCTGAGTCGGGGGCCAACGTGATCACCACTGACAATTCCGACTGGGCTACCAACTGTCCGGAATACAAGGTCACCGCCGTGGAAGTCAGCCGCGTCTACCACCCTTCGGAATGGCAAAAACGCTATCAGGCGTTCAGCGACGAACAGCAACGCCTGCTCGACGAACGCCGCCAGGCGCGTGGCGCTAAAGCGGAGGTACGCCGATGAGTACCGATAACCTGATCAAAATGGCCAACCAGATCGCCCAGTATTTCGCCAGCGAGCCGGACCAGAAACAGGCTGTGCTCGGCGTGCGTAATCATCTGCAGATGTACTGGACGCCCGGCATGCGCAAGGAATTGCTGGCCTGGCAGACGGCGCATCAAGGGGCAGACTTGCACCCATTGGCGCAGGCGGCGGTCAGTGGGGCGGGCTGGGAGGCTTAGGTACGCTTGATCCGTTGGAATCAGCCCTGAGCTTTCGGGGCTTTCCATCTTTCCAAACTAGAACTCGACCCGTTGGTAGGCGCCTTCAGCGCCTACATTGTGACCAAAACCGCATGATTCACCGGCCGTACGCGTTACCGTGAGCAGGTCTTTTTTAATGTCGAAGTCGTATTCACAGTCACCATCATCTCCACTCATGGCGTAATGAGCCTTGCCGTTATCAAACGCTAATACCGTTGAAAACTCACCGAGATTGGGACCGTAATACATCGCCATCAGGCCTGCGTAATAACCCTCGAAATCAACTTGGTATTTCATGCCTTGTGGCTTGATCGTCATGGAATTCCATAACGAAGCCCCGGCATATTGCCAATACTGCCCTTGCGGTTTGCTTGACTGTTTCTCCAGGGCGTTCTTGATATCGCCGCTGATTTTCCCGAGGTTGAACATCGATTTTTTGTCGTTGGGCAGAATACTCAACCACGCCCGAGCCTTCAGGTAATTGCCTTCGTGGACGTAGGTCAGTGCCACGTTGTTGTAGGCCAACGCGACTTTTTCTTCGTCCAGCTGACAACTCTCAGACCAACCGGCTTGCTGCTCATATTGTTCCCGAGCCTTGGCATATTGCTTGAGCTTGTAATATTTCCCACCCTCGGCGGAATACTCGCTGACTTTAAGGCAGTTGGCGGTGGCCTCCTCCTCAGTAATGTCTGCGTGAGCAAAAAATGGGGTGATGAGCAGCAGGAGGATCGCTTCAATCTGTATGAAGCGGCGCCATTTAATGTCCATATTATTTCTCTGTTTGAATGTCGACCCGTTGTTCTGATCGCAGCAATAAACGGGAATTTCTGCTGGCCTGGCCGCTGAGCGGCCAGGCCCTGTTATCAGTGCCGCGAAACTATCCGCGCCACAAGATTTTCCCTGTGCACCTTGATTTCCCCCGTCACATCCGGCCCCTCATAAACCATTGAGGTTTCATAGTTGGCCCAGCGGTCACGTCTCGCACTGAACCAGTTAAATGATCCCATACACAGCAACTCATCGTCGGCCATGACGATTTTGCTATGTACCCGGGCCACCACATGGGAGTCGATGCGCTGGCCTCGCAGGGCCTCAATGGCGTGCTTGAGTTCATCTCTTTTCGCTTGAATGTCAGGCGATTTTTCTGAAATGTTGAAATCCCTGTCGGTATAAACCCGCACTTTGACGCCTCGCTCAACCGCGGCACTCATTGCCTCCCATGCGCCGATCTCGTGGATCCGCTTCAATATAATCCATGGCGAAACGATGTGTACTTCACGCATTGCGGTGGCCAAGGTTTTCAACAAGAAGTCGTCGTGAGCATCCGCGTTTATCAGATGGCTAAGTGTTGACCGGGGAGACTCCAGGTCTTTGCGCGGAAGGTATTCGAAAGCCAGCTCACTCGCAGGATCGCGTAGCAGGTAGTCAGCCAGCAGAGCACGAGGCTTACCTTTGGGCACCATGCCGAACAGGTCCATGTCGCCAAAAACCAGGAAGCTATCCTTGGCCCGGGAGACCGCTACGTTGAGCATGCTCGGTCGACGATCGATGAAGCCACCATCAGCGTGCTTGGAATACACCGCAGAAAAGATCACCACCGGCCGCGCCGCCCCCTGAAAGGAGTGAACGGTGCCGATGGTCAGCTCGCCTTCGCCTTTGCCAGTCTGGATGCCCAGTGCGGCGCATGCCTCGGCAATCGCTTGGGATTGCGCGCCGAAGGGCGTGATCACACCCACGATCTTCCACAACTCCAGCCCGTAACTTGCCTCCAGTTTCTCGCGGTGGGCAGCGATCCACGCCGCGATCGTTTCGGCCTCGAGACGGTTCATGCGGCTACGGCCGTTCTGCTGTCGGCAGATGCCATCCACATGCAGATAAGCCAAGCCTGGCAACAGGCCGCCATGAGGTTTAGTACCACGCTTGGGCACCAATTTGCCTTGGTAACAAAGGGTGTTGCAGTAATCGACGATCGAGTCATAGCAACGACGATGTTCGTACAGGAACATGCCCCGGTCCATGTCGGGGTCGTACCAATAGCGACTGGCATTTTGGGCAATTTGCATCACGCTGCCCGATGCCGCACTCACACCCGTGGCGCAAAGTTTTGCATACGCTTCATCGACACCGACACTTGGCAACAGATTGCTACACAACAGGTTGCCGATGTCCACCGAGTCCGGGATCGACCAAATCGGTTCGATTTGCAACGTGTCCCCGATGACCAGGGCTTTCTTGCCCAAGGCAAAGGAAGCACCGGCGACTTCGGGCAAAACCTGACCGGCTTCGTCGACGATCAATAGATCGATGAGGTTGTACATGTAGTCTTCAATCAGACCCTGGCCGCTGTGCTTGCTGCCCTTCATATGGGCGGGCAGCATGAAGAAAGTCGACACGACGCAGGGTGTCAGTTTCATCCAGCGATACCATTTTTTTTCCAGGGCTTTTCGGCCGTTCTTGCTTTGGTCCTTGAGGATTTGTGGCAACGTTTGCTCGACTTCAAGCAACCAGCGCCCTTCCCAATAGTGCGTGCTCAACAGGAAGATCGGGAAGCGAATCCGAGTGTCGGCCAACGGATCGCAATCGTTCAGGGTCATGTCATCGGTCACAACATCGGGAGCCAGCTCCAGCGGCGACAGTGCTGATCGCCAACTCGCCAGGCGCTGCTTTAGCGCCAACTGCAACTCTTGTGCGGCGTTGATTTTCGCCTCAAGTGCGCTGATCTCGGCGCTTGTCGTGGCACGCCAGGCGGCCAGTGTTTCGCTGATTGCCAACACATTGTCCAGCGCGAGTAACTGGGTCAGTTGAGCCTTGTTCAGCAACGGCTCCGATGCCTGCAAAGCGTCGTGGCTCTGCTCGAGATGCAGCCGTGCACGAAGCAAGCGCTTTTGTTGAACAGGTGCAAACCAGGCGAAGATCACGTACCACAGCGATTCGTCGGCCAGGTACTTGCGGAACGAATTCTCCAGCGCTTTTTGTTGGGTGCTTTTGGCCTTGAGATTCTGCACGTCTTGCTGCGCAGCTGTGATACCGGCCTCAGGATCATCGCCCCACACCGCCACAAGTGCCTGGCGTGCGGTCGCCAGGGCTTGCCATGAGCGTTCGATGTTGTGCAATTCATTGGAACGAGCTTGCAGCGCGTGGTGCAACTGTCCAACAACCCCTTCCACCGTGGGCGACGGCAAGGAGGGGAAAGCCGTTGATGCTTTGCTCAACCACTCGTCTTTGGCCTGTTCCAGGTAACTGGCAGACTCGGTACCGGTAAAGAAGCTTTGGCACTGATATTTGCTCGATGTTACCGGGTCTGTGAATTTGCTCGGGAAATAAGCCCCAAAGCTTTTGATGTCCGGCAACCAGCGGCCGGCAAATGGCCCGCTGCCAGAGGCGAAATCGGTGGCGAAGGCATCGAGAATATTGGTCACCGCCTGGTTATTGGTAGAGCTGGCGACAATCACCGGCGGCTCTGCTCCAGCCAACGCAGCCTTGGCCCACAGCGAAGCCACAACCGATAGCAGCAAGGTGGTCTTGCCCGTACCGGGCGGCCCGTTCACCCCTAGAATGTCTCCGTCGTTGGAGGCCAGGAAATGTGCCAGGGCTCCACGTTGCTCACTGGCCAACGCATACTCATCGCTGGCATGGCCCAAACGTGTGGCAAAACCGGCATTTGGCGGCAAGCACGGTTCAGGGTCGAGCGATGCCTGACTGGCGTAGCGTTCAAATAGCGCGCTTTGGGGAGACGTGTCATGCAGGTGATCATACAAGCGCACAATGTGCTGACTGGCGCCGGATACCTT
Source organism: Pseudomonas sp. Tn43 (assembly GCF_014192635.1). Classification (NCBI taxonomy): domain Bacteria; kingdom Pseudomonadati; phylum Pseudomonadota; class Gammaproteobacteria; order Pseudomonadales; family Pseudomonadaceae; genus Pseudomonas; species Pseudomonas sp. Tn43. The sequence goes on from NZ_JACHYG010000003.1 coordinate 662,989, forward strand.
TTCTTCTTTGAACAGACACCATTCATTCGATCGTTCGTAGCCGTTATCGCCTTGCAGCCAACCTGAACTGACTTCGTCGACAAAACGCTGACAAAAACCCAAATACGTTGCCCACCGTTCGGCATATTCGTCGGTCGCGGCGGCCTGGCCTTCTTCGGGGGACTCGAATGCTGGCAGCGTGTTGACCGCCAAAAACCGATCGACGTCCGCGACATCGCCCAACGCGAAACAGCCTGACTCCAGAGGCTCCAGGATATCTCGCGGAATAACAGTGTTTTTAGTCGGAAAAAGTTGCCCGTGACGATTGATCTGCACATGCCCAAGCAGTGGCGTCACCAGCGCATGCATCCCGTTACGGGGTTTTCCGTGTTCCAGTCGCGCCTTGAATACCCAGGGCCGAATGGTGACTTCAAGCGTATGGCATTGCCGAGGCTCGTCCTTGAATAACGCTTCGACGGTCTCGCTTCCCAAGTAACCGGCGTGCAAGGCTTCGAGCGGGAGGTGAACATGGCCTGCCAGGTCATCGAGTTTCAGACCGCCGCTGCCATTCTCGGCGTCGACGAGGGAGTTGCGCCAATACTTGGCGAATTTCAGAGAGTTTTCGTTCATCGTCCTGATTCAGTCGTGTCGTACACCTGATGCCACTTTGTATGGCCAGGCACTAGCGGAAATGGGCCCATGCGTTCTTTCGCGAGCCTATTGGCTGGGGGGATCCAAAATGCGGAGGCAGGTTCAGCCCCCCGCTCAATCAGACCTTGGCAACAACTATCGCGGCGTTTCAACAGAAGCGATCAGACTGTCGTCATCAATGAGCAACGCCTGATTGGTCAACGCACTATCGTTGAGCAAACGCAGGGCTTTTTTCTCCCGCAACTTGGCGACCAGGCTTTCGCGATGGGTCATGGTGTGATTGATGAACGTCGTACGAGAGAGGATCAAACGGACAGGCGTTGGCAGCATTTCATAAGCTTTTTCGACCAACATGATGAAGACCTCATCATCCTTGAGCTTTTCTTCCGTAACAGTCAGCAGGCCATTGACCAAAACGTTTTCGACCTTGCCCCAGTTATTTTCCAAAAACTCCGAGGCTTTCGATGTGCCTGCCGAAAAATTGCCGGACACACTGTCTTTGGCTGCCATGGCCTTGTCGGCGATCCCGCCTGACAGAGCCCGCGCTTTATCCGTAAGAGACTTGAACATCTTCTACTCCATGAGATGTGGATCCATTTATGGGTCAGAACCTTAGCAGACGAAAATGTGATGGCATAGCGCCTTCACTCACGAAGTGACCGAAGGCGATTGGAATGACCTGTGCCCTACCCCACCTGCACCGGCAACACCACCAACGCTTCCAACCCGCCCTTCGCCCGATTGAGCAGCCGTAATTCTCCGCCATGCTCCAGCACAATTGCCCGAGCCGCCGACAACCCTAAACCCACCCCACCGGTACTCTTGTTCCGCGAACCCTCCAGACGAAAAAACGGTGTAAACACCTGTTCAAGACTGAACTCAGGAATACCCGGCCCACGATCCAGTATTTTGATCCGCACCTGGCCGGCGCTCGGGATCAGTTCAACGCCCGGCTCACTGCCGTACTTGATAGCGTTATCGAGCAAGTTGGTAATCACCCGTTTAAGCCCCAGCGGACGTCCGAAATACACCCACCGCAGCGGCCCGCTGAACGCAATGTCGATGCCCTGATCCCGGTAATCATCAAGCAAGGTTTGCAGCAGTTCTGCCAGATCAAACTGGGTCGCCGGTTCAAGCCGCGCATCATCACGGAAAAACTCCAGCGCCGAATTGATCATTGCCTGCATTTCATCCACGTCACGAAACAGTCGTTGCTGTTGCTCGCTGTCTTCGATGAATTCGCCTCGCAAGCGCATCCGCGTCAGAGGCGCGCGCAGGTCATGGGAGATGGCGGCGAGCATTTGCGTACGGTCGCGGATGAAGTGTTGCAGCTGCGCCTGCATGGCGTTGAACGCGAGAATGGCCTGGCGGATTTCGTGGGGCCCGAGCGGCTCGATCGGCGGTGCGCGGAAATCCACGCCAAAGCGGCGGGCGCCTTCGGCAAAGCGCTGCAAAGGTGTGGCGAGGCGTCGGGTGGCGATCAGCGCGACCAATGCGGTGGAGATCAACACCAGCAGGATGACAATCAGGTAGCGTGGCGTTTCGTCGAGACCCCAACTGCGCGACGGCGCGGAGAACATCAGCCATGATGAATCCGATAGCTCGATCAGCAGCGCGTAATGCGCGTCTGCCGTGTGCTCCGGCCAGTCTGCCGGTTCATAGGCTTCGATGCGCCGGTCAGGGGCTCTGAGCATCGGCTGCAGAATGGTCGAGCCAATGTCAGACTTCGGATCATCCACCGTCGGCAAATTGAGATCGTGCCGATCAGGATGCCACGTGACAGTGAAGCCGTTCTCATTGGCGGCTTGTGCCAATGGGTTGCGCAGCGTCACCGGGGCGGCCTCGATGACGCGGGTGATGGCAGCGGCTTTTTGCAGCAAACCGATCTCGGTCAAGGGCGGGCGCGCCCATACACCGGCCAGTTGGATAAATAACCCGTTGAGCGCCAGGGAAATGAGCATGGCCAGGATGATCGTCAACGCGATCCAGCGCGCTACCGTATCCTGCGGCCATTCTCGGGGGCGAATCCGCTTCAGCCAGCTCATCGCCGCGTCACGCTGGGAGTAAACAGATAACCGCCATTGCGCACGGTGCGGATCATCGCCGGCCGCTTCGTGTCGGACTCGAGTTTGCGTCGCAGCCGGCTGACCTGAACGTCGATGCTGCGATCGAATGCCTCATGGCATTGCCCGCGCGCCAGGTCCAGCAATTGTTCGCGGGTAAGAATGCGTTGGGGGTTTTCGACGAAGACCAGCAGCAAGTCGAACTCACCCGCCGACAGCGGGATCATCACGTTATCCGGCGAGCGCAATTCACGGCGGGTAACGTCCAGGTGCCAGTCGGCGAAATCAATCAGCGGCCGTGGCCGTTCCTGCGGCACCGGCCGGCGCTCGTCCACACGACGCAGCACGGCGCGCACTCGGGCCAACAGTTCACGGGCGTCGAAAGGCTTGGTCAGATAATCATCGGCGCCCAGCTCCAGGCCAACCACCCGATCACTGAGTTCGCCCATGGCCGTCAGCATGATCACTGGTATGGCGTATCGAATCCGCAGTTGCTGACACAGGATCAGGCCGTTGTCGCCGGGCAACATCACGTCAAGAATGATCAGGTCTGGCGCCTGGCGTCCGATGGCCGCCCACAGTGACGCGCCGTCAGTGGCGACCTCAACGCTGTAGCCGTGCTGCACGAAGAATTTTTTCAGTAGATCAAGGACTTCAAGGTCGTCGTCGACAATTAAAAGGCTGTTCACCAAAGGTCACTTAAGGGGCGAATGGAACCGCTATCTAAAACCATTCATGGCCGGGCGTCATATATTTCAACTCTGCAATAAAGCGTCAGCGGCGCAATAAACCAGACATCTTTGCGCAAGGCCCGGAGTTCAGCATCACCGCAAACTCCTCCTGAGACTTGCATTCATGTTGCCTTTCAAGTGTGCTCCCTGGCTGACCCGCAACACCTCAATTGCCGTGTTGGCAGGGCTGACAGGCTGCAGCAGCCAATTGCAGCCCAACACCGATGTTGCCTGCGCCGATGTCGCCTATTCGGTGTACGACCCGGCAGAACCGTTCAATCGCGCAGTCTTTGCGTTCAACCGGACAGTCGACGACTACGCTGTGGCGCCGGTCGCTCGCGGCTATCGCTACTTGCCGGACTTTTTCCAGACCGGTGTGCATAACTTTGTGGCGAACTTCGGTGAGCCCAAGGTCTTTATCAACGACCTGCTGCAAGGCAACCCCATGCGCTCGGTCAATACCCTGGGACGTTTCGCACTCAATACCACGGTGGGGGTGGTGGGCTTGATCGACGTCTCCGGCATGGCCGGTATCCCGCGCCACGACGCGGACTTCGGCCAGACCTTCGGCGTGTGGGGCATCGGCAATGGCCCGATCGTCGAGCTGCCATTGCTTGGAACCTCCAACAGTCGCGACGCCGCCGGCCGGGTGCTCGGCTTTGTTGTCGACCCGTTCGGCAGCAATAGCGATACCGTGGAGACGCTGTCGACTATCAGCACTGTCGGTGGCATCGTCGATGGTCGGGCAGAAGCCTTACCGCTGACCGACAGCCTGCAAAAATTGCCGGACTATTACAGCGCGTTGCGTAATGTGGTGGCCGAGCATCGTGCTGCTTATGTGGCCGATGGCAAACAAGGCTCGCCCGAGAACACTACCTCTCAATGCACAGGAGCACCGGCTGATGGGTTCTGAAAGCAATAGCCTGGTTCTGCAGCAACGGGTGACGCGGGACGACCCGGCCAATCTGCACTGCCGGGAAATTACCCTGCGCTTGTCAGCGGACTGTCGCCAACTGGTGCTCAGCCGATACACCGAACACTACGGGCCGGCACTAGTGCGCTGGATAGAGCGTAGTCATACCGTGTCCGTTGCCGACATGATTCGCTGGCTCGTGGCCAATGGCGAGGCAGATGTCATGAGAACAGACAGCCAGTCGCCGACTTGATTTCAGGATGATGAAGTGGAGGACGGCGACTTCCGGTCGTCTTCCCCGCTACTTATGTCGGGCCAAGATCGCAATCAGCCAGGGGCGACCCGATAATGCCGTACGAACTTTCCTGCGGACAAAACAAAACCCCTACCTGCAGATGCAGATAGGGGTTTCGGAATTTGATCTTGACGATGACCTACTCTCACATGGGGAAAC